>JAGCSR010000031.1 GCA_017964005.1 Clostridiales bacterium
CAGCAGGTTCCGCCTCAGTATCAGCAGCCTCAGGCTCCCGTAGCTCCTCAGCCTCAGATGGGCGGCCATCCTCAGGCAACCGTAGCTCCCACTGTTGAAGACAGACCTTCCAAGTCCGCAAAGCCCTGGTTCATGTTCGGCAAGGACAACAACCAGAACTAAAGAGGGACTCAGGAGCGTAACAACGAATGATCTGTCCTTATTGCGCGAAAGACAATGATAAAGTTGTTGATTCACGTGCGTCTGAGTCGGGTTATGCCATAAGACGCAGAAGAGTATGCCTTGAGTGCAATAGCAGATTCTCAACGATTGAAAAGATCGAAGGGTTTCTTCCGACCGTTATCAAGAAGAACGGGACGAAGGAACCCTTTGTCCCTTCAAAACTCAAGACCAGTCTTGAGATAGCATGTTCCAAGAGACCTGTATCCAATCAGGTCCTGACCGATATTGTATCCTGTGTCGAAAACGATATTTTGCAGCGTTACAGACAGGAGATCACAAGCAACGAGATCGGCGAATATGTAATGAAGAGACTTTATGAAGTCGATAAAGTCGCATACGTAAGATTCGCATCAGTTTATAAGGATTTCACGGATCCTCAGAGCTTTGCGGCTGAAGTCGCCAACATCTCCACTGTTTCTGCTGACGGTGAGTCTGCGGAAACTAAAGATGATGAATCAGGTAGGGATGCCGCGGATGCGGCTGAAGATAAAGCAGACTAAGTAAGGAGAGGTGTAAGATGGCAGCAAAAAAGATCCTTTTGGTAGATGATGACTTGGGTATCATCGAGGTATTGAGACTTTACTTTGAGAAGGAAGGCTATGTTGTATCCACATGCAGCCAGGGCGATATGGCATTGGCAGCAGTTGATTCTTTCAAGCCTGACATCATTCTTTTGGACCTGATGCTTCCCGGCATGGACGGCAACGATATCTGCAGGGAACTGCGTAAGACATCGGATATCCCCGTTATCATGCTCACGGCAAGAACAGATACTTTGGATAAGGTACTGGGTCTTGAGCTCGGAGCTGACGATTATATTGCCAAGCCCTTCGAGCCTAAGGAAGTCCTTGCGAGAGTCAAGGCGGTCCTGAGAAGATCCGAGAACAAGCCTGAAGCGGAACAGAGCGCTGTTCCCGATTCATCCGAGATAATCACATATCCCGGCTTCTCCGTTGATAAGGTAAGATACGTTGTCACCATTGACGGCGAAGAGATATTCATGCCCCCGAAGGAACTGGAGTTGCTGTTCTTCCTGGCATCTAATCCCAACAGGGTATTTACCAGAGAGCAGCTCCTGGAGAATGTCTGGGGATATGATGTATACGTTGAATCAAGGACTGTTGACGTTCATATCAAGAGGATCCGCGCCAAGATCGAGAAGCCCGATGTTGAGCACGATTGGTACATTCAGACCATTTGGAGCAAGGGCTATAAATTCGTAACCAAGTAAAGAAAGCCTTGTTATGAAGAATAAGAAGGTATCGGCGAATTTTGCGGTATTTATAATCTCGTTCCTCATATTCACGACGGTTCTCGTTTTCGCGTTACTGTTGTTCCTGTCGTATGAGAATATGTACAATACTGAAGTGTCCGATACCATCGAGGCAACGGATCTTGCTGCCAAGAACCTGGCGGTCGACATAAGGTCTATCATTCCGGAAGAAACCACGTTCGTATTCACGCGCGACAATGACGGAACCGGCAATCTCGAACGCACGAGGATAATCGAGAAATTCGTTAAGTCCGAGATGTATAAGGAATCCAAAGAGATACTCATAGCGGATAAGGACGGGATAGTCTATATGACCAATCTCGCCCAGCCCGCCGAGTTCAGCCTGATAAAGGTAGCTTTCGATAACAATGCCAAATACCGCATCGACGACAAAGAAGGCATGGAGATGCTGGCGGATGCCGTGGATAAAGGCAATTCGGGCATCAGCAGGACCAGCGCCCAGGATATACAGTCGGTGTGCTGTGAGAATATCAGAGGAACAGATTATTACGTTATAGCGGGAACTTTCGTCGGCACCGAGGAAGTAATAGATGATTACAAGTCTTTGGTGTTCGAGCCGGCCATAGTGGCACTCATGGCTTCGATAGTCCTCTATGCCATGTTCATGTGGCTGTCGCTTCGTCCTGTCCGCAACATCTCGAACGTTATCCAGAAAGTATCCGAAGGCGACTATACCGCCCGTGTTGACGAGGCATATACCAATTCCGACAGTTTCATGAACTTCACGGTAACATCGGAGTTTACCGAGATGGGCAATACCGTAAACAACATGATCGAGTCGCTGCAGAATCAGGAGAAGGACAGGGAGATCTTCATCTCGTCCGTTGCCCATGATATCAGGACTCCGCTTACATCCATCAACGGTTTCGTTACGGCCATGCTCGACGGCACCATCGGTGACAACGAGAGGCCTAAGTATCTGGAGATAATCAAGATGCAGGTGGGCAAGATCAAGTCTTTGGTCACATCCATGACGGAAGCTTCGTCTCTGTCCCATGTGTCGCCTGAGATGATGGAAGAATTCAATGTCAATGAGATGCTCTGCGATATAACCGATGACCTGGAGAGCCTGTTCGATCAGAAGAATATCACTCTCGTCAAATCCTTGGATCCCGGACCTCAGATCATAGCCTACGGAGAGACGATGGAGCTGGGCAGAGTGGTGAGTAACATTGTTACAAACGCAATAAAGTTCACGCCTGTGGGCGGTAAGATCAAGATCTCGACGGAGACTGACAGGAAAGAGCGGAAGATCTGGATATCGGTGGACGATTCGGGTCCCGGCATCCCCGCCGACAAGCGCCAGAGGATCTTCGAGAGCTTTTACAAGGGCGATCCTTCCCGTAAACAGGAAGGCTTCGGCTTGGGCCTTTACATTTGCAAACAGATCCTTATGGGACACCGCCAGACCATAGTCTGCGAAGAGTCGACCGAATTGGGCGGCGCAAAGTTCGTATTCTCCTTCCCGTATCCGCCGGAGGAATAAATGGGAAGGATATCTGCAAAAGACAAGAAGATATTGGCTGACGAAGTGTGGGAACGACTGAATAAGGAGTTCCCCGATTCTTCCTGTTCCCTCGAAAAGGACAGCCCCGAAAGGCTTGCGGTCAGGGGGATATTGTCCGCTCAGTGCACGGATGTAACGGTCAATAAAGTGTGCCGCGTGCTGTTCGACAGATATCCTTCCATGGAAGATATCCTGAAGGCGGATATCGACGATATCGGCAAGATCATAAGACCCTGCGGGCTCACCAAGTCCAAGACCGCGTCGGTCATGGACTTTGCCGGATTATATGAAGGTGAGTGGGGACACAAAGTCCCGGATTCCAGAGAAGAACTCATGCGCTGCCGCGGGGTGGGAAGGAAGATCGCAAATCTCATCCTCGGCGAAGTGTACGGCATACCTGCGGTGGTAGTCGATACTCACTGCAAGCGCGTTATGTACAGGATAGGGATCACATCTTCGGAAGACCCGAAGAAAGCAGAAGACGACATATGTAAGTTTTTCGAAGATCATAAGTGGATAAGAACAGGACATCTGTCAGTGGATCTGGGACGGAAATACTGCAGGTCACAAAAGCCCTTGTGTGATGAATGCCCGCTCAAGGATGTCTGCAGGAGGGTCGGATTATGAAGGTAACCCTGACCAGTCCCGTGGAGTCTTTATACGGCATAGGTCCCACCGCATCGGAAAAACTGGGGAAGCTTGGGATCCGCAGCATATACGACCTCATAACATATATCCCCCGAAGATATAACGACTGGAGCAATATTTCCGATATCCTGCACGCTCAGGAAGACCTTGAGGTCTCCATCAGAGGCATGGTCCTGACTATGCCTTCCATGAATGCCAAGAGCAAGCTCAAACCCGTGAGTTTCTACATCGGAGACCACGGCATCAGGATACTGGTGACTTTCTTCAACCAGCCTTATCTTGCGGATAAGTTTAACAGGGGAGACGAAGTGTTCTGTCACGGCAAGCTCTCGGTCTTTAAAGGCGGTCTGCAGTTCGTAAATCCTTATATGGAGAAGGCCGAGTCCGTTGATGAGGATAACCTGGTAAAGCCGGTGTACAGGCTTACTGCCGGTATCACTTCCAAACAGATCCAGAAGTGGGTCAAGACCGCCCTTGATCTGTGCGCGGATCAGATGCTCCAGGTGATCCCCGAAGAGATAGTAAGAAGGAGGGGCTTTACCACTCCCGGAGAGTGCTACAGGAAGATCCATTTCCCTTCTGATATAGAGGAAGCGAACCGCGCCAGACTTCAGATCGCATATGAGGAACTGGTGCTCCTGGGGATCGGCATGAGGATGAACCAGAAACGTTCGTCAGATGAGATCGCGCCTGTTGTCATTCCCTCAGGATCACTTCCCGCTGACAAGGCATCCGCTTGGAAGAAGATAATCGCAAATCTGGGATTCGAACTTACCGATGATCAGAAAAAAGCCATAAGGAACATACAGGCAGATCTCATGCGTGAAGAACCCATGAACAGGCTGGTCCAGGGTGACGTCGGATCCGGCAAGACAGCGGTGGCTCTCCTTGCCATGGCTATGTGCGCGATAATGGGATATCAGTCGGTGCTCCTGGCCCCCACATCTGTCCTTGCAACCCAGCACTTCAATACCGCCCTGTCTCTTCTCAAAGGTTCGGGGATCCAGACCGAACTGCTCCTGGGAAAGACCTCTCAGTCCGAGAAGACCAGGATAAAGAAAGCCATCGAAGAAGGGCATGCCAAGATCATTATCGGGACCCACGCGCTCCTGACGGATGATATCGTTTTCGATGACCTTGCCCTCGTTATCGCAGATGAGCAGCACAGGTTCGGAGTAAAGCAGAGATCCAAGCTCCTGGTAAGAAAGACACCTTCCGGGTTCGGACCCAACAGCGTGCATAATCTCGTAATGACGGCAACTCCTATTCCCAGGACCCTTGCCATGGTCTTATACGGTGATATGGACACCACGATCATTAAGCAGAAGCCCAAAGGGAGGATACCGATCAAGACCTACTTTACCGCAAGCAAGGATTCGGATGATATCAGATCACTTATCCTGAAGATGCTGTCGCAAGGTGATCAGGTCTATATCGTCTGTGCCAAGATCGATGATGAGACTGAAGAAGAAGGAACATTCTTCTTAAGATATGATGATACCGATGACTCGATCACCAGCGTCGTCCAGATGAAAGACAAACTGGATAAGTGGGGCATCACCAAGACCGCGCCCGCCGAGATCCTGTACGGTCCCATGCCCGAAAAAGATAAGCTCAATGTAATGGACCGGTTCTCCGATGGAACGGTAAAGATCTTAGTATCTACGACCGTAATCGAAGTCGGTGTTGATAACCCCAATGCCAATGCCATGATCATAATGGATGCTGACAGGTTCGGACTGTCAACGCTGCATCAGCTCCGCGGCCGTGTCGGAAGGGGAGGAAGACAGAGTTACTGCCTGCTGGTATCCGAGAACAGGTCCGAGACCGCATTGATGAGGATGAAGATGATGTGCGAATCCGATGACGGGTTCGAACTTGCAAGAAAAGACCTGGAACTTCGAGGACCGGGAGACTTCTTCGGAACACGCCAGCACGGGATCCCGGCGCTTCGTGCGGCAAACCTTTATACGGATCTTGAACTTGCAAAGCAGGCCGTGACCGAAGTGTCTGAAGTATTGTCTTCGGGGAGCGCTGAAGCAGGAAAGATAGAACAGAATATCAAAGAGCTTTTCGACTTAAGATTTGCGGAATCTGCGAGGACGTTATAATGCCGAGAGTAATAGCAGGACAGTATAAAGGAAGGGTGCTTGCTGCCCCCGAAGGAGATAAGACCAGACCTACTACGGATAAGGTCAAGGAGGCCCTGTTCTCGATAATACAGACCAGGGTTCCGGATTCAAGGCTGCTCGACCTGTATTCGGGTTCGGGGCAGATCGCCATAGAGGCATTGAGCCGCGGTGCCGAAAAGACGGTGCTGGTGGAAAGAAATCCCAAAGCCTGCAACGCGATAAGGGAGAATCTTACGAAGCTGGATATCGGGGAAGATGAAGCATCGGTCATGAGGATGAATGTTGCGGATGCACTGCTCCTTCTTGCTAAGGAGAAGGCATCTTTTGATATAATCTATATGGACCCGCCCTATAAGGACGCGCCCAAGGCAGCAGCCGCTGCAGCAAGGGTTATCTCGCAGAACGGGCTTCTTGAGGAAGACGGATTATTCATCGTGGAGCACTCGAGAGACTTTGATATCAAAGACAGTGTAACGGAATTGGAATCCTTTCGTTCTTGTAGTTACGGGCTTACAGTGTTAACATTCTTTAAGAAGGGTATTTAAAACAATAAGATGAGGTGGCGGAATTGAAGATATATCTTTTCCCTGGTACATTCGATCCATTCACGAGAGGACACCGCGACATTGCCCGCCGCGCGTCCGGTCTTTGCGACAAGCTGATCGTTGCCGTAATGGAGAATTCCGCCAAGAAGCCTGTCTTTACTTCTCAGGAACGTGAAGAAATGGTTCGCGCTTCAATAAGCGAATATGATAATATCGAAGTGATCAGGTCTTCCGGACTTTTGGTGGACATCTATAAGGACATGGGATGCTGCGCCGTCGTAAGAGGCATAAGGTCAGAGTCTGACTTCAGATATGAAGCTGAGCTCACCCTTGCCAACAGGCTCTTGTATCCCGAGTATGAGACCGTGCTGATACCCTGCAGGGACGATCTGTCTCTCATCAGTTCCAGCATAGTCAAGGAAGTCGGTCACTACGGAGGGGATATATCCAAGATGGTTCCCGCCGAGATCGTTGATAAGGTTAAAAACAAACTTACTGAAAGGAAGTCTTAACTATGGAAAACAATTCAAATCAGGGAAGATACGACCCTCTGGCACACATCGATTACATGATCGATACCATCAAGGATGCGACCAGCGTTCCTTTCACGGATAAGTGTTCAATCGAAAGAACCGAGATGATCAATTCTCTCCAGTCCTTGAAGAACAATCTCCCCGGCACGATTGCTCAGGCTAACGATATCGTAGCCCGTGCCCAGGACATCATCAGCACCGCACGTGACAAGAACAAGAAGATCATCGACGATGCCAACAGGATGTATGCCCTGAAGGTCAACGATCACGAGATCACCAGAGGCGCAAGGGAGCAGGCAGCAGAGATCATCGCCAAGGCTGAGGCTCAGGCAGAAGAACTGCGCCGTGACGCTCACCTCTATGTCAAGCAGCAGCTCGAGAGACTCAACGAGACATTGGCTGAGAGCACCGCTAAGGTTCAGACGAACCTCAAGGAGATCGATTCGGCTATCGACAATCTGTGATCTTAACTGGCAGGTAACAGGCAGATCCCGGTGAATGATCAGTTCAGCGGGATCTTATTTATAGACAGAAGGTGACATTATGCTGTTGGGATGTGAATTCATAAACTTTGATGTTTTCGATAACGATAAGATAGGGATCCTGATAGAAGATTCCGCTTCCGGTGCCAAGGGATGCCGCCTCCGTAACATGACGGCACTCATCGGACGGAATAATACGGGCAAGTCCTGTTTCATCAATACTTTCGAGTTCATAAAGGACTGTGTTACCACCAATGTGGCTCAGGCTTCCATAGAAGGGACACGTCCGGGATTCGCCAATATGGTGGAGGACCGGACGAAGCCTGCGGTGTTCCGCATGTTCTTCAAGGTCCGTGACAGGGCGACCTTCAAGTCCAAATATCTCCAGTACGAACTTAAGGTAAGCTGTGACCCTTACGGAAGGCCTTTCGTGGAATCGGAGAAGGTTATCCGTTCGGATAAGAGCGAAGAGGAAGGCAAATATATTCCCGTTACCGTAATGGAGACGGCCCGGGGCAAAGGCAGGATCGCTTACCCTAAGGCACCTGCGGGAGTCATGGGTGATATCGAGTTGGAAGACGAGCACCTGACAGCCCTTTGTATCTACGGGAAGCTCTCCGGCTATACCGATATGTGTGATCTTTATAGAGAGATATCAGGATGGTTCTTCTGTAAGTTCTCCGCAGGAGACCCCGATACGGATTACCTTACAGGCAAGGCACCCGGCGGACATAAGCACCTTAATAAGACAGGATCCAATGTCCGCAATGTCTTAGAGTACCTCAAAGCCGAGAACGAAGAGATCTATCTTGCAACGATCGAGAAGATCAAGGAGAAGATCCCCAACATGAAGAAGCGCAAGAACCTTCCCATGGAACTGGCGGATTCTCCCGACAGGCTCTTCTTGTATCTGCTGCTCCTTAACGACAAGAGCCCGAGATCCACGATATTCATGGAGACTCCGGATAAGGACCTGTACCACGATATGGTGGATGTGCTGGCGGATGAGATGCGCGAATATTCCATCAATAACAGATACAGCCAGATAATATTCTCCACCCATAACCCGTACATCATGGAAGACCTGGCGCCTTCGGAGGTCTGGGTGTTCAAGAGGTCCTTCGATACTGAAGAAGGAGATGTCGAGATAACCTGCGCAGGAGCCGATCCTCTCGTTGAGGAACTGTTCCGTCAGGGCGTCGGAATGGGCGCCATCTGGTATGGAGGACATCTGGACGAGGAGAGCGAAGAGTGAATATAGAGATACTTGCAGAAGATAAATCCGGTGCCGTTGTCGTGAAGAGGATGGTGGAGGCGATCTGCCGCAAAGAGTGTCAGGATATGCCGGCAATAGAAGTGCGCCCTCACAGAGGCTGCGGCAAGCTTCCCGGGGACTGGTCCGCCAAGCCCGGCAAGTTCGCGTCCGGCCTTCTGGACCTCCTTCCCGCCAAGTGCCGGGCATACGATAACATCTATAAGGACGGCGACCTGATCTTAGCGGTCGTGATGGATTCGGATAACCACGATCCAAATGAACTCCGGGCGCAGCTTTATTCCGTTACGAATAAATATGCCCCCGACATAAGATGCGTTATCGGTCTTTGCACGGAAGAAGTGGAAGCGTGGCTCCTGGGAGACCGCAAAGCCCTTCTGGAAGCATATCCCGAAGCAAACGTTGATGTTATAGATTCCTACGAGCAGGACAGTGTGTGCGGAACATGGGAGCTCCTCTGCCGCGCGGTCTGTCCCGATACATACAGGAGCATAATCGAAGTAGGGTATCCAGCCATCGGTAACTACAAGGCCAAGTGGGCTGACAATATCTCCAACTTCATGTCACCCGACAGGAATATCTCCCCCAGCTTCCTCTTGTTCTCCAATGCCCTCACTGCGGCCCTCAAGAACCCTGTTCCCGTTAAGAGCATCCACAGGAGATCCTTCTGATGGGCAGGAGCTTTTATGTCCACATCCCGTTCTGTGAGCGAAAATGTCCCTATTGTGATTTCTATTCCGTTGCAGACAGGTCGGATGCAGCTTCATATATCGATGCGCTGATACAGGAGATACGGGCCTTCTCGGATTCCGGTGTCAGGTTCGATGACATAACGGATCTTCCTGATACTTTATATATCGGAGGCGGCACGCCTTCCTGCATTCCTGCGGAAGATATTGCAAGGATCGTAAGCAGTATAAGAGATCTGTTCGGTCTTCGCGGGGATGCCGAGATAACAACAGAAGTAAATCCTTCGTCTCTTACACCCGATAAGGCCTTAATCTATAAGGAATGCGGCATCAACCGTGTATCCATGGGCGTGCAGTCCCTGGATGATCAGGTCTTAAAGACCTTGGGAAGACTCCACGATTCCGAAGGCGCAAGACGCGCGATAGATATCCTTAAGAAAGCAGGCTTTGATAACATCTCCTGTGACCTTATGAGCGGGATCCCGGGGCAGACAGTAAGTTCCGCAGAAGAAAGCGCAAGAGAGCTTACTGAACTTGGGATAAAGCATGTGAGCTGTTATTCTCTAAGCATCGAGGAAGGAACACTTTTCGAGCAAAGATATAAAGACAATATTGAAGATCTGATCCCTCCGGAAGAAGAGCGGGAGATGTATCACAGGGTCAGGGCGCTTCTTGCAGCGAAAGGCCTTGCCCGTTACGAGATATCCAATAACTCCGTCGGAGGATACGAGAGCCGCCACAACTTAAACTACTGGGCAGGAGGGAACTACTATGCTTTCGGCGCCGCTGCGGCAGGTTATCTTCAGAATATGAGATTTATCCATCCGGCATCTGTTGCAGGATATATCGATTGCGCGCGCCAAGTGACACCGGAAGAACTGAAGGAATACTTTGACAGCAAAAAGGACGGGTCCGACCTTCTTACAACAACAGATATAATGACAGAAGAAGAGAAGATCAAAGAATACCCGTTCCTTGCCTTAAGGACTGCCATGGGCATGAGCCGGAAGGAATTTTCCGCAAGGTATCAGAAGACCATAGAAGCGGTCTTCGGCGATGCGGTCAGGAAGAATATCGAAGAAGGTCTCCTGGTATCGGAAGGTGACCGGATATTCCTGTCTGACAGAGGATTTGATCTTGCGGATAAGGTTATAAGGGATATGATATGGTGAAAATTATGAGGATTTCAAAAAAATTGAGGTTTTTTCGAAAATAATGAAACCTGAGACCCCAGGATTGCACTTATATAAGTGAACGGCCGTTCGAATAAACAAGTTGAGGTGAAGGAATTGAAAGAAGCAGAAGCCCTGGCTTTGCTGAAGACAGGCGACGAGGAAGCATTGGAATGGTTTATTGACAGATACAGTGCCTATGTGGGGACTGTGGTCAATAACATCCTGAAGGGATCCATGAGCCGCGAAGATGTTGAAGAAGTGGTATCTGACGTGTTCGTAACCCTTTGGAGATCAGCCTCCAAGCTATACCCTCTGAACCTTAAAGGTTACTTGAGTCGCGTTGCCCGCAGTCTTTCCATGCAGAAATTGCGGGAGAGGGTGGACGGGCTCCCATTGGACGAGGACATTCTTATAATAGATGATTACTCGCTATTCGACAGACTTGATAAAGAAGATCAGGACGCTCAGGTGAGGAAGGCGGTATATTCACTTCCACAGCCTGACAAAGAGATCTTCCTGAGATTTTACTACTACTGTCAAAGCGTATCGGTAATCGCAGAACAGATGCAGATGAACCAGTCCACGATCAAGACCAGGCTAAGGCGGGGAAGAGAAAGACTTCGCACTCAACTTGAATCCATCAAAGAAATACAAGGGGGCGACCTTAATGCTGCAAAATATTTATGACCTTATGGAAAATATTGAAGATTCTTCCGTTATGCTGGAAGAAACCAATGTCGTCTCCTCTGAAAGGATCAAGGAGTTGACAAAAATGAAAATACATAATGATTCAAACGTAACTGTAAAACACACAAGACGCAACTGGAAAAAGACAATCCTGACAGTAAGTATCGCTGCGGCGGTCGTAACGGCAGTGGGTGCCGTATCTTTTGCGGCACTCAAGGGAGGACTTGAAGGAGTAGCTTTCGGGAATAATGGAAACGGGAATACAGAAGCAACAGAGCATGTTGAACAACCTGTCGACAGTGATGAGACAGGCGTTGCGGCAAAACAGACATCTGAAGATACCGACGTATATTCCGTAGATGATAAAGTCCAGATGATCTCTTTGCAGGGATTCTCTGACTCCCCCGAATACCTGGCTGCACAGGAATGGAAAGACTTTGAAGACGGATACGATAAGGACAGGAAGATCCTGGATCAGGTTGGCAATAAGGCAACAGAGTGGGATGAGAAGTACGGAACATATGGTGTCTACTCTCAGGATATGGCTGACAAGGTCGACGAGATCGTATCCAAGTATAACCTTTCTCTCCACGGGAAGATCGAAAGTGCCGAACAGCAGGATCTCGACGAGAAGTATGACGTTGTCATGAAGGATGCAACCTATGTGGGTTACTGCTTCCCTGACGGAACATTCCAGGTCGATGGCGAATTCGGCAAGTACGACTTCCAGCTGAGACGTACGGTCAAGGGAGTTCTCGATACGGTATATCTCAATGTCGGTATGATCAATGACTATGAGCAGTGGGAATATAAGACGGCAAGCGGCAAGACTGTCCAGCTCGCATTGAGCGAAGACAAGGCAGTCATCCTCGCAAATCTCGACGACAGCTTCGTAACCGTCAATGTCCTCTTAACCTTGAGTGAAGACGGTCCGGTGCCCATGTCAAAGGCTGACCTTGAGAACATGGCAGATCAGATCAACTTTGCAACACTCTGATAAATCTTAAGTTACTGTTTAAGTTCCAAGCGGGGGCTGTCTCAGATGAGAGGCGGCCCCCTTTTGCTTGCTGATGTCACTTCTTTTCGTGGTATAAGATTTAAGATGATTCCTGCACCTGTTTGCCGTCATGGTCATAAGGTAGGACTTCTCTTTATCCCGTCTTAAGGGGATATGCTTTTCCAGAAGCTTTACGAAAACATCCTGAACGATGTCCTCGGCGTCCTGCTTCGAGCCTACAGATGAGACTTCAAACCTGTAAAGATCATCCGAATAGGTATCAAAGAGCCTGATATCTTCTTCGTTTTTCAATCTTTTACCCTCCGTGTTGTTTTTCGAGATCTCACTAATAGTACAATCCAGACTTACAGCTTCTCACATAATCTTCCGCGAAAACGTGATTTTTCGAAAACGGTGCGCCTGCCCTAAGAAAAATAAGGCAGAATATGGGCATTGCCTCTTTCGCTCCGATAATCATTGACTTATTTTGTCATTAAGAGTATATTCTATTTGGCACTCGATGAGTGAGAGTGCTAATCGAATGAAAGGAGCCTCTGAGAATGGATCTGGATCCCCGCAAGAAGGAAGTCCTGCACGCCATCGTGGACGATTATGTGTCAACGTTCGAGCCGGTAGGTTCGAAGGCTTTGATCGAGCGCCACGGCTTTGACGTCAGTTCCGCGACACTTCGTAACGAGATGGCGGATCTTGAGCATATGGGGCTCCTGGAGAAGCCTCATACATCTGCAGGCCGTATCCCGTCGGATAAGGGATACAGGGAATATGTTGATTCCCTGATGAAGGTGGAGCCTCTGTCGAAGAAGGAGCAGGCCAAGATCGAAGAGAATATCAAGTCTTCGGTGGGAGAACTGGGTGACCTTATCAAGGGTGCCGCGGATACTCTGTCCCAGGCAACGGGCTTTGTAAGCCTTACCTGTTCCCCCAGGCTTAAGAAGAGCTATCTTACACAGCTCAAGATGTTGATGATCGAGCCGGGCAAGGCTCTGGTCGTTGTTGTGCTGTCGGCAGGTGTCGTCAAGGATAAGCTGGTCAGGATCCCCAACTTCATTACGGATAAGCAGATCTTCGATATCTCTAATGCGATCGAGAAGAATATAACGGGAAAGCCTCTGGATGAGATCACACTGATCACAGTATCCTCTGCTCTTAAGGGCGGATCGGATATCCCGGATTCTTTGCTTAATCAGGTGCTGTACGAAGCGTACGCGGCGATCAAGCAGGCCGACAGGATGGATGTATATCTGGAAGGCGAGCACAGGATGCTGTCCCTGCCCGACTTCAGTTCCATGGGACGCGCGACCCAGCTTCTGGGATCTCTTGCCGATGACGGCATGGTCGCAGGATATCTGAACGAGATGGAAGCTCAGGAGAAGCATAATCAGGATTCCTATATGATCAGGATCGGCCAGGAGATCACTTTGGAGGGCTTCGACGACTGCAGTTTCATCACGACCACCTACAATATGGGCGACGGCGTACAGGGCAATATAGGCGTTATAGGACCGAAGAGAATGGAATATTCGAAGGTCATATCACAGATCGATTTCGTCAAGAAGAACCTTGATGAACAGATAAAGATAATAAACGAATAAGAAAGGATGGATGACATGGACAACAACGATGAGATCTTTTTCCCGCAGGATGACGAGGCTCTTGATGAGACCGGTCCCGTAAGCGGGGAGGAATCTTCGGAAGATGATGTTTTCGATGCGGCAGCACCTGATACCGAAGAGGACGATCTTGATGAAGAGGAAGAAGAGGAAGCCATAGCAGACGATCCTTCTTCCGACAGGAATGAACTTGAGGCAAGATACATGAGCCTCTACGCGGAGTATGAGAATTACCGCAAGAGGAGCATTAAGGAGAAGGAGAGCCTTTATGCAGATGCCGTAGCAGACGTAACCGGAAGTTTCTTAGGCATCATGGATAACATCGACAGGGCTCTTGAGACGGCAAAGAGCGCAGATACCAATTCGGCAGAAGATGTCCTGAAGGGCATCGAGATGATCTCCAAGCAGACGGCAGACGTTCTGGCTAAGATCGGAGTCGAGGAGATCGAATGCAAGGCAGGAGATGTTTTCGATCCGGCGATTGCCGAAGCGGTGATGCACATTGATGATGAATCTTTAGGCGAAGGCGTTGTATCAGCGGTTTTCGCTAAAGGATATAAGTACAAAGACAAAGTGATCAGACACGCAGTGGTCCAGGTCGCAAATTAAATCTAAAGGAGAAACAACTATGGAATTTAACGAGTATATGGGATTAAGATCCAGCCTGGTACCCACTGTAATCGAGCAGTCCTCAAGAGGAGAAAGAGCATATGATATATTCTCGAGGCTCTTAAAGGAGAGGATCGTCATCCTGTCCGAGGAAGTAAATCACGTAACTGCAAGCCTTATCACGGCACAGCTCCTCTTCCTGGAGGCAGAAGATCCCGATAAGGACATCCAGTTCTACATCAACAGCCCCGGAGGATCCGTATCCGACGGTCTTATGATCTACGATACGATGAAGCTCATCAAGCCTGACGTTCAGACCATCTGCATGGGTATGGCAGCATCCATGGGTTCTGTCCTTCTCGCAGCGGGAACACCCGGCAAGAGATGCATCCTTCCCAACGCTGAGGTCATGATCCACCAGCCTTTGGGCGGCGCTCAGGGTCAGGCAACAGAGATCCTGATCGCTGCAGACCACATCAGGGATACAAGGCAGAGACTGAACCAGATCCTGGCTGATTCCTGCGGCAAGCCGATCGAGAAGATCATGGAAGACACAGACCGCGATCACTGGATGAAGGCAGAAGAAGCATTGGAATACGGGATCGTAGATAAGATCCTTGCAAGTAAGAAATAATCCGGTAAAAAGAACAGGAGGAAAATAAAATGGCAAAAGTAATAGGTATAGATTTAGGTACTACGAATTCATGCGTAGCAGTTATGGAAGGTTCGGAGACAGTAGTCATCCCCAATCCCGAAGGCAACAGAACCACACCTTCTGTCGTAGCTTTCACCAAGAACGGCGAGAGACTCGTAGGTCAGGTCGCAAAGAGACAGGCCGTAACGAACCCTGACGGAACGGTTATGTCAATCAAGAGAGAGATGGGTTCCGACTATAAGGTCAATCACGACGGCAAGTCCTACACACCTCAGGAGATCTCCGCAATGATCCTCTCCAAATTGAAGAGCGACGCAGAGAGCTATCTCGGACAGCCCGTATCACAGGCAGTCATCACTGTTCCTGCATACTTCACCGACGCTCAGCGTCAGGCAACAAAGGACGCAGGAAGGATCGCAGGCCTTGAGGTTCTCCGTATCATCAACGAGCCTACGGCAGCATCCCTGGCATACGGCCTTGATAAAGAGACAGACCAGAAGATCCTGGTATTCGACTTGGGCGGCGGTACATTCGATGTATCCATCCTCGACATCGCTGACGGTGTCTTCGAGGTTCTTGCAACTGCAGGTAACAACAGACTGGGCGGTGACGACTTCGACAACAAGATCGTTGACTACATCGTAGATGAGTTCCGCAAGACTGACGGTATCGACTTAAGATCCGACAGGATGGCAATGCAGAGGATCCGTGAGGCTGCTGAGAAGGCCAAGATCGAGCTGTCCGGTGTCATGACATCCAATATCAACCTGCCTTATATCACATCCGATCAGACAGGCCCTAAGCACTTGGACATCACTCTGTCGAGAGCTAAGTTCGACGAGCTCACATCCGATCTCGTACAGAAGACCATGGATCCCGTTAAGCGCGCAATGAGCGATGCCAACGTTACTCCTTCCGACATCAACAAGATCCTCCTGGTCGGCGGTTCCACAAGGATCCCCGCAGTTCAGGATGCTGTTAAGAACTACTTCGGCAAAGAGCCTTTCAAGGGCATCAACCCTGACGAGTGCGTTGCCATCGGTGCAGCCATCCAGGCAGCAGTCCTCACAGGTGACGTTAAGGGTCTCCTGCTCCTCGATGTTACACCTCTGTCTCTCGGTATCGAGACACAGGGAGGCGTCTTCACAAAGATGATCGAGCGTAACACGACCATTCCTACAAAGAAGAGCCAGGTATTCTCCACGGCAGCTGACGGACAGACACAGGTTGAGGTTCATGTCCTCCAGGGCGAGCGTGAGATGGCAGCTTATAACAAGAGCTTAGGTCACTTCATCCTTGACGGTATCGCACCCGCACCCCGCGGTGTACCGCAGATCGAAGTTACTTTCGATATCGACGCTAACGGTATCGTTAATGTTAAGGCTCTCGATAAGGGAACCGGCCGTGAGCAGAAGATCACCATCACCGCTTCTTCCAACATGAGCGAAGAAGATATCAACAAGGCCATCAAGGAAGCCGAGCTCCACGCTGCCGAGGATAAGGCAAACAAGGAGAAGGTCGACATCAAGAACCAGGCAGAGTCCACTGTCTATCAGACAGAGAAGACCTTGAACGAGATCGGTGACAAGGTATCCGAAGAAGATAAGCAGCCCGTTAAGGATGCTCTGCAGCGCCTTAAGGATGCTGTTGCCAAGGATGATACAGAAGCCATGAAGACAGAGACTGAAGCTGTAACCCAGGCATTCTATAAGGTCTCCGAGAAGCTCTATCAGGCAGCAGGCGGCCAGGGCCAGCCTAACCCCGAGGACTTCGCAGGATACGGCAACCCCGGTGCCGACAGCGGCAACTTCACCGGCGGTTCAACGGGAACCGATGACGGCGGGTTCAAGAACGCAGGCGGAGATTTCTGATATCCCCTGACTATAAGGAGAGATCGCTTTGGCAGATTCAACGAGAGATTATTATGAGGTGTTGGGCGTAAGCCGCAATGCCACCGAAGAAGAATTAAAGAAAGCATATCGCCAGACAGCCAAGAAGTATCACCCGGACTTAAATCCGGGTGATGCCGAGGCTGAGGCGAAGTTCAAAGAGGCCAACGAAGCGTACGCTGTCCTGTCGGATGCCGACAAGCGCGCACGCTATGACCGTTTCGGACATGCAGGCGTTGACGGTGCCGCGGCAGGCGCGGGATTCAACGCAGCCGAGTTCGACTTCGGCGACCTGGGAGACCTGTTCGGATCCATCTTCGGCGGATTCGGCGGAGGTTCCCGCAGAAGGAACGGCCCCATGCAGGGAGCCAACCTCAAGTACGGCATGAGCCTTACATTCATGGAGGCGGCTTTCGGATGCGAGAAAGATATCAACATCAGCAAGGAAGACCTGTGTTCTGCCTGTAACGGTTCGGGCGCCCAGCCAGGAACCACACCGGAGACATGTCCTACCTGCCGGGGCGCAGGACGCGTTCAGCAACAGACCCAGACCCTGTTCGGTATGACCATGGTCACCAAGGACTGTCCCACATGTCAGGGAAGAGGCACGGTCATCAAGACCCCTTGTACCCAGTGCCGCGGAGCCGGCCGCAGACAGATCAAGAAGTCCTTGCATATCAAGGTTCCCGCAGGTGTCGATACCGGTGATTATCTGCCTCTCAAGGGCGAAGGTGAGCCCGGCAGGAACGGCGGTCCTTACGGAGACCTTTATGTGCAGTTCAAGGTCAAGAGCCATGATGTTTTCGCAAGGAGCGGCATGAACACCTCCTGTGACGTGCCGATCACCATGACCCAGGCGGCTCTCGGAGGTTCCATCGAACTTCCTACGATCGACGGAACCGTCTCTTATCAGATCAAAGAGGGCACTCAGCCCGGCGATACGTATACTATCCGCGGAAGGGGTATCCCAAACAAGAACAATCCCAATTCCCGTGGGGACCATACCTGCAGGTTCGTTGTGGAAGTGCCGCAGCGCCTGTCGGAAGACCAGAAGAGGAAACTTCGCGAATTTGAAGCGACACTGACAGACCGCAACTACGTCAAGCGCTCCGGATTCTTCACAAAGATAAAAGGTATATTCAACAAATGAGATGGGCAGAGTTTACGATCTATACGACAGATGAAGCTTCCGATGCCGTCTGCGAGATGCTTACCGGCATCGGCGCCGACGGTATAGCTATATGCGATCCTGATGAGATCAGAAGGATATTGGAAGATCCCGCAAGCCTCACATATGCGGATGAAGGCTTTATCGACAGCTTAGGCGAGAAGGTCGTCATCAAGGCGTATTTTGCCGAGCTTGACGACGGCTATATAAGGCTTGGCGCCAAGGAAGAAGAGTTCGTAAACGACGAGTTCATAAACATGATCTACGGCAATATCACGGGCAAATCCGTGACAACCGAAGAAGCAAAAGAACTGCTCTCTTCCAAGCTTTCTGATATCGGAGAATTCCTGGATGTGGGCGAAGGCCTTAAGAACTTTAAGTACGTCAAGGACGAGGACTGGGCCAATAACTGGAAGCAGGACTATAAGGCATTCAAGATCTCTGACCGCGTTGCCATAGTGCCTTCATGGCTCCCTCTTGATTCTATCGACGCTCAGGTGAAAATAATGCTGGATCCCGGTTCCGCCTTCGGCACGGGGACCCATGAGACCACATCCATGTGTGCGGAATTTATAGACCAACTGGTGACGGATTCATCTTCCGTACTGGATCTTGGCACGGGTTCGGGTATCCTTGCCATAATCGCGGATAAGCTGGGAGCAAGAGAAGTCGAGGCGATAGATATCGACAAGCTGGCAGTGGATGTCGCAAAGGAGAACCTTGAGATCAACGGGTGTCCCGATGTGGTCTGCCACACGGGCGAACTCAAGGATGCCGCTAAGGACGGGTACGATCTTATCATTGCCAACATCATCGCCGACGTTATCGCCATGATAGCACCCGACTTCCCGGGTAAGCTCAATCCCGGAGGAAAGATCATTTGTTCGGGAATAATTAATACAAAAGAACCAAAAGTCCTCGAAGCCTTTAAACAAGCGGGTTTGGAGGTTGTTGACAGGCGCGAGAAGAACGATTGGGTAGCTCTTGTCGTAAAATCCATTGGTTAATCTGACGAAATTTACGTCTTTATTTATATCTATTGGCTTGTGTTTTAATCTCCGCCCCGAGAGTACAATTAAATTGTAGTTTTATATCAACGCAATCGGGGCACAGTAATGAAACAAGTTCTATCCATCTCGGATTCTTTTGAGAATACTTGTTACGACTTCAGATCAAAGACCCGCACCTTCAAGAAGTACGGTGTGGAACCCTTTATCTGTGTCCCTTTGTACACGAGCGTTGACGGCTCATCCCTGAAGAACGATATAAGTGAATCCATTATGTTCTGCTTCGATTCGGTTCAGGTAGATGCTATTGCCATAGGACTTGTACGTGACCCCGAAGATGTAAGGCTCATAGCATCTGTATTGGAATCGGTTCAGCACAATATCGTTATCTCAGAGCCCGGACTCATTGACGATTCCGGTAATGTCATGGTATCTGCAGAGACTTATGAGGAGTTCAGCACGAGGCTTCTCCCTCAGGTTCAGTTCATCTCGATCAACCTTTTGGAGACAGAAGTCCTTTCCGGTATGGAATGTCACGACAGGAATGACGTGCTGCTGGCTGTAAAGCAGATCTACGATACATTCAACTGCATCATCTATGTCAGGGGAGGCAATGCTACGGAGAATGCCGATCTTCTGTTCGCAGGATCCATCGTAAGGTGGTTCCCGCCTCAGCAACTGCCTTTCTCATATTCTCCCGACAGGTCTTTCCTGGCGGCTGTTGCCTGCGAACTGGTTTCCGAGAAGGGCATAATCCAGGCAGTAGCATCTGCAAGAAAGTTCTATGAGGGAACCGAAGAAGAGAACAAAGAACAGCTTGCCAAGATCCGCGCGGCGCGTGAAGAGGCAGAAGCTTACAAGAAGGCTAAGGCAGAAGCTGCGGCGGCCTATGTTGAACCTGCAGCAAAGCCTGAAACACCCGAGAATGTTGAGCCCGAGCAGGTATATGAGACTGAAGTTGCAGAAGCAACCGTTGTAGAAGAACCCCAGGCAGATGAGAATATGGACAGAATGGCTTCTCTTACCAAGACTCCTTCTCTCATATCACCCGCGAAGACCCTCCGTGATATAGCTCACAGCATCAGTTACGATGACAAAGCTGCAGAAGCTCCGAAGAGCACTGTATCCGACATCAAGCAGAAGCCTGCCATGCCGACTCTGGAGACTCCCGATATCGCCGGCAAGGCCCGCCAGGCATATTCCGGCAAGACCGGTACTGCGTCCGAGATCGACGCAATGAAGGAGAGGCTCAAGAGGATCGCAGGAATGTGATCTTTATCAGTATTGATCACAAGACCTTCCCGTTCCCGGGAAGGTCTTTTTTTAGGACAGAATAACAGGTCTATACTATTCAATTATTGGTGCCTGAATGGATTCAGAACCACTTCCGATCAGGATATGAGGATCTTTTCTTCTTTGCCTGATATTGCAGATTATTTTACTAATCCGGAGGATTTTATTTTCGATAAGAATCTTCCGTTGGTAATCAACTATTCAATCCAAAATACAATTATAGCTCCCTTTATTCTTAAAACAGGGGGATGTTGCGGATCTGGCATTAGCAGTAGATAAAGACAGTCAAGGTTATATCGGGAGAACAATATTGACGCTGGAATGGGCCTATGTAAATTCAAGAAGGATTGTCCGACCTGAAGTGGATTGGCTGAGGATATAATAAGACTATTGTCTCTTGACTTTTTACGCTTATTCGTGAAACTTTCCCGAAAACAGAAGCTTACGCGCCGAACACCTTATCTGCGCATCTTACTGTGGCCATTGCGTCAGCTGCGTAGAAGTCTGCGCCGATCATGTCGGCATATTCCTGGGTCAGTACGGCGCCGCCCACGACTGTCTTGCAGTCGGGCTTGGCAGCCTTGAGCTGCTTTATGGTCTCTTCCATATTGACGACAGTGGTGGTCATGAGAGCGGATAAGCCTACGAGCTTGATGTCTTCTCTGACGGCAGTCTCAACGATTACTTCGGGAGGGACATCCTTACCCAGGTCGATTACTTCGTAACCGTAGTTTTCGAGCATTACCTTAACGATGTTCTTACCGATGTCGTGGATATCGCCTTTGACGGTTGCCATTATGACGCGGCCTTTGATCTCCTGTTTCTCGCCGGCCATGGATGTCTTTATCACTTCGAAGGCGGCTTTCGCGGCGTCGGCGCTCATTAAGAGCTGAGGAAGGAATACTGTGCCTTTCTCGAAGCCCTTGCCGACCTCGTCTAAGGCCGGGATCAGTTCTTCGTTGATTATGGTCATGGAATCCTTGGATTCCAGTTCCGTCTTTGTCGCAGCAACTGCGCCGTCCTTAAGACCTCTCCTTACGCAATCGAAAAGAGTATTTGAAGAAGATGTGCCTTGCACCTGAGATCCTTTGCTTCCCGCGTCTGCGCCCTGCACGGCCTCGCCTGCTGCGAGCTTGGCATAAGGGATATAGTCGGCATTGCGTTCGATGAATCTTGAGCACTGCGGGTCGCGGTCCAGGAGAGCGTTGGATGCGGTGATTGACTGCATCATGGGCTCACACCCGGGGTTTATGATCGCCGCGGTAAGACCTGATGTGATCGCCATGGTAAGGAAATTGGAATTGACGATCTCTCTTGCAGGCAGTCCGAAAGATATATTCGACACGCCCAGTATAGTGTTGCAGTCCAGTTCATCCGTTGCGCGGCGCACGGTCTCCAGGGTCGTTACCGCGGAGTGAGTGTCAGAGGATATCGTCATGCACAGTCCGTCGATCACGATGTCCTTGCGGGGGATCCCGTACTTGTCGGCGGCCTTCAGGATCTTATTTGCGATCCTGATTCGATCATCTGCATTGTCCGGGATACCGTCCTCGTCCAAAGTAAGTGATACCAGCACGCCGCCGTATTTTGCAACAAGGGGCATGACAGCTTCGATATTCTCCATCTTGCCGTTGACGGAGTTGATCATGGGTTTGCCGTTATAGATCCTGAGAGCCCGTTCCAGCGCGCTGATATCGGTAGTATCTATCTGAAGCGGCAGGTTGGTAACGCTTTGAAGTTCCTTGACTACCCGCTCCATCATGTCGGGCTCATCGATCTCCGGAAGGCCGACATTGACATCCAGAATGTCCGCACCTTGATCTTCCTGCTTGATGCCTTCGCCCAGAATATAGTCTATATCGTTCTCGCGAAGCGCCTGCTTGAAGCGCTTCTTGCCCGTAGGGTTGATCCTCTCGCCGATGATGACGGTGGGATTCCCGCCGCCAATCTCGACGGATGCCGCGCCTGAGGATATGACACACTTGTTCTTGGTCACAACCGGTATGAAGGGCATCTTGGAGATATTGTCATGGAGGAGCTTAATATGTGCGGGAGTCGTGCCGCAGCATCCGCCGACGACAGCAACTCCGAGCTTTGCGATCTCTTCCATCTGGAACAGGAATTCTTCGGGTCCGACGGTGAATACTGTCTTGCCGTTCTCTACTACGGGAAGTCCCGCGTTCGGGTTGACGACTACAGGGATGGATGAAGCCTCGACGATCCTCTTGACGACAGGATACATGTCGGCAGGGGACAGGGAACAGTTGATACCGAGGGCGTCGACCTTCAAGCCTTCCAATAGCGCCACTGCCGCCTCAACGGTGCCGCCGGTGAGCATCCTGCCTTCGGTATCGAATACACAAGTTACTATTATAGGAAGATCGCAGTTCTCTTTGGCTGCCAGAACGCAGGCCTTGACCTCGTAAAGGTCGCTCATGGTCTCGACTAAGATGAGATCCGCTCCTGCTTTGGCTCCGGCTTTTACCGTAGTTGCGAATATCTCATATGCCTCATTGAAAGACATATCTCCCATGGGTTCCAGGAGTTTGCCGCAAGATCCCATATCCAATCCGATGAACGCATCGCACCTTGCGGTGTCGCGCCTTGCCTTATCCGCAATCTTAACGCCCGCGGTGATTATGTCTTCGAGTTCATCGCCGTACTTCAATACATTGGCTCCGAAAGTATTGGTCGCGATGATGTCAGCGCCGGCATTCAGGTATCCGGTGTAAAGGTCATATATATCATCAGGTCTTGTGACATTCCATCTCTCGGGGAGTTCACCTCCGGCAAGGCCTTTGTCCTGAAGGAGCGTTCCGGTCCCGCCGTCACAGAACAGCCATTCGCTGCCGAGCTTATCGATAAGGTTTCTCATTTGTAGGATCTCCTGCTCGAAAATCTTTTCGATTATTATATCAAATTGAATTATGATTTTCGGTGTTGTATATTATGGTTGTGGATTTGCTTGGAAGAATGGGATACATCATTCAACAAGATTGGGAAAAAGGGGGATTTATCATGAGAAAAGTTATATCCGTTATTCTGCTCTGTTCGCTTATCGCAGCTTCCGGTTGTTCCGGAGCCGTAACCGAGACAACAGTAACCACCGAGTCGTCTCAGACGTCAGAGGCTTCTCAGACAACGACTGAAAGCACGACCGCCGCAACCACCGAAGAGACCTGGGAGATAACGACGGAGACCACAGAAGAAGAAACTGAAGAGGAAACGGAAGAGGATCCTGTTGAAGATCCTGGGGAAGAAGATCCGGTCTATGAAGCTTTGGACAAACTTCCCATGGAAGATGCCGCCAAAGGTTTTGATAAGCTCGAGGACAGCAGCAAGATCACGGGTGATCTCTTAGGCGTTAACGTGACCGGAGACACCATATACGGACTCTTTTCCAAAAAAGTCAGCCTGTCCGAGAAAACAGTAAAAAGCTTCAAGGTCGGAGACAGCATAGGATATAAGGATACAGATGCAGTAGGTTCGCCCGATCTTAAAGTCGCTAAGATCAGCAAAGACGGCAAGCACTTAATGATCGAGCTTGCTACCTCCGATGATCCTGAAGATTATTGTGAATGGTCGATCTTCTGGAACGATAATACGGACTGCTATGAGATAACAGGATCCAGTGATATCGTTTATGCTGAAAAGATAGGATATATGGCAGTAGCTATCGCCCCTGATTGTAAGGTAACGGACTCTTATGAATGGTTTACGGAAGATGAAGTAAAAGAAGCATATAAGACGGCCGAGAAGACGGGGAATCCCTTGTTTGATACTTTCTACTGGTTCTCCAGTTTATATAACAGCGAAGATGCAGATCAAACCTACAAACTCCGCAATAACGGATGGTACGCGGCTGACAGCTTTTTTGATGCCACCATCAAGAATGGTAAGATCGTAAAACTCCACTTCTGGACAACGTGATCTTGAGACAATAAACCAACTGCGGCAGGGCGCGCTTATGAGACGGCGTCCTGCCGTTTTTTATGAAATGATTTCATCATCATTGATCAACATCATATATTTAAGTTTCATCATGGTGTGGTTGGCAACCGGATTATGTATCAGATTAATATGATGGCTGTCTGCTTTATCCATGCGCGCGCGGCTGATATTAAAATACTCCCAGTTTGCGGGATCGACCCCATCATCCCAATAGCAATCTATCTCGTAATAAACGCCGTCGATCCTGATGATATCCCAATAATGTGTATCGGAACCGACCTGAAAGCAATCAAGTCCGGCGAGGGTCATCAGCAGAGCTGTCGCTTCAGCCCAATCACCGCAGATACCGCTGCCTTTCATCAGGATATAATATCCGTCCGGCATAATAGGCCCGCTCCACGATTTAGATTCAGCGATCTTGTGAAGTTTTCTGTATATGGCGATCTCTTTTTCAAGTTCATTCATATCATCTGTTATTGTTTCCTGCACGATTGCACGGGCTTTATCAAGAACTTTCATGGTATTGTCGTAGTCCTGCGTGAGTGCAAAGATCAGCTGCGCGTTGCTGGCAATGGTATCCCAATCGGTTATCGGATTATTGTGCAGACTGATCTCCACCAAGTTTTCCATATCCTTGATCGGCGCGATGCTTGTAATCCGGTTACCGCTGAGATAGAGATGTGTCAATGATCTTATGGAAGTAACAGGAGTGATATCACTGATGCAACAGCTTTGCAGCGAAAGGTATTCGAGAGATTCGCACCGTGAAAGATCGGGAATGGTATCTACTGCAGCAAAACCGAAAGTGATATCCTCCAGTAACTTGAGATCCGCGAGCGGAGAAATGTCGGAAATGTTGCTTACTTGAACATTTATACTGCGAAGCCCCGTAAAGTATTCGATCCCGTTCAGCGTGGCCGATGTCTCATCGATCAACTCAATGTGTTCCACTTTCGACAGATCGTCTGCAGTAAGGGCTGCTCCTTCAGGAAGCCCGAGATACTCTCTGGCTGCTCTTGCCAGCGCGGCATCCACTGCACCGTCGGGAGTGGCAGGATCATAGACCGGTTCAGGAACAGCAGCTTGAAGGGATTCTCCGTACGGATCATCCTGCCGTTCGTAGTGACCGTTGTACGGTCCGGGTTCCCCTTTATTATCTAGGAAAGTAACATCTGCCGACTCTCCGTCAGATGTCACTTTTATATATATTTCTTCATCCTTGTATTCGGCAGTAACAGTTCTATCGCTCAGCGCACATTCAACATCAAAGATCTTGAAGATCCATTCATGATCTTTATAAATATTCGAAAACATAAAACCGAGCCTGCCTTCTTTGCGGAGAAGGTCTAACTTGGCAGCATCAGGCCGGCCTTCTTCCTGCGTATAATATTGCATCAGATAGGAACCCGTTACATCCGCAGGCTCAGGTTCTGCAGTCGTTGTAGTCGTTACGGCAGTCTCAGACGAAGATGTTGATGTCACCAAAGCAGCGTCAGTTGTTGTATCTACTGTCTGCGAAGGTTCTTCCCTAACAGTGCATGACACAGCTGTAAGAATGAATACAAGTGACAATAATAATGAAGTGATCCTTGCCGCGCATTTTGCGGCTCCGTTCTTGATCATAAGGCCCCCCAAATTTCTTTCTCCGGCCAAGTATAACATAAACATGTGTTATACTCTTTTTTGGGGAGGGATTCCGCATGAAGAAGAGATCATACCTTAGTTTTGCATTGACCAGATTTATCGTTGCATTGATCATAGCAGCGATCATCTTTGCTATTACATTTGCAATCATTAACCGTGAGTTTACAGATTCCGTTTATATGGGTTTTGAGGATACGGGGAACCGCTTCGCTTTAATGCTCGAAAACTATGCGACGGGCAAATACGATGGGACGAGCCTCAAAGTAGGACTGAACTTCTATTCCCCCGATTATCTGAGGATAGCCAGGATCGATGATGACGGCAGTCTTGATGTTATCTATGAGACGGACAGGGAAGTCATCACGCTGCAAAAACACACCAACGAATGGATCTTTGTAACCCGGGATGAAGATCTTCTTTCCGAAGGCAAACGGCATATAGAATCCACGATGAACAACCGCCCCGTTACTTTCGATTACAGAAAGTGTGATGAGTTTTGGTCCATTTTGGATGACAGGAAGAATATGTACGGCTTTAACACATTCGATCTCTTAAGCCGCGGATCTGAGAATGATCTGTTCCTGAACGCGGTTTACGTTTGCGGGTATTTCACAGCTCCGTTCATCTGGATCGATACATACGATATGGATGATGTGACCCTCAGATTGGGCAGGGTCATCAGAGGCGATTCATTGGGCGGCGAGTTCTATCTGGATACCGGCAACATGGTATCAGATGATGCCCTGTACTTTACCAATATGCGCAGATATCCTGAAGCCTTTATGGCGCAGGAGGGGAAGATCTTCCAAATCAACAACATTAATGATCTTAAGTCCGGTGACGTCGATCCCGAGACAGCTGACAATATCTTGAGTCAGAGCCCGTATCATTCGAGCGTACAAAACGGCGATCTTCTGTCCCAGGGTTATTTTCGTATCGTGGAGCACGACGGTTACACATACGTTCTTGAATATGTCATGACCACTGTCCCGTTTGAAGAATTCTTCCGCCCGTTCCTGATCGGTTTTGCATTATTCCTTCTTGTTGCTGCGGCAGCAGTTGCATTCATTGCCGCTATAAGACCTTACCGTCAGCACAAGAAAGCTTATGAGAATGTACTGTTCAGGCTTAATATGCTTGATGCTCTGGCCCACGGCATGAAGGCTCCCATGAAGGACCTGGAAGACGTTGCAGGGGTGCTTAAGGAAGATATGGCTGATGCATCAGGCAGGATCCTTGAGAATATTTCCCGGATGGATTCTGACATGGATTCGATCGTTAATATCGCGCACAGGCAGGAGATGGTCTTGTACGAGACATCCGTCCGCAGCGTGATACAGGATGTGGCTGCCAAATATATGGCGGATGTTGAGATCATCGGCGACAAGGATATCTTCATGGACGAAGACTACTTCAAGATCGCGATGGGCTGCCTTATCGAGAATGCCGTAAAGCATAAGACGGAAGACTCCAAGATCGAGGCAGTGATCACGCCTTCTGAGATAACCATCAGGAACAATACCGCTGCCGGTGAGTTCACCCCCGGCGAAGGGATCGGCATAGCACGCAAGATCATAGAACAGCTCAAACTCAAGCTTACAACCGAACTTAAGGATGGGGTTTTCGAGGCGAAGATAGGGAAGAAGTAAGAGCCGGAGAATGTACTGATGCCAGGGAAGGATTTAGTTCTTCTTGAATCCGCAGCTGTCCTTCAGGCTGCACTCCGCGCAGGAAGAGCAGGACTCCGGGACGTAGTCGGAAGAAGGCAGCATTCCGATGAACGCGGTAACGGACTTTGAAGGGATCATGAGGAGCGAATCCGTAAGGGAGATCCCGCAGTTCTTGTTCATACTGAGGATGCGCTCGAAGTCTTTCTGAAGGTCAAGAGGGAGGTCGCCGTAGCCGGGGGAGAAGCGGGGCTTGAGTGAGTGCCCGGTGGCTTCTGCATAGCACCTTATCTGCTCATTTATCATGTCGCAGTATTCTTCTACAGCGGCGGCGCCTGCAGCCTGCAGAACAGCGGCCCGCATGATGTCGGAGCGTTCGTAGCGGCGGATGAGCCTATCGACGCCGATGCCGATGGTGAAGGCGGCCATAACGACCTTATCGCATCCTGAAAGATTACGGGCAAGGCCTTCCGACTTTATGGAAAGTCCCGCAAAAGAGATCGTATCTTCGGTAAGTTGTTCAATATCGAATATCTTATGGACGGAGTGCGGGGTCATGACCTGCGTCATCTCGGCCACAGCTTCATCCATTATCGCGCGCACGGAATCGTCCGGGCGGATCTTCTGATATCCCAGGTACCTTTCGATCTCTTTTTGGGGAGGGACTATCTTCATGAGATTATGCTCGACAGCGATTCTTTGATGCCTGCCGCGATCTCGGGCTTGTTCATGGAGTAGACGTGGATGTGGTTGACGCCGTTGGCGATGAGGTCGATTATCTGCTCGGTGGCATAGATAACACCGGCCTGCGCCATCTTGTCCGGATCGTCGCCGAAGCGGTCCACCATGGTACGGAACCTCTGAGGGATCGTGGCGCCGGACATGGCGACGGACCTGTCGACCTGGCGCGCGTTGGTGATGGGCATTATGCCTGCGATCACGGGAACATTGATCCCGGCTTCGCGGATCCTGTAGAGGAAGTTATATAACGTATTGTTATCGAAAAACATCTGTGTGGTGAGGAAGTCGCACCCCGCCTCGACCTTCTCTTTCAAGTGGATAATGTCTTCAGACTGGCGGGCGCACTCGATATGTCCTTCCGGATAACAGGCGCCGCCGATGCACATATCGGGGGCGATCTCCTTGATGTCACGGATGAGCTCCGCGGCGTAGTTATAGTCGAAAGCGACACGGCCGTCCTTGGGGATGTCGCCTCTTAAAGCCATGATGTTGTCGATGCCACGTGACTTATATTCTGCGACCATCTTCGCGACGTGCTCTTTGGTCGAGGACACGCAGGTAAGGTGGGCGAGAACGGGGGTGTTGTATCTGTTCTGGATGCGGTAAGCGAGTTCTGCCGTGTTGGCGGAGGTTCCGCCGCCTGCGCCGTAGGTTACGCTCATGAAGTGGGGGCCGAGTTCTGCGATCTTCTCGGAGGCCGCCTCAACGCTTGCGAACTTATCGTCGGTCTTTGGAGGGAATACCTCGAAAGACAATGTCACTTCGTTATTCTGTAATATCTCTTTTACTGTCATATAAACCTCCCCGATACGGGTTGTCATTCACGCCAGAGCGATGCGATCTGCTCCATGTGCGCTGCGACATCCATATCGTAAACGTCGTTGAGTACGGACTTGTAATCGATGTCACCCGTGTTCCCCTTGGTGACCAACCTGCCGTCCTTTAAGAATACTATCATATCTGACATCATCCGTGCCATCGAAATATCGTGATAGACCCCTATCAATGTGTTTTTGTGTGCTGTGCCGTCGGATGTTACTGTGGATCCCGAAGCCCATTCCAAAAGAACATCCGAGATCTCTTTGGTGAACCTTACATCCAGGTGGTTCAACGGCTCATCCAGGAGGAGTACCGGCGTTCTCTGAGCCAAAGTCCTTGCCAGGAACACTCTCTGCTTCTGACCGCCTGACAGCATGGATACGGGAGTGTCAGCCAGAGAAGACAGGTTCGTCTGTTTCAGGACCTCGTCCGTTATCTTATCCTGTTCCCGTCCGCCGTTGGCGTAGCATCCGAGCTCCACGGTCTGCCTTACCGTGAACTCAAAGGAGTTCTCTGAATACTGGGTGAGAAGCGATATGAAGCCGGCGGCTTTCCTGCGGGAAAGCGACATTATAGGGTGCCCCAGAACTTCCGCGGTCCCGGAAGACGGGATAAGACCGGACATCGCACGAAGGAGAGTGGTCTTGCCGCAGCCGTTGGGCCCTGCGAGAGCGACCTTTGTGCCCTCGGGTATGTCAAGGGTAATGTCCTTTATGACATCGCCTGCACCGTACCCGGCTGAGAGCTTTTCGAGATGAACGGCAGAAGACATCAGGCTTTCCTCCTTGCAAAATATACATAAGCGAAAAAGGGTGCCCCGATGATCGCCGTGACCGCGCCAACCGCGATCTCGCGGGGGGCCAGAAGGGATCTGGCGATGAGGTCTGCGATCGCCATGAAGGTGCCGCCGTAGATCATTGCCATGGGGAGCACGATCTTGTTGGAACTTCCGAAGATCTTGCGCACCACGTGAGGCGCTATCAGGTCGATGAAGCCGATGAGCCCTGCAAGGCAGACTGCAACGCCGGTAAGGAGCGCCGTTATGGCAAGCGTGATGTTGCGGACACGGGGGACTGCAACGCCCATGCTCATGCCCTGTTCGGTGCCAAAGGTCATGATGTCAAGTTCTCTTGCGAAGAACAGCAGCACGATGAGTGATATGACGGCAACTGCAGCCATGACACCTGCATGGGTCCAGTTCCTGCCCGAGAAGGTCCCTGTGAGCCATATGGCGATCCTGGACCTGTGGTCGGGGAAGAAGGACGCAATGAAGGTGACGACGGCGTTTAGGAACAAGGACAGGACCATTCCGATAAGAACGATCGTGTCGGATCTTGAACCCTTATCCAGCACGGACGTCAGGGCGAGGACCGCGATAACCGTCACAAACCCGAATATGAATCCCGTTGCGGGCATGAGGAGCGAACCCAGCCATGGGATCGTTATCCCCGACACCATTATCAGGGCGACCCCGACGGAAGCGCCGGAAGATACGCCCAGCGTGTAGGATGATGCCAAGGGGTTACGGAGTACCGACTGCATAACCACTCCCGATACCGACAGCGCGCCTCCAACGAAGAAGGCGGTGATGACCCGGGGCATCCTTATGTCCCACAGGATAGCGGTCATGTTGGGAGTTATGTTCTCGGGAAGTGTTATCCCGAAGATCTTATGCATTACGATAGCGACCGAATCGGCAGGATTAATGGCAACGCTCCCGATACCCATGCATATCACAAGGGTAACGAGAGCGACTGCGGCCGATATTACTATCGGGATTATGTAATTCTTATGCTGCCTTTTCGAGTGCTGCATAGTATTCGGGATAGACCGCCTGAGCCATCTCGATCATCGCTTCGGTGATGTGGGCATTAGGACGGTTGCTGGCATTCTCGTTGATGTAGAAGATGTTGCCGTCAGAAACTGCCTTGATGGTATCCCAGCCGGGACGTGTCGCAAGAGCGCCTGTTACATCGTCCATGTAGGATACGGAATGGAGGATCACATCAGGGTTGGATGCGATAACGTCCTCTTCGCTTAATGCGAGCCAGCTGTCCTGATCGCCGAAAACGTTCTTTGCGCCGATAGCTGTGATCATCTCATCCATGAATGTGTTCTTGCCTACGGAATATACAGTGGGATAATCGTCGGTGGGAACAGACAGGAAGAAAGCCACGCTCTTCTTGTCCTCATCCTTGATGTTGTTGGCGATGCTCGAGATGTTGACTATCTCTTTGTTCATGCTCTCGACTATCTTGGAAGCCTGCTCGGTCTCGCCGATGCAGTCACCTACGAAAACTATATCTTCCTGAATTCCCTTGATGGAAGTGCTGGAAGGGATATCAGCGATGCAGATGCCTGCATCGGATACTGTCTGGTAGGGATTTGCGCCGCCGACATAGAGCATTCCGGATGTGAACATGATGTCGGGCTTGAGATTGATGATGCTTTCCTGATCGGGAGTATCCAGTGAATAGACTGCAACATCAGAAGATAACTGATCCTTATATTCTGCGGAATATTCATCGATACCGACGATCTTGTCCTTCTGTCCCATGTCGATCAGTGTCTGGGTGATGGCGGGGTTCAAGGAAACGATCTTCTTGACCTCTGCCGGTACGGTGATGGGATTGCCTGCTCTGTCGGTTCCGGGCTTAGGTGCCGAAGCTTTGCTGCATCCTGTAAAGATTCCTGCCGCAAGGGATATTACCAGCGCGCAGGATACGATTGCTGTTTTTTTCATAATATCTTGCCTCTTTCTTAGTAAGTCACGGCTAATTATATCACAATGTGAGAAGTTTTATTGCTGTACAAACGGATACATTGCCAAAGCCATGAGGACTGCGAGAAGGAGCACCAATACCGGCACTATTACCAACGTCCATCCGATCTTTGCCAATATCCTGACTGCCCGTTTGGGATGAAGCACAAAGGGAAGGTTGGAAGCTATATGGACCCAATCGCAGAAAAGGTCAAGTTCGAACAGGAATATCGCGGTAATGAAGATCCTGTTGGCTATATTGATATATAACGGGCCGTTATCCAAATTTACTCTTATCAGAAGGGACAGATAATACGCATATCCCACGCAGGCGAAAACTGCCTTGCCCACATTCCCGGTCCTAAATCCCGGAGGAGGGAGGATCGAGTGCTTAAGGTCGACCACGGAATACTTCATTGCTTTGACTGTCTGGAACCTGAACTTGGGATCCATAGCGGCGGCGCGTTTTGCGATCTTCTTCATCCTGGCCGAATCCGGGAACATCTTCTCTATGAGCTTGCCGAAAGCATATATGTCGGTCCTCTCGTCCGACGCTCCGAATCCGTACTGCTCGGGAGCAGCATATCCCTGGGTTCCGATCAGTGTGGTGTCCCGGGATTCATCGGGTTTTGCGATCTTGGCGGCATCAAAGTCGATGAGGACGGCGCTGCCCTGACCGGTAATAAGTATGTTCGAAGCCTTGATATCCCGGTGTATTACGGGTTTGGGGAGACTGTGAAGTTCTATGAGCGCGTCTGATATCTCGCGGAAGAACTTCATGCGCTCTTTCTTTGAAGGTTTGTTCTTCTCCAGATATTCTTCCAGTGTCACACCGCTTAAGTGTTCTTCGATCACTATATATTCTCCGCCGCAGAAGTTCTCGAAGCGCCCGTGACATAAGATCTTCGGAAGATGTTTTGATTGGAGGGACGCCAGCTCGTCATAGACTTCTTCGTTATAGTAGGTGAGTTTTTTGAGCACGCCGACATCCCCGGTCAATTCGTTGATCACCAGGGTATGGCCGGCACCGTCCAATGAGTGCAGTTCCTTGAATAATGACGGATCACAGTTCATAAGATGAATATATCAGAAAAAGTCCAAAACGTGAATGTCCGGGCATTCCGGGATGAATGTAAATGCTCACCGATTTTGCTCAACAAATCGCAAAAAGTTGAGTAAATTCGGTGAGTTTACTCCAAAACTCACCAGTTTTGCTCAATAATATGCCGAAAGTTGAGTGGAATCGGTGAGTTGACTGATCGTTTGCCGACGGCTTCTATTATGAAGATCTTCATCGTACTTGCCGCGCCCCGTGTTATAATTCAATCATAGAGACTTCCTTATATTGATGCACTTAAGATGATTTAGAGCAGATAAGACGGTAAAGAGGCGCAGGCATTTGGTCCGCAGCGGATCTGAGAAGGATACCGGGAGCGCGGCAGATCAGGAAAGGAAGTGACCCTTCATGTTTTGCAGAGAATGCGGAGCAGAGGTAGATAACAACGCATCGTTCTGCGGTTCGTGCGGAACGAAGATATTCCGGCCTGAGGCCAAAGCGGAAAGCAATGTGAAGGTGTGCCCGCAATGCCGGCATATTAATGTTGCCCGGGCAGATTTTTGCGCTTCCTGCGGCTCGCCCCTTGGAGGCGGAACCACAGTTCGTGAAGAACCTCAGGTAGCCCCTGCCACCCCGATTCCGGTTGTGCCTGATAGGAAAGAACCTCAGGCAGCCCCTGTCGCAACGCCGCCGGTGGTGCCTGCTAATGTGAGCAGTCCTGTTCCTGCGGCAGAAGATAAGAAACCCAAACGAGAGAAGAAACATAACCACGGCGGGCTCAAAGCCCTGCTGATAATCATATGCATCCTGCTCATAATCGCAGGCATATGGCTGGTTCCCAACGGGATACAGGCAGCGCGTGAAGGCAAGCCCGTGCGCGCTCCGTGGGAGACAGCCGAGACATTCGCGGAAGAAGAGGAAGACGATACCGAGGTGCCTATGGATTGGATGGACATACCGCCGGTAGGAGCTGACGGAGAGGAGGATGAGTAATATGTGGAAGAAGAACAAGTTTTTACTTATACTCCTTACTCTGACCTTGGTTCTTGCGATCCTGGTAACAGGCTTCGGGTGGCCCGGATATATGCTCGGTTTGATCCCGAAAAGTCAGGCCGCAAGTGACACCATAACCAGCAAGGCGAAGGCTTTCTCCGAAGGAAGCAGCAAGGCGTTTTCGATCGAACCCGTTCCGGGAATGACGATATCCGCGGAAGAGAATGCTCTTGATAAGGATAGGACATTCAAGGTAAAAGAAGCTAACGATAAGGAATTTGACCGCCTTGTTGATCAGTTCCGCGAGAAGATCGACGCTCCCGCTATGGTCTACGGGGCCTGGGAGGTTGATGCCGGACTTAAAGATGACGAATCCTTCCCCGGAACGTACAATCTGTCTCTTGATCTCGAAGAATTCGGAGTGGACGAGGAAGACTGGGAGAACTGCAGACTTTACAGGATAGACGACAGCGGAAAGTGGACTGAATATTCCACATCCGTAGATAACGGCAAACTCTCCATGGACAGCAATCAGAACAGTTTTGTATTCTGGGCGATATTCACGGCTCTGATGCCGGTCATGGTTGACGAAGTAGAACGATACAATTCTAATGCCTATCTGATGCCGGAACTGAAATCATCGCTGCGTCAGAAGAATATTGACAGTTTCGATGTTAATATCGATGGCAAAAAGGACAGGTTCCGTATCATACTCGATATAGCTTCAGTAAAGGAAATGGTATATACGGTGGGCAATGAGTATAAGAATGCACAGCTCAGGGTTATGGAAAAGGCAGTCATGGATGCAATTAACATCAAAGTTTCTGATGAAAGCATTAGAAAAGATATAATTGCTAAAATTCCCGAGATACAAGATCCCACTGTGTTGGGTGTCGAACTGTGTAAGATTATGGATTCCCACAAAAAAAAGTATGCTGATGAAAATACATTTAAGGAAGCGAAGATAGGGTTGCGTAAAGCCGCTGTTGGAAATCTAAAAAAATATACCAATGAGCAGCCTGAGGTTAAACAACATTTGAATTTTATGAATAGTCTTAAGGAAGACAAACCGACTTTTGAAACACTGAAGGCTTCTTTTGATCAAGTTAATCAGGTAGCCAGCTATCTCGAAAAAACTTATTATTTTATCAAGGACGAGATAAATGTTCAGCTTCCCACTACTGTCATAGAAGTTCATCTTAGTGATAAGACCGGCTCTCAAAATGCAGGGGTTGCGATCAATCCGATATTCAACTATGCCAAGATACTTAATCCCAAAGCTGCGGTAGTGGCGCTTGGTGTCACAGAATCCATTGGGGACATCAAATGGGAAGATCTTAACATCCTGGGTAATCCCGCGCTCGTTATTTCCATGGACAAGGTGGCGGACCGGAGTCAGAGCGATTATGATGAACTGCTGCTTACCATGTGCCACGAGCTGTTCCACATCTGTCAGAGGGAATATGTTATGTCAATCAGGGCAAATTATTGTTTTGACGAGATGACGGCACAGAGTGTCGAAGTCGACGCATACAACTATTTCCTCGGAAATCACACGATACAGACTACAGATCACCTGGATAATCTCGGCAAGTGTCAGTACTATGCGGTTCCGTTGGACTCATTCATGGCGGGTTATCCAGAGGGGTTTATCGGAACAGAAGACGGATGGGATAAACCTTTGTTTGGAAAAGGTGCTAATGTCAGCTACGGAAGAGCGGGCTTCTTTATTTATCTTAAAGATAAATTCAAACCCTCCTATGACACGGTCCTCAGGCGCTATAAATCCCTTTGGGGGAAGAGGGCTGTGACTACGATCCTCAAGACAGTATTCGGAGAAGAATCCGATGCGCTTAAGAGCCAGCCGGATAAGGCGCTGTCCCATTATTACTATCATTTCATCACATCGCAGAAGACTACCGACAAGCTCATTGCCAAGGCAAACAGTCAGGGTCAGGATATTTTTTCTCCCAAGACAACACTCGGAGCAAAAGACGAATCTCTCATTACTCTTCATTATGATTACAGCACGAGAGTAAGGCGGCTTCTGGTTAAGAAACTTAACGAGAAGGATAAGCAATATGCGATAGTCGCAAGGAAACCATGGTTCACCAACAGCTGTGCAGACCTGAGGCTCAAGCCTGCGAACATGGTAAAAGACAAAGACTATGTCGAATTAAAGGACGGTGTCTTCATCAAGCCCAGGGATTACCCGAAGGATCTGGCTGTCCCTGCCTGCTATATGATGGAGGTCATATGCGGGGACTATACCCCTCCGCAGATCGTGCACAGCCAGGCGTTCTACGGCTATAACATCTGTCTTCTGACTCCGATCCAGGAACCCGAGATGGAGACCAAGAACGGAGTCCTCAAGATAAAAGAGATAAAACGTCTGGATTACCGCAAGGATTATGTAGACAGAGTAGTGGCAACCATTACCCTGGGTAAGGACACGCTCCTGACCGCATCATCGACATACAATATGTTCGGTACGATAAAGGACTGGCAGATAGACCTGTCCGATCTGAAGCACAATGGCAAGGCATTGACATCCAAGGAGAAGAAGGAGCTGAAGATCACTTTCCGGGAATGCGTTACGGGGACCTTTGACCTGGATAACCTTGACAACGCATGTCTCGGTCCGGGTGAACCCTTCAAGGTTCCGGTGGATTTCGATATCACAGGAACATATAATTCTCAGGCCTCGTTGTCGGATTTCTCTTTGGGCGAATATGCAACCAAGATGGTCGGCGGCCTCGCGGAGATGATAGCCCGCATGTTCGGAGCAGATCCGTCCGATGAGGATATACAGAATGCGGTGGACGGGTCCGTCGAGATCAACGCGCAGGAGTTGTCTTATTCACAGATAATCACGATCGAACTGATCAAGGACAACAGGTACAAAGTTGAGATGGATGCAGATATAGGTAAGTTCTCATATGAGGGTACTCTCAACGAAGACCTTACACTCTCGCTCAAGCTCAAAGGCTTTACGCCCAAATACCAGGGTGACGGCAACGGCCTGGATGTTACGGATGATTTCTTCGCGAAGATCGAACTGCAGTTCCAAAAGGATGATTCGGGTGAGCCTTATATCGACGGATCGTATGTGGTCACATCCAACATGATCAACGGCACATACACCTGCAGGGGAACGAAGATCCCTGAAGAATGATCCTTGACACACCAATCGCATATCTCAGTGGTATAATTTCAGTTGACAACAGAAACGGCCATGTATAGATATACCGTGATTGACAAAGGGGGGCCATGTCATGAGAAAGATCGGGAAGTCCAATAAGAGAGGCTTTACATTGTTAGAGCTTGTTATTATTATCGTTATAGCAGTCATCTTTCTGGCGATCATCATTCCGCCGATGGCTCAGGCCCTTAGCAATGCGAATGATTATTGGAATTATTATTCGTGATGCCGGGGTGCGGCCCGCCACATATGCGGGCCCCAAGTTAGTTTTTGTGGGGGGTTATAGTATGAATGTCAGAAGAAAGATCCCGGCAGTAATGCTGGTTCCCGTTATCGCGGCTCTGCTTCTTACCGGATGTCCTGAATTCACGGACAAAGATACGGAGCTTATAGATAACGTTAAATACTGCATGCGCAAGCCGCTTATCGAGAGCGGCAGCGACGACAAGGCGGGGGTCGTCTATTCGATCGTATGGGACGGAGATCCGGATCACACTGTTTTCGAGATAAAAGACACATATAAGGATGTGCCCGTAACCGACATCGGAGCGAAAGTTACGGGATTCTGCGCGGAAGCGGCAAGCGATTACTGTTACTATGACTCCAAGATCTATAAGCGCAATGCTGAAGGACCTTATGAGATAATCGATGAGGAAGTGACATTTAAGCCCGTAGTCTTCACGCTGAAGTTCGGAGCCAATATCGATTCTCTTTGCAGCGACAAAACAAGTGCCTTTGCGGACGATCTCGTCTTTCTGAAGGACGGCAAATACATCTGTTACCAAACTTACTATCTGATCGAGTGTCCCGAAGAGAATAAGACCTTCTATTCCGAGGACGGCAAACTCTACAAAAGAGCCGACGACTCTTTGGTCTTTTCGTTCAGGTATGCCGCGGACAATGTGATAAAGGCTGCCGAGGAATGATGATCTTCTGAAGCTTAATAAAGCAATAACTTATCGTCATCGGCGAAAAGGAGCTTTGTCTTCAAAAGTCCGTTGCCGCCTTCTTGCGTGAAGTCACGGATCTCGATATAAGCTTTGCACCCGGAAGATACATTGTAAAAGAAACAGAATGAATCCTCATCAAATTGAGGGTTGTCTGTTTTATATGCTTCACCGTAAGCATTATCAAGTTCTTGCTTGGTACTGTCATATTGCTTTTTTATCTCTTCCCGGGTCTGGGGAGTATCTCCGATATCGACAGAAGTTGAACCGATGTTGGTAAGCTCCAATTCAATGCAGCGGACAGTATCTTTATCAGGATCAGTCCAGATTGTCAGGCTGTTATACCTGAAAGAATCCTTGGTCAACAAAAGTATATAACCGTTCAATATCGTAGGAATGCCGTTTATCGTATTTTCCAGTTGATGTCCGTACATATCACCTGCTGCGACACCGAAATGTTCTCCGATCATCTTCTCAGCTTCAGTCTTATCTTTGCCGATCACTCCGCTCATAAGCTGAAAGAGAGAACCGTAGGGTGTGTCCGAAGGAGCGCTCATTGACTCGCCGATATTTGTTGTTTCTCCTGCCGGATCAGACTGCGCTGTATCGGATTGTTTTCTAAACGTATACCATGGTTCCTCCTGGATGGCTTTTTTGTAGAGATACAGGGTATTCCCCGACAGGAAATAAGTAAACTCTAATGTGTTTGTCCAATCGCCCTTATCGATGCCATTACCTTCATCAATATAAAAATCGATGAGCCTCTTGGACTTATTCACTTCAACGATCCCCTTTTCGGAGGTATCCCCCAGTACAGTATGCAGGGTCCATTCGTACGATCCGTCTTCATTGATGGTCACCTCTTTATAGAATTCTTCCGTAGTTCTCCATGTTCCTGCAAATTCTTTGATGCTCGAATTGCCGCATGAAGCTATACCGAATACCAACGAGATCAAGATAACGACTGCGATTGCTTTCTTCATAATACTCACCTTATTCATGACCTAAACATTTGCGTGGTATCATTAACACCTACATCGACTTCATGATAGCGTATCCCATAAGCCAGAGAAACGCGTATGCCGCCGCACAGGTTAGGGTCACGTGCATTGCGATAATGAACGCGACCATGAAACCGAGCTTTTTCCTGCGGTGCTCACGTTTAGCCTTTACACACTCAACTATGAAAAGGACTGCCGACGGGATCACAAAAGCCGCAAGGGCAATTCCCATGATGCATAAAAAAAGTTCATCACTTTTCATACCGCCCATAACTATCTCCCTCCATATAACATGATCCGGATATTTTTTATTCTACCACTTAACGGGACAGGCTGCGATATATCAGTTATCAGTCTGCCTTAACACTGTTAACGGTTCCTGCACCGCATTGTTGCATTTTCCGTTCCGAAAGATATGATATTGGTTGAATGACCTTCCTGTTATCGTCTTTCGTGTATAATTAATTCGGAGGTGCCCGGATGTCCATAGTATTGCTCAACATGGTGATATCAACGATCGTGATCTGTGTTATTGTCGCGCTGACCATGATCGCCGTTGCATTGATCGTCGTGTCGATCGTAAGAAGTTCGATCGCAAAGAAGAAAGGCAAGAGAACCAAGAAAGTCGGTCTTTGGGTCGGTATTTCCATGCTTGTTGCCCCCTGGATCTTCATAGGAACTTTATTTGTCATATCGCTTATAGGTGACAAGTATTACAATACGTGGAACTTGAATAAGGAAGAGATCACCAAGGCCGTTGTGGCAGAAAATCCGGATGCTCTTTATGAGATGATGGCAGACGACGTTGTTTCAAGGAATGATATCAGCAAGGATGATCTGAAAGCATTCATGGATCAGATAGATTTCGAAAGACTGAGTGATGAAGAACTTGAGAAATACTATAAGGCTGTCAATGCCGGAAAGGACTTCCACTATAGACCTTATACAAGTCATGAAAACGGAAGGACCCAGAACTGTTTCCAGTACACTATGTACGCTGTCAATGGTGAAGACGGGAGACTCTATCTGTCCGGTGTAAGAGGAGATGCCAAGGGTAAGGAATACGTAGGCATTTACTACATCATGTACAAAGTGGGCAATGATTTTATCGAGTTCGGAGAGCAGCCCCCGAGTGAAGTTAATAATGGAAAAAAGGTTTCAGGTGTAGACGATTACGGGAGCTTCACTAAGAAGAAGACCCGAAGCTTCGATGGAGAATACTTTGCCAAGTGTTTTGATTCGGACAATGGAAATAAGAAGATCAAGATCTTCTCCATGACCGGGGAAGAGGTTGCTTCATTCACACCCTGCAGGGCAAGGGATTTCTGGGGTATTTGCTGGGCGAATGATTCTTATGACCTTTGGATCCAGTCAGGTGACATAGGCGTGGTATGCTACAGTAAAGTCGGAGATGAGTGGGTCTTGAATGAAGACGCCGTGAGGCCCGACTACATCATAAGCAGATACGACAAATGATAAACGGGTTAATGGAGATTATTTTCTAAATTCGGTTTTAAGCTTATCTATTGTCTCTAACAATTCCTTTTTGACTGATTCGTTATAATTGTCCTTAGCATAACTGATTATTTCTTGTATATCCCTGACACTTTTATCGTATTTATCCATCCAAGGAAATACCGGCAGAATCCATATATGAAAGTGTGATGAGCTCTCTTCCTGGATGATCAGCACTTCTTTGCATAAACCGATCTTTTTCATGTTTTCTATTGTCAGATTTAACACATCCATTATTCTGTGCCGTTCTTCATTAGACAGATCATTTATACTTTTAATATGTTTCTTTGTTCCTAAGATCATGAAGCCGACAATAGGGATTTCCGGATCTTGCGCTATTGTAATCAGATCATCTTCATAAATATATCCGCCCGGAGGGATCAATTTGTGATCAGCAATATCACAACCCATACAATCAAAAGAGATTTCGTTACCCAATATATCAATAGTTTTATTCATAATTATCACCTGTAATTATTTTAGCAAAAACCCTCAGCTGAACGATATGCCGCAAACGGCGTATCGTTCAACAAGGGTGTGTCGGCGTCAGTTCACTACAACTGTTATCTGGGGGTTATCCCCTACGGCATTGTCTTCGGCACGGATCTCGGTGTGATAGGATCCCACAGGGAGAGTCATCTTGTCTGCTAAAGTTTTCGCTGTTAATGTTTTCTTCAGGGGTGAATCTATCAGTGTCTTTCCGTGCTCATCTTGAAGAACGAAGGAATAGTCACCATCTTGGTTGGAAGTTACAACGACCATTATCGAATACTCCCTTTCTTCCTCTACGGCAAAGTCCATCGTGACATCTTTTTCTTCTTCGGTTACGGTATAACTCATCTGGCTCTGTACGATCGTTTTGTGAGCGGAGAAAGATGCTGCTGTCAGAACTGCTCCGCTGATGAACATCACTGCAGCGATTATGCCTGCGATGAGGAACCTTATCTTCCTGTGCTTGTCTGGGGCGATCATCCAGCAGCCCAGGACGAAGAGGAAGGGAGCCGTGATGCCGATTATGAGGTAGGTGCCAAGGGTCTGAGGGGTGATGCTTGAGGAAGCATCTAAGTTCAGTCCCGAGTTGACAGCAAAGATGCCGGCCAGGGCGGACACTGCGTTGTTCGCGAAATGCATGAACATTGACAGTATCATGTTGTTGCGCTTTATCACTACGAAAGAGAGGATCGCGCCCAGTATCGCCGTTGCTGCAAAGCGGTAGGCCGATACGTGGTTGATGCCGAAGAGCAGGCCCATTATCAGGACTATTACCCAGTCTTTCCTGATGGATCTGAAGCAGGAGAGGATCGCGCCCCTGTGGATCGCTTCCTCACAGATAGCGGGTGTCACCGTTATGAGAAGGAAGACCAGGATAGGATTCCCGGTGTAAAGGCTCATCATGGATTCCATGGTGTCTTCAACCCAGGAAGGGAAGATGACACCGACCAGCATGGTTGCGATCAGGGATATATTCTGTCCGCTGATTATGAGGAAGAGGCTGCCGAAGAATTCTCTTGCAGAGAATTTCTTTATCGGGAACATCTCCTTTATCTTGACCTTGCGGATCAGGCAGAATCCTATCGCCAGCAAAAGGAACATCACTTCTGTTAAGACGAGTCCCAGTTTTCCCCAGTTAGCCTGCATGTAGGCTCCTGCCGTCAGGAAGAGTGCCATTAGAACCGCGAAGAGCACTATGCCCATCCAGGGCTTAAGCCTTTCCTGATTTGCGATCTTTTCCATTTTTCTATCCTCCTTTATTCCCGCTTACTCATGTATCTTGCGCTCTTTTTTGAGCTTGTTTATCCTGATTACCCTCTTGATGAAATCTATGAGTGCTATCACCATGAGGATCGTAACTCCTGATGCCGTTATGAGATTCAGCCAACGCACCCCGTTGTTGGGAGTAAATGCCATATAGTAATTAAGGGCCGAACACAGTCCGCAGACGATCACTACAAAGAGCAGGTACCACATCATGACGCTCTCGTATGTGATCTTCGATTCGACATCCGAATAGAGTTCGATTCCGTTGGGATAATCTTCCTTCAGGGCTCTTAAGTAGACCCAGCAGGTGTTGGGATAATCGATCGCGCAGACTTCCGTGATCCCCATCTCCTCTAAGAACTTGAAGTACTCAATGTTCTTGCTGCTGGTAGAGCTGCCCTTAAGGAATATCTCCTTGTAGATATATATGCCGGGCTCTGAATCGTCAAACTCGAAGGTGAATCTTCCGGCTCTTACCAGTGCATAGCCGTGCTCAGCCATATCGTTGACCCAGGCCTGTTCCTTCTCGAGCTGCCAGATCCAAAAGAGCTTATGAACTTTTTTACGCATATCATTTCCCCTCCATCAACGTCTTGCCGTTATCCACGAGCTCCTTAAGCCTTGAATATTCTTCCTCAAGGACTGCTTTGCCCGCCTTGGTTATGACATATTCCTTCTTGCGGCTCTCGGGGTTCTCGGGGAGCTGGTCTATCCAGCCCTTCTCGACGAGTGTGTTGATCGCTCCGTAGAGCGTCCCTGCCGCGAGCTTCACTCTACCATTGGACAGTTCATTCACGTTCTGGATAATCCCGTAGCCGTGCATCGGCTTAAAAAGTGACAGAAGTATGTAGTAAACAGCTTCTGTTAAGGCTTGCTGTGCCATCAGACGTTCTCCTTTCCATTCTTCTGTAAGTAGATGCTTGCAATAGAGACTGACAGGGTGCTTATCGCTATAATGAACATGCCGAATCTCATATAATCCGTAAAGAGAAGTATGAGTCCTGCGATCTCTGCCAATACGAGCAATATCATTGCGATTGTTTTCATTGTCTTCATTGTCTTGTCCTCCAAGTTTTGTTCTTCCCTCATTTATTATCGGGCGCCGTTATATCCGTTGCCGTTATATCGGCTTCCGATATAGTTTCTGACATGATTATATCGGGGACCGATATAGTTGTCAAGAACTTTTCGAAAAAAATTCCTGCATTTTTACTGTCTGCAGAGAACGTTTGCTTAGCAGTATATCCGCTCGTTAATGATGTTATAATGTTTATGGGATAATTGAGAACCCGGGGGGGTTATGTATGAAAAGAGTCAAGTTTATATCTGTTGCAATGGCTGCCGTCGTTCTGGCGACGATGCTTTCGTCTTGTTTTACCTCGACCAAAAAGGGATCAACCGTAGTTAAGGAAGATGATCCGTGGTACGAATCGACTAAATTTGAGATGGTAAGAGACATCAAGATAGGCGAAGAGGCAAGTGACTGTAATTTATGTGAAAGTAATGACAAGATATTTTCCCTGTACTGCGTAACATGGGATAAGTGGTGTAACACCAGAACGGTTCTTGATACATATGATTATGAAGGCAATCTTCTAAACCGCCTTGAGGTAACTTTGCCTGAAGATGTTCAGATCGGTGATGTTTATAATTCCACTGTAGATCCTGAAGGGAAATTTTTAAAAGGTGTTGTTAATCTGTGGTATCCGACTTATACCGATCCGGCCTTTATCGAGATCGATACAGAGAGCGGAAAAGTAACAAAGATCAAAGAAATGTATGGGGAGGAAGCCAAGAAAGTTATAAAGCCCGAGTTTGATCTCATGGCAGTAGCATCTTCAGAAGAATATACAGTCGCAATGCTTTGGGGTACTTATCGCACCGGCGGCGACACGAACCGTCAGCTGCTTTTGTTTAAGAATGAGGAATTTGTTCAGGATCTTGATCTTTCGAATATTACTTTCTTTTATATTCTGGGTAATTTTTCGATCGATGAATCTACGGATTCCATCTTTATAGGTGTTGATGCTACGGATGACAACTTATCTTTGGAATTTGATATGACGACCGGGGAACGGAAAAGCGTCAGGTCTTTCCGGGAGATAGGCGGAGAAGAAGTTGATTTTGCAGAATACACTACCACAAATAACGGAGATCTGTGTAAGATCGATTCCCTCGGTAATATTCTCAAGATAGATACCGACACAAAGACTCCCGTGACCGTTATCGATTCTGACTGGTACACGCCGTATTTCTATCCGGTCTATTCTGAAGATCAGGGAGTCAGATCCAAGCTCATAAGCTGCAGTGAAGAAAGAACGGTAATCCTGGAAGATACATATATTATGTATGGGAGTGACGTGCCGGAAAACCATTCGTATCTCCGGGTGCTTACAAAGGCTGATAAGAATCCTCATGTCGGGAAAAAGATCGTAGAGATCGCATTTCCGCCTAATTCAGGTGTCTCGGATTATCTGGCGAAAACGATATATGAATTCAACAGATCAGATAATGAATATCTCTTAAGGGTATGGGATAAATATCATTCCGGGTTTACACTGGGTTTGGTATACGGAGATTATGAAGAGAATGATCAGGATGTATACAGGATGATCCAGGACCTTAAAGGCGGCGATGCGCCGGACATCGTCCTCAACATCCAGAAAAACTATGCGATGAATGATGGAGTGTTTATGGATCTTACAGGGTTGCTTGATCCCGAGGTCCTGGATAAACAGTACAAGAATATTATCGAGGCCGGAAGGATCAATAACAGACTGTACTTCCTGCCGGTTACTCTCGAGATAGAAGGGCTTGTTACCAATAAGGATCTGCTTAAGGATGGTGCAGCCGGCATTACTTTCGAAGAATTCGAGAAATTTATAAAGGACAATATGAACGGTTCATCGCCGTATGATTATCCGAGGTCAACGGCCTGTAACAAGCGCACGTTTTTACTGTCATGCATAGATACGAAGAGGGCCATAGAAGGAGATAAGATCGAATTCGGAACGGATCAGTTCCGTACTGCAGCCCAATATGCGAAAGATCACTTCGAGTACGATAACGAGAAGAGCATACCCAAGGAATACACACAGGATTGGTCAAGGTACAGAGGTGAATGTTATTACACCAAGATCGGAGATTATCTTGATTATGTTATTGCCTGCTACAAGTCAAAAGGAAACTATAAGATCATCGGCACACCGTCAACAGATGCTTCAGGTCCCAGGTTCAAAGCCATGGAGACGATATCAGTATCAGCGAAAACGGATGTAAAAGACGGCTGCAAGAAGTTCTTGGATTATCTGTATTCGGGAAGAGCGTATGACTCTTCCGATTGTGAATTCAGATTTATTGTCACTAACAAGGAGATCATGGACAGGAATATCGAGATCCTGTCAAAGAAGAATAACGATGAATATAAAAAGTTCAGGGCCAGTGTCAGCAGCGGTGCCTTTATTCCGGCCCCCGGCTATGAGAAGGCTTTTGGCGATAAGGAAGCAACTGTTGAGATGGGTGAGAACTTTAAGGAAAGTCTGTCTACGATCTCCACATACTATTACGAAGATCACACAATAGTACAATTCGTTGACGAAGAACTGGCACCATACTATGCAGGCGACCGTTCTCTTGACGATGCCATAAAATACATTAATGACAGATTAACCAAGTACGTAAGGGAGATGTAATATGAAGAGGATCATTTCAGTTATACTGGTCTTGTTGATGTCGCTGACTGTCGTATCCTGCGGCGAATATAAGGTCAAGGATGAAGATAAGGCACTGTCGGTCTATTCATGTTCTAAAGACAACATGTTGGGGCTGGAGAAGATCGTGATATTCGAAGACGGGGTCGCCGTTGTAATGGATAAGGAAACGGCGGATAATTCACCCTGCGGGATAAACGCCGATGAGGTGATCAAACAGCAGAAACTGTATATATCAATGGATCTGTCGTGTTCTATCTACACAGCTAAATCAAAGGATTTAATTGAGGTAAGTGATGGTAAATGTATCATATCTGAGCGCATTAGTTCAACCGAACCGGGCGGTGACACCCCCTAGATAGATCCTGATAATGGGATCAAGGTCGAATCGATCCATATAAACGAGAGGATCATCACGATCAACGACGGCAATATAAGTATAACTTATAACGAACAGATTCCGGGCGGATTTATCGAATATTCACAGAGCTACGATGCCTCGATCAAAACTTGGGGCAGGATCAAACAATCAACTAATAATTTCGGGGTGGAGGGGTAAATAATATGAAAAAGTTTATGTCAACAATACTTATTGCAGCATTAGGCCTGGGAGCATGTTCATGTTCAGTTGACAACCCCGGGGAAAGCAGTATCATCACTTCCGAAAATACAACTGCCGCTGTTGAATCATCAGAAGATACCACCCTTGAAACGACAGCAGAAACAACAGCCGCAACCACGCAGACCACACCTTCTGTTGAGCCGTCCGAACTTGATCCTGACAATTTAAAGGTCGGCGACATAATCAAGTTCGGCAACTACAAGGGACATACTGCATGGCGTGTTCTTAATATCGTTGGATCCGAAGCCTATATCACTTCAAATGATATATTGGACAAACGCATTTTCGATGAAAGTTACAACGGGTGGAACAGTGACGGCTGCGCGATACGTCTGTGGCTGAACGATGAATTCATAAATGAAGCTTTCACTGACAAAGAACGTGAGATGATCGTAGATAAGACCGGAGATAAAGTCCTTCTCATGTCTGTTGAAGAAGCATACAGATATTTTGAGGACGATAAAGACAGGCTTTTTGAATTCCCCGAAGAGGACGACGCCCCGGGATATTGGCTCCGCAACAGAGGAATAATCAGCGATCACGCGGCATTGGTAGAATGCGATTATCTGTCGAACGGCCATATCAGTGAATTCGGTGCTGCTGTCAACTACGAGTGGGGTGTACGTCCTGCGCTCTGGATCAGGCTTGATGGGAAACAAGGCGATACCGTGCCTGTCGAGGTCTATGAATCCGGTCCTTTCATCTTTACCAAAACAGGTGACGATACCGATCTTACCGGACTTACGGAAGAAGGCAAGAAAGAGGAGGATCTGGTGATCCCCGCTGGAGTTAAGATCTTCACGACGTTTTCCGATGGTCATCCCAAGAATATAACTTTCGAAAGTGACGACGATGTGGACTATGGATATCTTCTGTCCATGTCAAGTACTATAGAGTCAGTAACTCTTCCCAAAGGACTTACCAAACTCGGTTATCACTCGAACTGCCCGCGTCTTAAGGAACTTGTTATTCCCGAAGGCGTTAAGGAGATTCCCGTTAATTGTTTTCATGAGGATACATCTCTCGAGAATGTCGTGATCGAAGGTGACCTTACCACCATCTCCAATATGGCTTTTGGCGGCTGTGAGGCATTAAAGGCTATCGACATTCCGGATTCCGTCTCGACAATAGGAGACTATGCATTCATTGGCTGCAAGAACCTGCGCGAGATAAGGCTGCCCAAGGGCCTTAAGAAACTCGGTGAGCATGCATTCGTCGAAAGCGGGAGAGAAGTGATAACAGTTCCTCCCGAAATGGAGCTGGAAGAATGGTCTCCCGCAGCATTCGCACCTTCTGATGAAGCAATGGCAGACCCCGGTTATGCCATATTCGTAAGAACTGTGCTGCCCTATACCGTAAGGGTCAAAGAAGGATCCTGGGCTGACATCCACTTCGATGAAGTATTCAACGGGGATGCGACGAAAGAATACTATTGATCAGATCTTCTTTTTCTTCCTGCCGGCCAGAACAGGTGCATCGTCAGAAGCATCATCTCCCAGCATCAGCTTCGATGATACCTTCACCTTAACGGTTGCCGTAAGAGGCGGGGTATCGTAAGGAGCGTCAACTGAATTCGCAGATACCGTTATTGTGGCGGTTCCGTCACCTGTGGCGGTAACGACTCCGTACTGGTCAACCGTTGCTACTGATTCGTTGTCAGATTCATATTCGAAATTATTAAGTCCTGCAGGCTCCGGCTCTGTCGATACCAGGATCGGATATTGGTCTCCCGCATTAAGATTGATCTCGGCTTCTTGCGGGACTATGGAATCCGGGATCGCAGGATCTTCTTCTACGATCTTAAGCAGAAGATCACGGCTGACACCGTTCTTGAGATGTGCCGTCAGAGTGACTTCTCCCGCACCGTTAAACTTGACCAGACCATTTTTATCCACGGTCGCAAAGTCTTTGTCAGAAGATGTCCAATCAACTGACTTGTCTTCGGCATCAGGCGGTATAACTGATCTCGCCATCCACGACAAAATCCGCATTTCATGCAGGAAAAACTGGAAACAGAATACGAGTTCACTTACGAGAACGAAAAATATCATCTGTATCATTTAGCAATAACAGAATAACTGATACAAGAGGTTCGGTGCCAAAGTGATGCCGAACTTCTCTTCATATTGTGATAGACTAAAACTCATAAAATACTGAACTACCAATGCGGTGATTGCGCATGAGGCATGGTTGTAAGTAAGACAGCAGGCGACTTTAGGAGTTTTGTTATGCAAAAGTTGTTTAGGAAACAAAAATCAGGTTTTGCCCTTGTGACGATCCTTCTTATCGTTACCATGCTGTCTGCGTGTTCTGTTTCTCATGAGGATAAAAAGATTCCCGTAAAGGTACTGATCCTGCCCAAATTCGAGCAGGAAGAACTTACGGGGGATTTCCCCGGAGAGGCACAATTCTTCTTCGACGGATACCTTAAGGGAGGAGAAGAGTATGAGATCGGGCAAGGCTCTGATAAGAACAAGCTATATTACAAAGACGGTATCGCAATGTGCATACTGGGTCAGGGGAAAGTTAATGCGGCGTTAAACACATCAGCCGTTCTGTCTGACTCAAGATTTGATCTTTCTGATGCATATATATTGTCTATTGGCTGCGGCGGTGCTGCGGAAGGATACGCGATCCCCGGAGATGTCTTAGTTATAACTGCTATAGCAGACTTTGATCTCGGACATTGGACGGATGCAAGAGAATTAAGCAGCGAGGACGGGAAGACGTGGTTTCATGACGAAAGCTTCGATGACATAGCATTTGTCAAGCTTAACAAAAGCCTTACGGACCGTGTATTCGAACTAACTAAGAATGTGAAGCTCGATACAACAGAGAGAACGGAAGCCTTCATTCAGAAAGAGTATCCCGGGGAAGAGTGGGCAGACCGTAAGCCACGGGTAATGCGCGGTTCATCCGTCACGGGAGATCAGTACTGGAAAGGTATCTACGGACATAAGACCGCGCAGATGATAACGGAAACATATAACCTGGAAGATCCTTTTGCCGTAACAGAGATGGAAGATCTTGCGGTCGCCCAGGCAGCAAAGCGCTATGGAATGTTGGACCGCCTGATCGTTCTGAGAGTCGGAGTAAATATGGATGTGTTCCCGACAGGCATTTCACCCGAGATGATCTGGGATCCCCAGACAGATGATCACGTTGCATCGGAAGGCAGTTTGGAATCGATCGATATTTTTGAGACTGCAATGAAGAACCTTTTCGAAGTTGGCAAAGTGGTGATAGATCATCAGATCGCGGCCGATAGATAATAGAGTATGAGGTTTATGCAACTTCGCTCTGATCATTCTGTATACCAAATGCGTATAAATGAGAGAATGGGATACCGGCAATATACCAAATAATTGAATTAGTATGGTTTGGTATACGTCGTGTATGCCAAATTGGGAAATTTAATCAGGATGGTATACATTTTTATCCTCGAAAAACTGTTCCGGCAGATGACGATATATATTTTTGGGGCTGGTGTATACCGAATTATCGAAAATGCGCATTATGGTATAACAAGTTGTATACCATTCCGATATAAATCAATTTGCGGTATATCGTGAGTATACCAAAGCAATAAAATTGCAGGGGAAGGTATACATAACTTTGATTACATAAGTCTCTTGTAGATGTCAAGCATGCTGTCCATCTGATATCGGAGGAGCCAGGCAGCGTTGTTGTAGGGAAGATAGTCCTTGATCACTGCGATAAGTCTGGGAAAGTATTCTTCGGTCTCGCGGATAGTACGGTATATGCGTTCACGGCTCAAGCCCCTCGCAATCGTCGTCATGTTATCGCATCTGTCGATGCACTTGATAAGACAGGCTTTGGGGTCAGTTGCTATAGCATCGAAGTATGCTCTCATTACAGAATCTCTGTTGGAAGGAGTTGTTTTTGAGTGGGTAAGCAATCCGACGAGTTTACGTGTATCGTCGCTGACAGGTAGTTCATCTAATGTCTTGCCGCAATCCTCGACTACATCGTGGAGCAGGCATGCCGCGATGATATCATCTTCGGTTATGCCCATTGCCAGAGCGTGACAGGCCAAAGTCAGAGGATGATAGATGTAGGGGACTTCAGATTTCTTCCGTTTCTGTCCTTCATGAGCGCAAGTTGCGTATTCCACGGCCTTGAGGCTGTCGGTAAGACCCAGGTTCTTGCAGGTCGTCTTAATGAAGGTCTTCATGTGTTCCCAGTTGTAGATGGAATCTTTTACTGTAAAGATACCTTCACGTTCTTCGACAAGAGCTGACAGTGATATATCGAAAAGCTCGGCAAGCTTGATGAGCTTATCTATATCGGGACTGTACTCGCCTCTTTCCCAGGATGACACAGCTTGGAAACTGACCCCTACCGCATCTGCCACCTGCTCCTGCGTAAGTTTGCGTTCCTCACGATATAGCCTGATATTCTTGCTGATATTCATCTTTGGCCTCCCATAAGCCCCATGGCCTTTTCTGCCGGAATCTCTTCGATCTCATCCATAATGGTAAGGTTGTACATCTTATAAGGCGAATCAGCAGGTTCATAAGGATCGTATCCCATAAGTTTATCCTGTATCAGATTCCGGTCATCATCAACCCAGACGCCGTTTTTGTAAAGATAATATCTTCCATCTTCCTTCTTGCCGAGCCGGCGCCCGAAGATCAGATAGAAATTAACAATCTTATCCTTCATATGATCACCTCCATCAGCCTTAGGATAAAGGATCTCATACCATTATTGTAGCGAGCGGGAGTTGAAGATTCAATACAGAATTCAAGCGGTGCTTGAGTCAGGTTAATGATCAGTTTGATTCGGAACAGTGATTCTCATCAAGTCGATTTGTGATGTAAAATATGGATAACTATATCATTCCGGGAGGTCCCCTATGGCAAAGATAAGTTTACCCGCATATAACGATTATTGTCCTCAGACACTTTTCCTGTACGGTACATACGATGAGAACGGCGATCCGCACTTCGGGCTGTTCTGCTGGTTCAGTTACATCTGGGACGGGGAGATGGGCGTCATGTGCTGCATCGGCGGCAATAAGCCCACAAGGACCAATATCGAACGTAATAAGGTGTTTTCTGCAAATCTCGTTACCGAGAAGCTCCTGCCTGTCGCAGATTACCTTGGCAATGTCAGCGGTGAGAAGTCCGGCAAGATGGATATCGGACTTGATATAGGGAAGGGTGCCGCCCTTGACGTTCCTGTCCTTAACGATTCCCCCGTGAACTTTGAGCTTGAGGTCACCGATTTTATACAAAAGCACGATGGTGAGATCATGCTGTGTAAGATAAGGAATGTCCTTCAGGATGAGTCTTTATCTTCGGATGAGACTGTTGCAGACAAGCTTGCCCGGATAGCTCCCGTCAGCACCACTGCCCATACATATCTGGGGTACGACGGCAGGGATATGGGAGGCTGGGGAGAACCCATGAAGGCAATCAAAAGTTGATATTTAGTTAATAATTTGTTCTTGCCGAACATGCTACAATACAGTTAATAAGTAAGATCTGATCGGGTTTTCGGGTTGAGTTGACGGAGGATCTTAAGATGAAAGACAAAGCTTATAAACTATGTTGTTCCAAATGCCATAAACAGATAGGGACACTCCTTACGCAGGGAAGCGGAGGCGCCGATAATCTGGTGCTGCCCTGTTATCTTGAAGGGATCGAATACGAGAGCAGCGTTATCCAGAGTATCGTAAGAGAGGGCAGGTCTTTGGAGATGGTATGTTTCAGGTGCAAGAAGATATAAGAGGCATATCTTGGATCAGACAGATGATCTACGGGGCAGGTCTTAGGGCCTGCCTTTACTTTACTCAAAATATCAAGTACGGATCACGGGGTCTGATATACTAGGATCAAGATCGATCTGACTATTCTCGAAAGGAGCGGACATGAGCACACTCGAACTTCTGGCAAATGTTCTTGAGTATATCGAACAGCATATTACCGAAGATATCCATACGGATGATATTGCCAAGGCTTGTTTTTGTTCCCGTTCGTCACTTGAGAAGATCTTCCGTTTTGCAAATCACATCTCCGTTCGTGATTACATCATCAGGAGAAGGATGACCAGGGCGGGAGCAACACTTGTTATGTGCCCTGACATGAGCATACTCGATGTGGCGGTGATGTACGGTTATTCGAGCAATGAGGCTTTTACCAGAGCGTTCAGACAGGTGTGGAACCAATTGCCGTCCGAACACCGCGCCAGAAAGCGGCCTACGGAACTTTACCCGAGGCTGGATACGCCCCGGGAGTCAGGAGATGATCTTATGAATAATATCAGGAAGTTTGACATCAGGAATCTTTACGATATCTTTCAGCAGCGCCGGGATTGCTGGTTCATTTGCGCAGACATAAAGCACCTTATCCCCATCAACGAGATCTCGCGCAAGGCGGGAGACCTGGCGATAGTCGAGTCCATGGCAAGGCTTGATGCAGTCGCAGAAGAAGACGACATCGTCTTCAGGATCGGCGGGGACGAGTTCGTCATACTTACCGCAAGTCCGGATGAAGCGGCTGCCAGGGAGAAGCAGGACATGATCCTGCTTCATAACGGGGAATGCATCAACTTCGAAGGCCGGGATATCCCGCTGTCACTTTATGTATGCACATTAAAACTCGATAAAAAGACCGAAAGGTACGGCGAGCTCTTCACGGCCCTCTGGAAAGCTGTGGCTGAAGTAAAGTGACATTGTCTGTTATACTGTATTTTACAAGAACAATGTAAAGGACACCTTAGACATGAATAAGACCGGAACACGCGATATAGAGACTGCAAGACTCCTTCTTCGAAGGTTCGTTATAGAAGATGCGGATGCAATGTACGCCAATTGGTGCTCAGATCCTGAAGTAACCAGATTCCTTACCTGGCCGACACATATTGATGTTGAGGTAACGAGAAGTGTCCTGAACGATTGGATCCCGCAGTATGATAACGGCGATTACTTCAATTGGGCGATGGAACTTAAGGACACGGGTGAGCTGATCGGCAACATTTCAGTTGTGCAGGTCAGGGAAGATATCGGAGAAGCCCATATGGGTTACTGCATGTCCAAGGCTCATTGGGGCTGCGACCTGATGCCTGAGGCTCTGACCGCGGTTATGGATTATCTGTTTGATGTGGTCGGGATGAACAGGGTCAGCGCGGTGCATGACGTTAATAACCCCAAGTCAGGCCGCGTTATGGACAAAGCCGGTATGAAGAGGGAGGGGATACTCCGTCAGGCCGGCAGGAACAATCAGGGCATCATCGATGAAGTTTGGCATTCGATGATAAGGTCCGATCGGACCTGAAGGTTATCTTATCGACAGAAGACGCCTTATGTGATCTTTGTTGACCTCATCGCTGTCTTCGCCGTCCAGGTCAAACCACAGGAACCTTCCGCCTTCCATTAAGTCCTTTGCATCCATTACACCGTGAAGGTACATCTGGGCTATGTGATTCGCGCATACCCTGCAGTCGTAAAGATCTCTTAAGACCTCGGCATCCTTTATGTCGAGGTCTTGAATATTTTTGACTTTGAGAAGGTACATATGGAGGATCCGGGCAACATTCTTGCGGGTTATCGGGTCTTGGCGGAAGACCTCGTCCTGAACCTCAAGCCATCCTGCTTGTCTTCCACGCTCGAAAATATTGACAGGGTCTTCTCCTGTTTCCTTGCAGAATAAACTGATGAATCCTTCAGTCGTCATGATGCCGGTGTGATCCTTATGATCTTCGAATCGCAAGGCCCGAGAGGACCTGCTGAGAAAATACGGTCAGTCGTCCTTACGGTCTCTTTGGTGTAAAGATCTCTGATGTCAAATCCTGACGCGTTTGCGAATAAATCCCTATTGACCATCTTGCTCCCGATCTTGTCGAGAATCAGTTCTATGGATATCTTCGGGTCATCTGCTCTTGTCTCTTTATCGAGGTTAAAGAACGCCAGGGCTAAATCTCCGTTTGCAAGAGGCTTTGCCAGCACATCGATCCTTCTTATGTCTCTTATGTATTCCTTGTCGGGTTCTTCACATTCGATAGTAGTAAAGATCCTCTTGGCCTGTATCCCCAGGGGATCCTGGTTGAGTGCGATAAGGTCTTCGTCGGAGATGATGTTATGGACCGCATCTCCTTTTGAGACTTTGCGGAGGTCGAGTCCCAGCATCAGGGGCGCATTCAGCATGCACCACATAGCCATATGCGAGCGGCTCATCGTATCGTCGATCCCGTTCATTCCTATCACCATCATGTCCGGGTCGTTCCAGCCTTTGGTGAGTCCTGAGAATTCGTCCATGATCACAGCCTTGTTGTACTGGGATGTGATGGACAGAGTATAATCGTCGTTCCAGGACGCTTTGCCCGGCGTGCCGTCGGATCCGACCTGGAATTTGATATCGTTTAATATCCTCCAGGAATCTCCGACCTTATGTCCCCAGTCCTGAGGCTGTGTCTTGCCCCATTCGCAGATGGACATGGTGATGTTGCTGCCGCCGGCTTTATCCAGCTCTTGTCTTATTCTGGTATAAGACTGCAGGGTGTTTTCCTGCCGTCTGTGGTTCATCAGGCGGATCCTGTTCGTTCCTTTATGAAGTCTGATGCTAATTGTATCAGATATAACGAATTCTTCCGGGCTTTCCGTTGCAGGAAGGAGACCGTCGAAGAAAACCTCGTCATTGACTGCGGCCTGAAGCCACTCGCCGATTCCTTCTTCGCGTCCCGTTGCATATGTTACGTTGAACTCCGAGGTCTTATCTTTATCCGACAGTATCTCCCAAATGAGTTCACTGCTCTGAAGTCCGACGGGTGTGCGGTCGGGAGCCGTGCCGTCGTAGGTCCCGATGAAGGTCACATATCCGTCCTTGACCTCGGCTCTGGTTCCGGTAATGATCGCATCTTTGGCTTCATGCGTTATGCCGTCGATCTCGATACTCTTTATGTTCGGCGCGAAAGTAAACCTGGCATTCTCCGTATCTGCGAAAGTCGCATTGTCCCAGGGGTAGTAGCAGTTATCGACTTTGATGAAGTCTATGCCCCACTTTACGTAATCCTCGCAGTCCTCTTTCTCATGTCCGCAGATACCGACTTCTATCCCTGAACACAGCTTCGTTCCGATATCGTTATACATCCCGAACTTAAGCCCGTTTGCGTGTATGAAGTCAGATAACTTTCCGAACCCTGAAGGGAACTTCACATCATCTGCCGCAAGGCGTCCTTCGATCCTTACAGGCATGTAGCAGCCGTCGTCGAGGACAATATATTCATATCCGAGTTTATCGAGACCGAGTTCCAGGATCTTGCCGACCATGGTACGGGTCAGTTCTTCCGTGTTCCCGCTCCCGAAAGCATTCCAGCTGTTCCAGCCCATGGCAGGGAGCCTTTTTGTCCTGTGATCTGACCTGGAGAAGCTGTCGTGCCTTAAGTCTTTGTCTTCGATGGGGGAGGGTCTGTCCATGTCCTTATGCTCCTTAATATCCTGATATCCTGATTATACAATATAGTGGAATAAATGTTCCAGGATATGTCAAAGCCTTTAATATCAGGGCATATAAGGCTAAACATAGATGCGTATCTATATGACGCTGATAACAAGAGAACATAGCCAAAAAAACATTTTACAAAGTGATACAAAACTTGTAAAATGCAGGCTGAAAGAAGAGTTTTATGATATGGAGATTTAAGAAATGGATATTTTTTCGTTTATTACTCTTTTTGGAGGATTGGCTTTCTTCTTGTTCGGAATGAAGGTCCTTTCCGATTCCCTTAAGAAAACAGCGGGCGGCAAGCTCGAATCCCTTTTGAAGAAAGCAACCGATAACCCCATCAAGGGACTTGGTATCGGCGCCATCATCACGGTTGCGATCCAGTCCTCATCTGCCATGACCGTCATGCTGGTAGGTTTTGTTAACTCCGGCCTCATGGAACTGGCAGAGACTGTAGGCGTTATCTTCGGATCTGACATCGGGACCACACTTACTGCATGGATCCTGTCCCTGTCCGGTATCGACGGCGGAGACGTGTTCATCCTGAGGTTCCTTAAGCCTTCCTGCTTCTGCCTTGTATTCGCCCTTATCGGCGTCCTGCTGCTTCTGGCGGCTAAGAAGCAGAAGAACAAGGACATCGGCACCATGCTCCTGGGCTTTGCCATCCTCATGCAGGGCATGACCATGATGAGCGACTCCATGGCTCCGCTTCGTGAGATGGAAAGCTTCACTGACATCCTTACCACATTCAAGAATCCTTTCCTTGGTGTTCTTGCAGGTGCTGTCATCACAGGTATCATCCAGAGTTCCGCAGCTTCCATCGGTATCCTGCAGGGCTTGTCCATGACAGGTCAGCTTTCATACTCAGTTGCGATCCCCCTGATCCTGGGTGCCAATATCGGAACCTGCGCCACGGCAGTCCTGTCTTCCATCGGTGTCAACCGTGACGCTAAGAGAGTTACCGCGATCCATGTTGAGATCAAGGTCATAGGCACCATAATCTGGCTCATAGCTTTCTGCCTCATGAACTATGTTTTCGATGTTCCGTTCATGGACGACAAGATCGGAATAGTCGGGATCGCTATGGTCCACTCCATCTTCAATATCTCCAATGCCATAATACTTATGCCTTTTAAGAACCTGCTGGTAAAACTTTCCAAGATCTTCATCAAGGAGAAGGCAGATGAGAAGGAGTTCATCCTGGATGAGCGTCTCATGCTTACACCTCCTATCGCTGTTGCCGAGTGCCGCAATGTCATGAAGAAGATGGCATCCAAGGCCAAGACCGGACTTGATATCTCAACCCTCATGCTCCTGAACGGTTATAACGATCCGGACTTTGAGGCTATCAAGAAGAATGAGGAAGGCATTGATAAATACGAAGATATCATCGGATCCTACCTAATGAAGCTGACTACCACACAGCATCTGTCCGAAGTAGACAAGAAGAAGTCCTCTATGATGCTCCAGACAGTAGGTGAGATAGAGAGGATCGCGGACCACGCCAACTACCTTTCAAACTCTTCCGAAGAGATGCACAACAAGAAACTGGTATTCTCCGATAATGCAGATGAGGAACTTAAGCGCATCATCAGTGCAGTCCGTGAGATCTACACCATGGCCATAGACTGCTTCATGTCAGATAATGCAGCAGGTGCTAAGGATATAGGTCCCTTGAGGATCGTTATCTCCGAGATGAGTGATGAGTTCAAGGCAGCCCACGTCGAAAGACTTGCATCCGGAACCTGCACCACATCCCAGGGATTCGTATTCAATGACATCCTCTATAGCTGCGTCCGTATCGCAGAGCACAGCCTTAACATCGCTGCGATCTCCTACAGGTTCAACAGCCCTTCCAACGAGGACTACACTACATACATGCACGACTTCAAGCAGTTGAAGGATAAGGCCAGCGAACGCAAGTATCAGGAATACCACGATAAATACGCTCACCCTGTAAAAGCAGAATAAGAAGTAATCTTCCCGGGGGTCGTCTCACACGAGGCGACCCTTGTTTTTTGCCCGCATCTTAAGTTGCCTTGCCTTTTTGATCAAATCCCCAAAATCCTTGATCTGATCGAAAATCTGATGGTGAATTTTCGATCATATCCTTGTTTGGGGGAAGATATCTGCAAAACTAAAAGACCGCTCCGGCCCTTATTCCGATCAGGAGCAGTCTTTATTGTTGTTAATAGATCACGGGGGATCATTTCTTCATTTCCTGGATCTTGTCGTTCATGACCTTGGCTTCGTGACGGTAATATCTCATGAAGCAGAACCAGATGATGAATGCTACTGCGAGCTGGATGCCTGCGATGGCAAGTCCCTGCCAGATTGTAGTTGCGGCGCCAAACCACCCTACTGAATAAGCTACCACTGTGTAGATGGTGCAGCCGATGCCCATGTGGATCAGGACCTTTACCGGCATGGGGAGTTTATCGATGTTGTAGACGAAGGTGGGAAGTCCGAATCCCAGTCCGATGATGGCGCAGCCTGCAACCATCTGGGTGAACCTGTAGTTTTCCAGGGAGAAGTTGCCTTGGTATCCGATATCGAAAACTACTCCGATGATGCAGAAGATGACCATTGCCATTGCGATCCCTGCTAATGAACTTTTGATAAGGTCTTTTACTATGTTTCTCATTTTGTAATCCTCCTATATTCCAAGATATTTTTTGAATTCCGGCAGATATTTCCTGGACACATAATCTTTGCAGCCGTTCCTCAGTTTGAGGAGAAGGGTGCCGGTGAATCCGGGTTCTATGCTGTCCATATAGGACAGGTTGATCAGTGTTGTCTTGGATATCTGCATGAACTTTGAACCAAGTTGCTGTCCCACTTCGTACAGGCGTTTGCGGGAACGGTATCTGTTCCTGTCGGTATAGATTATGGTATCTTTATCCTCAACCCTTACCATGTATATCTCATCGGACTTTAAGACGACGATGTCTTCTTCGTTTGCCAGGGCTGTGATCGGTTGTTCTGTGGAACTGAACAGATCTACCATGCGCTGGATCTCATCCGTCATCTTATCGGTACAGATCACCGCATATGCTTCTTTGTATTCAGGTGAGATATCAACTTTAACTTTCATTCCATGACCTCCTTTCGCTTTGTTGGTCACAGCATACAGTATAACGCGGAACCAGTCACAGAAAATGCGGTAAGTGGCAAAAAATCGAAGGTGAAATGCAAAAAAGCCGTACAATAGTGTCGGATAGAAGGGACAGACAGTAAGTATAAAAGCAGAAAGGGATATAAGATGCCTCCGAGCCACCATTCGCATTCATCACACTCATCTCATTCGTCGCACTCGTCGCATTCGCATTCGCATTCTTCGCACTCGTCACGTTCTTCGGGCGGCAGCAGTTATTCGTCCGCAAGGGTCCGGAGCAACCAGCCTTCAGGGTGGAATACAGCAAGGCACGGAAATACCATTAACTATTATTTCCGTGACCACGACTATGTGTACTATCCCCACGACTGGACAAATGAAGCGGGAGTCACATTTAAGGAAGGTTATTACGACGAGAACGGCGTCCACTATACAAACATTGCCGCAGCCAACGTCCAAACGACACTTACGTGTAAATACTGCGGCACGAAGATGCTGTATAAGTGGCAGGAAGGAACGATCCCGAACTGCACGTCCTGCGGAGGCCAGATCCAGATCGATAAGATAGATGTGGTCAAGTCAACGTCAGTGTGGAGTTCCAAGAGGCCGGTGTGGATATCCCTGTTCGTGTATCTCGGGATCACCTTTGCTTTCCCGGTTCTTTGCGTGACAATAGCTTTTTTCTACATGATCCCGACAAGTACGACACTTCCAAACTCTGGCATTTTGAGGATAAGAACAAGAACGATCTTTACTGATAATTTGCCTCATAATAAGTTTGCCAAAGTTGGTTTACTATAGTAAACTGACAGCAGGTTAATTAAATAGATCAGGGGGATTTATTATGAGAAAGAGTATGTGTGCCGCGGCAGCGGTTGTCATGCTGATCAACGCGTTTTGTCTGACTTCCTGTTCTCCGGGGAAAGTCACACCCAAACCCGATCCTTCGGACACATCCGGGACCACGGTTACGGCTGCCGCATCTGAGACAACGACAGAAACTTCGGCGGAGGAGACGACTGAGGCAACAACGGAAACATCCGAGACGAGTATTCAGACTCTTGTGACACCTCCGGATAAGGGCTGTCAGATAGCTTTCCCGACAGGTGATGTCTATAACTACGATATGGATCTCAAGTTCGATCCGGATAAGAAGACAGTCGGTGGGCATGTTGTTTTCGAGTATTTCAACGATTCGGAAGATACCTGGAAGAAGCTGTGCATGAGGGATTATCCTTCGCTTTTTGCAGAAGACGGTTCACACGGCAAGAATTCCGATGGCGGAATTACCGAGATCGAAAATATCGAAGATGATAAGTGCGGCAAGCTCAAATACAAAAGAGATAAAGAAGATGTCTCGGTCCTCTGGATCGATCTGTCCGAGCCTTTAAAGCCGGGTGAGAAGCGTGTCCTGTCATATGACTTTACTGCCAAGATACCTGCTGTTGCCGACAGGTTCGGCTACTATAAAGACATCTATAACGTTACGAACTTCTATCCCATTCTTGCCGAATACAGGGACGGCGCATGGTCACATGAAACCTTCTCCGATACAGGCGAATGCTTCTATTCCGAGATATCAAACTACAAGGTCAAACTCGATGTTCCGTCAGGTTATATCGTCGCATCATCCGGAGAAGAGATCGATTCATCCGAGAAGGACGGGATCCTTACCTACAACTTCGAAGCGCCCTTCGTAAGAGACTTCGTATTCTGCGCCGGAGACAAGCTCAAGAAGGAACAGAAGCAGCTGGGCGATGTCATGGTCAATGTCTATTACAACGAGGCGGACAAACCCGATATCGATTTGGACAAGCTCGTTGAGAAGACTTATAAGACTGCGGATATCTCTCTTACGACATATAACAGCGAGTTTGGCAAGTATCCTTATGATGAACTCGATATCCTTTATGCAACCATTGCGGCAGGCGGAATGGAATATCCGAATCTTGTTATCATCGATAATTCCGAGGCTGAGACACTGGCAGATGACGCTCACGTAGTTCACCTGGAGATGGATATATGCCATGAGATCGCGCACCAGTGGTTCATGAATATCGTCGGATCTGATTCGGGCAGGGAGCCGTGGCTCGATGAGACCCTTGCATCCTATGCCGAGATATTGTATCTGCAGGAGTCCGGTCAGGAAGAGAATTCACACATCACATGGGTAAGCCGTGAACGTTTTGACCTGAGTGCTGCGGACGAATCCAAACCGGATTCCATGCCTCACGGAATGTTCGAGACTGATACGGATTATATTGATCTTGCCATAGACGAGTATAAGGATGATTTCAACTACATAAACAACATCTACGGTCTCGGCAAGGCGTTCATGTATCAGACAGAACAGCTGATCGGCAAGGAAGAACTGCATGCCGTGATCCGCGCTTATGTCCAGGCAAATGCTTTCAAGAACGCAGACACGGAAGATTTCTTCGAGGTCTTCTACAAATACTTGGGTCACGATAACGATAAGGTAGAGAACATGATAGACATGATGTTTTCTACTTTGGACTGATGATATGGTAAAGGGGGATTACAAATGAAACATAAGATATCATTAACACTTATAGCTTTGGCGCTTACAGGTTCGATGGCTCTGTCATCGTGTTCGCTTGTCAAGCCTTCAGAAACAACAGAAGAGACCACTGCAGCTTCAACAACAGAAGCAACTATGACCGAGAGCGCATCTGAGAGTACAACGGAATCAGAGACTGAGGCTACAACGACTACGTCTGAGACGACCACATCCGAGACGAGAGTAATAGAACCCATAACGCCTCCCGAGAAGGGCTGCGCCATCGAGTTCCCGGACCGTGAAGTGTACGATTACAAGATGGACCTCAAGTTCGACCCTAAGGATCAGACGATAGGCGGGCATGTTGTTTTCGATTTCTATAATGATTCAAAGGATACCTGGAATGAACTGTGCCTGAGGGATTATCCATCACTGTTCGATTCCGAGAAAGTTTACGCAACGGGCCTGAAGAAGGGCGGCGGATTGACCGTGATAAGTAATATCAAGGACAGCAGGTCCGGGTCTTTGTCTCATAAACGTGATGGAAGCGATGTGTCGGTGGTATGGATAGATCTCGATAAGCCTTTGGCGCCTTCTGAGCACATGACACTGGAATACGACTTCGTTACCATGATCCCCAATAACCCCGACAGGTTCGGCGTGTACGGCGGCATCTATAACGTCTGCAACTTCTATCCTATCCTGGCGGAATATGTTGACGGCGGCTGGTCCCATTTGCCTTACATCTCGGAAGGTGAGTGCTTCTATTCCGAGATCTCAAACTACCATGTTACGATCGAAGCTCCCAAGGCATATACATTTGCTTCTACCGGAAGCGAGGTGTCGTCCGACCAGTCCGGAGATAACCTGATCCATAAGTTCGAGGCGCCGTTCGTAAGAGATTTCGTGTTCAGTACCTGCGAGTTCTATGAGAAGAAGACGAATAAGTTGGAAGGCGTTGATGTCAATGTGTTCTACAGTTCCGACAAACCTGCGCAGCTGGAGATGAACGGAGTAGTGGATGTGTGTTTTAAGACTGCCGAGACTTCATTGAAAGCATTCGGCGATGCTTTCGGCAAATACCCGTATGCGGACCTCGATATCGTCCTGTCGGAACTTGCGGCAGGAGGAATGGAATATCCGAATCTCGTTATCATCACGAACGATGTCTGCCATGACTATGTCAGGATGTTCAGATCCTACGATCAGCTGGAGGTATGTCTTGCACACGAGATCGGACATCAGTGGTTCATGGGTATAGTCGGATCCAATTCGGCAGCCGAACCCTGGCTTGATGAATCTATTACATCCTATACGGAACTTGTTTATTACGAGTATGTAGGAGGAAAGCAGTTTGAGAATCAGGTAATGGGATACACCAGCAAGGATTGGGATATGTCGGCGCTGGACAGGGACAAGGACGAGAACTCAGGCTATTATGTTGATTCCCCGTACTCGGAGTTTGCTACCGATATGGACTATGTCAGTATGATCTACGGTACCGGCAAGGGCTTCTGTTATCAGATGGAAGAAGCGGTGGGGCGCGATGAGTTCCACGGGGCCCTTCGTGCATATGTGCATAAGTATGCCTTCACGAATGCCAATACCAAGGACTTCCTTGCGGTCCTTTACGGGGTTGTCGGACGAGACAACGACAAGCTTAATAAGATCATCAACAATATGCTCCGCACTAAGATCTGATATCGAAAACTGAGAACCTCAACATCTAAAACTGAGTATCTTAATCCGTTCGGATACCCTATAATATTACTTGGACTAAAACGTACCGAGGAGGTATCTTGAATGGCTAAGATCTATTATGTTGACGCAGGTGTTGCAGCATCCGGTGACGGAAGTCAGTCTGCTCCTTTTAAGACTATCGGCGAGGCGGCAAAGATCGCGCTCCCGGGAGATGAAGTTATAGTAAGAGACGGGATATACCGTGAGCACGTAATCCCTGCCAATGCAGGTACGGAAGATGCCCGCATCGCATACCGTTCCGAGACCCCTCTCGGTGCCGTTATTACCGGAGGTGAAGAAGTAAAAGACTGGAAGCCTTACGAGGGCAATGTCTGGGTTACCCGCATCGATAACTCGATCTTCGGTGATTTCAATCCTTATATCGTAGCCGTAGAAGGCGACTGGTATTTCTCTCCCATCAAGAGACATACCGGGTCGGTATTCTTTAATGACCTCATGATGTATGAGACTGCTACACTTGAAGAGTGTATAGCAGGTGATGTGGATGTTCACGCTTGGAATCCCGAAGAGTCCCGTTATAAGTGGTACACGGAGCAGGACGGCGATACGACCGTTATCTACGCGAACTTCCTGGGCGCGGATCCTACAGTCGAGAATGTGGAGATCAGTGTCAGAAGGAACTGCTTCATGCCTGACAGGAACGGTGTTGATTACATCACCGTATCCGGGTTCAACATCAACAAGGCGGCTACCACATGGGCGCCTCCTGCAGCATATCAGGACGGAATGATCGGTCCTCACTGGGCCAAGTACTGGATCATCGAAGACTGCGAGATCTGGGGCAGCCGCTGCTGCGGTATCTCCCTCGGCAAATATTACGATGAAGAGAACGATATGTACTTCTTCACAAAGCATGTCAAGAGCCCCACTCAGATGGAACGTGACGCTGTCTGCCGCGGTCAGTACCACGGGTGGCTCAAGGAGAACATTGGTCACCATATCGTTCGCCGCTGCAACGTCCACCACTGCGAGCAGACAGGTATCGTAGGACGTATGGGAGCCGTGTTCTCAATCATCGAGGACTGCCATATCCATCATGTCTGCAACTCCCACCAGCTGGGCGGCGCAGAGACCGCAGGAATCAAGCTCCACGCGGCGATCGATGTTACCATCAGGAATAACTACATCCACAACTGCATCATGGGTGTATGGCTTGACTGGGAGGCACAGGGCGCGCGCATCACGGGCAACCTCATGCACGACAACCACCGTCCCGATGGAGTCGAACCTTTGGAAGGCGCGATGTTCAACTGTGACGTATTCATCGAAGTAGGTCACGGCCCCACACTCATCGACGATAACGTATTGCTGTCCAAGGTATCTGTTGTTATCCCCAGCGAAGGTATCGGCTGCGTGCATAACCTTATGCTTGGATCATTCGGTCTTATCAACTCCGGTGTTGACAGCATCGTCAACAACCAGCGTGAGCCCCGCTACACACCTTACCACATCCGTCACCGTACCGAGGTTGCAGGCTTCATGACTATCCTCCACGGTGACGACAGGATCTATAACAACATTATCATCCAGCACTACCCGGTAACGGACGATTCCAAGAAACCCACGGACTGCGATTATCAGCATGCAGGAACCGCGTGCTTCGATATCTTCCCGACTTACGATGAATGGGCGGATCAGTTCGACTTCACGAAAGAAGCCAACATGATGAAGCTGGCCGAAGCCCATTTCGGTCACCTCCCGGTCTGGGTTGACGGCAACGCCTATTTCAACGGCGCAAATGTCTATGCCAAGGAAGAGCATAACCTCGTTAATACCACTGACAAGGCAGAGGTCGAACTGGTATGTGATGGAGACAGTGTTAAACTCAAGACGAATGTGTATTCGCTGCTGTCAGGGTTTACGGCATCACTCATCACCAGTGATGTTCTCGGCAAAGCTTTCGAACCCGAGCAGCGTTTCGAGAATCCGGACGGATCGGAGATAGTTTTCGATAAGGATTACTACGGCAATCAGAGGACTGAGATAATCCCCGGACCTTTCGCATCTGGTGCTGAAGAATTCACATTCTGATTTGATTATTTTCTGATCTGTATCCTGCCAAGATCGGGGATCCCGGTCTTGGCAGTTTTTATTCGTTTGTTATTCGATATGTGGTGAACGCAGTCAGTTCTTCTTTAGTTGTTGTGTTATAATCCTCGGTGAGGGGCGGCTGAATTAAGGGGTGATCAGCTGTAAAACAAATCAGATTTCAGAAGGCAAAAGATATGTTATTGGAAACGGAAAGATTGATTATCACAGAACTTACGATGGACATGGCAATGGATGTCCATAAGAATTCCCTGGATGAGGATACGAGGCGGTTTGTGCCGGATGAGGTTTTCGAGACGCTGGAAGACGCGCAGGAGACCATAGAATTCTTAAGCTCACAGTACGACTCGGCTGAAGGACCTAAGGTATATGCCCTGATCACAAAAGATGAAGGTAGGAACATCGGTTATGTCCAGCTTGTTCCTATCGAGGACGGCAAATGGGAGATCGGGTATCACGTGGCCAAGGAATACACCTGCAGTGGTTATGCAACTGAGGCGGTTAAGGCTTTCCTTCCCGTGATGGCAGACAAGGTGGGCTTATCGGAAGTTTACGGCATCCGCCTTCTGGAGAATAAGGCGTCCGGCCGGGTTCTCGAGAAGTGCAGCTTTACCGAGTTTTTCACAGGTGAAGGCCCGTATCACGAAGGCGTGTACGAGATAAGCAAGAGCGTGTGGAGACCATGAGTTCATTATTCGATTCGACTCTCAATACAAGGGCTTTGCCTACCGGGACCATGCGGTATATAAGGAGCGATTATCCGGGGGATCTTTCTGATACCGAGGTTAATTGGCTTGCCGAAAACAATGTCACTACCATTGTAGATCTTCGGGAAGAAAAAGAATACAAGGCCATGCCGTGCAGACTTGAGGATGAAGAGGGTTTTACCTATTATCACATGCCTGTGACCGGCGGCGGAGACACCCCGCCGTCTCCTGCGGCAGTGACTGCGACGTATCTTGGGATGCTGGACGAACAGATGGATAAGATCATTGAAACCATCATGAATGCAGAAAGCAATGTCATGTATTTTTGCGGTGCTGGGAAAGACCGGACCGGTGTCGTATCGGCGATCATTTTGAAGAAACTCGGATACAGCGATCAGGTTATCGTTGACGATTACATGGAAACCAAAGATAATCTTATGGACTTCCTTACATCGTATGTAGAAGATCACCCGGAAGTTGATATAAACATCATAATTCCGAATGAAGGGAATATCAGAATGGTCTTGGCGGCATTAAACGACAAGTGATTGGAGCAAAACAATGAGTGATATGAAATACATGAGGATCCAGGGACGGGAGGATTCCTACATTACCAAGTATCCAAAGGGTGTGTTCAGCCTTTGCTGGAACCTGGTAAGAGATGATGTGCTGACGCAGGAAGAGAAGGAGCTTTTTATCTCCATCGATGAGTGGTTCAAAGAAGTCCTTCCTGAACCTAAGCCCTGTGTTGATCATGAGAAAGTTATCACGTTCTTTAAGTGTGAGACCACAGATGAGATGTATGAGAAACTTAAACCTGCCATTGCTCTGCTCGATAAATATGGTAAGCCCTATGATATCGTTTATACTAACTTTGTCGGCAATATCGTCTACGAAGACGATTGGCAGATAGCGGTAAGAGTAGAAGACGGCAAGATGATCTGATACTAAGATCGTAACAGGTCTTTATCAAAGGAGACAGGAATGGCACAGCAGAATATCTACGACAACGAGACCTTTTTTAACGGATACAAGGAACTTCGGGAGCGCGAAGTAAACGCGAATAACCTCTTCGAACTTCCTACCCTTTTTGCTCTCATGCCGGATCTTAACGGCAAGAGGGTCCTGGACTTAGGGTGCGGGGGCGGTGAACGCTGTATCGACTACCTTAAGCACGGGGCTGCTTCCGTTACGGGTATAGATATCTCCGAGAAGATGCTGGCCGTAGCCCGAAGCGAGCATAGCGATCCGAAGATCACATATATTAAGATGCCGATGGAAGATCTGGACAGCCTTGAAGGCGAATTCGATGTGGTGATAAGTTCTTTGGCTATACATTACGTTGAGGATTTTGAAGGTGTGGTCAGGAATGTTTACCGGCTCTTATGTGACGGAGGGATATTCCTGTTCTCCCAGGAGCATCCTCTTGCAACTTGCTATTCCGGGTCCGAGAGCAGATGGACCGTAGATGAGAACGGCAGAAAGATCTACGCGAATATCGCGGATTACTGCGTGGAGAGAAGAAACGATTCAACGTGGTTTGTCGAGGGCGTTCAAAGATATCACAGGATGTTCTCGACCATAGTCAATACTCTTGCCGATACAGGATTTAAGATCCTTAAGATGGCAGAACCTTATCCGACAGAAGAGCTCGTTGAGAAGTATCCTGATTACTACGATCTTTACCATAAGCCTGACTTCCTGTTTATAAAGTCGGTCAAGTAAGAGTTCCGCGAACTGTTTTCTTAGCATCCTTGACACAGCACATCCGGTGTTGTATCATCTCGACAGTAAACAAGAACCACAAGGAGGAGCACCAATGAAGAAGATTATCTGCTGAAGTTTATAAACTGCCCTGCGGATAAGTCTTTTTGCGTGTTTCTTCACGTAGCGATATATAGATATATATGAATGATTCAGCCGCGGCCGCATGTCGCGGCTGTTGATTTATCCGGCAGGAGATCCCATTACGGAGGAAACATATGCCATTAATAAATATCAAGAACTTAACTTTCGGATACGACGGGTCGGATACTCTCTTATTCGACGATATAAGCATAGGGATCGATACATCCTGGAGACTTGCGCTGGCCGGCAGGAACGGGCGCGGCAAGACTACATTCTTTAAGATCTTAAGAGGAGAACTGCCTTATGAAGGGACGATCACAGGAGTTCCCGAGACTGTCATATTCCCGTGCGATGATATGCCTGACGCGCCCGAGTGGCGGATCAGGAAAGAACTTAACCTTCTGGGTGTTGACCCGGACATCATGTGGCGCCCCAAGGAGACGCTGTCGGGCGGGGAGAGGACCAAACTCATGCTGGCGAATCTTTTCGCGACGGAAGGGATATATCCTCTGATCGATGAGCCCACAAATCACCTGGACAGATACGGACGTGAGACGATCGCAGAATACCTGGCGGCTAAGGATGGGTTCATCCTGATATCCCACGACCGGGATTTCCTGGATAAGTGCTGTGACCATACTCTCGTCATAACCAAGACAGGAATGGAACTTACTCAGGCCACATTCTCCACATGGTGGGATAACAACGAAGCCAGGATGGCGGGCGAGCGGGCCCGCAACGAGCAGCTCAAAAAAGAGATGAGTTCCATCGACGCTGCCATGAAGAAGAATGCGAAGTGGGCGGCAAAAGCCGAAGGTAACAAGAACCGGGCACACGCACCGTCCAAGGTCGCAGAGGACCACTTCAGGCGCGCCTACGAAGGAGAGAAATCCAGAAAACTCATGTCCTTGTCCAAGAACTTAGAGCAGCGCAACGAGAAGAAACTGGAAGAGAAGAAGTCGCTGTTGCGGGATGTGGAGAAGACTGAGAAACTCAAGATCGAAGGATCCGTCCACCATAACAGGACTCCCATAAGGCTCAAGGATGTAACGCTTTTAAGATATGGTGATGTGGTTGCAGAACATATAGACCTTACGGTTGAAAAAGGAAGCAAGATATCACTCCAGGGTCCCAACGGCTGCGGCAAGAGCACACTTATCAAGTACCTGGCAGGAGCCGGGGAATCTGAGGGCATAACGGCAGAAGGCGATATCTATATCGCACCGGGCCTTAAGATGTCATATCTTTGCCAGGACACTTCCTCTCTTACAGGGACCCTCTACGATGCCTGTGACAGAAGGGGAGCCGATAAGACAAGGTTTTCCACGATCCTCGTGAAGATGGGTTTTACCAAAGAGATGCTCTACAGGGATACTTCATGCCTGTCGTTGGGACAAAAGAAGTGCGTCATGACCGCCCTGTCCCTCTGTGAGACAGCAGATCTTTATCTTTGGGACGAGCCCCTGAACTACATCGATGTATATCTTCGCCGTGAGATCGAGCGTCTGGTAAAGGAAAGTGAGATTACGATGCTCTTCGTCGAGCACGATACGGCATTCGTAAGGGAGGTCGCGGACGGAGAGTTCATATTCTCTTAATCAAATGTTTTCGAGATGCTGATAGTCAATTAAATCAATGGTGCTATCATATAATTAATAAATGTGGGCATTTTCCAGATAAATCATTTGAAGGGAGATAATTCTTCATGCGGACACACATATCCAAAAGGACAAAGATTTTTGCTGCGGCATTGGCTGTTCTGACGGCGACATCGGTGTTGATGAATACTGCGGGTGCATCTGTTAAGGCAGATTCCGCTTTAGCACCCGATAATTATTATCCTCTTTGGCTTGGCAATACCCAGGTAACGAATATCAATCAGGATAATATCCTGGGTGACGGCAAGGCAAGATACGATCCTGATACCAAAACCCTGACTCTTGACGATCCTGTAATTGCAGGTGAATACGATAGGAGCGGCGATCTATGTAAGATATATTCTTCAGATGTTCTTACCATCAGGGGAAAAGTCGATCTTGAGGGCAACGGATACGGTATTGTCTCGGAAAAGGACTTGATATTTGAAGACGCCGATATCCATGCGCAAATGCGTCAAAGACCTGTCTATTCAATTGGTAATCTATCCGTAAAGGGCGGAACAATGAACCTCAGATCCGAAGAATTCTGTATCTACTCCCATAAGACGGTTAATATAGAAAATGCAGAAATATCTGTTATCGGAAAATATGGTTTGTATGCCCTTTATATGCTCAGGATAAGCGGAGGAACAATTACTTCCGATTGTACGGTCGAAGGCATCTATTCCAGTGATGGAGGTATCACCATTGAGAATAATGCCGTTGTTGATGTTAAGGGAACAGCGACAAATAGTGATGGGATCCGTGATCTTTCCAGTGTCGGTACCAGTATATCTGACTCAAGAGTCACAGCAAGCGGCAGTTATTACGGAATATATTCTGAAAAACTGACGGTCACTTCCTCGAATATTACCGCAAATGGTGCAGTTGCAGGAATACATAGTAAAGAGAATCTGATCATCAAAGACAGTACTGTAAATGCTTCGGGCAGCATGGAGAATGAAGGTTGTGGGATAAGGGTTTTTAAGGATATCGAGATCGAAGGAGGTCAGATAGACGTCCAAGGATCCATGTATGGTATATATTCGAAAAACAATGAAGGATCCAAGCCTTTCTCAATCCGGAATGCGATAGTAACTGCTAAAGGCAAATGTGCTGTCTATTCAGCAAAGGAGATTGTCGTCAGGAATTCCGAGATTACCGCTAACGGAGTAAATGTAGGCGAATATAATGTAAGAAGATATACATCAACAGATGAAATGCGGTTAGGCGCATATGGTATCCTTGCAGAGAATGGATTAAATCTCGATAATTCCGTTGTCAGTCTGTTTTCAGATAACGACTCAAAGATTGATATCAGCAACGGTCAGAACATACCTGTTTACAGTAAAGGACTCCTGTCAAAGGATTATTTCACAGTTACTGATTCCCAAGTTGATATAAGCGGAAAAAACAGTGCAAAGATCACTCTTGCAGATGGCAAGACATCGGATGTGCAGTCTATGGGAATCAATGTTCAAGGGAATTTCACGGTCAGCACAAGTAAGGTCACAATCGGTGCATCGGGGGATAATGCAGTAAGTCACCATATAGGAGGTCATCTTACAATCAATTCTCCCTGCCAGGTCAAGTTCCCTTTGGGGGCAATTGTTGAAGATAATGTCATATATTCTTCTGACGGAACAACAGTGCCTACGAATATAGTTATCGGAGATCAGGCGCAATATTACAAAGTCACGTATAAACTGGTTAACGGCAAATGGGCAGACGGAACGACGGAAGATAAGACTGAACTCGTCCGTAATGGCAATAATCCGGTGCGCGTGCCGTCCGGTATGACCGCATCCGAAGGTTACTGCGGCGGTGCATGGGATAATGAACCTTCAGAACAGACGATTGCCGAAGATTCCACCTTCACATATACGTTTGTTGAAGAGAAGACCTTAACAGTCCACTGGTCTTCCGTTGACGGTCTCGATGTTATGGAACCTATGGTCTTCAAGGTCCCTAAGGGCGGAACTTTTGCGGATGCCCTTGCATCGACAGGCAAGGAATATGGTGGCTCGACCGGTAAGGATTACTTTGTCAAGGAAGGCTACATCGAGGCAGATACATTATTCAACACCAAGCCTTTGACAGACTATACCGATATGCTGGATATCCCCGACAACAGTATCCTCTCCGGTACAGTGATCAACGAGGATATGGATGTTTACGATCTCATGCTCAAAGCAATAGGTGAGGAGCCTTCGATCTCTATTGAGGTTCCTGTCTGCGGAACTGAGGTCGCCATTGGAAGCAGTTTGGGAGATGTACAGACTAACGCTCCCAAGATCACCGTTCCTTCAGGCAAAAACTATAAGTTCATCAGCGAAGGATCTATACCTTATGCCTGGTGGGTGAATCTTTCCGAAGGCTTCGAAGCTTTTGAAGGCGTGATGAAAGGCGGAGAATCCTATGGTGCAATAGTGTGGCTTTCTGCAGACACAGGATACTACTTCGACCAAAAAGTCTCCAAAGTTGAAAATGCACAGATAGAAGATGACGGTGAGACCGGACAAAGCCTCTACCATGTCATCCTTAAGGTAACAGCTGTTCATGTGGAAGGCGAAGCAGCAGAAGAGAATGCAGAAGATGCTACATGTACATTAGAAGGATCCTGCGATATCGTTGTCCGCTGCACTAAGTGTAACGGTGTGCTCTCGAGTGAACATAAGACAGAAGATGCACTTGGCCACGATTGGGGCGAATGGGTAGTTACCAAGGAGCCTACAGTCGATGAAGAAGGCATCAAGACCCGTGAGTGCTCAAGATGTAAGGAAACAGAGACAGATAGTATAGATAAGCTGACACCTACACCAACTGAGCCCGCTAAGCCTACGGAGCCCGCGAAGCCTACACCTACGGAACCTGCCAAGCCCACGGAGCCTGCAAAGCCTTCACCTACGAAACCTGCCAAGCCTACTGAGCCTGCAAAGCCTACTAAAGCTCCTGCAGATAAGGTTTCTCTGACTCTCAACAAGAAATCCCTGACAATTGTCTGTGGAAAGACAGATTCATTGAAGGCAACACTTAAGGGAGCAACATCAAAGATTACCTGGAAGTCTTCTGACAAGAAGATAGCTACAGTAGATGCTTCCGGTAAGATCACGACAAAGCAGGCGGGTGCTGTTACCATTACAGCAACAGCTGCAGGGAAGAGCGCAGAGTGTAAGGTTACTGTTCTCTACAAGGATGTCACAAATGCTAAG
>JAGCSR010000032.1 GCA_017964005.1 Clostridiales bacterium
GCAACAGCTGCAGGGAAGAGCGCAGAGTGTAAGGTTACTGTTCTCTACAAGGATGTCACAAATGCTAAGGACTTCTGGTACGCTCCCACTAATTATCTGACCGCCAAGGGTGTCGTTAAGGGTTACGACAAGCAGACCAAGTTTAAGCCTGCCAACGATTGTACCCGTGCGCAGATGCTGACCTTTATGTGGAGACTTCAGGGTGAACCTGCACCCAAGGCCAAGACCTGCAAGTTCCCTGACGTGAAGAAGACAGACTACTTCTTTAAGCCTGTCATCTGGGCAGTGGAACAGGGTATTACCACAGGTTACAAGGACGGTACCTTTAAGCCTCAGAATGTCTGCACAAGAGCACAGACAGTAACGTTCCTCTGGAGGATGGCAAAGACACCTTCACCTTCTTCCAAGACCTGTAAGTTCTCCGATGTTAAGTCCAAGGATTACTTCTATAAGCCTGTAATCTGGGCATCTGAGAAGAAGATCGTCGCAGGATATAATGACGGCACATTCCGCCCTCAGGGCAAGTGCTTACGCCGCCAGATGGTAACGTTCTTGTATAAGTATGATAAATACATCAACAAGAAAGAATAAGATCTGACATCTAATGACAATTATGAGGCCGCTCGTGATGAACGGCCTCATTTTATGATTGAAGTGTTGCCTGTAAATCTGTATTTGTCTGCCCGTAACAGGCAGAAATTAGTACGTTTACAGGCAACACCAAGATCGTTAAGCATCTGTTTACGAATCTTATGTCAGGTGAGTTCGCTGCTCTTGGAACTGTTCACTCAAAACTATCTGCGATCACCACGTCTATCGGGAGTTCGCGGTTTGAAGGATCTTCATGATTATAGTCAACAAGGATCGCGGTGGCACCTTCTTCCGCTTTCCTGTAGGTGATGCCCTGGACCTTGTAGTTGGATTCTTTGCCGTCGGGATATAATATGTGAACCTTGTAATATGTATGGTACTTGGTACGGGAGCAGGAACGGCTTAAGACACGGCAGCGGCAGACTTTGTATTCGCGCATTTTTACCATCTTGCTTCTCTTGGTGTTTGTAAGTGCGCATCCCATAGAGATGATGAGGAGTATGACAGCGAAGACAATGAATCCCGCGGCATATTGGAACCCGTCGACTGCGGAATAGATGCCGACAGCCAGGACGGCACATCCTGTGAGGCCGAACACAAGGCACAAGATAATATCACTGTGCCTGAAGTGTTTTACGAACTTCACGATAGCTTCATGTTCGGAAGATGTCGGTTCAGTCCACTGCATATGGATCTCCTTAGTTTGATCTATATTTGAATTATACAACCTATCCTAAAGTTTTGAATGGGATTCTTGCAGTAATGCGGTTAGGTGTTTAAGATCTGTTATAATAGGTTCAATTGTTGCAAGGTGATTGAACACCCTGATTTTTCCAAGGGTTTGACTGAAAGGTAGAGTTATCATGGATTCTGAATTGTCTGATAAGATATTGAAGGAAAGCCGGAGAGTCTATGAATATCTGCTGCATGAGTTCGGGAACAGGTTCGATTGGCTAAATCTTTGTGAATATGATATCGATCCTTGTGATGTGGGCTTGTCAACCGTGTTGATGGACGATTATATCAATTACAGGTTTATTGACAAGTTCAATAGAGAACCCGAACTGCAGGATGAATGGAAGAAGTTTTTTGATTTCATAGAAGAGATGCTCTGTTTGGAAGACAAAAGTCTGACGGAAGTAATTGATACTACCATTTTGGAAGTGCTGGCATCAGAAGGATCTGTTGATCTGGAGAAGGTCTTGGGGTACTGCGGCAATAAGACCCGAAGATCGATCTTAGGATCGGTAAGGAACTATTACGGAAGACCCGACAGAGCAGATGAGTTGCTGAAACGTTACTCCTGCCGGTAAATCGCAAATCGACTGAAGGAGAAATAAAATGCCGATATGTGTATCTACAGAAGTGATGAGACAAAGCGATAAGTGGACGATCGACAACCTTGTTCCGTCCAAAGAACTTATGGCCCGGGCGGGCAAAGCCATTTACGATCAGGTTGATTGGAAAGGTCCCGTTGGGATAATCTGCGGCAAGGGAAATAACGCAGGTGACGGATTCGTTGTAGCAGGTCTCCTGGCTGATGCCGGGATAGAATGCGAGATCGTTCTCCTGTACGAGGATTCTTTCTCTGAGGACGGCAGGTACTTCTTCTATAAGTGCGTTGAGAAAGGTGTGCCGGTAGTAACGGAGGGCCGCTACGATGAATATAGGACTATATTGGACGCGATCTTCGGCACCGGCTTTAAGGGTGAAGTCAAAGAACCCGCAAGATCTGCGATTGAGAAGATTAACCGCTCCAAGGCGTTCGTTGTGAGCGCTGACATCAACAGCGGTCTCAACGGGGACACGGGACTCGGAGACCTTTATGTTATATCTGATCTTACTGTATCCATCGGAACATATAAATACGGCCATTTCCTGGGGCATGCAAAGACTGCCATGAAAGATAAAGTGAACTGCGATATCGGTATAAAGATAATAGGTCCATCGCAAGAAATGATATGAATTGGGATTTTGGGTTCCTGTATAATACGTTCTGAAGAAAATACTTTACGGAGGGTTTTATATGGGCATCGAACACAGGAAAGTCACCAAGAGGATCAGGTTTACCGATGAGAAGGGAAATGCATTGGCAAACCGCAATATAAATGTACAGCAGGTCAGACACAAGTTCCTGTTCGGTTGCGGCGGATTCGATTTTATTCCCTATGTAATGGATGGCTCTGACGAGTTCAAAGAGGTAACGGAAAGCTGGCTCGAGATCTTCAATTACGCGACTTTGCCTTTCTACTGGGGCAACTATGAACCCGAGGAAGGCAAGCCGAATAAAGAGATCCTCATGAAGACCGCAGAATACCTTGTTTCCAAGGGAGTTAAGGTCAAGGGGCACCCTCTGTGCTGGCACACGGTGTGCGCTGACTGGCTTATGCAGTACGATAACGATACGATAATGGAAAAGCAGCTTGCCAGGATCGACAGGGAAGTCACAGGATTTGCCGGTGTTATCGATATGTGGGACGTCATCAATGAAGTGGTGATCATGCCGATCTTCGATAAGTACGATAATGCCGTGACGAGGCTCTGCAAGGAGCACGGCAGAGTGGGTCTGATAAAGAAGGTCTTCGATAAGGCTCATGAGTCCAATCCCAACGCTGTGCTTCTCTTAAACGATTTCAATACATCGATCAATTACGAGATCCTGATCGACGGCTGTCTTAACGCAGGTGTTCCGATCAGCGCTATCGGCATCCAGTCCCATCAGCATCAGGGATACTGGGGCGTAGAGAAGCTTGAGCAGGTCCTTGAGAGGTTCTCGTCATTCGGACTGCCGATCCACTTTACCGAGAATACTCTTGTCTCGGGAACACTTATCCCCGAATATATCGAAGATCTTAACGACTGGCAGGTTGAAGAGTGGCCCACGACTCCCGAGGGAGAAGCCAGGCAGGCGCAGCAGCTGGAAGAGATGTACCGTATCCTGTTCGCGCATCCTCTTGTCGAAGCCATAACCAACTGGGATTATCGGGACGGCGCATGGCTCGGAGCCCCTTCGGGATTTATAAGGAAAGACAATTCCCGCAAACCTTCTTACGAGATGCTCAAGAATCTTGTTAAGGGCGAGTGGTGGACAGATACCACTGTTACTACTGATGCGGAAGGTTATGCAACGATCGATGCCTTCAAGGGTGACTACAAGATCTCCTGTGACGGTGGTGCTTCTGACGTGACATTGGATGACGACAGTGAAGATGTGATAGCGGTTAACGCCTGATTACTTCGCCTGTATTATCACTTCCGCGAGGAACCGGAAGCCGTAGGGTTTCTCATCACAGCTGACAGTGAATTCGCCGCCGCATTCTTTCGCGGCGGTTTCCACGTTATGGAGTCCGAAGCCGTGGCGTTTGCGGTCGGCTTTGGTCGTTACTATCCTGCCGTCTTCGATCGCAGGGCGTGCTGCGCAGGGATTGGCAACTGAGATCATGAAGAAGTTGTCAGTCTTTTTGAACTGCAGTTCGATGATCCTGACTTCTTCGGGAAGTTCCTTTATAGCAGGGTCAGATACGGCTTCGACCGCGTTGTCCAGGAGGTTTCCTAAGATCTTGCACATGTTGACGGGACTGATCTTGTCAGGGATCACCTTGCCTGATACTGTGATGTCGGAGCCCGCCTCTTTGGCGCGGGCCTTCTTGTCTGTAATGATCGCATCGGCGATCGTGTCACCGGTGTGGGGTGAGATGTTAGTTGAACTTAGATTCTCTCCCATCTCTTCCAAGTATTTCCGCATCTCGTCGTAGTCCCCGTTTTCCAGGAGGAGTGATAATACCTGGATGTTGTTCTTCATGTCGTGGCGCATCGAACGGATCTCATCGTCCGCTTTTGCCTGTGCCTCGAAAAACTTCGTCTGCGATGCGATCAGTTCCTCGTTGGTCCTGTTGAGATCCTTGAGGTCGTTTCTCTCGGTGCGGCTAGTTCTAATGTAGAAGAAGAGGACGAATATCAGGAGCATCAGAACGAGAGCCGTGATCCTTATGATGCCTGCGTCACGTGACCAGTCGGATTCGGCGCCGTCCTGGATGATGAGAGATGAGATCAGCTGGAGGACTACCATTATGATGCCGATGAGAGGCAGCGGCATTGGTGTATCGTCCTTTTTGCCACGGATCCTGGATATCAGGAATAAGAAGACGAATTCCAGTGCCAGTCTGGATGCTTCTACCAGGAAGAAGAGAAGGATAATGACCTCCGGAGGGAAGCTGTCTGTATCAAAAAAGCCCGCGAACTGTTCTCTTAATGTCGCGAAGATCGCATCGATCGTCACGATCAGTTCGATCGTCATAAGGGCTGCTAGGATCCTGCGCCAGACTTTTCCTTGAAGAAGGATGACGAGGACTATGGCAAGGAGAAGATATCCTGCCATCTCGGCACCCTCATAGATTAGTGAAATATCCGGTCCCTCAAGGGTGTTTACGATCTCCTTTGCAATGCCCGATATGATGCCGATCGCAAGGGACATAATGTAAGCGAACTTTCTGTTCTTATACTTGTACCTGAATACGGCATCGACCGAATATGCCGAGAAGAAAAAGATGCTGACAACTATGACAAGCTGGAATAAGATTACTATGACTCTGACAGGATTCATCGCCCGGACCTCCTTACGAAGTCAAAGAGAGCCTTCTTCGTATCCTGCGCCGAGCTCCTTGCAACGGGGATGGCATCCCCCGTATCGGTTATCAGTTCGCCTGACCCGAGTTTTGCTACATGAGCGAGGTTCACATAGTAAGATCTGTGGCATTTACAGAAGTCGGAGGATACTTCATCGATCAGCTTGACCGCCTGTGTGAACTTCATTCGAAGTTCTAAGTCCTGCTTGTCGAAAACAAACCTCACGGAATTGTTTGCGGCTTCCGCATATACGAGTGTTGATACAGGGAAGAACAGGTCTTCTCCGTCCTTATGCAGTATGAGCTTCTCATCGACTGTCAGAGTCTTCTCCAGGTCTTTTAGAGCCTGCCTGAGTTTGTCGGTTTCGACCGGTTTGCCCAGGAACCTGAAGGCATCCACTTCGTATCCCTCCATGGCCATCTCGGTGTGGCTGGTAAGGAATATGATGGGGATATCCTTGGAATAATTACGGATCTTCTTTGCAGTGGACATGCCGTCCAGTTCCTTCATCTCTATATCGAGGAAGACTGCGTCCGGAATGAAGCCATTATCGAAGCTCTTAATGATCTCAGTGCCGTCTGCATAGAGGAAGCAGCTGGCATTCTCTCTTCCGTAAAGAGAGAATATTGTGTCTGCCAGCTTCAGCCGGAATACTTCTTCGTCATCTACTATGGCAAGACGCATGTTTTTCTCCCTTCCGAGTATTTGTTGTTGATAATCAGTTTATCACTTGAATCCGTCATTGCCAAAAGGTTCATATCAGGAATGAGTAATATTGGATAATCCTATTGATAAACACTGTGTGTATCAATTACCGGATTTTGAAATTTTGATGCACATTTTTTTCGGTCTTGTGTATTAAAATCCCGGATTTTCGAATTTGATACACGAATATCAGATAATCTGTGTATCGAAAATCCGATTATAAGGATTTGGTACATAACTTTTGCCGATATTGTGTATCAAATCGCATTTTTACGGCAAATGATACATACGTTGAGCTGTCTGACTGTCAATACTGCTCGAAAATCCTCTGCCTTATCTCATCCGACGGTCTTGCCGTTCTCGAGCATGATGGTCCTGCTTCCGTAAGCTGCGCACTGCTCCGAGTGGGTGACCTGAAGGATTGTAAGACCCTTGTCCTTATTGAGCCTTGAGAACAGTTCCATTATCTCGGCCGAAGCCTTGGAGTCGAGGTTGCCGGTTGGTTCGTCCGCGAGAATGATCGAAGGATTGCCCATTACGGCTCTTGCAATGGCGACTCTCTGCTGCTGACCGCCTGATAAAGTTGCAGGCATTGCTTTGCGCTTATCCGTAAGTCCCGTGATCTCCAGGATCTCATCAAGTTCGGACTCCAGGTCTTTCCTCTTCTTGCCGTTGATGGAGGAGGGAAGGAGGATGTTGTCTTCGACGTTGAGGTTCATTACCAGGTTATAGAACTGGAAGACGAATCCTATATTCTTCAGCCGAAGGTCCGACAGTTCCGTATCGTTCAGCGAGGTGATATCCTTGCCGCACAAGGTGATCTTGCCTTCGAAGTCGCGGTCCAGGCCGCCGATCAGATAGAGCATCGTGGACTTGCCCGAGCCCGACGCTCCCATCAGGGATACGAACTCGCCTTCGCCTACGTACATGCAGGCGTCGTCCAGCACCCGGTTCAGTGCCGAGCCCTTGCCGAAAGTCTTTGTAACATTGTTAACTTCGATTATTGTATTCATTTTTATGTCCTCCTGATATTACTCGTATTTGATCTGTTCGGAAATCTTCATCTTGCGCATTTTCGCAATGGGAAAGAAGACTGTCAGTGTGTAAAGTATGGTCATCACTGCCCACAGGATGATCACTGCCAATGGCGTAAGCTGAAGGTCGAAGAATACTCCTTCCATGGAGACGACCGCGCTCTTCAGCACCAGTGTGATAAGGGTGCCGGTTATGACGCCGAGGCCGGATGCGAATGCCGACATGGAGAAGATCTCGCTGAATAAGACCTTTGCCAGAGTCTTGCGGTTCATGGCACAGGACAGCATTACTGCAAGTTCCTTCTTGCGGCCTTCGAATCCTATTATCTGGTTGCTTATCATGCCGATGCCGGTCATTACGATTGCGATACCTATGACTGTTGTGAAGATCGCGATGGCACTTGCAGCATCCCTTCTGTCTTCTTCTTCGATCGTAGCCCTGGTCTTGGCGGTCTCATCACCGGTCGTGTACTTGTTGATGGTGAATGCCGTCTTCTCAGGATCAGCGCAATTGACGAGCATGGTGTTCGGTAAGTCGTGGAAGATCTTGATGAAATCATTCCGGGATATTACGACAGAATCCTTGCCGTCAGCGGCGGATACTGTGTCGAATGTTCCGCCGAAGGTCATGTCTTTCTTGATGTTGAAGACATAATCCGCGTTGAATGTAACCGTCAGTTTATCGCCTTCCTTAAGTCCCAGGCGGTCGTTAACACTGCTGTGGACATAGAATGTGCCGTCTTCCACATTGTCAGGGAGATTACGGAACATGTCGTAATACTTGTATCCGCCCTCCGGGATGCCGGTGACATGGTAGTTTTTCCTTACGGCATTGTCGCCTATTATCAGGAAGTCCGATTGATCGTAGATGTTTTCTATATCTGTTACTCCTTCAAGATCTTTGATGAAAGAATACTTGGACGGTTTCTCTGTGCAGTCCACTTTTACATTAGCTTTGAACACCGATACCGCAAAGGTCGATATCGCCGACATTGCGATCGCGAAAACGATAACGCACATGCATGCGGATGTTGCGCAAAGGATACCGCTCTTGACCGTGCTCTTGCGTGATACGGCTTCCTTCAATGCCAGAGACCATCTTGCGCTTGATCTCTTCTCTGCGATCTCTCCTAACAGGCTCATGAAGAGCTTGAATACGAGAGGGAAGATGAAGGCAAGACCGGTTACGGCGAAGAGCATGCAGAGTGCTGCAAGGATAAGGTTGCTCCTGAAGAAAAAGAGTACGGCTGCAATGCCAAGAAGGATGGCACCTGTTATGGTTCCTGCCGTTGAGTATTTATATTCCGTATCCCTGTTATCGAAAATGATATCTCTTATGGATACTTTCAAAGCCTTAAGAATAGCTCTTAAAGGAATAAGGCACTCGACTATGACAGCTCCCAGAACAACTCCGATAAGAAGTATGACTGATACGGCAGGGATCTTGGGCATTACCATAATTCCGTCACCGTCCTCATATCTGAGGATCAGGTTCAGAACGGGAGTCCTGAATAACGCGTACAAAACAACAGCGGGAATACTTCCGATCAATGCGTAGATAACGTTTTCGGCAAGAAGGATCCTTGCGGTTCCTGCCGAGCTCATGCCCAGGCTTCGAAGAGTTCCCACAAGGCTCATCCTCTCGGACACTATCCTCTCGCAGATCGAGTAGGTAACGAAGATCACGAGAAGGAAAGTGATGACGAATACCAAAGTCAAAATGGCGGTTAAGTTATCTATCATGGCGAGGATCTCTTCCGGAACCAGAAGATCAGCGACAGCCGATTCACCATATTTTTCGATCAGCATCTCTTTTGCCTGAGGCGCAAGGTCGTTGTCGTGAACGTCGATCATCAGAAGACCGAAGGTCTCGTCGCCGCAATAAAGAACCTTTGCGGATTCGGTATTTACTATGACGGACTCCTGGCTCATGAGAGGATTCTTCTGATCGGATGGCAGGATCTTGACCACCTTATAATCGTGAGCTTCATCAGCCTTGTCGTGAAGCGTGATCGTGTCGCCTACGCCGCAGTTGTTCTTCTTGGCGTATCCTTCGGTAATGACTGCTTCCATGAATCCCGCATCGACAGGCCCCATGAACTTCATGGCTTCTGCCTTCTCGAAGTCTAAGCCCAATACTCTCACCGAATTGCTCTTGGCGTAGTTATATTCTCCCGGAACATCCGTGTAATAACGCTCGCCGTAAAGATAGACTGCCAGTGCCGTATGCTCCGGGAATCCTTCCGGCATGTCGATCGAGTAACCGGGTCTTAATATGAGCTGATAGTCAGCATCGGATACAGATCTTACGTCGTCCATAAGGACCTGGCCGATGGCGCCTGACAGGTCGAAGCTGAGCATGGCGGCAAGTGAACATACGAAGATCGAGAATATGACCAGGATCGTACGCAGCGGTTTTCCGAATGTGTTCTTAAATGCGTTCTTCAATAAGATATTCATGTCGTATCCCTCCCTTAATGCCATCTCGATATACGGTCTTCAGGGGCGATAAACATACCGTCGCCTTCTTTGACATCGTATGTGTCGTAGAACTCGTCAAGGGTTGCAAGGATCGCGTTGACCCTTATAACTGCGGGACTGTGTTCATCCTGTTCAAGCTGTTCGAGAACATAGGTATCCAATGTCTTCTCGCGCCAGGTTACAGTGTAATTGGAGAAGATCTTTTGGAGGTCATCCTTGTTCTTTGCCAGGGATGCAACGCACTCCATGCCTCCAAGGTCAGCGTAGTTCTCGCCCAGGGTCTGTTCGCCGTTAACATGATAGACGCCGAATACCGTAAAGTTCTTCTCGAAGTATTCTGATGCTTTCTTGTTGCGCGCGAGGAGAGCGTCCATATCGGACTGGTTGATCCAGGACGGGTTGTAACTGCCGTTCTCATCGAAAAGGATACAGTTAGAGTCGAAAGCATGTCCCATCTCATGTGCGACCGTAAATCCGATGCCGCCCAGGTTGGTGTAGTAATCGGCATCCTTGTCGTAGAAAGGCGCGTTCATCATGGCAACGGTTATCGTTATGTTGTTTAAGGAAGGATGGTAGCAGGCATTGAACATCTGCATCGGCATATTGATATCTTTCCTGTCGGAAGATGTTCCCAGCTTCGCGCGGCTCTGAGCGCTTAAGATCCTTAAATATTCGATATAGAAATCAAAATAGTTTCCGTCAGGAAGACCCTTGAATTTGTCGTTTTCGTGGCGCTTTAAGTCGCTCCCTGTAACATAGATTATGTTGTCGAGTTTTCGAAGGAGCCCGGCTCTTGTTTCTTCCGTAAGCCAGTCAGCTTCAGTTATCAACTTTCTGTATCCTTCCTTGATGTCGTCGCACATGTTGCGAAGATATTTATCTGTATCTTCGGTGTAATACTTTTCGACATAAAGAGGATCGGTCTGATCAGAAAAGTCTCTCATGATCTTCTCTTTTGCCCGGTCTTCCGCGGACTTATAGTTCTTGTTGTAGTACTTAAGAAGGAGGTCGGAAGAAGGAGCGATGAAGTCGGTATATCTTTGAAGGAACTTTACAAGAGCCCAAGCCTTCAGCGCTTCGAGATTGTCTTCCGTTAATACTTTATTGACAGCAGCCATCTGGTCCTTATCTATGGTGCCGAACCTGTCGATCTTACCGGTATCAAATCCCGATTTTTCCAGATAACGGTAAAGGTCGATATTGGAGTATATCTGCTTTGCTTCATCAGGCTTTATCTCTTCCATATATTCCAGGGGCATTGAGTCATTGAGGATATCCATATTTGTGGCGTTATAGATATCCATTACGATATATGCAAGTTGTGTTCCGGCCTGATCGGCTTCTTTCTTGCCGTATCCTATATACTGCATGGCATCGCTGCCGTAGTTCTTTACATCCGTCAGGGAAGAATAGGAATCCAGAAGGTCCTTATAGTCAGCGCCGGCGATCCCCTCATAGTTCTTGAAAGACAGATCGTATCTTCCGGGCGTAAGGTAGTTGGTGGTAACGGACACATTAAGAAAACTCCCGACGCTATAATCCTTACACATCTTCGCATCCGCATCCAGGAGTTCCTCCAGAGTATCCGCATTCTTTATCTCTTCGATCATGTCCTGAAGTTTTTGCGGCACCGGAGTGTTGTCGTAGTCATAAGCCATCTGAAGGTTATATGCTTTTTGTATGATGTCTTCTTCAGATCCTTTGTCATATCCCGAACCCTTGGCGACATCGTCAATGATCTGTCCGATCTCATCTTCGATCATGTCCTGATCGAAAGCTTCCCCCGCCGTGTTAGCCTTATACTTGAACTTCACGGTCTTAAGGAAATCTTCATTGATGAACCTGTAATAGTCGTCCTGCGGCCGCGCCGGTGTCTCTTCGGCCTGGCTTGGCTTGGAAGGTATTACATTTTCTTCCACTATCGCGCATGAAGTCATCGCCATTGCGCTCAATAGTACCAAAGCAATTACTTTTCGCATTTACGTTACTCCTGTTGCATTTTTGTTGATGATGCCATCTTATCACTCCGTGCCGCGAAAAACGGTTTTGGTGGCGAGTTGCGCTCCATCCGTGGCGAAATGCACGATCTTGTGATAATCTACAGCCATAATAACGAGTGAGGTATGCTGTGATGAACAAAGGGATAAAGTGTTTGGCGAAGGTCCTGACAGTCGTTGTCATGCTGAGCAGTATCCCCGTATTCGGTAAAGCTGCGGCGGCCGATTCTGCGACAGGTTTTGCGGATGTCAGCGACACCTCCGCTTACTACTATAAGCCCGTTCAGTGGGCGGTAACCAACAACATCACCACAGGATATAAAGACGGTAATTTCAAGCCCGGCAATAAACTGACCCGCGCACAGATGGTAACATTCATCTGGCGCATGCTGGGCAAACCCGAACCCAAGGTATCCGACAATCCCTTCTCTGACATTAAGAAGAGTGACTACTGGTACAAAGCCGCTCTCTGGGGCAACGAGAACCACATAGTGGAAGGCTACAAGGACGGCACTTTCGGTCCGCAGACCGTATGCGCCAGAAAGCACGCGGTCACTTTCCTTTGGAGACTTGCGGGAAAACCCGCCCCCAAGACTTCGGTCAACAGATTCTCCGATGTGAGTAGTTCCGATTACTACTACAAGGCAACTCTCTGGGCATCCGAAAAGAAGATCCTGGAAGGTTACAAAGACGGCACCTTCGGCCCCGATAAGGATTGCCTTCGAAAACATGCCGTGACGTTCCTCTACAAATACTCCAACTACATGCAGTCCCCCGATGCTCACGAACACAAGTGGGAGCCGGTGTATGAAGATATAGAATATCAGGTAGCTGTTCAAACATATGCTGCAGATGGTACTACCAACGATTATTCCAGACCAATCTACCGATGGGTGGTAAAGACTGATGAAGTGCCTGTTTATGAGAAGCATTTGTTTGATATAAATGGTCGAGATGCTACAAAAGCATGGGAAAATGGTGGCCGTGATGAATGGAAGGACAGTGGTAATTGGGATAACTACATTAGCGATACTCAAAATTTAAGAGATTGGCTCCGGGCAACTATCGGATCCGGTTCAACTTTTTCTCAGGATGTTCAGGTCGGAACGAGGTTGGAATATCGTGAGGAATGTGAGCTTTCGGGGTATTCCAGAATGCCGTTATTGTTTCAGACAAAAAAGGAAAAGGTGCTTACTCATTATCTTTGTTCTTGTGGAGCACGTAAAAATCCTCCTGCCCAGTTTTATGTAATCACCGGAGTTGAAGTTGAAGTGCAATTTGAAGTAGATTATGATAACGATGGTTGTACTGAATGGATCACTGAGATTATCTACATTGAACAGACAGATTACAAGACACCTGGAGAGGAAACTTGTTACAAGATATTGGAAGCCATGGGTTATGATGTCTTGGGTATGGGAAACCGAAAGATTATACATGTATACGAGAAGCCTGAGTAACCTATAATGAAATGCTACGACAGATAGATTGTTGCCGCACATGTATTTAGGGGGGACGAATATTTATGAGACGTTTATTATCTGTTCTGCTTATACCTGTTATGGCGGTCGTGCTCGGCGGGTGCTTTTTGTTCGAGCCGACGCCTACCGATGAGAAACTTACGACATATCTTACAGACAGTCCTGTGATCTCGGCGAGATTCTACGATCGGGACAGGGAGAATGAAGACGGATCAGAGTTCTTTTTCGAGGACCTTGAAGAAGGGAGACTTCAGGAACTTGTTGAGAAGTTGGATTCCATGGAACTTACGCATCACTCATATCACACAGACTATTTCTGGGGTGATCACTTCGGGATCGAACTTGCTTTGGAAGACGGAACTTATCTAACATATGACGGAACCCAGCTGGAACACAGTAAGGTTACGATCGACACTCCCTACGATGCGTCCGACAGGATCAAGAGCCGTTTCCTGGAAGTTACGAACTGCGACTTCTGGGAGGAGATGTGTGAGTTCTTCCCCGAGATCGACCTTAAGGGGGTCAGGACGGGATGGTGAACGCTCGCAATTGTGATCCGTCGCAATGGGGTCCTCCGCGCTTCGCTTGTGCGGAGCATTGCTCCGGAATCAAATTGCTCGCAGGGGCGGAACTGGCAGCGCATACGATTTTGGAGTAAACTTGGTATAATAACTACGATCCGCAGGTGCGGGTCGGAATGGACAGGGAAGAGATTTGAATCCGGACCGGTGAGATCCGGGAGAGTGATAAGGACGGCAGGTTATATGATCGACCTTAAGTATCCGCTGCTGCTCGTACACGGGATAGGTTTTCGGGACAGCCGCGTGGTGTGTTACTGGGGGAGGATCCCCAAGGCTTTGGAGGCGGAAGGCGTTAAGTGCTTTTTCGGTGAGCAGGATTCGAACGGGACCGTGGAGGACAACGGCCGGTTTTTGACCGAGAGGATAAGGACTCTTGCCGCAGAGCATGATATCCCGAAGTTCAATGTGATCGCCCATTCCAAGGGAGGTCTTGATATGCGCTATGCGATCTCGACCATGGGGATAGGAGACCTGGTTGCGTCGCTGACGACGATCTGCACGCCGCACAACGGATCTTACACTGTGGATAAGCTCATGCGTGCGCCGAAGTTCCTGGTGAAGTTCGTGGGGTGGTGCTCGGATCTGGGTCTAAGGATTCAGGGAGACAAGAAGCCGAATGCATATGAGGTTTACAAGAGCTTTACTACCGGGTGGGCAGAGGAGTTCAACCGGGCTAATCCCGATGTTCCGGGGATCTACTATCAGTCCTATTCCTTCACATTCTCATCTATGTGCTCTGACATGTTCCTGTGGTTTACACATATGGTAGTAAAGCATGTGGAAGGCGAGAATGACGGGCTGCTGACGCCCCGCGCGGTCAAGTGGACGAATTTTCAGGGCGTATATACCGGGACTACCAACCGGGGGATATCCCACTGTGACGAAGTGGATATGAGGAGGATGCGCCTGACGAAGAAGCCGTCGGTGCCTTCCGACAACAAGGTGTCTGATATGCCGGACTTCTATCTGGATGTTGTAAGGGGACTTGCAGCCAGGGGACTTTGAATCAGCCTGCGATGATGGTCAGTATCGTGAAGGCCGAGGCTATGACAAGGCCGAGGTTCAGGATAGATCCGACGGTGAATGTCTTGATGAAGTGGCCGTCTGATCTTGCGGTCTTTATAAGAACCGGGACATTGTAGATCAGGAATACCAAGGTGATTATGACGGTGACGAGGAGCGCGATAAATCCCGCTTCCGACAGACCGCGTCTCATGTAGATCGTATGATTCGAAGACTCGTGTTTGTAACTGTCAAAATATGTAAGGCTCGACAGCGGGACTGAGGATGCATAAGCAACCGGCTGGCCTTTGTCGTTCTTGTAGATTATGGTGCAGGCGGGCTCATCCCGGTTATAGTAGACTATCTTGACCCTGGCGCCCAGGCCGGGGGTCTCGACGGAATCGGCTATCTTCATCCAGTTGATGCCGGATTCCGAAGCTATAGTGGCATCTACTTCATAGGATGACTCGTATTTCAGCTGCGGAGTTGATTCCTTGCCGACATACCAGATGCAGATCATGAACAGCGCGACAAAGACCGCTGCGCAGACCGCCAGGGATATGAAGTAGAGTTTTTTTGCCTTGCTGCCGTATTCCATGGTTTGTTTTCCTCTTGATTTTCCTGATGGTATTCTACCATAAGTTGACCGAAAATCGCTTTTGGCGGGCAGTGTTGTCTCGTTGACTGTATACCCGCTCTTATGTTATTATTTTTCTTGTTTATTTAGATAAACGATGATATCTTTTCCATTTGTTGAGGGGGCTCATTCAATATGGCTAAATGGATCATGGTTGTGGATGATGACATGGCTAATCTTCAGATGGCCGGCCGCATCCTTAGCAAGAATAATATGCGTGTTACTGCCCTCAAGTCCGGCAGGGCACTCATTGATTATATCTCCGACAAGGGAACCCCGGATCTGATCCTTCTGGATATCAAGATGCCCGTCATGGACGGATTCGAGACACTGAAGCTCCTCCGCGAGACTGAAGAAGCCAAAGGCTTTGCCAAGACCCCCGTTATTTTCCTTACTGCAGACGAAGACACTGACACCGAGACCCGCGGTTTTGAGGTGGGCGTGTCCGATTTTATCCGTAAGCCCTTCAATCCCGAAGTCCTGATGCGAAGGATAGAGAACTCCGTATCCCATTCGGAGGAGGTCCAGACCCTCAAGAGCGAAGCGACCACCGATAAGCTTACGGGTTTTCTTAATAAGGCAGCCACGACTACGGAGCTTTCCAAGACATGCACATCCGAATCCGGGTGCCTTATGATGATCGACCTGGATTCATTCAAACTGGTAAACGATATTTACGGCCACGAGATGGGTGATAAAGTCCTGATATCGTTTGCGAACATAATAAGAGAAGTGGTTCCCGAAGGAAGTAAGTGCGGAAGGATCGGCGGCGATGAGTTTGTATCGTTTGCCAAAGCAGTCAGGACGGAAGATAAAGTCTCCGAGATGACTGAACTTCTTAATACCAAGCTCGTAGCTTCCGCCAAAGAGATGATGGGAGAAGACATGCAGATCCCTCTGGGCGCGTCCGTAGGCGCGGTCTTCGTCCCCAGGCACGGCAACGATTACCACTCGCTCTTAAAACTTGCGGATAAGAGCCTTTACTCCGTTAAGAAGAACGGCAAGCACGGATATAATCTCTACAGTTCTGATTCGCTTTCCGATGATCAGAATTCGGAAGCTGACATCAAGCAGCTGTCAGAGATCCTCGGGGAACGTTCGGTTCCCAATGTGGCGCTCCAGCTAGACAGGGAAGCCTTCGCTTCGGTCTACAGGTACGTTATCCGTTACCTCATCAGGAACGGCATGAGCGCCTGCAAGATCCTGTTCACTCTGTCTTCTGCACAGGCAGACTGTTCCGAGGAAAGCTTCGCGGAAGCTGCCGATGAGTTCGGCAACCACATAAGGCAGTCGCTGCGTAAATCCGATATCCTCATGAGGAATCGGAAGGACCAGTATTTCGTCTTCCTTACGGATATCGCCGAAGATTATGTTGACAAGGTCATACACCATATCACCGATACATGGGAAGATATGAATCCCGGCAAGATCGACATATCCTACGAGACCGAGATCGTAACGAACGACAAGTTTTCGCGGCATAAGACCGGTTCATCCCAAAGACAGATCTTCATAGTCGACGATGACAGCATGAATCTTACTATAGCAGGGAAGATACTGACGACCGCCGGGATGAAGGTTACGCCATTCAAGTCCGGACAGGCTCTGCTCGATCATCTCGATAACGATCACGACTATCCGGATCTTATCCTTCTCGACGTGATGATGCCGGAGATTGACGGGTTTGAGACTCTCAAGAGGCTTCGTGCCAAGGAGGGTCAGATCGCATCCCTTCCTGTAGTCTTTCTTACCGCGGCGGAAGGAGAAGGCGTCGAGACCCGGGGACTGTCTTTGGGAGCTATGGATTTCATCAGGAAACCCTTTATCCCCGAAGTCCTTCGTATCAGGGTCAGGAACATAACGGAACTCCTGACGCTCCAAAGGGAACTTCGGAGCGAGGTGGAGATCAAGACCCGGCAGAACAAGTCGCTCATGGTTAACGTCGTCCAGTCCCTAGCCAAAGCCATAGATGCCAAGGATATGTACACCAAGGGCCATTCCAGCAGGGTGGCCGAGTATTCAAGGCAGATAGCAAGGAAGGCCGGTCTGTCTGAAGAAGAGCAGGATCAGATCTACATGACAGGACTTATGCATGACATTGGCAAGATCGGGATCCCGGGCAATGTCCTCAACAAGCCGGGGCAGCTTACGGATGAAGAGTTCGATCTTATCAAGACCCATTCAACCGTAGGGTTCACCATTCTCGAAAATATAAGTGAAGCACCGTATCTTGCAGAGGTAGCTAAATACCACCACGAAAGATACGACGGCACGGGTTACCCCGGGGGGCTGTCAGGAGAGGACATCCCTTTGTTCGCCCGAATAGTTTCCGTTGCGGACGCTTATGATGCTATGTCCTCTGCCAGAAGTTACAGGAATATGCTTGCTAAAGAAGATATCATTGAGGAATTCGAAAAGAATAAGGGCAGACAATTTGACCCGCGTTTTGCGGATATAATGCTTTCGATCCTTAGAGACGATCACGGCTTCGGTCCGAAGGAGAATTGATATGCCGAGAAGTACCGACAGTTCAGACCTTTTCAAATCTTCGCACCTGATGCTCCTGGTGAGCTTTACGATCTTTGCCACAGTGCTGGTCGTAGAGACACTCCTCATGGGATGGGAGTCGTGGGTAATAATCCCGATCGCCGCCGGCATCCTGGTATCCTGGATCATTCACTTCAGACAGTCCGTGCCTTATCAGGCAAGCGTTGCCATATATGCCGGAATGATGATGTGTTTCTTCTTCTTCTATGGCACACATTTGACCAGCACCTTCGATCTTGCGGTCGTCATGTCCGCGCTGATCGTCCTCTGCACCATGACCGGAATCAAGAAACTGGTTACATTCTGTCAGATCACATACTATATCACCATGGCTTACAGCATCTGTATGATGATCATAGCAGGAGAGACATTCGATGTTCTGGTGATAAGCCGTACCGTAATGCATCTGGGAATGATCTTCATGATCGGCTGGCTTGCCAAGTCCATCATCGACAGATGGCTGAATGTTCTGAACGAATCCAAGGATGAGGTCGAACAGCTTAAGGATGCCACCGACAGGCTCAACGACTTCCTTGCCAATGTATCTCATGAGATCAGGACTCCGGTAAATGCGATCATCGGTCTTACCGGTATCTGCATCGATAAGACGGAAGACCGTGATGTCAGGGCGGATATGATCGCCGTAAGGACTGCGGGCCGTAAGGTTGCCGAGCAGATCAGCGACATCCTCGATTACTCGGAGATAGACCGTAAAAAAGCCGTAAGCAACAACGAGGACTACATGCTTTCTTCAGTCCTTCACGACCTTGTGTCCGAGATCAAGGAATATAAGTCCAAAGAAGTCGAGCTTATCATCGATGTCGATCCTTCTATCCCTGCAGTTATGAACACGGATGTATCCAAGCTTAAGAAGATCCTGAAGGCCCTTATCTCCAACGGTCTCAAATACACCCATAAGGGCGGCGTATATGTAAGGATCTCTGCCGAACCCCACGAATACGGGGTGAATCTGTGCATCGAGGTTACGGATACGGGTATCGGCATGAGCGAATACGAGATGGAGAGAGTCTATGAGAGCTTCTACCAGGCGGATTCCAGCCGTACCAGAATGGGCGGCGGCTTGGGCTTAGGTCTTGCGATAGTCTCAGGATTCGTATCCCTCCTGGGCGGATTCATGACGATAAGGAGTAAGGAGGATGTGGGCACCACCGTTAATGTCAGCATCCCTCAGAAGGTAATAGATCCTGCCAGCTGCATGTCTGTTTCCAATCCCGACAATCTGGTAATTGGCGCTTACCTTAACTTCGATAAGTACTCCAATCCTCAGGTCCGTGATTACTATAATTCCATGGTCCTCAATATCGTCAAGGGTCTCGGAGTCAAGATGCACCGCGTCAACAATTCCGATAATCTCAGGCTCCTTCATGAGTCCGTGCACATGACCCATCTGTTCGTTGCGGAAGAAGAATATATGTCCTCCATAGAACTCATGGAGGAACTTGCCAAAGATATCATCGTTGTCGTTGTAGCATACGACGATATAGTATTGCCTGCGACCTCCAGGGTCAGGGTAATGGCCAAGCCCTTCTACTGCTTCCCGGTAGTATCCGTTCTCAATTCCAATCTGACGGATATCGTCAGGACCGAGAAGAAGATGTACTGCAGGAATGTCCGTGCTCTTGTCGTAGATGATGAGATGATGAACCTCGTGGTTGCCAAGAGTATCTTTAACAGATACGGCATGATCGTAACTACGGCCATATCCGGTCAGGAGTCCATTGACAGGACCAGGGAACAGGTTTTCGATATCATATTCATGGACCACATGATGAGCGGAATGGACGGCGTTGAAGCCATGAAGAGGATAAGGACGGATGTTACGGGCCTCAACAGTGCGACGCCGGTCGTAGCTCTTACTGCTAATGCGATGAGCTCCGCCAAGCAGATGTTCCTCAATGAAGGCTTCGACGGGTTCGTCAGCAAGCCTATCGAGATCGAAGAACTGGAGAGGGTCATGAAGCAGGTGCTTCCCAAGTCCGCGGTATCTTTCGAGACTGAAGACGGTCAGACGAAGGATGAGGAAGCGAAGGACAGCCCCAACGACGGTCCCGTCGATATCATCAAGCTCCATCAGACTCTCAAGGAATACGGTGTCGATACTGATTCCGGAATGAGATACTGCATGGGAGACAAGGAATTCTATAAGACTTTGCTCGTTCAGTTTGCGACCGAATCCGTTGAGAAGGCTGAAGCAATAAGATCTTATTACAAGTCAGGGGACTGGCATAATTATGAGATACAGGTACACGCTCTGAAGAGCACCGCCAAGATGATCGGCGCGAACGAACTGTCCGAGATGGCTAAAGGATCGGAACTTGCCGCCAAGGAGGAGAGGGAAGATTATATTATCGATCATCACGATAATCTTATGAAGCTCTACGATAAGACGACAAAGGCTATCCGCGATATATACGGTGTCAAGGGGGATGACGCCAAGGATGATGAAGTCCTTGAATTTGTTCCGGGAGGTGATATGGAATGAGAGACGTATTAAGCTACATCTTCAATCCCCAAAAGATCGATCCCGAAGCTTCCAAGTCCGCATATAAGAGTTCGGTCAAACCTACTTACGTGATGCTTACGATGACCATCATTGTCGTAACCTTATTCATTATCGCGACATTCGTTTACAAGAGCATATTCCTTAACTCGCTCTACTATCACAGGACCTCTTATATCGTGATCCTGGCATTGAGTGTTATCTGGCTTATTATCGCCAGATTCGTTCACAGGGACTACGACAACAGGTACAAGATCATGTATTTCCTTAATGCGGCACTGGGCATCATCATGTTCGCGTGGGTCATTACTTTGTTCGCTTTTGATGTGTTCCTTAACGGAGAAGCGAGCACGATCCTGTTTATGACCATGTCACTGCTCGTTCCGCTCCTTGTCTATATGAGTCCTCTGCAGTATCTGATCATCGCGATGTCCGCGAATGTCGCCATGATCGTGATTCTCAGGAGTGCCATTATGATAGGCGAGACGACCAACAGAGATCTGATCAACTTCGCGGTGTTCTCCATATTCCAGGTCGTAATGGGGATCGTCATGCTCTATACAAGGTACAGTCTGCACAAAGAGATCGTTACCGAGACCCGTCAGAACCAGGAGATCGAGAATCTCATCAGGTCGCAGAACAGTTTCTTCTCCAACATGAGCCATGAGATCAGGACTCCGATCAACACCATCATCGGATTGAACGAGATGATCTTAAGAGAAGACGTCAGCGATGAGGTTACCGAGGATGCCGCCAACATAAAGGCTGCAGGTAAGCTCCTCCTGAATCTCATAAACGATATTCTGGATATGAGCAAGTTCCAGTCAGGCAATATGGACTTGCTCAAGGCGCCTTACCATACGGGAGATATGCTTTCCGATATCGTAGGAATGCTGTGGATCAGAGCCAAAGAGAAGAAACTGGAATTCCATGTAGATGTATCCCCGGATGTTCCTGCGGAACTTGAAGGCGACGAAGTCCGCATCAAGCAGATCCTCATCAATGTTATCAACAACGCCATTAAGTACACCAAGGAAGGATCGGTCTCGCTGTCAGTTCAGTGTGAGATGAGGGAAGATAAGATCTGCAACATGATCTATACCGTTACCGACACGGGAATCGGCATCAAGACAGAAGATATACCTTATCTGTTCTCGGCCTTCAAGAGAGTCGACGAGAACGCCAACAAGCACATTGAAGGAACCGGTCTGGGCCTGTCCATAGTAAAGCAGCTTATTGACCTCATGGGCGGTAAGATCACTGTCAACAGTGTTTATACCAAAGGTTCCACATTCATCATCGAGATCCCCCAGAAGATCGAAGGCCAGGGCGTCGTGGGTGAATATGATTTCGAGAAGACGAAGACCATCGGACACGTTGCGGATTACACTCCCAAGTTCGAAGCCCCGGAAGCAAGGGTGCTCGTTGTGGATGACAACGAATCCAATCTTCTTGTTGTATCCAAACTCTTAAGGGACACCAAGATCAAGATCGACACGGTGACCAGCGGCGAAGAGGCTCTGCGCAAGACCCTTAATATCAAGTACGATGTTATCTTCATGGATCACCTGATGCCTAAGATGGACGGTATCGAATGCAGAAGGCGCATAATCGATCAGACGGGAGGAAGGTCGAGAGAATCCAAGATCGTTATCCTCACGGCAAATGCAGATGAAGAGAACAGGGAACTTTACGCAAGGGAAAGATTCGACGGGTATCTTACAAAACCCGTGTCAGGCGACGACCTCGAAAACGAACTTTATAAACTTCTTCCCAAAGAGCTGGTCCACATTACCGGCAACAGAAATGAGATCGCTGAAGAGACGATCTCATGGATGAATGCCGGAAGAAAGAGGAAGAGAGTCGTAATCACTACCGAGAGTGTTGCCGATCTTCCTCAGGAGATCTGCGAAAAATACGATATCGCAATCCTTCCCCATAAGGTAAACACTGCAGAGGGAACCTTCATGGACGGCAAGGAGGTTGATACTGCAGGTGTTATCAAGTATATGGAAGACGAGACAAGGACTGTTATGCCGCTTGCTCCTGATGTTCGCGAGACCGAGGAATTCTTTGCAAAACAGCTGACATCGGCCAACAATGTTATCCATATCTCCATCTCGTCCAAACTCGAGAACAGCGGATGTCCCACTGCGATCGAGGCATCGAAGTCCTTCGACAGTGTTATCGTTTTCGATTCGTCACACTTATCCAGCGGTCAGGGGATCCTTGTTATCGAGGCCTGCAAGATGGCTGAAGAAGGCAAGACCCCCGAGGAGATCATCGCGGCTCTTGAGATCCTGAAGAAGAAAGTCCACACATCGTTTATCGTTGATAATCTTGACTTCCTTGCAAGATCCAAGCAGGTCGGACAGGGGATCGCCAATATCGTCAAATCCCTGATGGGAAGACCTGTCCTTGAACTCAAGAAAGGTAAGATGGGAGTAGGAAAGATCTACTTCGGTTCAAGGCAGCACGCATGGAAGAAATATATCGATTCCACTTTGACTTCTTTCGGAAGGATAGACAAAAAGGTGCTCTTCGTAACTTATGTCGGTATCAACAAGAAGGAGATGGATTGGATCAGGGCACAGATAGAGAAGAAAGCCGAGTTCGAGCACATCTACTTTGTTCAGGCAAGTCCTGCCATCGCCGTAAACTGCGGTCCCGGAACCTTCGGTCTGCTTCTTAAGGAAGTGTGATCGCCGGGTTCGTTGTTTTTTTTTTTTCGAGCAGGTGTAAGATAAACTTATAGATGTTGCTTAATAGTGTGAAGAACCTGATAAAGGAGGCAGATCATATGAGAAGAACATCTGTTATCTATCGTGTTATTGCACTTACGGCTTGCGCCGGTATGGTATTGGGCATGACGGGCTGTGCGAAAGCCCAAAATCCTTTCACCGAGAAGTCTGACGTTAAACTGTCTTCATTTGAGGAATGTCCGGTTGAATTAAAGGCAGAGGTCATATGGAACCGCAAGGTTAAAGTTACCGTCGCAAATAAAGGTCACGAAGCATATACGTGGGGACAGCCATACAAACTGGAATATCAGTATTACGGTGAATGGTATTCGGTGCCGAGCCTTCCGGATCACGCGTGGCCTTTGATAGGTTATACTCTCGGTTATGGTGAAGATGTGTTCATCGAGGGCGGACTTGTCTATGCACCCGTTACAGCGGAAGAGACAGAACGCCTCGATGATATGTTTGGTGACATTCCCGAAGGACACTACAGGATAATAAAAGACTTCTCTACCCCGGTAGGCGGTCCGGAAGAGAATAAATATTTTGTTGCAGCGGAATTCGATCTCGGTAAAGCTACGACGGAACCCGAGCCTCTCCAAAAGTCTGCTGTCGATCCTTCTAAGATAGTAACAAGTGACAGTATAAAGCTGGATGTTGAATACATTAAATGTGAGAGCGGGAGTAAGATGATCACTATCCGGTACAAGGTAGCATCGAATTCTTATTCTGTTGAGACAAGTCTTGAATATCAAAAAGACGGGGAATGGTATGTGATCCCGATTGCTTCCAAGGGTGGTGCATGGGAAGAATGCATGCCGGTATCGGCTTATGAGGAGATTTCCCTGGATGTGCCGCTGGAACAGGGGCATTACCGATTCCTCTTTACCTGTTATCCCGTGGTGGAAGATCCGGATCCTTCCAACCGCATTATATCTTCGATCGCCTCTTACGAATTCGATATCTGAATGAAAGATATTTTCGCGTGATATAATGATACGGCACGGAACTTCCCCGTGCCGTATTCTTTTGCTTTGGAGGGAATCATCTTGTTGATCGACGCTCACATTCATCTTCCCACGGGAGATCAGTATAAGAATCTTGTTTCCAAGAAGGACAGGGTCCTTGCCGAGCTTGAGCAAAACGGTGTGGATAAATGCATCGTAATAGCAGATTCCTGGCCCCAAAGCGAGATCGGCTCAAATGATGAAGTGGTCTCGTTGTTCCCCCGGGTTCCCGATGCGAAGGTTTTCGTGGTCGGAGGGATCAGCCCGGTCATGGAATTTGATAAGACCTTCCGGATGATCGAACAGTTCATCGAACGAAAGCAGATAGTTGGGATCAAGCTCTTTACCGGACACGAGAAGTTCTATCTTACGGATGACAGGTTAAAGCCTGTATATGAATTAGCGATGAGGACCAGGGTCCCCGTGCTGTTCCACTCCGGCTGGGATAATGAAGAATACGGAGATACTGATATTGCGGAAAGCGTGTTACAGACTTATCCCGGACTTCAGCTGGTGTGCTGTCATTGCTGGTATCCGAAGATCGATAAATGTATGAAGCTCATCGACTATCCAAATATCGCTTTCGACCTGTCTTCGGTTGCGGACGATCCCGGCATTACCGATAAGATATTGACTATGGTAAGAGCGCTTGTTGAAGCTGCGCCCGACCGAGTGATGTTCGGGTCGGACAGCTTCGGCTGCAGCATGGCAGAGCATATAAGACTTGTTAAGCGGTTGGGACTTGATCCTGCGGCCGAACAGCTCGTCTTTGCCGGCAACGCGATGAGGATATACGGGATATAAGATACCGGATACTCAGGACCCGCAGCTGAAGAAGAGCGACTCGGTCCCGCTGTCGCCGTTGTCGTCAAAATAGTATGTGAAGGTCAGCCGGCCGTCCTTATATTCCCAGGAGTCTTCTTTGATATGCGCGATACGGGGTTCGGAATATATGCGCTCATCAATGACATAACTTCCGTCGGTCTGTTTAATATCGGTCAAACTCTGGCCGCCGTAAACTGCGAGAGGGCGGCTAACAAGATCCTGCATAAGGAGAGTAACGAAGTCTTCTCTGATCTCCTGCCTTTGTTCAGATGAGACATTATGGGCGTCCCGAAGTCTCTCGCATTCGTCTTCGCATCTTGAAGCAGCATTGCTTACGGAGTAGAGAAGATAGACTTCTTCTTCAACCCCGTCACCGTTTGCGTCGCGGAACCAGTACCAGTCCGGGATAACATCTTCTGCCAGCATCTGTCCCGTGTAGTTGCGCTGGACGTGTTCATAGGACAGGTCGTTGATCAGGCCGGGACCGAAGAACAAACACCCGATAACGACAGGTACTATCAGAGGTATAAGTATCACAGGTTTTGTAAGTTTGATATCTTTTGTTTTGCACCTGATGCAGTAAACGATCCAGATTACAAAAGGCGCTGCAAGATTAAACACCCCTGCGCCGATCTCGATGATCCTGAAGAGGATCGAGTAGGCCAAAGCATCACCGATCCTGTCGATGCCGAAGTGTTCCGTGGAGGATATGTGATATGCCCAAAGTTCGACCGCGATGATCACGGCTATACTGAATAACTCTGATATCAGACATATCCAAAAGAGAGGAGGCTTTCTTGTTTTATCGATGCTCATGAATGTTTTCCTCACTCACCCTGCGTACCGAGTTATGATCCTTACCACAGCGTTCAGATAGTATCCGCCGAAGAGGTTATAGTGGTTCAGGATATGGTAGAGATTATATAGATCCACTCTGTCGCGGAAGCCGTCTTCTTCAGGGATCACTTCCCGGTATCCCTTGTAAAATGCCGGCGGCATAGGGCTGAACATATAGGTCATGGCAAGGTCTGCTTCGGCACAGCCCACGTAGGCTGCCGGGTCGATCAGGACTGCGCGCCCGGTCTTGTCGATAAGGTAATTGCCGCCCCACATGTCACCGTGGAGGAGTGAAGGGTATTCAGGTTCGTAAAGATACTGATCCAACTTGTCCATAAGCCTTTGTGCCCGCTTAATATGCTCGGGACCGAGATCCCGCATGGCCATCCGAAGCTGAGGTTCCATACGGCACTGGCGAAAGAACTCAACCCAGGAGTCGCAGGGCGTATTGATCTGCTTTGACGCGCCTATGAAGTTGTCATGGATGAACCCGTACTTGCCACCACTGACAAATGATCCGGTATCCGCTTTATGCATAAGCGCAAATTCATTGCCCATCCGAATGAGCGCATCTTTTGTCTCTGCTCCCTGTTCGATGAATTCCGTTATCAGGAAAGATATTCCACGGGAAGGATCTATCCCTTTGCAATACACTTCCGGAACTGCGATCGCGCCGGTATCCGATATAGCATTGATCCCTTCTTCCTCCGCATCGGCGGCAGCGCGGTTCGCGAGATCACTTACCTTAAGGAAGACTTTCCTGCCGCCGGTTAATACCAGTACTCTCGTGGAGTTGAACCGGGAACCGGACATGTTAAGGTCATCACGGGATAAGACATCCTCACCGAATGTCCCGGTGATGGCATCTTCAAGTGAACTGTATGAAGGGCAGGACATCAGAAGTTGGATCCGTTCCAGCCCCAGTCAGGTGTTGCGGAATACTTGATGTACATATGGTCCGGCGCTATGCCCAGGACTTCGCCGAATATCTTTGTGATCTCTTCGGTCATCCGCTCGAAAGCATCGCGGTTCGGACCGCCGAAGATCCTGACTTCAACATATGCGACGGGCTCGGTATTGTCGCCTCTGAAGTAGAGGTGGTACCCGTCTTCGAATCCTGTCATCAGCCAGTTCTCGCTCTTGCCGGGGATCAGGGATATTGCCTGTCCCAGTCTCTTCTTAAGTTCGATCTCCTGATCTTCTGTTATCTTAATGCTTATCTTTGAATCGATAAAAGGCATGTTGCGCACCTTCCTTTTTTGTTTGTTGTATAAGCAATTCTATCACACACGGCGCCGGGATTGTTTATGTTATAATCTATATGCCGGGGGGATAAATATGAACGATCACTATCAGGACTATCTTAAAAAATCCGTATCTGCCGCCGATCTTGTTTTCGATGAGATCAAAGATGCCGATAAAGCATTGGTCAAGAGAGTAAGAGAGAAGCACATCAAGGACAATACTGTCTATCTGCTGCTCCTTATTGTCGGCTTTTCGGCATGCACATGGTATTTCTTTGCTTTCCTGATGACTCCTTCGGAAAGCCTTGTCTATCAGATCGTATCCCTGACTTTGCTGGGCGCAGGATCCCTTTCCACAGGCAATCTCATATACGGGATATTGGCAGGCATTAAGGGTATCCGCAAAGGTGTTGTGCTGACGGCTTCGAGAGTCCAGGAAGTAAAGGATGAGAGAAATAAAACTTATCAGTATGTTTTCGATATATATATGGAAGACCGGGATGAGACACTGATGAGTTATTCTGTCGGCAAGGAAGTGTTCGCCCAGGCTGAACCCGGTGACGGTGTCATCATCGTCAAGGCAGGCCGCAAGATCAAGGTCATGGAAGATCCTGACCGCAAAGGCGTGATGGATGTAAGCAATATCAAGTCAGGTGTATAACAGGCAAACGATGGGGGACCTATGAGAGAGTTAGTAAGTTATTCGTGTACATCATGCGGCGGCGCGCTGATCGTAGAGAGGGACCATAAGGTATTTGAGTGCCCGTTCTGCGGCGCGGCTTTCGATCTTGTATCTTTGCATCGTAAAGAACTGATAGAAGATGCCAAGACCAATATGATGAATATGGAATTTAAGGCGGCAAAGGAGAAGTTCGAGTCGATCCTGTCTTCAGATCCCCGTGATCTTGAGGCACTGAGAGATATAGTCCTTTGTGACGGGAAACTCAGATCCATCGAGTCGGTCAGGAAGATCGAACATATGCAGAATTGTGAGCTTACGGCCATGAAGAACTCCTGTGAAGATGCTAAGTTAAGGGCTGCCGAGGAAGATAATCCGTATTTCGATAAACTGTCCCGGCTCATAGATCTTGCAGGGCAGTATTTCGAGTCCAGCAAGGAAAAGGCCATGATATCTTATGAGTCAACCACCGGTATGAAGACTGACACTTCTGAAAGTCAGGCGGTATTGATCAGTATGTTTATCCTGATACTGCACGCCATATTCGGCACTTTATTTGTGGCGTATACAGTCGGGATTACAGCCGGCCTGTTTAATTTTCTGTTCTCGATCATTCTGGTTATTGCCGTTCGACTTTTCGAAAAGCACATAATCAAACGCCTGCGTGATAATAAGATTCATGATGTCGTTTCACGCCTCCACATGAAGGAAGACGACATAGACATCGAAAGGGCAAAGATGACGGAAGAATATAAAAACCTTTGCGAAGAGCTCGAAGCATTGGAGCCTGCTGCAGGGGACATTCCGATCCCTGTCTTTAAGCCGATGACAGCAGCAGGGGAGGAGGCGTGACATGGAAGATCAGATGAGGATAATCTGTGCCAAGTGCGGGGCGGCATTGGTCCCCGACGGGGAAAATAAGATCTACCGGTGCAATTACTGCGGTGTTGCGTACGGCAGTTCCGTGCTCTTCGATGAGAAGGCTGTAAATAAGGCGCGAAAGTCCCTGGAAGATGGTGAGTTCATCGAAGCGGATGTCAGATACACATGTGTGCTCATGAGGAACCCTCAGGATCCCGAGGCACTCCGCGGCAGGATCCTCTGCGCGGGGAAATGGAAGAACTTTGAAGGGATCGAAGCTTCGGCCGGTTTTTCTTCCGTACGGCTTAAGAATATCCGTGAGCGTATTGAAGACGCTATATATAAAGCAGATGAAGACGATAAGGATTATTTCCGGAAGATACAGAAGTTTATCGACTGGCTTGAGAAAGTGTGTGAAGATGAAACCAGGTTAAAGCCTGTTGTGGAGAAGTTCAAGGAATTCGTGAACCGTAGAGGATATATTCCGGGAGTGGATGCCTATTCTCCGGCAGCTGTCGATCATACGAGATCCGGGCTGGAGGAAGATATTAAAAATCTCCAGTTGCAAAGAGATGCCGACAAAGAAGAGATGAACGCCGCGTGCCGCGAGATCCTGAATGAGGAGTCTCTGAGGGGGTATCAGGCTTTATAAGTTATACTGCATGAAGTTGCCGTTCTTGCGAAAACCGTAATCCGTGTATAGCAGAACGCCCATATCGGATGCCGTGATCTGTACGCACCCGCAGCCGTATTCCCGGGCATCGTTAACCACAAGATCCAAAAGCTTCTTTGCGATCCCCTGACGTCTGTGATCCTTGTCGGTAAACATGCTGGACAGAAGTCCGATGCGTCCCGAAGGGCAGGAGAAATAAGGAGGCTTCTCAACGAAAGACATCCCGCTGGTTCCGATGATCTTACCCGAGTCTTCCGCGATCCAGGATACGAACGTTCCGTCCTTCATGTGCCGGTCGTAGTAGTCTCTTAACGCAGGGCGAAGATCTATATCCTCAGTGGCCCCTTCTTCTCTCAACTGGCCGATCCTTATATCAATGAATGTATCAAGGTCTGATTCAGTTAATCTTCTTATGTTGATCATTGTCTGTACCTCCTCTAATATGATACTCCAAATACCGGTAATACGAACAGTACAACGGCATATAAAGATCGTTATATTAATCCAAAGATTATTGTATAACGGCATTTGCAGTTGATATACCATCTAAGTTATGAAATCGATGGGGGGAGACGGAGCAGGGTATGGATATCTTATTTGCTCAAGGTTCGCGAAAAGAAACAGTCGAGCTTAAGAAAGAGACAGTTAAGGACTTGGGCCTTGCCGGCGTTATCGACGACATCTCAAGGGACGATAAAGAGAAGAAGATCGTAACCGATATCCTGACCAAAGTTCCGCAGGATCTGAATGATATAAAGTTCCGTCAGGAGATAATGAAGGATTTTCTTGATAATGATGCTCTCGTGCAGGACTTCACCGAGGCCTCCTGGGCCATAAAGACGCTTAAGGATTATGAATCCACCAGACGCAAGGCTCTCGGCAATGACAGTTCGCTCTTTTCGCTTCTGGAATATCTGAGGGAGCTTACCGTATATGTGGAAGTTCTTGAATCGACGATTGATATCCTCGAGAAGAATGAGATCACATCTTCCGGACTTAAGGCGCTTCTTGCGCAGGCCAAGGCGATCGTTGACGGTAAGGAATTCGATGAACTGAAGGATGACATTAAGCTGATGTACGATGATCTGTCAGATGTCCGGGGCGTTGTCGTCGGCATCAATCTGACGCCGGATCTTAATATCGAGAATATCGCGTCGGTGGACTTCGTTCCCCAGAGGTTACAGCCCAGATACAAAGTTACGGATATCATGATCTCCGTAAGCAACATTATCTACGGTGCCAATCCCGACAACACTGTGGGCAGGGCGAATTCCACCGAGTCGAAGCTTCGAAGCGCCCATTGGAGGTCCGTCGATCCCCAGCTTGCGACATTGACCCCTCTGATCGAGAAACACCTTAAGTGGCACATCATAAAGATAAGAAGGACATTGTCAAAGTATATAAAGCTGGACAGCAGGCAGATGACCGAGATGTACGAGGGCCTCACGTTCTATCTTGTCATGGCAAGGTTTGCCCGCAAGCTTAAGGAGGCGGATATGACTGTATGTATGCCGGATCTTGCATCAGATGATTCCGTCAGATCCTTTGATATTAAGGGCTTATACAATATCAGGCTCTTTTTTGCCGGAGAGAAGGATATCGTGACCAATGATCTGTCTTTTGCACCGGACGAGAATATCTACATACTGACCGGACCCAACCGCGGCGGCAAGACCATACTTGAACAGGCGGTGGGGATCATATCGGTAATGGCTTCGGCCGGGTTATTTGTTACCGCGTCCTCCTGTTCGGGAAGGCCCTTCGGCAATATCCTCACTCACTTCCCGATCGACGAGAACCTGACCATCAATTACGGGCGTTTGGGAGAAGAGGCCGTAAGGATCAAAGAGATAGTGGGGGAGACGGATGAGCGTACTCTCATATTGTTCAATGAGACATATTCGACTACATCTGCCGCAGACGGACTGTACCTGTCCTGCGATCTTCTCCGGATACTAAAGGAGATCGGGTCCGCTGTCATCTTCAACACTCATATCCACGAAGTGGCAAGATCCATCGACGAGATGAATGAGTGGCCGGGAGACAGCAATGTGGTAAGTCTTGTAATGGAGATAAAGGATAACGTAAACACATTCCATGTCAAAAGGAGTCCTCCGGAATCCAGATCCTATGCCAGGAACATTGCCGAGAAATACGGCATCACTTACGAGCAGATGCAAAAGGGGCGAAAAGCGGAGTAAGAGACTGCATAATCCCTTCGATCTGTAGTAAAATCAAGAGGTATTGATAACACTACGATCCGGGGAGGAATAAACATGGCTGATGATCTTAATATCGATATCTCTTCGATCTTCGGGGACACCATCGACACTATCTCTGATTTTCTGACGGGTGACAGCAAGAAGAATACCAAGAAAACCGCTGCCGCCAAGAAGACATCCACCGCTAAGAAGACAACTACTGCCAAGAAGACTTCTACGGCTAAGAAGACGACAACAACCAAGAAGACTTCCACTGCAAAGAAATCCACGACGACCAAGAAGACCACATCTTCTAAGAGTAAGAAGATCATCTTCGAGATCGGCGGCAGGCAGATCGACATGAAGACCATCGAGAAGAAGGCCGCAAAACTTTCGGGCGATGTCTATGTCGTTGCCAATGAACGTAAGATCTACGACAGCGAAGGCAATTCCATTAACCTGTTCGGGTGATCAGCATAATAAAGTGTTTTAAGATACGCGATTTGCATTTATAATGTAAGTTGTGAATAAAGCCGTGTCCGCGCGGCGAAAAGTTATAAAGGAGAGACAATTATGGAAATCAAGAAAGTAACTGATCCGTCATTTAAGAAGTACGGTAAGATCATCGAAGGTATCGATTTTTCCGAGATCCTTGCTGCCCTCGAAGCACTTCCCATGCCCGCAGAAGGCGTTGAGTACTTCCCCGGTGTAGAAGCACTCGAGAGCACACCCGCAACCAAGATCATTTCCGAGAGCCTGTACGGCGGAATGCCCATCCAGATCGGTATGTGCAACGGACATAACAAAGCTCTGAACGCTGTTGAGTATCACAGGGATTCCGAGATCAATGTTGCGCTCTACGACATGGTACTTCTTATCGGAGAATTAAGGGACGTTACCGAAGATTTCACTTACGATACATCCAAGATCGAGGCTTTCCTCGTTCCCGCAGGTGTTGCAGTCGAGATGTATGCTACGACTCTTCACTATGCACCCTGCCATGTTGAGGATAAGGGCTTCAAGGCAGTTGTCGTACTTCCCAAGGGAACAAACTACGACCTGACATTCAAGCCTGAATCCACCAAGGAAGACAAGCTCTTAACGGCAGTCAACAAGTGGCTCATCGCCCACGAAGACGCAAAGATCGACGGCGCTTTCAACGGTCTCGTCGGAGAGAATATCACTATAGATTGATCTGATAATTAACGGGCGGCCGGAGGGACCGCCCGTTTTTTTTATACTTGAATTGAGGAACTGTACTTTTCGATAATGGATATTAAGAAGAGATTGACACCGGCTCTGTCCACCGCCTTGTTCATGTTGTGCGCGATCGCATGTCAGGTTGTGGCTATTAAGGTGTTCCCGTATATTACCGGACAGCCTCTTGTGCAGGACAATGCATATATCCTTACCAGGATCATGGAAGGATATATGTTGGTGCTCGGGATAGTCTTCCCGATATTTACTCAGTTTAAGCTCAATTGGAAATGTTTTAAGCCGTCCCGCGAAGGCCTTAAGAAAGACCTGACCATAAGCGGGATAATGACAGTTGTCATACTGGTGCTGATGGTCATCATCAGGCTTATTCAGAATCACTTCTATCCCGAGATCGCCGCAAGACCCTGGTTCGGTCTGTATCTCGGTTTGTACATGCGCTGGTTATATCCTGTCACCGCTGTTCTGCAGGAATTCTTCATCAAGGGTGTAGTCGAAGATAATATAACGGCTTCCTGTCATAAGTACCATATGCATTTCTCTGTGTGGATGACGGCGCTGTTCTTCTTCGTCCTTCATATGGGATACGAACTTCCCATGATGTTCGGTGCCGCTGTCATGTGTGCCGTAACAGGATATATCTATGAGAAGACCAAGTCTGTATGGGGCAGCATACTGCTTCATATCGTGATCGGTTTTGTCCCGAAGATGATAGGGATAATCTGATCTTCTGTCATTCAGCTGACGCTGATCTTCTGCAGTCTCCCGCATCTTTGTTCTTCATGCATTCCGCGCAGTTGCCGCTGCAGCAGGAAGAAGTCTTTTTGCGTCTCAGTGCAAGGAAGACTGCGCCTGCCAGGATCAGGACTATGACTATGATCAGGATGATGTCTATAGGGTTCACAGTACGCCTCCTATGAGCATCAATATCAGTCTGAACAGAAGGCTTACGATCCAGGCAAGGATACATTGCCAGACGACTACGCCTGCAGCCCATCTCCATCCGAGCTCGCGCTTGACGGAAGCTATTGCCGCAACGCAGGGTGTGTAGAGGAGACTGAAGACCAGAAGGGTCCCGGCTTCTATCGTGCCCAATACCGAAGTGATGCCGCCTTCCGCGGAGAAGAGGACTTCAAGTACTGACACCACGCTCTCCTTGGCCATGAATCCGCTGATGAGGGAAGTGGTGATGCGCCAGTCGTCAAGACCGAGGGGCTTCATGACCGGTGCTATGAATCCTGCTATCATTGCCATTATGCTTGTTGAAGAATCCGTAACGAGATTAAATCTCAGATCGAAGCTCTGAAGGAACCATACGACCACTGTTGCGATGAGTATTACCGAGAATGCTTTCTGCAGGAAGTCCTTGGCTTTCTCCCACATCAGCTGCAGTGTGGACCTGATGCTGGGAAGCCTGTAGTTGGGAAGTTCCATTACGAAGGGAGCCGCTTCGCCGCGGAAGAGGACCTTCTTGTATAAGAACGCGATGAGTATCCCGACAACGATACTGAGAAGATAAAGTCCCGTCATTATGAATCCGCCCTTGCCGGGGAAGAATGAACTTACGAAGAAAGCATAGATGGGAAGCTTTGCGGTGCAGCTCATAAAGGGCGTAAGCAGTATCGTCATCTTACGGTCCCTGTCGGAAGGAAGCGTCCTGGTGGACATAACGGCGGGAACCGTGCATCCGAACCCGATGAGCAATGGCACGATGGATCTTCCGGACAATCCGATCCTCCTGAGGAGCTTATCCATGAAGAAGGCGATGCGGGCAATATACCCGCTGTCTTCCAGAAGCGACAGGAAGAAGAACATGACTACGACGATAGGGAGGAAGCTCAGTACGCTTCCGACTCCTTCGAAGATGCCGTCGATTATGAGACTGTGTATGACATCGTTGACGTTCGCTGCGGTAAGAGCCTTCTCTGTTGCCCCGGTCAGAAGATCGATCCCCTGTTCGAGGAGCCACTGAAGGCCTGCACCTATGACATTGAATGTCAGGAAGAACACCGCAGCCATTATCAGGATGAATATGGGAATGGCGGTAAACTTTCCAGTCAGGATCCTGTCGATCTTCTCGGATCTGATCCTTTCTTTATTCCTTACGGGCTTGGTCACGCACTGCTCGGTGATCTGCATGATATATGTAAATCTCATCTCGGCAACGGCTGCTGCCGGATCTTTACCCGTATCCTGCTCGACCCTTACCCTGATATGTTCGAGGAGGTCTTTCTCGTTATCTGCAAGATCCAATTGATCAAGGATGAGTTCATCGCCTTCCAATGCCTTACATGCAGCGAACCTCAAAGGGAGCCCCTTTGCTATGGCCTTCTGCTCGATCAGGTGTTCTACTGCGTGGATGGAACTGTGGATTGGGCTGTCAGGCGCGCAGAAGTCCTGTTCCAGAGGCTTCTCGCAGTATTTGGCGATATGGATCGCGTGGGATATAAGTTCTCCGATACCCTGATTCTTGGCAGCGCTGATGGGGACGACAGGAACTCCCAGGATCTCTTCCATCCTGTTGATATCAACGGATCCGCCGTTGCCCGTGAGCTCATCCATCATGTTGAGAGCGACAACAACGGGGCGGTCCGTCTCGAGCAGCTGCATCGTAAGATAGAGGTTGCGTTCTATATTTGTTGAGTCAACGATATTGACTATCGCATCCGGCTTGTTATCCAATACAAAATCCCTGGATACGATCTCTTCTTTGGAGTAGGGAGACATTGAGTAGATACCGGGAAGGTCCGTGATCATCGTCTTGCCGTGCCCTATGATCGCACCGTCCTTGCGGTCCACCGTAACACCCGGGAAATTACCAACGTGCTGGTTGGATCCTGTCAGGCGGTTGAACAGTGTGGTCTTGCCGCTGTTCTGGTTGCCCACCAGAGCAAATGTGAGCACATGACCGTCAGGGAGGGGAGTGGCATTTTTCTTATCGTGATGGATTCCGGGTTCTCCGAGATTCGGGTGCGCCACCTTGTTCCTGCGCTTGGCGGGTGCTCCGGTCTCTTCGGCCGAGTCCGTTCCCGTTACGGTGATCTTATTGGCATCGTCCAGTCTTAACGACAGTTCATATCCGTGGATACTGATCTCGACAGGATCTCCCATGGGGGCGAACTTGACGATGGTTATCTTAGCTCCCGGGATGATGCCCATATCCAGCAGGTGCTGACGGAGAGCTCCTTGCCCGCCGACTGTCTCGACGACAGAACTTTGTCCTTCTTTGAGTTCTCCTAAAGTCATTGCCTGCTCCGATCTTACATCTTCCGATGCCTATACTTGATTTCAGTCTAATTATATTCCTGCCGTTATACAAAAGAAACTGACAGTTAGCATAAACTAACCAATTGCCTGCGTCAAGGATTTTTGTTAAGTTAGTACAAACTAACTTATATCGCAAGATCACATAGCATTCTGCGGTTGAGGTCTTTTCAACTGACCGTTGATTGTAAATAACGGCCCGTAAAGATATCATTGTGTTGTGATCAGAAGATGAGAATCAAGCATGCATGACCGTTCCGATCGAATGATCGAAAATCTTTTTCGAGAAGGAGAACAACATGAGTACGACATTAGGCAAGAATATAAAAACTTTTCGCAAGAATAAAGGGTTCACGCAGGAAGAACTTGCAGACCTTCTGAACATCACGCCCCAGGCAGTAAGCAAGTGGGAGTCGGAATCAGGCCTTCCCGACGTATCGATGCTGATACCCCTGGCACAGGTCCTGGGCGTAACCACGGACGCGCTCTTAGGATACGACAATATCTCCGAGAACGAGGAGATCACATCCAGGATCAAGGACAATGTCGCCCGCCTGTCGAATAACAAAGACAGGGCACAAAGGGCCTTGGAAGTCTGCGAATACCTGTCAACGGAGACGAACCTTAATCCCGGCAACTTCGAGATAATCAAGGATTATGTTCAGCAGACTGCTAACCTGTCGATGTACGAAGACCCTGTGCTGGAAGGATATTTCCAGGATCAGCCTGACCGGATTCAGAAGATCTATAAGGACTGCATCAGGAAGGGGGCATATCTCATCAGCCACTGCTCCGACAGGGATCTTGTGGATAAGACCCACTACGCTTTGGCCTGGATCTATATTCACCTCAAGGACTTCGATAAGGCAAAGGCCCACATCAACGTTCTTCCCAGTCTGTCTACGGGCAGCATCAGGGAGAATATCGATATGGAGCTCGTATTCTTCGAAGCCGGCTACGATAAGGCCAAGGGCTTCGACAATATGAAGGTCAAGATAAAGGAGAATTCCAGGCTCCTGTTTTTGTTAACGGCCGCCATGATCAATACGATCTCCCAAAACTACGGCTGGTACGGTGACAGGGAGGAGGCATACGAAGTCTGCAACTGGTGCGAGAATATCCTGAAGGCATATATCGCAAAGAAAGAGTATATCGACATCGATAAGTACCTCAGGGTCAGAAGGAGTGTTGCCTTCTTCAGGATGGTCGCGGCAAAGAGGGCAGGGGAAGGCGAGTTCGCAGAACAGCTCTATACGAAGTTCGCAGAAGAGATCAAGGCCGAAGACCTGACAGACGAGGAGAAGAGCAGGATAATGGATATGCTGCACAGCGATATCGCCTATTATTCCAGATATACCGGTGATCAGGACAATAAGGAGACGGATAATGGTCAATAACTATGTATTGGAAACCGACAGACTGATCCTCCGCGCTCTGACCGCAGACGACTGCGATGACATATATAAGTGGGTCAGCGACGAAGATGTAACAAGATACATGGTCTATAACACCTATACTTCCAAGGAGCCTTTGACCGGATGGGTGAAGTCTTTGGACGACACTCCGGACTATCACTTCGGTTTTGTCATCAAGGACACAGGCGAGCTGATCGGAAGCGGGAGCATCGGTCCTCACAAAGGAGATCCGGAAAGATGGGGGTTAGGATATAATCTCCGCAAGGACCGGTGGGGGATGGGATATGCGACGGAAGCTGCCGGCGCAATGATCAGGTTTGCCCGAAATGAGTTTGGAATAAGGAAGTTCGCATCAAGTCATGTTGAGCAAAATAAAGCTTCCGGGCATGTCATGGAGAAATGCGGCCTTCACTTTGTCCGTTACGGTCAGTTCCAAAAACTGGACGGCACTTGTAAGATGCGCTCCATGGAGTATGAAGGCGAGTTTTAAAAGTCCCTTTTTTCCAAAATCGAAAAAACCGGGATCTGATAGAAAAACAACCTGAAATTTTCCTATCAAACAGGCTTTTTTTCGATTTTGGAAAAAGGAAGCCTGCAGGTTGAGCTCGGGTCAGGCTCAGATATAACTTTTCGGGGAAGAGCCTCTAATATTTTATGTATATTGTTACAGTCTGTTTACTTGATATATAGTGCCTGATATGGTAGTTTTATTGTTGATTTCTAATAAAGTACTTTATTGTTAAAGGAGGCATTATATGATCTACTCAACAGAAGTCAAGAACATGTGCCCTGTAACACAGGGAGTGCACCACGGTGCAGCTCCCATCCCCGAAGAGGCTAAGTGGGTACAGGCTAAGGAGATCAAGGACATCTCCGGTTACACACACGGTATCGGCTGGTGTGCTCCTCAGCAGGGTGGCTGCAAGCTCTCCCTCAACGTCAAGGACGGCGTTATCCAGGAAGCCTTGGTAGAGACCATCGGATGCTCCGGTATGACTCATTCTGCTGCTATGGCAGCCGAGATCCTTCCCGGACTTACAATCCTTGAAGCTCTTAACACTGACCTCGTTTGTGACGCTATCAACACAGCTATGAGGGAGCTGTTCCTCCAGATCGTTTACGGAAGAACACAGTCTGCTTTCTCCGAGGACGGACTCCAGATCGGTGCAGGTCTTGAGGACCTCGGTAAGGGTGCCCGCTCCATGGTCGGTACAACATACGGTACACTCGACAAGGGTCCCCGTTATCTTGAGCTTACTGACGGTTACATCACAGAGGTTGCTCTTGACGAGAACGACGAGATCATCGGATATAAGTACGTTAACTTTGGCAAGATGATGGACTTCATCAAGGCCGGCGACGATGCTAAGACAGCATTCGACAAGGCTTGTGGTAAGTACGGCAGAGTTGACGATGCAGCAAGATGCATCGATCCGAGAAAAGAGTAAGGAACAGGAGGATTAATAATATGGCATTATTTGAATCATATGAGAGAAGAGAGCCCCAGATCCTTGCTTGTCTTAAGGAATACGGCATCTCATCCATCGAAGAATGTAAAGAGATCACAGAAGCTGCAGGTCTTGATGTTTATCATCTGATCGAGGGCATCCAGCCCATCTGCTTCGAGAACGCTAAGTGGGCTTACACCGTAGGCGCTGCAATCGCTATCAAGAAGAACTGCCGCAAGGCTTCCGAGGCTGCTGCCGCTATCGGTATCGGTCTTCAGGCTTTCTGCATTCCCGGTTCCGTTGCTGACAGACGTAAGGTTGGTCTTGGCCATGGTAACCTTGGTAAGATGCTCCTCGAAGAGGACACAGAGTGCTTCGCATTCTTAGCAGGCCACGAGTCTTTCGCAGCTGCTGAGGGTGCTATCGGTATCGCTGACAAGGCTAACAAGGTTCGTCAGAAGCCCCTTAGAGTCATCCTCAACGGTTTGGGCAAGGACGCTGCACAGATCATCTCCCGTATCAACGGCTTCACATATGTTGAGACACAGTATGATTACGCAACAGGCGAGCTCAAGGAAGTATTCCGCAAGTGCTACTCCAAGAACCCTGATTCTCCCCGTGCAAAGGTTAACTGCTACGGTGCTAACGATGTTCAGGAAGGCGTTGCCATCATGTGGAAGGAGAACGTTGACGTTTCCATCACAGGTAACTCCACCAACCCTACAAGATTCCAGCACCCCGTTGCAGGTACATACAAGAAGGAGAGAGTTGAAGCAGGCAAGAAGTACTTCTCCGTTGCATCCGGCGGCGGTACAGGCCGTACACTCCATCCCGATAACATGGCAGCAGGTCCTGCTTCCTACGGTATGACAGATACATTAGGCCGTATGCACTCCGATGCTCAGTTCGCAGGTTCTTCTTCCGTTCCCGCACACGTTGAGATGATGGGTCTCATCGGCGCAGGCAACAACCCCATGGTCGGTATGACTGTTTCCACAGCTGTTTCCATCGAGGAAGCTGCAAAGGCAGGCAAGTTCTGATCCGGGCAATCTGATAAAGACAACAGAGCCGTCTTCTTACGAAGGCGGCTCTTTTTTTGTCTGTGAACAGCGTAGTGCTATAATCCATATGGGATGCTCCTAAGTTAGAACAGGCAGGAAGTTTATGCAGGTACATATCGAGAAAGCAAACAGCAAAGAAGAAGAGACGGCTGTCATCAAGGCAGTCGAGATCACTGATGAGATCAGCGCTGCTGTTGAATTGCTCGAAGGCGGCGCCAGGAGCTTCGCGGTCAGTTATGAGGATAATGCATATATCCTTAAGGCGGAAGCTGTCTATTATATAGAATCAGTCGACAAAAAGACTTTTGTTTATACCAAAGAAAGATGTTACGACTGCAAGTACAGGCTCTATGAGCTTGAAACGATGCTTGGCGGCTATTTTATGAGATGCTCCAAGTCAATGATCATAAACTTGAGAAAGATCCGCAGCGTCAGATCTTCGATGAGCGGCAGGATCGAGGCGACTCTCCTTAACGATGAAGTTGCCATCATCTCGAGAGGCTATGTCAAGGAAGTGAAGAGGAGGCTCGGCTTATAATGAATAAACTGAAGTTCTGGCTTGAACAGACCATGATGATCTCCTTTGCGATATATTTGGGGATCGTGATAGAAGGGCTTGTTTATCTGATCTTTAAGGGAGAAGCTCTTTCAACTTTTTCTCTCAGCTGGTATCAGCTGATATCGGTAATACTTACGGGAGCCTTGTGCTCTCTCTTAACGCTGTTCCTGCTTTCGGATTACGAAGGAGCCGGGAAGCGTTTCCTTATCAAGGTCATTATCCACTCCATAGGCCTTTATCTGATCGTAAGCTTCATGGGCTGGATATTTAATTGGTATACGGGTGTTACGGGCTTCATCATGGTAACACTGATATTCCTCATGGTATATGTTTTCGTCTGGCTTGTTTCCTTATGGTTCTATAAGCGCGAGGAGGTTCAGATCAACAAAGCGCTGGATGACATAAGAGACGAAGAATAGTTTTTCGGACGGTTTAGTCCTTTTAGAGCAACTTGGTGCCCTGTTTTTGCAACTTAGGCACGTTGCTCTTTTTTTTGCCGTGTTCTTGGTCTAATGTGACTTCCGGGAGGTACGGAAAATGAATATCATTGAAGTCAGAAATTTAACCAAGAACTACAAAGAACACAAAGCCGTCGACGGGATCTCGTTCGATGTTGAGGAAGGCGAGCTGTTTGCATTTTTGGGCGAAAACGGTGCGGGGAAATCCACGACGATCAATATGCTCTGCACTGTCCTTCAGAAAACATCAGGCTCGGCATTCATCGCAGGTCACGAACTCGGCAGGGAAGATGATGAGATCCGCAAGGTCAACGGCATTGTTTTCCAGAATTCCGTTTTGGACAGAAAACTCACCGTAAAAGAGAACCTTCTTACCCGCGGTTCATACTACGGACTGTCCGCTAAGGAAGTGAACAAGAGGATAGAACCTTTCAAAGAGCTCTTTGAGCTCGGTGAGATCTGGAACCGCAGATATGAGAAGCTCTCCGGCGGCCAGAGAAGAAGAGTGGATATCGTAAGGGCGCTTATCAACGATCCTAAGATCCTCTTTCTCGACGAACCCACCACAGGCCTTGATCCGAAATCCAGAAAGATGGTCTGGGACCATATCGACTATCTGAGACGCAACTTAGGCATGACGATCTTCCTTACGACTCATTATATGGAAGAGACAAGAGATGCCGATCATGTTGTTATATTGGACAAAGGACAGATCATAGCAAACGGAGCACCGTCAACCCTTAAATCAAGATATGCCCATTCTAAACTCGTCTGGTATACGGGCAGGGACCCCGGATCGGAGGATCTCATAAGGACCTTAAGCAGCAACTATGTCTACGATGCTGACCACTACAACATCGAGACTGATGATAATCCGGCGGAATTCATCTATAGACATAAAGACAGGATAAGGGAATTCGAATTTATCAAGGGATCGATGGACGACGTATTTCTGAAACTTACCGGAAAGGAGTTCACATAATGAAAGAATTCATAGGCTTTACCAGAAGGAATCTTCTGATCTATTTCAAGGACATTCTCGCAGTGGTGTTCTCACTGATGACATCCATCATAGTATTCTTACTATATCTTCTTTTTCTCAAGGGAACTTTTGTTGATGCTCTGACATCAACGATGAAAGGTCTGGAAAATATAGTCAATGGCCGGGATGTGGATATGTTCGTTAACGGGATCCTCTTATCCGGTATCCTGGGTTCTGCCCTGATCACCATTCCATATACCAGTCTGCAGACGATCGTAAAGGACAGGGAGGCAGGCGTTGACAGCGATATCTGCTCAACCCCGCTCAAGAGATGGAAGATAGTGCTTTCCTATTTCACTGCTTCTTCCATAAGCGCATCCATCATGACATCACTGATCCTGACCATGGGTCTCATAACGCTCAGCTTTATGGGGGATCTTTATCTCGGGACTCTTCAGATCCTTGCTCTTTACGGGATAGTATTGCTTGGATCCCTTTCATCGACAGCTCTGTTCATGGTCGTAGTAATGCTGTTCAGATCCTCATCCACGAGCACGGCTTTCTTCGGGATCCTGACAGCCGCGGCAGGTTTTGTGATCGGGGCATATATCCCCTTGTCACGCTTTTCGGAGGGCGTTCAGAATTTCTGCAATATCTTCCCGGCAAGCCATGTTACCGCCATGATCCGTAACATCCTTCTTAGCGGTGTTACAGCGAATATGGATTCTTCTATCGCAGGTCTTGATAACGGTTTGTTTATAAAGGCAGTCAAAGAGACATTTACTTTCAATGCTGTTTCTTTCGGGAAAACATTTACGGATTCATCTTCAGTCATCTATGTGCTGGCGATCATCCTGATATCCGTTGCCGCGATGACCATAGCATATAATAAGACCTACAGGAGAAGGTAATGCAGGGGATCAATCAGCGGGGTTGAAATTGATCTTTGTGATGGCACACTGATCGCCCGTAAGAGAGACATAAACAGTATCATCATCTGTCAGGATCTTTGTAATGCTCTTGAGGAGGATGCCGCCGTTTTCCGTAACTACGGTGATGGTCTTGCCGTCGGAAGGCTCTTCGAATGGAAATCTATCTCCATTGATCCTGTCAGAGGGACTCCGTCAGTTGCTGCCGTCCTGTAACCGTCAACCTGTATGTTGGGAACGTTGCCGGATTCACAGTCAATATAAGACACCAGTTCAGCGATACGGGGAATGGAATCTTCGGCAACTGTTTCTTCCGGATGGTCTATGGAAATGATGTTGAGCTTGTAATGTGCTCCCGAGAAGCTTATATAGCAGTATCTCGTGCTGTCGGGAAGAGCGGCGATGTATTCGATCACCTTGTTTTCGCCGATAAGCTTCAGGAGCATGTGGTCTTTCTGCCTGCCTGCTCCTAACTGTTCTTCTGATTCGGCGTTCATTATCTCGTTGAGAATCCTTTCCAAGCTGCAAAGGCAGGCAAGTTCTGAACTTAAGGTAAGGATCAATAGCTGACACAAGGGGCTGTCTCAGGTTGAGACAGCCCCTTTGATCTTTTCGGGAAGAGCAGGTTTTGACTAAACCTTCTTTTATAACATGCATAGTCAAAATACTATATCAAATAAACGCTTTCTCCAGTTCATCGACCGTGACGTCTGACCAGGTGCTTGTGGAGATGATCAGCATCAGATCTTCATCAAGGCGTCTTGCGTAGAAGTTCATGTAACCTTTCTCGCCGTTATCATCCATCTCTATCTTTACCCTGAGGTATTCGTTTCCGCAAAGAGTCACCCGGTCTCTGCTGACTTCAGTTAATACGATGCCATGGTCTTTGTTGAGATCGGTATAAAGACTTACCTTGTCGTCAAGCAACTCGTCCTCGGTGTAGTCACTGTCATCAGGTACGCCGATCTTCGTGTTCAGGAAATTGATCTCATAGACCAGGTATTTGGTCCCGTCCCAGAAGGACTGATCAGTAACGCAGGCAGCTTCACGTGTGTAGTGTCTGTTGTCGGATATGTCAGATAGGAACCCGTTGGTCTCCATTGCGATATCGTCTTCGCTAAGCTGGTCGCACCCTTCGGGGATCTTGATCTTAAGGCCCGCATATTCATTGCTGTATATGCCGTCCTCAAATGTTCCCTTCGTAAAGTTTGTTCCTGCCAGGGGCTGTCATCCTGCACGGAAACAGCGAATCCGGAATGCTCAAGTTTGATCTTATAGATGTGACCGTATTCATCCGACTCGGCTATCTCATTATTCGCAGAACAGGTAAGGGAAGAACCGTCGTGGTAAAAGTTCCTGTCTCCTCCGAACAGACCGCAGCAATATCCGTTGTCGTTGGTAAGAAGGGTCTTCATGGAATCCTTGTTAAGAAGTTTCCCTCCGAAAAGTGCTCGGTCGAAAGCCAGCATGTCGGTGAGGCACGAATGGATCCCGCCGTCACCTCTCGTGTTGTTCGGGCAAACAGGATACCCGTTCTCATCCGTGAACTTGTATTTCACGAGATCCTCAAAATCCAAAGGCACGTATGTCAGGTCTCCTGTTGCCATTGACGTTGTCTTTGTCATACCGCACTTATCGAAAATATTCTTCTTTACGTAGTCGCAGTATCTCATTCCTGTCACCTGCTCGATGATGAAAGCCAGGAGGCGGTAGTTGGTGTTGCTGTAAGAACACTTCGTGCCGGGCTCAAATTCCAGGGGAGCCTGATACATGGCATTAAGGAGATCTTCGTCCGTGACCTTGTCCATCAGGATGTCACTGATCTTTTGGTTGGCGGCATCAGCTCCCGAGATGTTCCAGAAGGGATCAGGATTGTTAAGATAATCCGAGATGCCGGAACTCATGTGAAGGAGGTTATAGACCGTAATATCCTTTCCTGTCTCATATTCGGGAAAATACTTTTCGAGTTTATCATCAAGGGATAACTTTCCCTGTTCAGCCAGCTGCAGTATGGAGACTGCCGTAAAGGTCTTGCTTACTGAACCGATGTCGAAGATCGTGTTCTGGGATACAGGCGTTGTTCCGTCTTTCTCGACGGCTTCTTCACAGTAAAGGTAGATGACATCCTTATCTGTCGCGACCACCATGACCCCGTTGCTCTTTTTGCCTTCATTGGATTTTACGAGTTCGGAATACTTTTCTTCCGGGCATGACCAGGATCTTTCGTCATTCTTAAGAGCGATGTTCGACAGGGTGTATTTGCCGGTGTTGCAGGCCGTAAATGACAATGTCATTATCAGAACCAAAATCATCGCAGCAGATTTTTTAAACATAATCTTTCCCTCCAAGGTGGCTTATAATAAAATTATTGTGTACCCGAAAAATAAACTTATGATAAAACGATTGACATACAAATGCCGGCAGGTTATAATCTCGGTAAACATATGTATACCACACACGGAGGTGATAATCAAGATGCGTTTAGCAGATTCTGAATGGAAACTTGCAGATTGTCTTTGGAAGAACGGATCCATGACGATCACGGAGCTGACCCGCGAACTCGGACCTGTTAACGGGTGGACCAAGAATACGATAATCACGATGCTCAAGCGTATGATCGACAAGGGCGCGATGACGTATGATCAGGGTGAGCGCGCAAAGTACTTCCGTATGACTTTTGACAGGACCGAAGCGGAGCTTGAAGAGACGAATTCCTTCCTTGACAAAGTATATAACGGTAATGTTGGTCTTATGATCTCGAACCTGATCGGGTCATCCCAGCTTTCCACCGAAGAATTGGAAGAGCTTCGAAGGATAATAAAGGAAGGGTAAGATGCTTCGTTACATTATCGGTGTGTCGCTTATCGCGGCAGTCATAATGTTCGTAAGAGTTGTAACGGACGGGAAGATGCTCAAGAAGCATCAGTATGCCATGTGGCTCATCATTCCCGTTTATATGTTGATATGTCCTTTCTTAAGGATATCGGTACCGATGCCGGAAGTGATAAGTCAGCTCTTCCCGGAGAACACCGCAAATATAGTTTATGCCGTTAGTGAAGATGACGAGGCGCAGTTGTCGCAAATTCACGAACAACATCTTCACGGAACTTCCGGGAATGCTGCCGAAGGGGAGAAGGTGGAAATGACATCTTACAAGCTGGCGGTCTTATCAGAAGATACCGAGCCTGTAAGTGAAGCCTCGGAAGCTCCGGCAGATCCCTATAAGTTATTGAATGGAATATATATCACCGTGTGTGTATCTGCAGCGGCTGTGCTCGCGGCTTATAATGCCGGATTTGTTTTCTATTGCAGACGCAAGAGGGAGTATGTGGGAGAAGATCCCGTTAGCGGTCTTAAGATCTACGGACTTGCGAATAAAGGCGTGCCCTTCCTTCTTTTCGATAAGATATATGTAGATCCCGAGGATCCCTCGCCTTCAAGATACGTCATATGCCATGAAGCTTGTCACCATAAACACGGCGACCACATCTGGGTGTTGGTAAGATATCTGATCCTGATACTTAACTGGTATAACCCCGTGATATGGATGGCATTTATCCTCTCGGGCCGCGACAGTGAGCTGGCCTGCGACGAGGAAGTAATAAGGCTTTCAGGCGGAAGTTCATCGGAATATGCAATGACGCTCATCGATCAGATCGGATCTGCTTCTGCCAAGATCAGTCCTTTCACTGTATCGTCCGGTTTTAAGAGCGGATATAAGATCATGAGAAACAGGATCGTCAACATAAAGCATCCTGCCAAGAAGAGTTATAAAGTTCTTGCAATGAGCCTGGCTCTGCTGATAGTGATGTCATGTTTTTCCGTATTGGAACCCATGGCTGATTCAGGCGTAAACCCCGAGGACATCTTGATAACGGATGTGGAAGCGGCTGATGTAAGAGAGGCTCCTTTCGATTATCTGACGGACGTTCCCGAACTTACAAAGACAGCACCTTATGAGATGGATGTTGCGTTTAAGCGTGACGGGGAGAACATCAATGCCAGGCTTTTCATCCCCAAGGGTGAAGGACCCTTTGCGACCATCCTCATGTTGGGAGATACGATATGGGATGATAGCATGTATGCGAAGGCAGCAAAACCTTTCAACGAGAAAGGTTATGCCGTTATCGTCATGGAAAACAGATTTACTGAAGATCTGCACAACAGGCTGGTAAAGTCCACATCGAGATTGGTGGGAGATATCTATTTTGAACTGGTATTGGATCAGTTTGCGATCCTGGATGAGATAAGGTATCTGTCCTGTATCGATTCCTCTGAGTTCTATATGATCGGCGACGGCCTGGGCGGTACGATCTCAGCTTACACGGCCGCGCAAAGGCAGAGTGAAGTAAAGAAACTGATCTTAACGCATCCGTCTTTGTCTGATGCCCAGTACATGACTTTCTCCAAGGATCCCGAGCTTACTGTCAGGATTGAAGAAGAACTTGAGGGCTGTAAAGTCCCCACATATATTTTAGAGCACGAATGGAACTCTTTATACTTCGAGAAAGGCATTGCCGACAGTATGCCTGACTGCGAGCTTATAACCTGCGCTGACATCGAGTGGTACTGCGGTCACGGGCATGACAATATTGCGGTCGTGGAAGAGGTCTTAAACTCCTGTCTTGCAGAATAAATCTCTGTTTTTTCAGCGTTTGAATATCAAGGATAAATTATGGGTTGACATGTGTATACCGTGGTGATATACTCACGGTATACAACAGTATACCTATGCGGGATAGGTATTGATAGAAGGGGGTCCTAATATGATCTTAAACCGTAATAACTTTAGTAAGGCAGCAGTTATGCTCCTGGCGTCTTCCATGCTTCTGTCATTTGCGGCCTGCGGCAAGAGTGAACCCGAAGCAAAGAATCCGATTTCCGAGATCAAGCTTACAGAGTCTCAAAGGTCCTGGGTAAATACTGATGAGAAATATTCAGAACTCACGAACCTTTATGGTGACATGATCTGCACGGGAATAATGGGTGTTGCAACAGACGATGATACCATTTATCTTTACGCCGAGAATGAGACGGAGAGAGACGGCAAGACGATCGCATCGCAGGATACGATCTTTGACATGGCGTCCGTAAGTAAGACATTCACGGCGGTTTGTGTCCTGCAGCTCATGGAGCAGGGGAAGATCAGCTTTGATGACACGTTGGATAAGTATTTTCCCGAATATGAGACTGGGAAGAAGATAAAAGTTTATAATCTGGTTCACATGAACTCCGGGATCCCGGATTACTGCAACAACCCCGACCCTTTCTGGAACATATCGGGTGCGGATGCCGCTAATGCGAAGCTCAGCGACATCTACCTTGATAAGGTTACGGATGAGGATTTCTTAGCCGCCTTGTATCAGGCACCCCTAAGCTTTGAACCCGGAAGCCAGTACGAATACAGCAACAGCAACTACCATATTCTTGCAATGATAATCGAGAAGGCGTCGGGCATGAAGTACTGCGATTACGTGCAGAAGAATATCTTCGATAAGTGCGGCATGACCAAGACCACATCGATGGGGAAAGGCGACATGACATATAAGGCGGAAGGCTACGATGAACTCCTTCAGTACGGATTCTGTGATGAGAACGGATATCCTGCATGCCCCAACAACTGCAGAGGCGACGGCGGCATCCATTCCTGTGTTACCGACATGATAGCTTTCGACAGGGCTCTGTTCGGAGGAAAACTCCTTAAGAAGGAATCAATGGAGATCCTGCTCAAGGATGAAGGCGGTTACTGCTGCGGCCTGATGAAGGAGAGTGACGGTTATTCTCACGACGGTTCATCCATGACATGCCGCACCAATAACAAGATCATAGAATCCGAGAAGTTTGGACACATTTATGTGGTTACATTAGTGCGTGACGTGCCGGTTCAGGTAAATGATTCTGATGATCCCATGGCAGGAACGAAGTTTGCAGCAGGCAGTGTAACTGACGGCATATATACAAACGAATACGCGGAACTTAAAGTGAAAGCACCCGAAGGATTTGAAGTGGTAGATGCCGAATATTGCAAGCAGATGATGGCGGAAAGCGTGCTGAGGGCAACAGATGCCAACGAGAAAAAGCGTTTGCAGGCGACATGCCTTGACGGTTTCTTCTGGAAAGATGGCGACTCACTGCAGATCTATTTCATGAACACAAAACTTGCGGCCCCGGATGATTCTGACTATACGGAAGAAGATTTCATCGAGGATGAGCTCAAAGGATATGAGGGGGAATTTGAGATCACCAGAAAGGAAATAAGCAAAGTTACTCTCGGAGGACAAGAATATACGAGAGCCATTCTGGTCGTGAAGCTTGAAGAAGACAAGGAAAGTACCCTTTACATACACGTAAGAAAACTTGACGATAACCTGATGCTCGAGATCGACGGCGCGGTAATGGGGAACAAGGGAGATGACTACTTCGAACAGTTCTTCCTGAATAAATAATAGAAAGGGGGCCGGCTCTTTTTGAGTCAGCCCCCTGATCATTTAAGTTACGCTGTCGTTGTTGAAGTCAACGGTCCCGCTCTCGTTGGAAAGTTCCGGTATCCTTGCCTTCTTTGATCTCTTTATTGAAAATGTTTTCGAACTGAAGGGTATCAAACCACGTGAAGACGGCTTTCGTATCTCTGCCCCTCAAGATCAGGATCCTCTCGTCTCCCGGTGTGCCGTTCACGGGAATCGAATAAACAGCAAGAACATGCGGGAATACCGAGTGTGTTATTGACTGCGGTCTCATTGTGATAACAGCCGGGTAGTATATGAAGAGGCTTCAAATTATAAAGCCCGCAGCCTTTAAACTGCGGGCTTATCATGGTGGATGCTACAGGACTCGAACCTGTGACCCCCTGCACGTCAAGCAGGTACTCTAACCAGCTGAGCTAAGCATCCATACTGATCTTCGGTCAGCACGGGTGATTATACAATAATTATCGTGCATCTGCAAGACAAATGGTGTAAAATACAAAAAGAACAAATGTACGGAAGTGATATTATCTGTGACAGACGGCGGAAGAACATATATCGCGATAGACCTTAAGTCTTTCTATGCTTCGGTGGAATGCGTAGCCAGGGGATTGGATCCTCTGACCACGCATCTTGTGGTGGCAGATCCCACAAGGACGGAGAAGACGATCTGTCTTGCGGTCACTCCCGCTCTTAAGGCATACGGGATATCGGGGAGGGCCAGGCTCTTCGAAGTCGTGGAGAAGGTAAGGGAAGTCAATATCGGAAGAGAACAGGAACTCGGTTCTCCCCTTACCGGTGAAGCAACCGACTCGAAGATATTGGCATCTCATCCGGAGATGGCACTGGGTTATCTTGTGGCGCCTCCCAGGATGGCCGAATATGTGGACTGCAGCAGGAGGATCTACGAGATCTATCTTAAGTATGTATCCAAGGAAGATATACATGTTTACTCCATAGACGAGGTGTTTATCGACGCGACGGATTATATAAAGCTCTATAAGCTTACGGCGCATGAACTTGCGATGAAGATGATGAAGGATGTCCTGTCCGAGACCGGAGTTACCGCGACCTGCGGGATCGGCACCAATATGTATCTTTGCAAGATCGCCATGGACATTGTTGCCAAGCATATGGAACCTGATGAGGACGGGGTGAGGATCGCCGAGATAGACGAATACGATTACAGGCGCCTGCTTTGGGGCCACGAACCTATTACGGATTTCTGGAGAGTCGGGCACGGGATCGCGTCAAGGCTTGCAAGGCTTGGCATCTATACCATGGGGGATATCGCTCTGGCATCCGTCGGGAAGTTCGGAGGGGGTATCAACGAGAACATGCTGTATGAGCTTTTCGGAGTAAATGCGGAACTTCTTATCGACCATGCCTGGGGATACGAGCCTGCGATGATCGCGGATGTTAAGGCATACAGGCCTATGAGCGAATCCATATCTTCCGGGCAGGTCCTGAAGGAACCTTACGAATGGAAGAAGGCCCGGCTGATAGTCAAGGAGATGACGGATCTTCTTGCGTTGGATCTTGTGGACAAGGGCCTGGTCACGGATAAGATCGTTCTTACGATCTGCTATGATTCCGAGAATCTCAAGGACCCGGCGAAGGCGGCAAGATACAAAGGTCCTGTTGTCCGGGATTACTACGGAAGGCCGGCGCCGCAGCATGCCCACGGGACGGAGAACCTGGAGTTCAAGACCAGTTCTTCCAAGCTGCTGGTCGCTGCCATGATGAGGCTTTTCGACAGGATAACGGACCGGAACCTTACGGTAAGAAGGATCAATATCGGCGCCATGATGCTGGATACTGAAGACCATGCCGGGGAAGCATCGGTATCATCAGGGTTTACGCAAATTGACATGTTTACCGATTATGCGACAATAGAACTTGAGCGGCAACAGCGCGACGAGGATCTGCGCAAAGAGAAACAGGTACAGCAGACGATCATTGATCTCAAGAAGCGGTTCGGGAAGAATGCCGTTATCAAGGGAATGAACCTTGAAGAGGGCAGCACTGCGCAGGAGAGGAATGGTCAGATCGGAGGACATAAAGCATGAATGCAGGTCATGATGACAAAAACAACGCAAAGTACGATGAGATCATCAACATGGAATATAAAGGGTCTAAGAGGAAGAACAAGATGAGCCGGGAAGGGAGGGCTGCGCAGTTTGCGCCCTTTGCTGCCCTGACCGGATTCGATGATGCCATCCGGGAAGCCGGCAAAGGCTTTGTTGCGTTCCTGGTAGCCTCAGCAGTTATCCTCTCATTGTTGGGGGGCGCTTTGGGCGGAGGCCGGAAGAGCATTTCTGCAGACAGTGAAGAGCCGTTCTTTACGGATGTTATAGACTCCGGAAAGTTCTGGTTCGAACCTGTTTATTGGGGCGCTTCCAACGGTATCGTCATGGGATATAACGACGGGACATTCGGCCCCGGCAAGCAGTGCACGAGAGCACAGATGGTAACATTCATCTGGCGTCTTGCAGGCAAACCCGAACCTTCGAATAAGGATAACCCCTTCAGTGATGTCAAGTCCTCGGATTACTATTACAAGGCATGTCTTTGGGGCAGCGAGAACGGTATCGTCATGGGATATAACGACGGGACTTTCAGGCCAGGCAACAGGTGCCTCAGGAATCAGGCGGTTACATTCCTCTGGAGATTCGCAGGCTGTCCCGAGCCTTCCTCCGCGGAAAGTCCCTTCAAGGATGTTAAGGAATCGGATTATTTCTACAAAGCAGTCCTTTGGGGCTCCGAGATGAAGATCGTCGCTGGATACCCTGAAGAAGGTTTGTTCAAACCAAAGGGGGATTGTTTGAGAAGACAGATGGTGACATTCCTTCATAAGTTCGCTAAGCTCGCTTTGGACGGGAAGATCAAGACCATATTGTCAGCGGCAGGCCTTAAGGCTGACGGTTCCTACAACAAAGACCTGATGGATGATGCCCGCAATGTGGAAGCTCCGAAGATGTCATCTTCCATGTCTGTCCAAAATGGCCTTAAGATATTCTGGAAGGCCGTGGACGGATATGAGGTCAGATATAATGTCTACCGCAAGACCGGATCCGGTGAATGGAAGAAGATCGCAGAGGTCACAGGTACAAGTTATGTTGATAAGGATGCCAAAGAAGAGACGTCCTATTCTTACAAGGTTACGGCTACCGTATGCAAGGGGACCGAGAGCAAAGATTCCAATGTCCTTGCGGATGTTGTCTATGACAAAGTGAATTCTTATTATTCCGGATTTACAGATTACTGCATTGGTCTTATGGATACCAAAGGCAACGATTATTCGGACGGACACACGTTGGTCAAGTACTACGAGAAGCCTTATCTCATAACCGATGAGAACGGCAGTTTCGCAGGAGACGGCGGAGTGTTTATGTACCTGTCCAAGGTTGTCCCTTACAAGACCGGAGCATCCCTTTCGGGAATGGATTGTCTCGGACTTCAGACTTTTCTTGCCAGGAGTTATTTCAAGATCAATCTTACCCAGTCCCGCAGCCAGTATAAGGCGGGAAGGGAGATATCTATAGACGAGCTCCGTCCCGGAGACCTTCTGTGTGCAGATCCCGGATACAATCCCGATCACGGATACACATATATGTACTGCGGCAAGGATCCTGATACGGGATACGATCTTGTAATGACGACCAACAAGAGACACGGCAAACTCTATATGCTGTATTTTGATGTTGCCAAGTTTGTCGCAGATGACGATAAATGCTTAAGACGTATAACGAAGTAAGGCGGATTGTGATATAATCACGTTATCAATAATCAATCACGGAGGGTGAGTGCCATGGCTGATGATATCAAGAATGATTCCGTTGTTACCGAAGATACCGCTGAAGAAGTGATCGAGGCGGCAGAAGATATTGTTGAGGCTCCCGTTGAAGAGACCGTTGTCGAAACTGTAGAAGAAGCTGCAGAAGAGACCGTAGAAGAGGTTGCGGCAGAACCCGCAGAGGAGATCGTTGCAGCTCCTGCAGAAGAGGTCGCTTCGGCCGTTGAGGATGTAAAGGAAGAGATAGCAGAAGAACCTGCTCCCGCCAAGGAACTTACCAAGGCTGAGGCTGCCGGTGCCGCTGCTGCTGCGGCTGCCGCGGAAGCTGCGGCAAGGAAGGCTGAGAAGGCCAGGATCGCCAAGGAGAAGGCATCCGTCAAGTCTGCCAAGAAGGTTGAGAAGAAGAAGGCTAAGCTTGAGCAGGAACTCAAGCTCAAGGATGAGTGCCCTATCGAATATAAGCCCGTATCCACCGCAAAGTATTTCTGGATCGGTGTCGCATCTTTGTGCTTCCAGCCGTTAAGCTTTATCATTACTCTGCTTTTCTGCATGATACCGCGCAACCGCAATATCAAGCACTTTGCTCAGGCTTTGTTCGTATATCAGATCATATGCATAATCCTTGCCGCGATCGCCATCGCCATCTTCTATCTGGCGTTGGATCCTTCCACCAGGGATCAGCTGATCTCTTCCGGAGGCAAGATACTGTCTTCCTTCTCCATCGGATTCTGATGATCTGATAAAACACTGTTATAACAGAATTGTTACTTATGGGTTTCCTTTTCGACGGGAAACCCATATTTAACTTGCGTGTTTCCCGTTTGTCACATTGTTATTTTAGAATGGTTGCGATAGCGTAAATAAATTGCGGGAGGTGCGGTTATGTCCGAGCTAATTTCCAAGAAACAGTTGCTTAGGGTGACACATATTTCCTATGGAACTTTATACAGATGGAAGAGGATGGGTCTGATCCCCGAGTCCTGGTTTATCCATAAGGCAACCGAGACAGGTCAGGCAACATATTTTGAGAAGGACAAGATCCTTCCCCGCATCGACAGGATCAAGGAGCTCAAGGGCGAGCTGTCCGTTGAGCAGATGCAGGAACTTTTCTCTGCAAATGTCGAGAGCTTCAAGATCCCCCTCAAGGATTTTATCGATCTTGAGATCGTCGGTAAGATGTCACTTACCGCATTCACGAGCATATTCCCCGAGAAGACCATGCTGGACTTCAATGATGTTTTCGGCATGTATGTCGTAGATCACCTGATGAAGCTGTCAGGTATATATCTTGAGGATGCTAAGCAGGTGCTCCGTCTTCTGTGCAGATATCTGTCGGTCGAAGCTTCCAAGGATTATCAGCTCCTGCTCCTCCGTAAGATGGGTGTTCCTATGACTGTCCTCGTATCAGGCGAAGACCAGATACTCCTGGAGGACAACACGGAGATCATCGCCTGCGCAAATCTTGTTGAGTTCGAAGAAGCTTTGAAGGACCGCCTCATCGCTTAATGACATCCGTCGAAAGGGAAGTCCAATGAGAAAGAAGTATTCCGCAAGTCAGACAGCAGAGGCAATGGAGGTATTGTTTGAACCGGTAAGGTTCGGGATCGTATCCACTATCGCATCGATGGGAACCTGCCGCGCAGTGGATGTTCAGGAGCAGTTCGATCTGACACAGCCGACGATGTCCCATCATCTGGGAGTCCTCGTCGACAAAGGTGTCCTTACTTCTGTCCGTGAGGGACGATGCGTTTACTACTCGGTCAATCCTTACATGATGAAGGCTGCATCGGATATCCTGATATCATTCGGTATTCCCGAAGAGCCGGCAGAAGAGCCGAAAGCTGCAAAACCTGCTGCGAAGAAAGCCTCCAAACCGGAATCCAAGTCAGCGCCGAAGAAAGAATCCAAATCCAAGGACAAGGCGAAGTCGAAGGACAAAAGTAAGGTCAAGGACAAGAAAGAAAAGTCCAAGAAGAAAAAGAAGAAATAATTACAAGGGCTGCCCCGCTTTGCGGAGTGGCCCTTGTTGCAATGGCAGTTTTCCTCCTGTTTCCCGTTCATGATCCCGTTCGCAGTCTCTATCAAGGCTGCCGGCGGGATCATGGAAACTATACCGGTATCAATACGGTATAGTCTGGTGATCGAATGTGTTCTTGAGCCAGTCTCCGCTGCTGTTGTCGGAAGCGGGGAAGACTATCGTGTCGGGATTGCCGTCAGAGATGTATCTCTTGCCGTTGTTGAGCTGGTCAAAGTTCTGCTTGATGTCGCAGTCCTCGCCGTTGTTGTCGTACCCTCTGATCCTTCTGATGCAGGTGTTGTTGTAATCTCTTACGAAAGGTGAATACGCTCTTGTCCAGCCGCAGAGGAGGGAAGCTCTCGTGTGGTAGGTGAAGCCCTCGTATGTGCCATCAAAGATCTTCTGGTACTGGGGCTTCTCGGCGGGCATCGACTCAGGTGATCCGAAGGGGAGCGCAACTATGTTCACATACTGTCCGGGAATAATATCTTCCAACTTCTTATAGATGGCGCCTACCTGTGTCTCGATGGTTGCCGCGTCGCAGTCGCCGAGCTTCTTATGGTCTCGGGTGTGGTTGCCGATATCGTAGCCGTTATCCACCATCCACTTCATTATCTTGCGGTCGTTCTCTTCTCCGTTCTCGAAAAGCTGATCGTTGACAAAGAAGGTTGCCGTTACGTTATAGTCAGGGAACTCGGCCTTTATCTTCTCAAGGATACCGATGGCGCAGGACGGGTCGAACTTGGGTGTGCCGTCTTCATTCCAACCCTGGAGGACCACATCCCTGATGCCGTCGTCGAAGGTGATGATGATGGGGCTGTATCCGTATGCCACATCGATCCTGCCGTCAACGAAGTCGGTAAGACGCATCATGCGGTAGCCCATCTGATAGTAGCTCCTGAGATCGGCCTCGAAGGCCTCGGATGTTCTGTTATATCCGTCCTTGTCAACGTTGCCGCCGGTATATTCGGTGTCGCTGTTCTTCATGTCGTATATCCTGTGGTACATGAGGATCGGAACGGAATTGAGTTCATTTATGCCGGCTGCCTTGTACTCTTCCGCAGTCCTGGTGGGTGCGGCGGAGGTCGTAGTGGTGGCTTCGGTCGTAGTAGTAGCCTCCGTAGCGGTGGTAGGCTCGGGTGTCGTATCTGTAGGTTCGGGTTCTTCTTTGTTGCATCCCGTGAAGGCGGAAAGGCAAAAAGCCGATATGAGGATTAGACTAACAAGTTTCCTTCTGAACATGATCAGTACCCCTTTTCGTTATCATACTAAATCAATTATTATCAGAAGTGCTTCTTCTGTCAACTTTCAAACGGGGCAATAAGTAAGCAAAAGACCGCCGCGCAGGCGACGGTCCTTAGGAGGATAATGCTGACGATTATCGATTATTTCTTTTCAGCGAGGAGATCTTTGATCTCTGTTAAGAGCTTAACCTCATCGGAAGGCTCTGCAGGAGCTTCTTCCTCTTCCTTCTTCTTGCCCAAAGTCATCAGCTTGTTCATTGACTTGATAAGGATGAACAGGATAACGGCGATGATCAGGAAGTTGATTATAGCTGTAATGAAGTCACCGTAGTTAAGGGACAGTGATGTTGCGGTCTCTACGTCGAGGCCTGAATAATCGACCCAGGGAAGTCTGATGAGACCTGCGATCTCAGCACCGCCGATGGAAGCGATGAGAGGATTGATAAAGTCAGTGGTCAGCGCCGTAACGATAGCGCTGAAAGCGCCGCCGATGAGAACACCGACTGCCATGTCCATTACGTTGCCCTTAAGAGCAAATTCCTTGAATTCTTTGAGTAAGCCCATAAAGATACCTCCATTGCAATGAATATATTCGTGGTACTTTACATACTATCCCTAAATACTGTTTTGTAGGTTGCATTCACTTTACAATTATGTGTAAAAAAAGGGCGCAGCCATTGCGCCCCTTGGATGTATCTTACCGAAAAGCTTATTCTTCGATGAATGCCTTTACATCGTCGGGAAGTTCTTCAACGCTGGAAGACAGGACGATGGTTGCTGTGATCGCGGAATCCTTGAGGAAAGCATCGAGCTTGCCCAGGAATGCGGAAAGTGCGCCGATATCGTCGCAGGAAGCGACTTTGGCGATGCTGTCGATATAGATATGTGTAAGGTCATAGTCCTTGGAACAGATGCCGCCTATGAAAGCCAGTAACTGGTCAAACCCCTCGACCGGATACTCTTTGACGTTGATGAGACGTACGCTGTGCTTCAACAACTGATCCAGCCTGTTGCCGCGCTCCACGCAAACAACGTTGCTGTCTGTCATTGCAACCTGATTGATCTCGTCAACGAGACGTGCTGTCTTTCCTGAACCTTTAGCTCCCGCTATAATCTTGACCATAGAAATTCTCCTTATGATATTTATTTCCTATGTCGGATAATTAGATTGTACTTGAAATGCGAAAATAAATGAATAGCAAAGTGCAAAGAAAATTAAGAAGAAAATTAGTTTGCATGATATAAGAATGTGTGGTAATATCATACGGTAACATTTACTTATAAGGTATTAAGTAAACGGGCTCCGAGGAGATCCCGTTTTTTTATTGCCATATGGGAGAGAATGATGAAGAAGAGATCTAAGAAAGCGCAGCAGGCATACGACATCGTGTTGCCTTTGGCGAAATCCATGGGTTATGACCTGGTGGACGTTGAGTACGGCAAGGAAGGGCAGAAGATGTTCCTTACCGTCTTTATCGACAAGCGTGGCGGCATAACCGCAGATGACTGCGAGGCCTTCTCCAAGGAGGCGGATGCACTGATCGATGAGGGCATGGACTCGGATGCCGACTACTTTGTAGTTTCTTCTCCGGGACTTACGAGACCTTTGGAGACGATAGAAGACTACATGAGGTATGAAGGCGAGAAAATCGATGTCAAGCTTTTCGCGGCAAAGGACGGAACAAAGGAGTTTACGGGCGAGATAACCGGAGCTGAAGGCGAGGAAGTCACCTTCGCTACAGAAGAAGGCGATATCACCCTGAACATAAAAGACATTGCTAAAGCAGTGCGACACATTGAATTTTAAAGAAAGAAAGGAAATACAAAAATGGCACGCAAGAAGAAGCAGGAAGAAGAGGAGAAGCTCAGCATCGTTGATGCGGTCAAGATGGTCGCCAAGGAGCGTTCCATCGATGAGGAAGAAGTCTTCCAGGCAATGGAGATCGGACTCGTTGCAGCTTACAAGAAGGAATTCGGTAAGGGCAAGCAGGAATTTAACTGCGTAGAGGCCGAGATCGACCGCGAGACAGGCGAGATCTATGTATATAAGGTAGTTGAGATCGTAGACGAGGTCTTGGATCCCCTTAACGAGATATCTTTGGAAGATGCGACCCAGATGGGTTACGAAGATGTTGAGATCGGTGACGAGATCGAGCTCGCAGTCGACGTTGACCAGCTCGGTTATCTTGCTGCAGGTGCTGCCAAGAATGCCATCGCTTCCAAGGTCAAGGAGTCCGAGGGTGTTAAGATCAAGGCTGAGTACCAGTCCAAGATCGGTCAGATCGTATCCGGAAGGATCGTAAGCTGTGATAACAAGTCTGTTATGGTCAACCTCGGAAGAGCCGAAGCTATCCTGCCCAAGGAAGAGCAGACAAGGAATGAGAGATACGACAGAGGAGCTCAGATGAAGTTCCTCGTTAAGAGGATCGACGACAAGAATTCCAAGACGACAGTCATCCTCTCCCGTAAGTCCGATGAGTTCGTTAAGAAACTCTTCGAGATGGAAGTAGATGAGATCAGGACCGGTAAGGTTACGATCGAGAGGATCGCAAGAGAGCCCGGTTCGAGAACAAAGATCGCAGTATATTCCCGTGACGAGAACATCGACGCAAAGGGTTCCTGCGTAGGTCCTCACGGTATCCGTGTTCAGGCTGTCATCGACGAGCTCAACCACGAGAAGATCGATATCGTTGACTTCAACACCGACGAGCCCCTGTTCATCAGTGAAGCTCTGCAGCCCGCACAGGTAATGCGTGTTGATACCGAGATCGCTCCCAATGAAGAGACGGGTGAACTCGAGAAGAGCGCTATCGTAGTCGTTCCTGACGATCAGTATTCTCTTGCCATCGGAAGAGGCGGCCAGAACGTAAGGCTTGCAGTAAGGCTCACGGGCTTCAAGATCGACATCAAGAGAGAGTCTGAAGAGAGCTCCGAGAGCGTCAAGAGCCTTATCGACGACTTTACCGTTGTAGATGAGATCGAAGGCGATGCTCAGGATGCAGCTGAAACTGACGGAGAAGGTTAAGTAGAATGCGCAAGACACCCCAAAGGTCATGTATATCCTGCAGGAAGGTCTTCGATAAGAAGGACCTGATAAGGATCGTCCGGACTCCCGAAGGTGAAGTCATGGCTGACCCTACCGGGAAGATGTCGGGGCGCGGAGCATATCTGTGCCATAGCTCCGAGTGCATCGACAAGCAGTTATCGGGGAAGAGCAGGCTGGCTGCGAATCTCAACACAACGATAACTCCGGAACAGAAGGCTGAGATCTTCAGACAGATCGAAGAGATCAAAGGCGCAAAGGAAGAGTGACCTTGGACGGTGAACAGAACATATTAAGGTTTTTGGGACTTGCGGCAAGAGCCGGCAAAGCCGTATCGGGAGCGGGAGCTTGTGAAGAGACCCTCCGCAGCGGGGATGCAAGGCTCCTGATAGTGGCAAAGGACATATCCCGCAACAGCATGGACAAGATGCTGGACGCGGCGAAAGCAGGAGATAAGAAGACCGGCAACGCGGTTACATGCTTCAGTTTCTCCGAACAGGATAAGCTGGGAATGGCATTAGGAAAGAGCAGCCGCGCGGCGGTCGTGATCACAGACGAGGGCTTTGCCCGCAAGTTAGAGGAAATGTTGGATAACTATAAGGAGGACATCTGATGGCAGAAGACAGCGTAAACAAGAAAGACGGTCTTACAGTCGGAGGTATATCGGGAAGCAAGATGATGCGCGCAGGTCGTGTTCGTAAGAAGAAGACCGAGGATGCGCCTGCTTCGGACAAGGAAGTCAAAGCGGCAGAACCTGCCGTTGAGGCTGAACCTGCGGCAGAGCCTGCAAAGACTTCAGCAAAGACAACAAAGACAGCTGCAAAGAAGAAGGCTGAGACTGAATCTGCGGCAGAACCCAAAGAGGAGAAGAAGGCGGCAAAGACTACTAAGACCGTCAAGACTTCCAAAGCAGCAAAAGAGGCTGAAGCCGACACCAAGGAAGCAGATGCCGAAGAGCCTGTAAAGAAGACGAGGAAGACAACTTCCAAGGCCAAGGCCGAGACTTCCGAAGAAGAAGCAAAGCCCGCCAAGACTGCGAAGAAGACCAAGGCAGCCAAGGAAGATAAAGAAGAGGCAGAAGAAAAAACTGCCAAGAAGACCAGGAGCACCGCTAAATCGGCCAAGGAGTCCGAGAAGAAAGATTCCGAACCCGAAGAAGCTCCTGCTGAGCCTGCAAAGGAAGAGCCTAAAGAAGAGGTCAAAGAGACTCCCGCAGAACCCAAAGAGGTCAAGGAGGCTCCTGCTGAACCTGCAAAGCCCAAGCTTTCTTCCGCGGTTATCTCTCTGCCTGATACTCCCGGCAGAGCGGTCAAGAATTCAACCTATATCGCATATGACCGTAAGTCTCCCGTAAGAAGAGACGATAAGGGCGGTTACCGTCAGGGCGGTCAGGGCGGCCAGGGCAGAGGTCCCAGGCCTGACAGAGGAGGAAGGGATTCTTCCTTCATGAAGGATAAGGATGACGATACCCCGACGAGGCCCATGCCCAGAAAGCCTTCCAAGCCGAAGTCGGATTCTCCTATCGAGGATGTCAAGAAGTCCCGCGCCAACTTCGCCGAGCGCAATGCCATCGAGAAGAAGCATAACGATGCTGACAGACGCGACAGGACCCAGTCAGGAGATAAGAGAAAGCAGAGCCGCAACCAGCAGTATGAAGGACGTATGGGTGCTGACGGTGAGTATGACGATTACTCCTTCAGGAAAAAGAAGAAGAAGGCTAATGCAGGTGCTGTAGAGCATGTTGAGCAGGTCATTACCCATATCCAGCTTCCTCCTTTCATTACCGTTAAGGAATTCGCTGAAGGTATCGGCAAGAAGAGTTCCGATGTCATCATGGAACTCATGAAGCTGGGCGTTATGGCCAACATCAACCAGGAACTGGATTTCGATACGGCATTTATGCTCGCCGATTCTTTCGGCATCGAAGCTGAGCCCATTACAGAGGTTACTGAAGAGGATATCCTTTTCGATGAGGGCGAGGATAATCCCGAGACACTGGAGCCCAGGCCCCCTGTCGTTGTTGTCATGGGTCACGTTGACCACGGTAAGACATCCCTGCTCGACAAGATCCGTTCCACCAACGTTATCGAAGGTGAGGCCGGCGGTATCACCCAGCACATCGGTGCTTATACCGTAAGGCTCAAGGGACGTCAGATCACATTCCTTGACACTCCGGGTCACGAAGCGTTTACCACAATGCGTGCAAGAGGTGCCCAGTTCACGGATATCGCTATCCTCGTTGTCGCGGCTGACGACGGTGTCATGCCCCAGACCATCGAAGCTATCAACCACGCCAAGGCTGCCAACACCGAGATCATCGTTGCGATCAATAAGATCGATAAGCCCGGCGCCAATATCGACAAGGTTAAGCAGGAACTTGCAAACTACGAGCTCCTGCCTGAAGAATGGGGAGGATCCACCATCATGGTCCCCGTTTCCGCCAAGAAGGGCGAAGGTATCGACAACCTCCTGGAGTCCGTACTTCTTGTTGCGGATGTCATGGAACTCAAGGCTGATCCCAAGAGACAGGCAAAGGGTGCCGTTATCGAGGCTCAGCTGGACAAGAACCGCGGTCCTGTTGCATCCGTTCTTGTTCAGAGAGGTACTCTCCGTCAGGGCGATTCCGTTGTCTGCGGCGCAATGATGGGTAATGTCCGTGCCATGTACGATGACAAGGGCAACCAGATCAAGAAGGCAGGTCCTTCCATCCCTGTCGAGATCTTAGGTCTTCCTGAAGTACCTGAGGCAGGTGAGGAACTCTATGTCGTAACGGACGAGAAGGTTGCCCGCCAGCTGGTCGAGAAGAGAAAGATCAAGCAGCGTGAAGCTCATATCCACCAGTCTTCGAGAATGAGCCTTGATAACCTTGCAGCTCAGATGGCAGCAGGAGACGTTAAGGATCTCAACCTCATCGTCAAGGCTGACGTTCAGGGTTCCGTTGAGGCCGTTATCCAGTCTCTCGAAAAGCTCAGTAACGAGGAAGTCAATGTCAAGGTCATCCATGGTGCCGTCGGTGCCATCAACGAGTCCGACGTTGTTCTCGCTGATGTATCCAACGCCATCATCATCGGATTCAATGTCCGTCCTAACCAGATCATCGTTGACAAGGCTAAGGAAGCAGGCGTTGACATCAGACTCTATAACATCATCTACAAGGCCATCGAGGATGTGGAGCTCGCCATGAAGGGTATGCTCGCTCCCGTTATCGAAGAAGTCGTACTGGGTCACGCAGAGATCCGTGAACTCTTCAAGGTATCGGGTCTTGGAACTATCGGCGGCTGCTATGTAACCGACGGTAAGATCGCAAGAAACTGCGGAGTCAGGGTTATCCGCCAGGATGTCGTTATCTACACCGGTAAGCTCGGCTCACTCCAGCGTCTCAAGGATGCCGTCAAGGAAGTCAATTCCGGATTCGAGTGCGGACTTACGATCGAGAACTATAACGACATCAAGGTCGGCGATGTAGTCGAAGCATACGACAATGTTGAGGTTGAAAGAGAATAAACATGAAGAAGGTAAGATCAGATCTTGTAGGTGACGAACTTCGAAAGATCATATCCGATGTCATAATGAATAAGCTGAAGGATCCCAGGATCCCTCTGCTTACTTCTGTGACGGAAGTCAAGGTCTCTTCCGACCTGTCGCATGCCACATGCTTCATCTCGGTCTATGGTGACGATCAGGTGAAGGACGACGCGATGCGCGCTATCAATCATGCCGCCGGCTTCATCAGACGTGAAGTCGCGGCTAATATGCGCCTCCGCGTAACGCCTGAACTGCATTTTAAGCTCGACAAGTCATTGGAGGAAGCTGCGGCTATCGGAAAGCGCATTGACGAAGTCATCGCAGAGGACGAGCGCCGCGCAAGAGAACGGCAAAAGAACGAACAGGATCAGGAATGATCTGAATATCAACAGTGAGGCTTATTATGGGGAAATTAAGCTCTGATATCAACACTTATAACGAACGCTATACTGCCGATGCCGACAGGATGGCAAAACACTTTATCGATGCGGCCGCAGAACTTAAGGAGTCAGGAAAGACAGTCCTGATCTTCCCGCACAGGAGCGTTGACGGCGACTGTGTAGGATCCGCCTGCGGGCTGACCTTGATAATGCGGGCACTGGGGGCTGATGCGTATGTTGCCATGCCTGAGAAGATCCCGGAGGATATGGCCTTCCTTCATGTCGAAGACCTTCTGTTCTATCCTTGGGATGATGCTTCGTTTGAACAGGACCGCCTTATTAACGGCAAGCCCTACGGCGCAGCTTTCGCCGTGGATTGCTCCGAAGGCAGCAGGATGGGGGAATGCGGTAAATTCTTTGACGAGTTCTCCGAACATCTGATCGTGGATCATCATCAGTCCGTAAAAGACAGAAATGATGATATCTGGGTAATGCCAGAAGCGTCTTCCGCAAGTGAACTTTGCTTCTATATCGCTCTTTCCATCGAACGCATAACGGGTATCGACGTTATCGATGCGAGAGCCGCAGAGTGCCTCATGGCAGGCATTGTAACTGATACCGGAAGGTTTACTTATACGAACACCAAGCCAGAGACACTGATCGCCGCAGGGATCCTTATGGAGCGCGGAGCTTCCATCAACGATGTCTGCTACAATCTCTTCGACCGTGTCAAGATCGGCAATTACAGGATCTCCGCTGCGGCAAGACTTACCACGAAGTTCTTTGCCGACGGTAAGATCGCCGTAACCTTCGTTCCGAGGGAACTTTTCGATGAGTACGGCGCGGATGCCCAGGGCGTTGACGATGTCGTTGCCGCTATGCGCGATATCGACGGCGTGGAACTTGCGATAATGTTAAGAGTCCTGGAGAACGGTTCTATCCGCGGCAACTTAAGATCCAAGTCTTACTTCGACTGTTCGAAGCTCGCCGCGCAGTTCGGCGGCGGCGGACATGCCAAGGCTTCGGGATTCACAGGTCACGATATAGGACTTACGGAATTTGCAGACCAGGTACTGGAAGCTGCAATGAAGATGATATGAACGGCATAATCCTGATCGATAAGGCTGCAGGGATTACATCGATGTCCGTCGATGTTGCCGTGCGCAAGACTCTCAACGTAAAGAAAGCAGGACACTTAGGAACACTCGATCCTTTCGCGACCGGGATGCTCCCTGTTTTTGTGGGAGACGCTCTCAAGATCTTAAGATACTGCGAAGACTACGATAAGTGTTATGTATGTACCGCAAGGTTCGGGTTTGCAACAGATACTCTGGACTGCGACGGAGACATCATCGCCGAGAACTATCCGGACGATGAGACTTTGGAAATGCTCGCTGTAAATGATTATAAAACCGTGCGTGATGCATTCTCGGAGATGACGAAGATAACATCCCAGATGCCCCCGAAATTCTCTGCCAAGAAGATCGACGGGAAGAAAGCATATGAACTTGCAAGGAGCGGTAAGGACGATATCCTCGAGAAGTCGCTGAAGCCCCATAAGGTCAGGATACATTCCATTGATATACTGAACATTACAAGACTTGATAAGGGCTTTGATGTCGAATTCGAAGTAAAGTGCTCCAAGGGCACATATATCCGCACCATTGCAGATGATGTCGGACGTGCAACAGGCTTTTATGCCACCGCCATGTCTTTGAGGCGCACCAAAGAAGGTCCTTTCGACTTAAGTCTTGCCGTCACCGAAGATAAGATGAAAGAGATGGCATCACAAGGTGACTTCTCGTTTATCATTCCTTCGGATATTGCATTGTCCCATATCCCGGTTCTTACGGCAGACGACCGCACGGCAGATGATCTGTCCCACGGAAGAAAAGTCCCGCAGGAAAGATTCGGCGGACAGGACATCGAGACGGATTGCCCGAGATACCGGGTGTTATATAATGGTAAACTGTTAGCAGTCGTGTGTCCTTCGGAGGACAGCGGCCGCAAGTTCTTTAAGTGCGAAAGGGTCTTTGTCGGATGAACGATAATGTCAACATCTACTATCCGGATACTCTCCCGTTCAGGCCTGACAGCCGCGTTGTGGCTCTGGGCCTGTTCGACGGCATGCACCTGGGACATATGGAGATAATGAAGAAGACCATAAAGCTTGCCCGTGTTGTAGGCCTTACACCCATGGTCCAGACCTTCACGGGACTCCATAAGACATCTGACGGGGAACTATATAACTTCCGTGAGAGATGCGATCTTATCGCATCCTGCGGCATCAACGATATCCTCGTTCTTTCTTTCGAAGAAGTCCGGGATATGAAGGCCGAGATGTTCTTCTACGATGTCATCAAGCTCCGCGCCGGCGCGGCAGGCGTCGTTGCAGGAGACGACTATACCTTCGGCGCAGGCGGTGAAGGAACTCCCGCAACTTTGCGCAAACTCGGCAAAGAGACTGATATCGGCGTTACCGTCGTCAAGGAGATGCTCCTGGACGGCCAGCGCATATCAACGACACGCATGAGACATGTCCTCTCCCAGGGAGATGTTACAGAAGCCGCAAGGCTCTGCGGCGGCCGCCCTTACTTCTATTCCGGCCGCGTAGTTCACGGCAAGCAGCAGGGAAGACAGATGGGATTCCCGACAGCCAATCTCATAGTAGATAAATACTGCGTAAGGCGCGGAGTATATGTGTCCCGTATATCTTTCGGAGGTAAGGAATTCTTCGGCGTCACCAATATCGGCAAGCGCCCGACCCTTGAGACTGACGCTCCCACGGATGTGGTAGAGACACACATCTTCGATTTCGATGAAGATATCTACGGTGTAGTGATCAAGGTGGAACTTCTGGAATTCATAAGACCCGAGATCGCTTTCGCCAACAAAGAAGAACTTATCCGCGCCGTTGAAGAGAACAAGGCCGAAGCAAAGAAGATCCTTACGAGGATGGAACTGATCTGACCTTTTGCGCATACTCGAAAATATGTTACAATTACCAAGCGGAAAAATGCGCCTGTGATGGAATTGGCAGACATGCCAGATTTAGGTTCTGGTGGGAAACCGTGCAGGTTCAAGTCCTGTCAGGCGCACCAATTCGCAAATAACAAATGCCCGGCTTAGGTCCTCCGCACTTCGTTTGTGCGGAAACAGCCGGGCATTTTGTTATTTGCTCTATGGAGGTGCTGCGCACCTTCGGAAGTAATTGTCCTCCGCGCTTCGCTTGTGCGGAAAACGTGGGGCAAATGTTTTGCTCCATGAGGTCCTGCGGAAAATGCGGGACTATATCATTGTTTTCCGGGTAGGCCCGCAGATTCTGATTTGTTACTGTAAACTGCCTTTTTCATTACTGTACAATAACGAATTATGTTAATTACAGTAATATGTTACTGTAACCTTCAAAAATCGTTACTGTGCAGTAACGATTTTCGCGATTTACAGTAACGAATCTTTGGAAAACATGTCAGATTTTTCGATCAAATCCTGCATTTTACGATTTCTTATCAGAACATGATTCTATAATCCATGTCGTGATATAATCCCGAATGAGGGATAACTCAAAAAATCATGTTTAAGCGGGGACAATATGTACGATAGGGAAAAGTGCGAAGAGATATTTCTGTCAGATGCCTGTGATGTCTACTATCTGAGCGACAAGAACGTGGTGCTTGTTCACTGGAAAAAGTATTGTGAACTTGAGAAGTACCGGACACCTCTTGAACACGCTCTTTGTGTGATCAGAGATCATAAGGGTTGTGATTATGTTGCTGATACCAGAGACGGGTTCGAGGATAATCCTCTCGACACAAAATGGGTGGCAGAATATTTTATGCCGACAGCCAAAGCATATGGATGTGATATTTTTTATTTCATAATCGATAAAGATAATTCACTGAAAGAAGAACTTGAAGGTCAGGAAAAAGACTCGGCCTCGCTACTGGAATTTAAGTATATCTATGATCTGGATGATATAAGCTCAAAGTAATTCAGAGGTTCAGAATGAAGACGAAAGATGAATTGTTACTGATAGAGCCCACAGAGGAATATAAAGACGAGATATGGGCTTTTCGCACGGAAGTGCTCGAGTATGATGCCGAGTGCGGTGACAAGTTCGCGGGATGCTACGGTATGTCGAAGTGCGGTTCTGCGGAAGAGTGGATAGATATCTGCAGGAAACTTGCAGACCCCGGGACCTGCAATGAAGTCGGGGCGGAAGTGCCGTCACATCAGTATCTTCTTGTAAGGCAGGAGGACGGCCGCGTTGTCGGGATATTCGATCTTCGCGAGCATATTGATCATCCGATATTAAGCGTATGGGGCGGGTACTGCGGATATACCGTGCGTCCTTCCGAACGTGGCAAAGGGTATGCCAAGATCATGATGAGATTAGGCGTCGGGAAGGCAAGAAATCTCGGTATTGATAGATTGCTGGTTACATGTGATACTACTAACATAGCAAGCGAGAAGGCGATTCTTGCCGGAGGCGGTGTGCTCGAGAATGTGATAGAAGTGGACGGGTGCCCGATCAAGAGGTATTGGATCACCGTTTAGGACCGGACAGTTCGGGGGGCGGAAGATGGATCGAAGATCAAAGAGGATCGCGGTTATCTTACTGAGTGCAGCTTTTGCCGTGAGCGCGGCAGGGTGCAGCGTGGTCAACGACGCGCTTTATTCTCTTATCGGATTATTCCGGCATGACCACGAGGACAACAGCGTTATCGAATATACTACGGAGCCGGATGCCTCAGGATTCAGATCGACGATCGATCTTGCATCCGGAGATGTTGATGATCTCCAAGGTCTTCTTCCGCCGAATTCTGAAGGAACGACGACATCAGATGACCGCCCTCTTCCCAAAAACTTTATGGAACTGGTCGACAGGGAATGGGCCGATGCCAATGCGCCTGTTTTTAAGATATATTCTGCGCGGGATCTTGCTTCGGCTGTATCCTATGTCAATTCATATTACGGTGATTTCCCGGTCTATAAGGTCGAGATAATGGCAGATATAGATCTTACCGGTATCGATTGGTGTCCGATGGGAAATACCAAGGATGACGGTAAGCATCCTTTCAACGGCGTTGTTTGCGGCAACGGGCACACCATAAACGGAATGCATATCGAAGCCAAAGGAGATGGAGCAGGATTTATCGGTTATTCCATGAATGCGACTGTCTCGGATATAAACTTTACCAATGCATATGTCAGTTCTAATTGGGCAGCGGGGATTGTTGGAGGGGAGATAATCGGAAACAATATCTGGAGTAATGTCCATGTTCAGGGTGAGGTTAAAGGAGACGACGGAAAAAGCGGTTCGCTCGCAGGATACGAGACGGAACTCCGGTTTGAGAACTGTACCCATGATGTTATCGTAAACGGCGAGAAGTTCGATTACTGTTCTTACCGCGATAAGAGAAATAAGGAGATCCCTGTTGTCGAGACGTTCCTTCTGACATTGAATCCCGATTACACGATCACGCGTGACGAACATGAAGGATTCAAGAGCCTTACCTGGTGCATCTATTGCGACGGTGAGACTGTGCTTCAGAGAAATGCCATGAGAGAACTGACACTGAAGACATCTTCCCAATGGCTCGGTGACAGATACGGAAATTATGAGATATATCTTACCGCGTGGGACGGCGAAGGCTATGTTCGTGTAAGCAACGTGATAAGGTATGAGAGGGTGAAGTAGGAGGCGTAACGATGGAGGAACATCCAGGATCTGTTTTGCTTAAAACTGAAAATTTTAGTCTGGAATTGTATGCCAAAGTCTTTAAGGGTGATCCTGCGATCAATAATGTTTCTTTGAATGTCAGGGTGGAAAGTGACGGATTTGCAGGAGCCATGGAGATGGAAGTGGGGTCAGGCTCTTCAGGCCTTGGTGAGTTCATAAGACAGATTTTGTATATGAACAAGACACTGAGGGGGAAGGCTGAGATATCTGAACCATACGGACATCATTGCTTTATCAGATTCGAGATGGACAAGACCGGTCATGTCATCGTAAGCGGGAAGATCGTAAATATGTCACAGCAACTTCTTTTCGAGAATAAGTTCGATCAGACTTATCTTGCTGAGTTCGCAAGAAGACTGTCAGATACCGATGCTTGGCAGACGATAGTCTGAGATATCCCGATCCTTTGCATTTGTGGATTCACAGCCTGTTTACTGTATAATATGTTTTGTGGCAATTAATGAATAATGTTTGGAGGTCTATATGGATACATCGTTTATTAGAGTTGACAGTCACAGCAGTGTCAGGATCGAAGCGGACGGTAAAGTCATATATGTCGATCCTTATCTGATCGAAGGTGAACCTTCTGATGCGGACTATATTTTCATTACACACGAACACTACGATCATTTCTCTCCTGATGATATCGCCAAGATCATAAAGCCCGATACGGGATTCGTATTCCCCCAGAAGATGGAGAAGAACGTTAAGCTCCTTGCTGGGGAAGGCGCATTAGTTCCCGTACTGCCCGGCAATTCATACAGCATCGGAGATGTAAACTTCGAAACTGTCGCAGCTTATAATGTGCTTAAGCCTTTCCACACCAAGACTGCAAAGAACTGCGGATATGTTATCACCGCAAACGGTTTGAGGATCTATGTTGCGGGCGATATGGATATCACATCGGAAGCTAAGAATGTTGAATGTGATATCGCAATAGTCCCTTGCGGCGGAACATATACCATGAACTATAAAGAGGCAGCGAAGCTCGTTAATGCCATCAGGCCTTCCGTTGCTATCCCCACTCACTACGGTAAGGTAGTAGGGAATGCGTCGGACGGAGACAGTTTTGCCAAGCTCGTAGATGACGGGATCCAAGTGGATATCAAGCTTAAGTTCTGATCGGTACTGTCATGCCAAACTGTGAGACATGTCAATTTGTATATATCGACGAGGTAACGGGAGAAGCGATATGCGATCTCGATCTTGATGAGGACGAGGTCATAAGACTTGCGCAAAGACCTGTTTCCGAGTGTCCCTACTACAAGGACGGAGACGAGTATAAGACAGTAAGACATCAGATGTGATGTCCTGCAGTTTTTCTGATATAATCGAACTGTTATGAAGGGGGCGAGGCTGAGTCGGAATGACCCGGTTTGATATATGACACCGATAAGGAGGGTCTTTTTATGGCAGGATCAAAGGTGTATTTTACCGATTTTCGGACGGGACTGGGGACGAGCCTTACCGTAAAACTCCAAAAACTCATTAAGCTGGCAGGAATCGAATCCATTGATATGGATAATAAGTTTGTCGCGATCAAGATGCATTTCGGCGAACTCGGCAATCTTGCTTACTTAAGACCGAACTACGCTAAAGCCGTAGCCGATGTGATCAAAGAAGGAGGCGGCCTGCCGTTCCTTACCGACTGCAATACGTTGTATCCCGGAAGCCGTAAGCATGCTCTCGAACATATGGACTGCGCAAATATCAACGGCTTTAATACCGTAACGACCGGGTGCCAGATAATCATTGCAGACGGACTTCGGGGAACAGATGATATATTGGTTCCCGTCCCCAATGGTGAATACTGCAAGGAGGCCTATATAGGGCGCGCTGTTATGGATGCGGATATCTTCGTATCACTTACACACTTCAAGGGCCATGAGGCAGCGGGATTCGGAGGTACCATCAAGAATATCGGCATGGGGTGCGGCAGCCGCGCAGGCAAGATGCATCAGCATCAGAGCGGTCATCCTCATGTTGTTGCCGATATGTGCAGGGGGTGCAGAAGGTGCTCCCGTGAGTGCGGATCTGATGCCATAAGTTACGAGGGCAACAAGGCTTTTATCGATCCTGACAAATGTAAAGGCTGCGGCAGATGCATCGGCGCGTGCGCTTTCGATGCGATTATGAACGATAACTGGGATGCTCCCCAGATGTTAGGCCGCAGGATGGCGGAATATACTGCCGCCGTTATCAGCGGAAGACCGAATTTTCACATAAGTCTTATAACTGATGTGTCTCCTAACTGTGACTGTCACGGCGAGAACGATGCGCCGATACTTCCGGATATAGGGATGCTCGCATCCTTTGATCCCGTGGCTCTCGACCAGGCCTGTGTCGATCTTTGTCAGAAAGCAGAGCCTGTCCGCAACAGCCAGCTAGGAGATAATATGGCATCCGAACACTTCCATGATATGGGCGATGTATGGCACAACAGCAACCCTAATGTTTCCTGGGCAGAAACTTTGGAACATGCGGAGAAGATCGGAATAGGTTCACGCGAGTATGAACTCGTTACGATGAAGTGAGAAACGGCCTTTGGACATTAAGATATACTCTTCTGAATTCCATGTATTTCGTGGCGTTCTGCACTATACATGCGTGCGCCGCGGTGTTCCTTCTGGACAGAGGTTTTTCCAACACTGAAGTAGGCGTCCTTCTGGCAGTTGCCAATATAGTATCCGCGGTATTTCAGCCGTTCATTGCCGGAATCATCGATAAGAAGGGTTTTCTTACCAACAGGAGATTTATCATGATCTCCGTTACTGTGATCCTTTTGGGTTCGGTTATCCTTTTATTTGTAAAGGACCTCAAGGCTGTTGTGTTTGCCGTTTTTGCCCTGATCTACATGATCCAGTTCGCGTATCAGCCTGTCATGACGGCGCTGTGCTTTGAGTATCAGAAGACGGGTGCCAAGATCAATTACGGACTTGCAAGAGGCTTGGGGTCTGCAAGTTTTGCGGTTACCGCAGCCATTATAGGAAAGATCATAGAGGCAAGGGGAGTAACGATACTTCTTATCGTAAATATCGTAACCATGGCTGTGACATTTGTCGTTGCTCTGACTTTTATCAAGCCCAAAGATTCTGCGACCGAAGAAGATCCGAAGAATGTTCCGGCATCCCGCGGCCTTACAGGTTTCCTTAAGGCATATCCTGCTTTCGCGGTGTTCCTTGTCGCGACGATCTGCTTCTTTTTCGCGCATAACATGATCAATGACTTCATGATCCAGATCATAAGGAGTCTCGGGGGTGGTGAGACTGAATTGGGTTATGCCAATTTCCTTCAGGCTATACTCGAACTTCCTGTAATGGCACTTATCGGATTTGTCCTCAAAAAGATCTCATCTGACAACCTTCTGGTAATATCCGGTTTTGCGTTTCTTATCAAGATCTCGATACTCATTTTCGCGACGAATATGGCCATGATGTATCTTAGCCAGTCGTTCCAGTTGTTCGCCTACGCGGTATTCATTCCCGCGGCTGCATTCTATGTCAGCAAGACAATGTCCGAGTCGGACCAGGTCAAGGGACAGGCATATGTAACCAGTGCGATAACTATCGGAGGCGTGTTCTCGAATCTTGTGTCCGGAGTGGTATTGGATCACTTCGGAATCCGGGTTATGCTGATCATCGGGACCGCAGTCTGCGCCGCAGGCGCAGTCATTGCAACTGTCGCTATGAAGAAGATAAGGCATAATGCCGCGGTGAAGGAAGGATAAGAATATGGAGATAATGAGAGCATCAGAAGAGTGGCAGAGAGCGGGAGCATATTCCGTCCGTATCCAGGGGATGAACCGCCAGCACCATATATCGCTGCGCGACGAGTTCGACGACCGTGACTGTGACGGTACAAAGTATATCGTTATCCTGGATGACGGGTATCCTGTGGCAACATGCAGATTCTATGAAGAAGACAAAGAACGCGTTGTTATTGGAAGAGTTGTTGTGCTGCCGGAATACAGGGGGCGGGGCCTCGGAGCACAGGTGGTGGAAGAAGCGGAGAAATGGATAGCAGAACTGGGGTACAAGACGATACATATCGACAGCCGCCTGAAGACTGTGGGATTCTACGAGAAACTGGGATATGTCCATCTTGATGATACTGTTATCAGGAGCGGAACATTCGACTGCGTACGTATGGGTAAGAAGATATGAGATTGTTTATCGCGCTCGAATTCGATAAAGATGTGATCAGTTCGCTTCGGCAGGTGCAGGAGGACCTTCGGAATGAAGGTCTCGAAGGAAGATTTACCGGTGAAGGCAATCTTCATCTGACTTTGGCATTTATCGGAGACTATCCTGATCCTGATAAAGTGCTTAAGGCAATAAGGCAGATCCCCTTCGGATATTTCCGTATAAAATTCGGTGATGTGGGAAATTTCGGAGATCTTTACTGGATAGGTATCGAAGATAATCCCTATCTCATATCTTACGTAAAAAGACTTCGCGGCGCGCTGTCTTCAAGTGATATTCCTTTTGATCCGAAAAGATTCCGCCCGCATATCACGCTTGCCCGCAAGTGCATAAATAAAAATACTATATTGAGTTTTCGCTCAAAATCTTCTATTATTTGTACTACGGTGAACAAGGTGACATTGTTCAGATCCGATTTTGGGGACAATGGTATGATCTACACTGCGCTTGGGGAAGCGGAAGGGGAAATGTTATGAGGGGGAAGTCTGAGGACAGATCTGTTGCCGGCGGTCCTGACAGAAGGACCATAAGTTTTGACGAGATCCGTAAGCTATTGCATGAGCATGCGGAGACCGGTTTTTCGCATATTGCGTACCGGGAAGAAGCCAAGCGTTTCCAGTTGCTGATAAACGGGGATATGAAGGCTGTTGAAGAATCAGTCAAGGTCATCAATCCCGAACTTCAGGGGAGACTTTCCAAAGATCCCGTCAGGAATTTCAGATACCTGTTCATAGTCAATACCGGTGTTGCCACCCGTTACCTGATCGAACTGGGTATCCCCCAGGAGACCGTTTATTCCATAAGCGATGTTTATATCCAGCGGGCAGACATGGCCAAGACGGTTGAGGAGATAATGGAACTTAACCGCGAGGTCTGGACTGTTTTTGTCGAGACCGTTAAGAGCTACAGGAAGGAGAACCTGTATTCCAAGCCTATCCTGGCCTGCCTTAACTACATCGACTCTCACTTTAACGAGAGGATCACACTCGAATCCGTCGCTGAGAAGGTTAAGCTGAATCCGTCTTATCTTGCGACGCTCTTCAAGAAGGAGACCGGCAAGACATTCGGCAACTATCTGATGGATGTGAGGATCGATACTTCCAAGGCGCTGCTTGCCAAGACGGATTATACATACTCACAGATCGCATATTCTCTTGCGTTCTGTTCGCAGAGCCATTTTACCAAGACATTCCACGGACGTACCGGATATACTCCCAAGCAATACAGATCCAAGTTCTACAATCTGAGCCTGTCCGGAACTTCTGAGGCTTAAGGCCCTGTTCGGCATTAGTCATTTAGTAGGATTTTGTCCCGTATTTTGTTGCATTTTTTCCCGAGCGTGAATCACCTTCATGTGAGATAATATAGCGTACAAATTTTTTACAAGGAAGGGCAAACAAAATGAAATCAAAGTTAATGACAGTTTTGGTTACTGTTACGGCTGCTGCTTGTTTGTTATCGGCCTGCACGACACCGGGGGGTACGTCTGAGTCGACAACTGCTTCTGAAGCAACATCCGCTACCGAGGAGACCCAAGCTTCTGAGACGGAGACAAGCGAAGCTGACGATCCCCTTAAGATCGTCATTAAGGACTTCGGCGCATCAGACAAGTGGAGGATCAACGGAGACTGTAAGGTTACGACTGACGATAAAGGTAAGGCAGTCATTACCGACAGAGCTACGGCAAACTCCGGTATCGAGATCCCGATCGATGCTTACAGGGGCAACAAGGTCCGCTGTGAAGCAGCTTTGAAGTCTGCGAATCCCGGCGTTACTCTCTCTCTCCGTTACAACATCTTCGGCAATGTATCCTATGTCAACATTACGAGCATGAAGCCGGAAGAGAGCCTTATCCTGGGCTTCAAGGGAGATATCGAGATCCCTGAGAATGCCACGGATATCGTAATCTATCTGGAGGCCAACGATGTTAAGGACATGACCGTATCTTCCATGTCCGTAAGCGTCCTGGGTGAATATAATGACCTGACGAACACACCTGTTGCCGAACTTAAGGATCCTTCATCCTATGATTCCCTCAAGGAGGTCTACAAGGATTACTTCAAGATGGGCGCAGCCGTTCCCGCAACGGTCATGACCAATACCAACGAAGAGTTCCGTAAGCTCGTTATACAGGAATTCAATTCCGTAACCTGCGAGAACGATCTTAAGCCTGAGAATGTCCTTGATACAGAGGCTAATCTGGCGGATCCCGCAAAGTATAATGAGTGTCCTGCAATCCACTTCGATGCAGCTAAGCCCACTTTGGACTTCTGCAAGGAGAACGGCATCCAGATGAGAGGTCATACCCTTGTATGGCATTCCCAGACACCTTCCTGGTTCTTCTACAAGAACTATGATGTTAACGGTGAGCTGGCAGACAGAGAGCTCATGCTCAAGAGAATGGAGAACTACATTGACCAGGTTACCAACTGGTGCGAAGAGAACTATCCCGGAGTAATCTATGCCTGGGACGTTGTCAATGAGGCAGCAGGGGATAACGGCGGAATGCGCGACAGCTACTGGACTCAGATCATCGGTGAGGACTTTGTTGAGAAGGCTTTCGAGTTCGCAAGAAAGCACGCTCCCAAGAATGTTGAGCTTTTCTATAACGATTACAATGAGTATCAGCCTGCCAAGCAGACAGTCATCATCGATATGCTCAAGCCTATCGCCAAGGCCGGCAACATCGACGGCATGGGTATGCAGAGCCACATCGGCGCAGGCCTTATGCCTGAAACATATGTTAATTCCATGAATACATATGCAAAGGAGCTCGGTGTTAAGATCCACATAACTGAGATGGATGTATCTGCTCCTAACTCTGCTAACGCTATGTACGATCAGGGCACTTACATGAAGAAGCTTTTCGAAGCCCTCATCGCAGCCAAGAAGGACGGAACTCCCATTGAGTGCGTTACCTTCTGGGGCCTTACGGATGAGATGAGCTGGAAGTCGGCAGACAAGCCCCTCCTGTTCTACGGCGATATCTCTCCGAAGCCTGCATTCGAAGGCGTTGTATGCGCTGTCACGGGCGGTGAAGTTACAAAGCCCGCAGACTATGTTGAGGTTCAGAAGGACTTCACTCCCATCAAGGAAGACTATGAGGATCAGAAGTACATCGGTAAGCCCAGAGCAAGCTCCACACAGAAGATCGTAGGTGATGCTTTCGAAGGCGATTACTGTCTTGAGAACTCCGGCGGAACAGCCGAGTGGGACGGTTATTCCATCGATATCTCAAGATTCATCGGCCAGAAGATCAAGTTCTCGTTCGCAGTTAAGACAGAGTGCGAGATGGTATGCCTGACAGGTGATATCGATGGTACATGGCCTCACCTCATCGAAGTCGATACATCCAGCGGTGACTGGGTCGAGGCATCCGGTGAATGGACTGTTCCCGACGGAATGACAACACTGTCCCTGTACTTCGAGACAACGGATATGTCATCCTTCTGCCTTGATAACGTGCTTATCGAAGTAGTCGAGGAATAATCAGTATCAGATCTGATCAATGCCGCCTCCGGATCTTCCGGGGGCGGTTTTATTTGATGCCGCCGCCAAAGCTTCAAGGATTACTGCAAAAAGTTGGCTCTTCACGTTTTCCTTGGGATTAGCATAAAGTTGTGTGGCATTGAAATATAACGAACAAGAATAAAGAAGTAGTCATCGTTGCGGTAACCATAACCAACACGCTTGGCTACTTTTATCTTGTTGTTAAGGCCTTCC
>JAGCSR010000033.1 GCA_017964005.1 Clostridiales bacterium
CTTTATTTATTATTTTAATATAGCGTTTCTCCCGAAAACTCTGTATAATGTATTCTCGTGAATTTACAGAGTGGGAGAATAAAGAAGTGAATAATACCAAGAAACCGTTTATTACCAAGGAACAGGCGGAGGATATCATTCGCGATATCCCCACGCCTTTTCATATATATGACGAGGCCGGGATCCGCAGAAACTGCGAAGCGGTAAAGAAGGCTTTTGCCTGGAATCCCGGATTCCGCGAATATTTCGCCGTCAAGGCTAATCCCAACCCTTATATCCTCAAGATCATGAGCGATTATGACTTCGGATTTGACTGTTCCAGTGAGGCCGAGCTCGTTTTGGCTGATGCGGTAGGAGCAGACGGTGCGCACATCATGTTCTCATCCAATGAGACTCCCGCCAGGGAATATGCCATGGCATACAACATGGGAGCGATCATCAACCTTGACGACATTACACATATCGATTTCCTTAAGGGCATCATCGGAGACGAGTTTCCCGAGACCATGAGCATCAGGTACAACCCCGGCAGAGTCTTCGATATGGGCAACGGCATCATGGATAACCCGGGAGATGCCAAGTACGGAATGACTACTGAGCAGATCTACGAAGCATATAAGATGCTGGAAGCTCACGGAGTCAAGAAGTTCGGTATCCATGCTTTCCTTGCAAGTAACACCGTAACAAACGAATACTACCCGATCCTGGCAGGACAGCTTTTCGAGTTGGCGGCAGATATCGAGAAGAAGACAGGATGCAAGTTCGCATTCATCAATCTGTCCGGCGGAGTAGGTGTTGCATACAGGCCCGAGCAGACTCCCAACGACATCCTTGCCATCGGCGAAGGTGTTCGGAAGAAGTACGAAGAGATCCTGGTCCCTGCAGGAATGGGCGATGTTGCCATCTACTGCGAGATGGGCAGGTTCATGTCCGCGCCTTACGGTGCCCTCGTTACCCGCGCCATCCATGCCAAGCACATCTACAAGGAATATATCGGCGTTGATGCCTGTGCTGTAAACCTCATGAGACCTGCAATGTACGGCGCATATCACCACATCACCGTGCTGGGCAAAGAGGACGCTCCTTGTGATCATGTATATGACGTAGTCGGAGCTTTGTGCGAGAACAACGATAAGTTTGCCATCGACCGACAGCTCCCCGAGATCGTGAACGGAGATATCATCTATATCCACGACGCAGGCGGACACGGTTATTCCATGGGTTACAACTATAACGGCAGGCTTAAGTCTGCAGAGGTGCTCCTTACGGAGTCCGGCGAGGCTAAGCTCATCAGAAGGGCTGAGACATTGAACGATTACTTTGCGACCCTTGACGGCACAGAGTACGCGGATAAGCTCATATCTAAGTAAGTTAACGGAGGCGGAACGTGCAGGATAAAGAAGAAAGGATGTCAGCGGCTCTCGTAAGGATATTCGAGAACGTTATACTGACCGAGGAACTGTCTTTGAGACAGGGCTATTTCTCGGACCTTTCGATCGCGGAGATGCACACACTCACCGCAATCGGTCCCTATGAATCCAAGACAATGACCAAGACGGCCGCGATCCTGGGAATAACCACAGGAACACTTACGGTTGCCATCGACAGGCTTGTCAAGAAGGGCTACGTTGAGCGCCGCCGTGATGAGAAGGACCGCCGTGTCGTAAGGATCAGCCTTACCCGTAACGGCAAGCTGGCCTGCAGGATGCACGGCAAGTTCCACCGTGTCCTGGCCAGAAGGATATTAGAGGCTTACGACAACGAAGAACAGGATATGCTCCTGGGATTGGTGGAAGATGTTGACAAGTACATGCAGTCCCGGGTTGAGAAATACGAAGACAAAGAAAACACGGAATCTATAAGAAAGACAGCAGCAGCTGTTGCGAAAGACAAGAGAAGGAGAAGAGAAGATGGATGACGGTTCTGACAGTAAACGGAGAGAGAAGATAACGGATGATATAGTCGGACTTCTGACTGAATCATTGAATGTATCACCCGTGGACCTGAAAGGGGACACTAATCTCGTTGAAGAGCTTGCAATAGACTCGATGCAGCTTTATGAGTTTGTTGTGGATCTTGAGGAATCCTACAATATCAGGTTGCCCGATGAACTGCTGGAACAGATCGTAACCGTCAACGATATCGTTGATCTGGTTATGAAACTGACATCAGAAAACACATAATGGCAAAGATAAGACTGAGAGCCGAATATAGGCAGTCACTGTTGAATATGTCGGTATGCCTGTTGTCCATGGCGGCAACGGCTGCCGTTCTCTTTGCCGTATTCGGATTCCTCGGTATCGCCCCCCTCGGAAGTTCGGCATTGCTGTTCCGTGACGGTCAGAACCAGATGACCGATCTGTTCTGCTGGTTCAAGGATGTTCTCGAAGGAAAAGGGACGATAGATTACACATTCACCAAATCCCTGGGCGGCAGTAACCTTGCCGTATTCGCATATTATCTGGCATCGCCTTTCTCGCTGCTTATCATGCTGTTCGGTAAGAACAGGGTGGCAGAATTTTTGGATGTGTTATTCATCATCAAGACATGTGTTGCGGCAGGAACGGCATCTTATTATCTTGTCCGCAGATTCAAGCCTTACGGCATCTTCCGTTATGGTGTCACTTTAGTACTCGCAATGTCATATGCTTTGAGCACCTATTTTGTATGCCAGAGCAGCAATACCATGTGGCTTGACGGTGCATATCTGCTCCCGGTCGTACTGGCTGGAGTGGAGAAACTGGCAGAGGGACGCAAGAGCACCCAGCTTATCGTATCTTTGGCATTCGGACTTTGCTTTAACTGGTACACAGGCGTGATCAATGTCATGTTTGCCGGGATCTGGCTGGTGTTCGATATCGTAAGACGCATCGTGTCAGACGATGAGACCGATGAGAAGGGGAGCATCTGCCGTGGTATTCCTTCCGGAGCTTTGGGTGTTGTGATCGTTTTTATCCGCTTCATCATATCCTGTATATGTTCGGCGGTGATATCCTGCGCGATACTTCTTCCGACTCTTTATATGCTGTCGGAGAGGACATACGGCAAGTCGGATCTGTCCGCGCTTACGGATCTTCGCTTTATCGGAAAGGTTATAGATGTTGTATCGAATTATGCTTTCGGTAATATCAGCACAAAGGGAAGCCCGTCCCTGTTTGCGGGAAGCTTCGTCTTTATCGGCATAGTCCTGCTGTTCATCGCCGGATGGAAGAACATCAAAGAGAAGATCGTATACGGAGTCTTCCTTCTGTTTACCGTGATGATCTTCTATTGGCAGCCTCTGGTATCACTGTTCTCGCTCCTTCGCGAAGTCGAGTCCTTCTGGTACAGATATGCGTATGTCGGGATCTTTGCTCTGATATTCATCTCGGCATCATTCTATCTTGATCAGGGGTTTGCGGGTGTCAGACCCTGGATGCCCGCAGTTGCCGCAGCAGGATTGATCATTATCGCCACGATCATGGGAATAGTCTGTAACACAGCAGTCAATTCTCACCAGATCCTTTTCGCGTCTACGGTGGAAGACCTTACGGGCGGTGCGCGTATCGATTACGAGACAGTTCCCGTTGTCTGCAAGTTGATCTTCCCGGCATTGATATCGGTGCTGATGTATGTCTGTATTTTCGCAAGGGAAGAGAAGCGCTGGTTCAGGTATGTTCTGTCCTGCATTCTTGCGGGAGCGATAGTGTTCGAGCTGGCTTTGGGACAGGCGATCCTTGCCAGGATATACAGCACGGAGAACGGAAGTTCGGATCTTGCAAGATATATCAAATGTGAGACGGCTCTTCTTGATGCCGTTCCCGACAGTTCCTTTGTCAGAAGAGTTCAGACCACATACCACGGAACCCATTCCGAAGCGCCGCTTTATACTTCTTACAACGAACCTATGGCTTTCGGGTTCAATTCGGTCACATCTTTCGTGTCTGATCCGGAAGAACCTACGACAAAGTTTTTGGATAAGGCGGGATATCCTGCATATAAGGATACGATCAATGTAACATCTTCCGAGAATCTGGCATTGGACAGCCTGCTCGGCGTAAAGTATGTGATGCTTGCTGCAGATGATACCGATAACGCAGGACTTCAGTATATTGCGGGAATAGAAGGATTCAAGAATATCTATTCAAATCCGGCAGCTCTTCCCGTTGCGTTCAAATATAACTGGGTCGGAAACTATGACAGTGACAAGACGGATCCCGCGGAATACCTGAATGACATGTACAGGGTATTGACGGGTACCGAAGAAGATATATTTACCGGGATCGAATTTGAAGAGACATCAGAAGGCATTAACCATGAATTCAAAGCGGTGATCCCCGAAGATATGGATCTTGACAGAAAGATCATCTATGCAGACTTTGCTACGGATTCTTCCGAGCCTGCGGTAATGTATATCAACGGCAACAGATATTCTGACTGCTTCAGGTTCCTGGCTCCCTCATTCGTAAGAGTTGCTGCGGACGATCAAGGCAACGCTTCCGTCCGTATCTCTTTCGAAAAGTATAAGGGCACGGATGAGATCCCGGTTAATGCATCTTTCTGGGTATTGGATCTTGATGTCCTCGAGGAAGCTGCCAAATCGGCGCGTCTTGATTCCGTTTCCCGCCAGGTGATCGAGGACGGATATGCAAGATTTGAGGTAAATGATGCAAAAGCAGGACAGAGCCTGTTTACATCGATCCCCTACGAGAGGGGATGGGAGATAAGCCTTAACGGCAAACCCGTTAATTTTCAGCTTATCGGAGGGACACTCATAAGCGTTCCTTTGGAAGAAGGCAATAACATGATAGAGATGAAGTATGAGATACCTTACAAGCAGACAGGGTTGTATATAAGCATCGGAGGGGTTGTGATGTTTATTGTGATCCTTGCTGCCGAGGAACTTTTAAGAACAAGAAACAGAAGAGGTGATTGAGATGAAGGAACTGTCGAATCTTTTGGGGTACCGCGATACCATCAGAGTACTTGACTGCACCATGCGCGACGGAGGACTCGTTAACGGGTTCGGTTTTACGGACGAATTTGTTAAGGCTCTTTACCAGACGAACATCAGCGCCGGAGTTGACTGCATGGAACTCGGATATAAAGCTGATAAGATGATCTTCGATCAGGATAAGTTCGGCAAGTGGAAGTTCTGTAACGATGATGATATCTTTGCGGTCATAGGTGATAATGCCGACAAGAAGATCAAGCTTGCCGTTATGGCCGATGTCGGAAGGTGCAATTTCCGGGAAGACATAAGACCGAGATCTGAAAGCGCAGTCGATATCATCCGCGTCGCAACATACGTCAATACTATCCCCGAATGCTGTCTTATGATCGAAGACGCTAAGAACAAGGGGTATGAAGTTACCTGTAATATCATGGCTGTTGCCACGTCCCAGGAAGCTGATATCAAGTGCGCCCTGGAGATGATCGCCAAGACCGGAGTTGACGTGATCTATATCGTTGACAGTTACGGCTCTCTCTATCCCGAACAGATCGCCAGGATCTCTGATCTGTATCTCGAATACGGCAACAAGTACGGGATCGAGATAGGCATTCATTCTCACAACAATCAGCAGCTTGCTTTTGCCAATACGATAGAGGCATGCGGTGACGGAGTTAACTGGCTCGATGCTACATACTTCGGTATGGGACGCGGTGCCGGCAACTGCGCTATGGAGAACCTCATCGCATTCCTGCGTAATCCCAAATACAGGATCTATCCTGTCATCAAGTTTATCGAAGAATATATGGTTCCTATCTCTTCGGAGTGCAAGTGGGGATATGATATGCAGTATCTTATGACAGGTATCCTTAACCAGCATCCGAGGACAGCCATCAAGTTTACTGCCGACGGCAGACACGATTATACGGGATTCTATAAAGAGATAGTTGCCCAGGATTAATGTATCGGAGGCGTCCTGTGAAGGATACAAGAGAAGTTAACATGCCTTTTTCCTCTGCATTTGCAAGGATAAACGATCTTCCGGCAAAGAAGGTTGCGATCGCTGTTACGGTATTCTTTGCGATATTATCTTCCGTTGTAGTTTGCTTCCATGAACCCTGGCTGGATGAAGCGCAGTCCTGGCTTATCGCAAGGGATGCTTCCTACTATGATATATTCCTTGTTCTGCCTCATGTGGAAGGACATGTCCCGTTCTGGTGGTTCCTGCTCAGTATCCCCGCCAAACTGGGAGTGCCTTATGAGATCGGTCTTAAAGCCGTAAACATCATTATTGCCATCGCAGCCTGCGCCGTATTTGAGTTTAAGTCTCCGTTCCCGAACGCATTCAAGATCTTGTTTCCGTTTACGTATTTTTTCTTCTACCAATATGCGCAGATATCAAGACCTTACATGCTGCTGGTATTGGCGCTGTTCATTGCGGCCATGACTTTCCGTTCAAGAACCGATAAACCTTGGGCACATCTTTTGTCTCTCATATTACTATGCCTCTCCGATACTTTCGGTATAGGGGCAGCAGGAGGGATCGCGGTTGCATGGACATTGAGTGTTATAGCAAGTATTGCCCGCAAGGATAAGAAGAATATCCGAAGCAATGTTAAGCAGGCAGTATGTCTTGCAGTCCTTCTCGTATCGGCGTTGATAATGATATGGAACATAACCCCGAATCTCGATGCGACAGCAACGGGTAATATCAATGCTGCAAATATAATCAAGGCTTTTGTATCAGAATTATTTATCGTTCCTTCAGAACTTTGTTTTACGACATTTACCTTATACGGACCTTTGGCTGCCCAGGAGCTTGGAATTGTTCAACTGATCATTGCCGGTCTTTTGAGCATCGTGATATGGGCAATGTTCTTCAAGGCCTTTCTTCACAAGGATATTGCATTAGACATCGTTTTACCGATCTTCATTTTTGCAGCTGCCGGGTCTTTGTACATCTATTCCCACCATTACGGGCTTTTGCTCATGCTCGGCATCTATTGCGCATGGATCTCCTTAGAACGGCATAAGAGTGTTGGGGTCTCAAAGGATCTTTTCTCCGGTATCGGGGCAGTCATATGCGCCGTAGCCGTGTTTATGGGATTGATGTGGACCGGGTTCTCCGCGGTAAACGATATCTGCCATCCTTATTGGGTATCAAGAGACCTTTACACATGGATAGAGGCTAATGATCTGGAGAGCTGCACATGGCTTGCCGTATGGGATATCGAAGTAGAGGACGGGAAGATCTTATCGCAGAATACGGGTGTTACCCGTGAAGCTATCCCGGTCAACCCGTATCTTAAGAGCAGCAAGCCGCTCAACTACAATAACGAAGGATATACATATGCTCTGTTCCGTGATAATTCGGATGCGGAGAATGCAGCTGATATTGAGAAATGGAAGATGGCACCGGAACCGGACCTTATCTTATGCAGTGATGTAGCTGAGGTCATGGCGGTAATAGACGAGATGGGCTATACATCAACATACGATATCGTCTATGTGAAAGAATGCAGGAGTACATGGAAGGCCGACTTCACCAAGGGCGGAGCCATCGTCTACGCAAGAAGGGAATCGGCACTTCCGATCAAGCCTGACATAGCTGATCTTCCGTCGATAATGGGGCAGGGATAAGTAATGAAAGAACTGGCCGGCAAACTCAAGAAATACAACGATATCAAGCCTTCCTATGTGGGAGGCGCGGTCCTTATCGTTTATGCCGTTCTGCTCATAATAATCGCCTGTTTCCACGAGCCCTGGTACGATGAGGCTCAGGCATGGCAGGTGGCAAGGGGAGCGTCGTATTACGAGATCCTGTTCTCGCTTCCTCACTATGAATCGCACCCGCCTCTTTGGCATCTGATCCTGTCGGTCCCGGCCAAACTCGGACTTCCTTATGAAGCAAGCATAAAGACGATCAACATAATATTCTGTCTGCTCGGGATCTTCCTTCTCGAATTCAAGTCCTGTTTTACCAACTGGATGAAGACATTCCTGCCGTTCACATTCTTTATCTTTTATCAGTTCGGTGTGATCTCGAGACCTTATTCCATGATGCTGTTCGCGCTCCTTCTGTGCGCGATGTTCTTCAAGGATAAGAACGATAAACCCATAAGGCTCATACTGAGTCTTATGTTCTTATGTCTTACATCAGATTACGGTGTGGCGATAGCCGGAGGTATTACCGTTGCGTGGCTGATCGATATCATCATCGACAAGAAGAAGGGGTTCTTGCAAGACCTGTTCTGCGGAAATTTACCGAGACTTATCGGTTTTGCGGCACTGCTGCTTTTGGCTGTGATCATTGCATTGGAAGTGTGGCCCGCATCTGATGTATCGGTTATCCTGGATACTCCTTTGTGGTACAAATTCTATATGATACTGCTGGTCGCGCCAGCAGAGGCTTTCATGACTAACTGTCTTTCGGGAGAGAATCTGGGTGCCACGGTTACGGATATTGCAGGCGTTATATTGACGGCGGCCATATCGATATCATTCTGGCTGTTCGGTATCTTCGAATCATACAGACGCCGTGCTCTGCATCACTTCCTTCTGCCTCTTTTGTTCTTTGCGTTGATCGGTGCATTCTACAGCACTCCGCACCATTACGGCATATATGTGATGCTCTTTATCTATGAATTCTGGGTCTTAAGAGACGAACCTGTCATACTTGCGACAGATACCAAACTCCATGATCTGTCGTACAGACCTTGGGTCCGCATTGTCTTAAGATCCGTTGTTGCTCTTGCATGTGCGGTGTCATGCTATTGGACATTGATGGCATCCCTTAACGAATTGATATATCCCTTCTATTACTCCAGGGATGTTGCACGATGGATCAGGGAGAATACCAAAGATGAAGATGTGGTCATGGCCAGCTGGTATCCGATCTATACGGCAGATGATACCGGTGATAAGGTGCTGTCAGGTGTCAATTACAAGATCGTCGCGGATTTCTCTGTCCCGATAGAACCTTATTTTGACCACGATATCATTGACAATCAGGTACTGCCGTACCAATATCTCGGTTCGTTATCCGATGAATTCAAGAACGGGTATTTTGAGAAGACCAAGAGTATGCTGCCGGCAGATTACATCCTGACATATAATACCGAGTATATCCCGGGATTCCTTGAGGCCCTGGGATCGGATGAAGAGTACGAACTTATCGAAGTGTTCTATAATTACCGTATCTACAAGGATAAGGTGATACCCTTCAATGTGATGATGTTCAAGAGAAAGTGAAGCCGAAGATATGGACAGGAAGAAGACAGGGGCGATCATACTTAGATGCGTTATCATTGCGATAGCGGTGTCATTGGCCGCGTTCTGGTGCATGTCCCTCAAGTATGAGAACATGAGGACTTCCGGGAATACTCTGCTTGAGGGAACAACGGCAGATGTGGGAGATGATGATTCTTTTGTACAGGTCCTTAGGATCGATGAAGGAGAACAGAATCTGTACGGTGTGGCGCTCCTGTTCTCGGAGAATGTCGTCAATCCCGAAGGAACGGTAAATGTGTCCGTAGTCAAAGACGGTTCTGTCATAGAACAATGGCACCGTAAAGGACAGTTTATAAAGACGACGGAATGTGAATATTTCAGATTCAGATATCCCCAATCCTGCGCAGACCACAGTTTTGAGGTCAGGGTGGGATTTGAAGGATTCGGAGAAGGCAAGCCTTTTGCTTTCCGTCTGGGAAATCCCGACAATGCCGCGCTTTCTTATATCAACGGTGAATCAACCGGTTCAACGATCTATTATCTCAATATCTACGATGCCGTTCCGACCTGGCAGATGATCATGATCCCTCTGTTGGTGTTCATGACATTTCTCGGGTGGCAGGCATTCTATTACTGTTTTATCCGCCGCAGATTGAAGTCGGCGGCAGAAGGTGATTTTGCTTCTGTCTATATAGCGCTTCTCCTTTTGTATTTCCTGTTTGTTCCGCTGAACACAGTATCGGACGAAGGCAATCATTTCTTAAGGTCTTATTCGATCGCTCACGGGAAGTTCATCTCGGATGTTATGCCGGACAGCGCGCTGGGAGGAGACACTCTCCCGGATGGAGTTGTGACATTTGCCGAACGGTATGACCTTAACGGTCTTCATAACGGTAAAAGACAGAATGACGAGCCTTTGAGATCGCTTCATGCGGATTGGGATAACACAAAGGAGGTTGCGTTTGCCAATACGGCGATCAATGTTCCTTATATGTATTTCCCTCAGGCTCTGGGCATCAGATTGGCTGAGTTTGTAACAGACAGCCCTTACAGCATGGCTTACTGCGGAAGGTTCTTCAATATGATCATGACTGCGTTCATGGTGCTCTTTGCCATACGGTTTACACCATCCGGCAAGGAATTCTTTAAGTTCACGGCGCTCCTTCCGATGATGATGCAGGAGACCGTATCCTTAGCGCCTGACGGCTTCATAGTCGCTCTCATCATGGTCTATATCGCAGTGATAATGAGGCTTAGGTTCAAGGCAACCAAAGGCTTGGAACTTCGGCATTATCTTGCAGCTTTTATCCTGACGATCGCAGTCGTTATGTGCAAGATGGTCTATGCCCCGATATGTCTTCTGCTGTTCCTCGTTCCTTCGTCCAAATTCGGCAGGAACTCCCGGTATTATCTGACGATCGGGGTGTTTGCCCTGTCGATCATATCCGTGCTTATGTCGTGGATGCTGCTGATACAAAGGTATAACCTGAGGTTCCATTATTCCAACAACGGAATGCAGATAGATTATATCCTGTCCGAACCCGGAAAGGCATTAAGTGTATTTGCAAACTACATACTCGATTCAGGATCTTATATTGCCGATCTTTTCGGAGGCAATGTCGGATACAAGAATATACCGATCCCTTCCGTTATCCTGTTTGTATTCGTTATCACGGCTCTGGTGATCTGCTATAAGAAGATATCCGGACCTAAAGGTAAGCTCGATACCGGCAGGGTAATTCCGTTGATCATAGTGATATTGGTATACTTCCTGATCGGATTAAGTGAATATCTCGGATGGAGCAAGGTTGGAGCATCTTCTATCGAAGGCCTGGTGGGAAGATACTATCTTCCGATAATTCCTCTGATGTTCTTTGCTGCAACAGGGGTTAAGGCTGATACGGAATGGCCTGAGTCTTCAAGGGAGAAGATGTCTTTTGCCGTTATACTGTCGAACCTGTTTGTACTCGTATCTTATTGGATATATACTGTTTATTGAGGTTTGATTCATGAAAGACTGCGCCACTTGCGACAAAAAGACAGTATCCGGCTCTCCTTTTGGCATCGTCATAAGGTGTGTTGTTATTGCCGCGGTCCTGGCTTTGGTGATCTTTCGCTGTACCACGTTAAGATACGAGAATGTCAGGACTTCCGATGTTATCCCTCCCGAAGAGACTACGGCGGACTTGGGAGACGGAGATGAAGTCGTTCAGAGTCTTTATATCGACGAAGGGGAGAGCAAACTGTACGGTGTGGCCCTCCTGTTTGCGGATAAGAATATCAACCCCGTTGGAACCGTTCATGTCAAAGTCCTTTGTGACGGTGAGACTGTCGGTCAGTGGACATCTCAAGGCCAGTACATAAGGACATCCGAGTGTGAATACTACAGGTTTGATAAACCCTGTGAAACATCGGGCCATAAGTTCGAAGTCCATATTACTTTCGAAGGGTTCGGTGACTTAAAACCATTTGTTATGAGGACCGGAACATCCGATAAGAATGAGTACGCAACGGTCAACGGCATAAGGTCTTCAGGACCTCTTTGCTATATGAATATATACGATCAGGTTCCCATGTGGAAGATGGCAGTGGTCCCGGCTTTGATATTCGCAGCGTTCCTTGCATGGCAGTGCCTGTGGCATCTTGTGATAAAGAAGAAGTTCAAAGCATGTCAGGACGGGGATTTTATCGCGGTTTATGCTGCTCTTGTCTTATTGTATTTTGTCTTCGTTCCCTTGCATTCGATCTCGGATGAAGGTTACCATTTCTTAAGAGTCTATACGATCGCGCATGGTGATGTTATTGCGGATGTCTCGCTTAACGGTGAGGGAGGAGCTGAAGTCCCTGCGGCTGTCGCACAGTTTGCGGATGAATCTTACAGGAATCTTTTCCATAACGGAAAGCGGGCTTACGATGAACCTCTGAAGCAGCTTGTTATCCAAGGGGATGAGAAGGTGCCCTACGGGTTCTCCAATACTGCGATAAATATGCCGCTCATGTATCTTCCTTCCGTTATAGGGGTGGGGATATCTGATTTGTTCACGAACAGGCCGTATGTTATGGCATATTGCGGAAGGTTCTGCAATATGATCGCAGTGGCGCTTATCGTATTGCTTGCCATCAGGATAACACCGTCAGGCAAAGGGTTTTTCAAGTTTACGGCACTCCTGCCGATGATGATGCAGCAGACTGTATCTTTGGCACCAGACGCGTTCATAACAGCACTCATAATGCTGTATCTTGCATTGATATTGAAGGTGCGGTTCGATCTTGAAGGGGAGCTTAAGACTAAGCACTATGTATCACTATATATACTTACGATCGTGATAGTCCTCTGCAAGATGGTCTATGCACCGGTATGTCTTCTTCTGTTCCTTGTTCCGCCGGAGAAGTTCGGCAAGAGATCCAGGTATTATCTTGCGATCGGCGTGTTCGCGATGTCGATCATTGCTGCGGCTATGTCATGGATGATGGTTATTTCCCAATACAACATGAAGTTCTACAGATCTGACAGTTCCATGCAGCTTCATTACATAATCGATAACCCGTTGAAGGCAGCAGGTATCTTCGGCGATTATATCCTTGATGCCGGACGTTACATGACCGAACTTACCGGCGGGGATATCGGCTATATGAATATTCCCATACCGTCGTTCGTTGCGTTGGTATTTTTTATCATAGCGGCATTGTGGTGCCGCCGGATGGATATGCTGCCTAAAGGGAAAGATTACGGAAAGCGCATCATTCCTGTGGTCATAGTCGTACTGGTGTACATGCTTATCGGTCTGTCCGAATATATGAGCTGGACCAAGGTCGGAGCTTCCGCGATATTCGGTGTATCCGGCAGATACTTCCTGCCGGTCCTTCCCGTTCTGATGTTTGCGATGACGGGAATAAAGCGTGACGGCGATACACCTTTGGGGTTCAGGGAGAAGACGACCTTCGCTTCAGTTATTATGAACCTTATGGCAATAGTGTCGTTTTGGATCTACACAGTCTTCTAAGGAGGGGTTATGGTCAATACCGACAGACGTAAAAAGATACTTGATATCATTGCCAAGCACGGCAAGATAAGCACCGTTGAATTAGGCAAGAGACTGGGTGTTACCGGAGCGACCGTAAGAAGTGATATAAGAGATCTGGAGAGAGCCGGCGCGGTCGTCAGGTTCCACGGCGGAGTAATGCTCCCTCAGGCCCCATCCCAGAGTGACTTCAACTATATGGTCAGATCCGTGTCCGAGGTGAATCTCAAGACCGCCATCGGCAAGGTCGCGGCAGACCTTGTATCGGACGGGGATACCATCTTTATGGATGCAAGTTCCACCACATCTTACATGATACAGTTCATGAAGAAGAAGGACGGAGTGACTGTAATAACTAACGGTCTTCACACCGCAATGGAACTTCAGAGCGTCAATTCCTTCAAGTCCGTATTCGTTCTCGGAGGAACTCTGCGCCCCCATTCCGGCGCTATCGAAGGGATGGCGAGCCGTGAGATGATCAAGAGACTGTCGGGGAAATACTATTTTGTATCAGGTAACGGGTTCTCCTGTGAGACGGGACTGTCGGGCAATAACTTCTACGAGATCGAACTGAAGAGGTTATGTGCCGAGAGAGCAAAATTCATCATTGCGCTGGTGGATTCCACCAAGATAGGTAGGGACTCCGCGTCCAGCTTTATCGCGACATCCAAGATCAACACGCTCATTACCGACTCTAATGTCCTGTCTGATCCTTCGAAAAGTGAAGTCATCGCAAAGTGCCGCAAAGCCGGGATCAATGTGATCATTGCCGAGGTGTAAAGGGGATATGAGTATAAAGGATAATATTTTCGCGGCAATGTATCGAAAATATAATTCCGTCGACCGGCGAAAAATATCGCTGGCGATATTGATCGTCTATTGTGTCCTCATCATCGCAGGTCTTATATTCCATGAGCAGACCCCTGACGAAGCCAAAGCCTGGATCATCGCAAGGGATGCGTCCTTCCATGACATGATCTTCCTTATACCCAAATACGAGGGACACCCGCCGTTTTGGCATCTTTTGCTGTCGGTTCCCGCAAAGCTTGGGGCTGATTACGAGATCTCGATGTGCATCATCCAGTTTATCGGAGCCGGGCTCCTGTGCTTTGTATTCGAGTTCCTTACGCCCTTCAATAATCTTGCAAGGACCTTCGTACCCTTCACATATTTTTTCTTCTACAGATGGGGAATATATCAAAGGCCGTATGCGCTCCTTGCGGCAGGTCTTGTTTTCGCGTCGTACGCATACGGGAAGAGGCGGGAAAAGCCCTGGCTGTTCATCATATCCCTTGCGTTCATGTGCCTGTGGTCACTGTACGGTATAGTTATCGCGGGCGGCATAGCGGTTGCATGGCTTATAGAGATGACATATGACTCGGCAAAGTCCGGCAAGGGCGCGTTCTCATGGATCACGGGTGACAGGAAGAGGCTGCTTGGACTTACAGTGCTTTTGGCTTTTGCCCTTATCACCATATATCTTATGATCCCCGCCAAGGACAACTATATGTATTCCGCTGTTGCAAGTCCCGGTATCCTTATGTTTTTTGCGCATGCCGCCAAGGTTATATTCTTTGTTCCCGCAGAGTGCTTCATAACCTCATTTATGGGAACAGATCTTCTGTATTCTTATAACTATTCGGTGTCTGAATCCTTGATATGCATTGCGGTATCGGCGGTGTTCTATTATGTGCTCTTTACGGCTGCCGTAAGGAAGATAAAGCTCCTTTATTTTGCGGTCCCGTTCCTGTTCTTCATGATCATATCGTCGAACTACATATATCTTCACCACTTCGGTATCGTGCTATTCCTTGCGGTGTTTTATCTTGCGGTATGCAAAGAGGATAAGGCAGGTAAGGACAGTGACAGGATGATCGTCCCCAAACTCGTCTCCATCTTTTCCGTTGCTGCATTCTGCATGGCGGGGATGTTCTGGTCGTTCGCGTCATTGATGTGTGATGCCATGTACGACTGCGCAAGCGGTGCTGCCCTGGCATCCTTCATCAAGGATAATAATATCGAAAACCTTACTATGGACTGCGCCTGGCATACACAAACAGACGATGCCGGCAGCATAACGGTAAATAAGCCTGATACCGGTATATATGCATTCATAATCTCAGCCCCGTATTTTGAAGGGAATCATGTAAGGAATGCCATAGACGGAACAGCTTATAATCTGACTGTCGAATATGGTGAGGACAAGATAGAAGACCATATAGACAAGACCCGTAAAAAAGACGCTCCGGAGCTGCTCTATGCTCTTAATGACGGCCTGAAGGCAAACTATGTCAAGCTTATCGGTCTCAAAGAAGAGTATATCCCGGTCTTTTACTCGATAGAGGCGGTTCCCTGCAAGGATAAACAGTCTTTCTTCCTGGGAGGAGTGCTGTATGCAAGGTCTGATATTGCCTCCCGGTACGGTCTGAAAGAGGTTAAACTGCCGTAAAGTGCCTGTAATAAGCAATATATTATTTTATTTGGTATAATAGTAGGGTTATAAAGCAATATCACTTTGTGTGAGGTCATAACCGATGCAGAAGAACTCTATCGTTTTGCCATCATGGATGGGGAATAAGGCCGTGTTCCAGCAGGGCGTCAATGTGCGCGTCAAGGCTAAGGCGGCTCCTACTGCTACCGTAACTTTGGAGATAACCAAGGATCCCACTGACGGAAGGCGCGTATCCAAGCTCGACACTGATTACGGCGTCATCTTCAGCCGTGAATATACAACAGGCAGCAAGGGCGAGTTCGAATTCGAGATCCCCGCGTACAGCGCGTCTTTGGATACATATACATTCACATTCAAGTGTATGAGCGATCAGGTGGTCCTCAATGATATAAGATGCGGAGATGTCTGGGTATTCTTAGGTTCGGATTATCTGTCGGTTCCCATGAAGGATGCCAATGCTCCCAAGATGCCCCTTAAGCGCAACATAATGAATAATCTGAGATTCTTTGCTCCCGTAAGATCAGGACTCGGAGGAGAACTGACCGAATATCCTTTCGAGCCTGTTGAGGGCCCGGGAGCAGGTGAATGGACCAAGGTTACCGAGACTGCCAAAATGGCCGAGGTGTCTTCCTCCGCATTTGCTTTCGCTTACAACATGAGCGATCAGGTCAACTATCCTATCGGTGTGATAGATCTTGCATATGACGATTCCACGATAATCAACTGGATATCCCCGGGAGCCATGGATGATCTTGAGGCTCTTAAGGATATGGTCTATGAGTCCGGTCTTTATATCGACAAGGACAAGTACGATGAGCTCATGGGCATAGATAACAGGAGAGCCGAAGCAGCCCGCCTCGAGAAGGAACTTGAGGAAGCAAGAAAGCACGGAGACTTCGACTTCGAGAAAGAAAAGCGCCTTGCAAAGCTCAAAGGGCTTCCCGAACCCAAGACGGAAGAAGCGGATAAGCCCGCAGAACTTGATTTCCCTTCGACTTCCAAGGAAGAAGAGGTCAAGAAGCAGGAGGGCAAGGACGTACCGATCTCGGCAAGTTCCGCTTCCAAGCTGGAGTTCAATATCCTTCCGGAGACTACATATAAGGTTGATAAGAGTAAGGATGACAGCAACTTTATCGCCAAAAGGTTCCGCATGTCGATCCTCTACAATACCAAGCTCTATCCCTTGTCCGGGATGGCCGTTAGGGGATTCTGCTTCTCGCCGAACGCGGGAGAACTGAAGTTCGAACGGTATGACCTGTATCTTATGGGTCTTCTTGCAACGCTTGCGTCCACGTTCGAGCCCAGAGAGGTCTATAACGACGAACTTATGCCGTCAATGCTCTTTGCGACCATGCATCCCAAGAATGTTGACTTCGACAATCCCTATTCGGTCCTTGAATTTAATGAGAATATCCAGGCATTTACCAAGATCCTGACTATGCCGTCGGGTCTTGTAAGCCTCCACGACATGCTGCTTCCCGACAGGACGATAAGCTTCACTTTGGGAACAAGACTTTCCACTATCGCGCTGGGACTTCATTTCTCGCCGAAAATGAGCAAATCTTCTCCGGAGGTTTCTGAAGTCGAGATCGCAGGCAACAAGAGGATCTTAAAGTTCTCGAACCTGTCTGACGGACTGAAGCTGGTGGAAGGGGAGACAGAACTTCGCGGATTCGCCGTGTGCGGTCCGGACAGGATCTTCAAGCCCGCTATGGCAAGGATACTGTACGGTATGTGCGTCATGGTATGGCGTGACGATATCGAAGAGGTCGAAGGCATCACATACGGATTCACACCGATCCCTCACGATGCTGTATTAAGGAATGTTGCAGACCTTCCTGTAATGCCGTTCAGGTTCGACAGGGACGCTGCTTATTTTGCCCCCGACCTGTCCTTTACCGAGTGCGACAGGCTGGAATTTGTCGGCAAGCGCACAAGGGAATCGAACTTCGAAGTCCTTGATATCTACCGCACATTCAAGGGTAACGGCGTTATATCCACCGACATCAACACAAAGGCTACGGGAGCGGCATCGCTGCACATAAGATACGAGACTGACAAGTCCCTTTACGGATTTGAGCCTGTACTCGATTATGCTTCCGTTTTCGCGCCGGTTAATATCTACGGTGCGGATAAGATAGTGATCAATGTCTTCAATCCCGAGCAGCGCCGCAAGAGGCTCATCTGTTCCGGATTCGGCGATGCCGAGATCAAGCAGAGCCTCGCCTGGCAGAAGATCGTGATCCCCTATGAGGACGAAGGCCCCATCTCGTTGTCTGAACTTAAGATAATGATCGAAGATCCCGATCGTATCGGTGAGATCTATATCGACAGCATCAGCTTCGAGTAACAAAGAGAGGTAACTGTGGTGAACGACAACGAGATTTTATTGGAGAACAGCATGCTCACCGCGTCAGGTTCGACTCCGGTCATACTCGAAGGGATCGAGCATACATATGCGACTACTCAACCCAGACAGAGCATCAGCCGCCACAGATGTCACGAACTCATATGCATGCGTGACGGCAAGATAGAGCTTAATATCGGCGGAGATGATATCACTTTGGATAAAGGTAAGATGCTGATCATAAGGCCGCAGGTCGGACACTATCTCACCGTAAGGTCCACTTCGGCTGACATGTTCATCCTCTACTTCGGGTTTGCCGCAGACAGGAGGAGCGCGGTCAGGATGACCGAGGCTGCCAACAGCGCAGCGCCTTCCGCAACTTTCTACGAGGATGGTGCGGAAAGCATCAAGGGCCGGAAACGTGATAATTCCAAGACAGGGCCTTCGGTAGAGATCCCGGGTAATATCTCTCAGATCTCCCTGGAGAGTTTCCTTGATTATACCGATGACGGCATGAGCGGTTCTGCGGAGGACAAAGAGCCTTATATCGTGATCTCCGGCAAGGACAAGAAGATAATCTCCCAGGTCGTGGAACGCATAGTCGTGGAGAAGAATAATGATTTCTACTCCAAGGATGTTATGCTCAACACATTGACGACAGAGCTTATGATCAATATCTCAAGGGCTCTCCGTCATAAATGGGAAGAGAACCTTAAGGTCAGGACCGGCAAGACCGACGAACTCGTAACTCTTGCCAAGACCTTCATCGATGATAACTACGACCGGGGTATCAATGTATCTGATGCCGCAGGATATGTATTCTTAAGCCAGGGATACTTCACAAGGGCTTTCCGCGAGAAGTACAAGATCTCTCCGATGAACTACCTGATGAAGAAGAAGATAGAGAAGTCATGCGAACTCCTGTCCCGCGAAGATATCAAGGTGTCTGCGGTGGCTTCGGGTTCCGGCTTTGCGTCTTCGCAGCGATTCAATGTCGCTTTCCGAAAATACATGAACATGACGCCTCTGGAATACAGAAGGAAGCGCCTTAACGATACGGAGGAATGACAATGCACGATTATCTTAATGATACTTCAATCCCCGAAGAGAGCAGGAAGAATATGGACTTCCAAAAGATCGAGAATGCCGTGAAGGATATTCTCGAGGCTATAGGTGAAGATACTTCCAGGGAAGGCCTTCAGGACACTCCCGTCCGTGTCGCCAGGATGTACGGCGAGATCTTCAACGGCCTGCATCGTGACACGGCTGATGATATCAAGACCTTCACGGAGGAAGGCAACGACGAGATGATCCTTATCGGAGATATCCCCTTCTATTCCATGTGTGAGCATCACCTTCTGCCTTTTCACGGCAAGGCTCATGTAGTCTATGTTCCGAGGAACGGCAAGATCTTGGGATTGTCCAAGGTTGCAAGAGTCGTGGATACATTGTCCCGCAAACCCCAGGTCCAGGAACGTCTTACATCCGAGATCGCAGACTGCATCGAGAAAGCGGTTGACGCAAGATCCGTATGCGTGGTGATAGAAGCAGAGCACCTCTGCATGACCATGAGAGGCATCAGAAAGCCCGGTTCCATGACTGTAACTTCCGCCATGAGAGGGGGCTGCCGTACCGATGCCAGAACGCGCAACGAGGCTTTGGCCCTTATCAACCGTCAGCGTATAAGCGGGTGATCCCAATGACCTTCTCATCCCAAACACCTTCCGTTATGGGAATACTCAATATCACGCCGGATTCTTTCTCGGACGGCGGTTTGTTTCTTGCGACGGACGCGGCTATTACCCATGCGGAAGAGATGGTCGGCAAAGGCGCTTCCATAATAGATATCGGAGGAGAATCGACAAGACCCGGATATCAGAAGATCTCAGCATCCGAAGAGTGCCTGAGGATCACCCCCGTGATCCGGGAGCTTTGCGGAAGAGCGGTATTGTCGGTCGATTCTTATAAGTACGAGGTTGCCAAGTGCGCTATTGAAGCAGGATGCAGCATACTTAATGATGTCAACGGATTAAGGGACGATGAAGGAGAGAACAAGGCACATCTTGCGGCGGCAAACGATGCTTATGTAGTCCTTATGTATAACAGAAGGCTTATCAATTCCGGAAGCGATGTTATAGCTGATGCCAGAGAGTCGCTGTCGCGGAGTGTGGATATCGCTCTTGCAGGCGGTGTCGCCGAAGATAAGATCATCATAGATCCCGGTATCGGATTCGGAACTACAAGAGAAGAAGACAGAAGGCTTACTCTGGAACTTAAGGATATCAATCCCGCAGGATTTCCCATCCTGTACGCGTGTTCGAGGAAAAGGTTTGTCCAATGCTTTGATTTCGGTGAAGGGAAGGACCCTACATGGGTGCTGAATATGGTCGCTGTTGAAGCCGGGGCGTCCTTGCTGAGAGTGCACGACCCTGAGCCGTTCGGACAGTATATGGACGATTTTTTTAACGAAGGTTCGGGAACGGAAGAACTTATCAGGGCACAGGAGGTCATCGAATGGACAAGATTGTCTTGAAGAATATGGAATTTAGGGGCCGTATCGGATGCCTCGAGCAGGAGAAGGAAACTTATGCTCCCTATAAGGTGACAGTCTCGTTATATATCGGACATATCAGGGGCTCTGATACCGATGAACTGGCTGATACTGTGGATTATTCCGAAGTATATGAGATCGCCCGTTCGGTAATAGAAGAAGAACCCATGAACCTTATAGAATATGCTGCGGGGCAGATAGCTGACCGGATCCTTGAAAGATTCGATGAAGTCGAGAATATCAAGGTTACGGTAAGTAAGCCCGAAGCCCCGATAGACGGGGTTTTCGAGACGATGGAGGTTACGATCGAGAGATGACCTTTGCAGTTTTATCCATCGGAAGCAATATCGGAGACCGGGAGTTCTTTATCGCCGAGGCTATCAGAAGGCTCGAAAAGAATGAACATATCACAAACCTTGTAAGATCCGGACTTTACGAGACTGATCCTGTGGGATATACCGACCAGGACAGTTTCTATAACGCGGTTGTCGGGATCGACACGGATCTTGCGCCTGAAGAACTGCTGGATTATATCAACGGCATCGAAAAGGATCTGGGCAGGGTCAGGACTGTAAGATGGGGCCCTAGGACTATCGACATAGATATAATCCTCTATGGTGATGAGGTTATTAACACTCCCAGGCTTACGGTGCCGCATCCCAGATATAAGGAACGGGCATTCGTGACGGTGCCGATGGAAGATCTGGGCATCTTTACCGAAGACGCCGTATTCGGCGAAGACCAGGGTATAAAGAAGATAGAGTGGAAAGAAGAGATTTGAGTTATTCGGCGTAAAATTATATAATTAACTCTGATCTTTAACAAAAAGAAATACGGAGGTGTTCCATGTCAGAGAACACAGGCGCAAGCCAGGAACAGAAGAATGCCAGTCGCGGCGGCGGTAACAACAAGAACAGGGGTAATTACCGCAACACCAATAACTATAACGGTAAGCGCAGATCCGGGAAGAACTATTCCGGCAAGCGCAACTATAATAACGATCGGGACCGCAAGGGCGGAGAGGACAGGAAGAAGCAACGACCTGCAGAAGACTCCGAGAGAGTCAATGCAGAGGGAATTCAGATCCAGCCCAAGGAACAAAGACACGGCAAGCCCGACCGGTCTGAGGGCGGCAACTTCAAGAAGAAGAGGGAGAAGAACTTCAATCCCCAGCCCAAGAAGAAGCAAAGACACGAAGAGACCGTTGAGGATATCCGTACGGATAACGCCAGGATCACCAAGGAGATCTATCTCGAGATCTCGTCCATAAAGGACATCAAGCTGGATTGATATGGCAAACGGGTGTTTCATTACGTTTGAAGGGATCGACGGGTGCGGCAAGAGCACTCAGATCCAATACCTTACGGATCATCTTAAGGAACGCGGTATAGACTATCTCCTTTTGAGAGAACCCGGCGGGACCGTTATCGGCGAGAACATCAGGAATATCCTTCTTGATAAGAAGAACACGGGCATGACAGACATGACCGAACTCCTTCTGTTCGAGGCCGCAAGAGCGCAGATCGTCGCGGAAGTGATCGTTCCCGCAGTGGAATCCGGCAAGGTCGTTATCTGCGACCGTTTCTTCGATTCCACCGCGGCTTATCAGGGCTTTGCCAAGAATATGGGTGCCGATGTCGTGGATACGCTGAACCGCCTTGCAACAGGGGGATTCGAGCCCGACATAACTTTCCTTCTGGATATATCTGTTGAAGACGCACTGTCCAGGCGTGTAGCCCGTGGCGAGGAAGACCGTATCGAGAAGCTCGGAGTCGAGTTCCAGAAGAAGGTAAGGGAAGGCTATCTCGAATTGGCAAAGACATCACAAAGGATCGTAAAGATCGACGGTTCACAGAGCCCCGAAGATACGGCTGAAGATATCCGGAAATACGTGGAGGAGCTTATCTGATGGCATTCTCCGACCTTATAGGACAGGATAAGCTCAAAGAACGTCTCAGCCAGGAGGCCAAGTCTCCTCATGTGGCATCTTACATACTTAGCGGCCCCGAGGGCTTCGGCAAGAAGTCTTTTGCCGAGGAATTCGCCATGGCCCTTATCTGTGAGAACCCGGGTGACAACGGAGCCTGCGGTCAGTGCAAGTGCTGTAAGTATATGAAGGAAGGAACTCTTCCTGATGTATTGAGGCTCGTACCTGCCGAATCCGGCAAGCAGATCAAGGCTGAGGCTGTAAGAGATGTTATTGAGGACATCATAATCAGTCCACAGTTCTCTTCGAGGAAGATATGTCTTGTGGATCTGGACCATATGACCGAGACCTTGCAGAATCTCCTGCTCAAACCTACCGAAGACCCGCCGAAGCATGTTATCTTCATCATGACGACATCTGCTTATCCCAAGGTCATCAGCACTCTGAGGTCAAGATCCGTCAATCTGGTCCTGCTGCCTTATTCTGATGCCCAGATCGCCGAAATCCTGTCTGACCGGCTCGAAGGAGTCTCTTCCGACAAGATAAACGAAGCGGTGGAGTTCTCGGCAGGCAATCCCGGCAAAGCCATCTCATTGGCACAAGATCCTCTGTTCTCCGACCTTAAGGATGATGTTATGGACTTGATACTTGCTGTTCCGGTTGTGTCCTATACGAACATCCTGACTGAGAAATTGGGGCTTTTTACCGATAACAAGGACAGGGCGGACGACATCCTTATCCTTATGGTAAGAGCTCTTGAGGATATACTGAAGGTTAAGGTTGCGGAGAAAAATGTCCGTCCTGACATCAGATACGAAGCGGACCTTCCGAGGATCGAGAGGTTCATATCGCAGTACCCGAATGTTACGGCAAGTACGATCGGAAGATCCGTTGCCGCTGTTGAAGAATTAAGATCCGCTCTCGCGGTCAATGCTAACTACGAAGCATCCTGCGGAGCATGTTTACTTAAGATAAAGAAGGAGTTTGATAAATGACGAAGGTAGTAAATGTACGTTTTCGCGATGCAGGCAAGCCCTACAGGTTCTCATGCAATGATATGATCCTCTCCATCGGGGATGCCGTTATGGTAGAGACCAATCTCGGATTGGATCTGGCACATGTCTGCGTTGAACCGTATGAGATGGAGATAACCAAGGATTCGGAGGAGACCAAGCTCCTGCCCATCCTGCGCAAGGCTTCTGAGGAAGAGATCGCAAGATACGAAGAGAAGTGCAGGAACGAGGAAGACGCTTATACCGAGTGCATCAAGCTCATCGAGAAGCACGGTCTTGAGATGAACCTGGTGGATGTAGTGTTCGCTTTCGACGGCAAGAAGATCATATTCTTCTTTACCGCTGACGGCAGGGTGGACTTCAGGGAACTGGTAAAGGATCTGGCATATAATTTCCATACAAGGATCGAACTCAGACAGATAGGATCCCGTGATCAGGCCAAGCACGTCGGAGGTCTCGGTATCTGCGGAAGGCAGCTTTGCTGCTCCACATTCCTTACGAAGTTTGCGCCCGTGAACCTGAGGCTTGCAAGAGCTCAGGGTCTGGCGATCAATCCCGGCAAGCTCAACGGAGCCTGCGGCAGGCTTATGTGCTGCCTGCAGTTCGAGAAAGAAGCATATGCCGATGCCAGACGCCGGCTTCCGGATACAGGCCGCAGGGTCAGGACCCCGGCAGGTCCCGGAACCGTTGCTGACGTCAACTATGTTACCGAGAAGGTTCGCATCAAGTTTACCAGCGAGGACGGAAGCGCTTTCGAGGAGTATCAGTGGGATGAACTCGAGCCTTTGAACCCGGATGTAAGGTCTCATTTCGACGACGACGATCTCGACTGAGCTATCCGACTCTTGTCGTTTTGAAGGGCCCGGGCGGTATCTGTCCGAGCCTATTCTTAATGTTTTGGGGTGTTTTTACATATTGTTGACAAACCCGATATCTGTAATAATATATGTGTTAACCAAAGAGAATAAAGGAGGTAAAACTTATGGCTTATGTAATTACTGACGCTTGCGTCTCTTGCGGATCCTGCGCTGACGGTTGCCCCGTTTCTGCTATTTCTCAGGGCGATACACAGTACAACATCGATCCCGATACATGCATCTCCTGCGGAGCTTGTGCAAGCACATGCCCTATGTCAGCTATCGAAGAAGGCTGATAACAGGATATTAACTGCATATCATTAAGGGGCTGTCTCATTTGAGACAGCCTCTTTTTCACGGGGTGTTCGATTTGTGGTAAAATCAATATATTAAAGGCATGTCGGCAACCCCTTTTCGAGAAGAAAGGAGCAAGTGCTATGGCTTATGAGATAACAAATGACTGTATCAAATGCGGTAAGTGTGAATTTGTGTGCCCCGAGGATGCCATCTCACGCGGATGGGGCGGATACAGGATAGACCCGGATCTATGCGATTCATGCGGTGCCTGCACGTATTCCTGCCCGGTAAAGGCGATCGAGCCTGACTGACAATAAAGAATTCACATGCTGTCCTTTTGAAGGGCAGCTTTTTTTGTAAAGGGAGCATCAGGGGGCGTTCTTTATAAGTACGACAAATTCATAAACAATAAGTAATCCGGGAAATGAGGGTGTCCTTCAAAAACGTGTTGACATATTATTGAACGTGTTCAATAATAATGATATGCGAAAAGAAGATAAACTGCAGATCACAAAAGATAAGCTCATAAATGCCGCGCACGACCTCATGAATTCCTGTGTGGATCCTTCGGAGGTCACATCGCGCGCGATCGCGGACAGAGCCGACGTTAAGCTCTCCATGATCAACTATTGCTTCGGGTCCCGTGAAGCACTGCTTTTCGAGGCCCTCAAGAAAGATGAGGAGATGTATCTTCAGGACACTCAGATCAGGAAAGTCTTCAATTCAAAGATAGCCCCCAAAGAGAAGATCCGCAGGCTCCATTATCTCGTCGCAGATTACCTCATAAACAGGTTCAAGTTCACCAAAGCCCTGACAGGATATGTTCTGCTCAACAGGGATCTTCAGGAGGGACTCAACACATTGCCGCTTGTAAGAGAACACTATAAGGACACGAAGGAAGAATGGGAGATAAAGCTAATAGCCTATCAGCTGTCCTCAATGATGCAGCTTATCATCTACCGCATGGAAGATATGTCTGATTTCCTGGAAGTCGATATCAGAAAAGAAATAAGAAAGATCATTGATCTTCAGATAGATCTTTTGCTGGAGGATAACCCGTGATACTGCCGTATAACAGGATAGGAGATGAACTTCTCAAAGAGTGCGGCGGTAAAGGCGCATCTCTTGTAAGACTTGCCCGCGCTAATCTTCCGGTTCCAGAAGGCTGCATACTTACTGCAGGAAGCTCTCCCGAAGAAGCAGATTCAATCATCGAAAATCTTTCGGACAGATACACTTATGCCGTCAGATCTTCGGCACTCAACGAGGACGGGGAGAAGGCATCTTTTGCCGGGGCGTACGAGACGATAACCGATGTCGCAAGAGAAGATATCCCCAAAGCCGTAAGGCAGGTCATAAGTTCGGCAGACAGTGAGCGTGTCAAGCTTTATTCAGAGGTATCTGATGTAAAGCGGGAAGGCATTGCTGTAGTTATCCAAAGGTTCGTAAAGCCTGAATTTGCAGGAGTCGTCTTCACATCAGACATCATTACCGGCAGTGCGGCACATATGGTCGGCAACTATGTAAAGGGTGAAGGGGAACTCCTTGTATCAGGATCTTCCGATGCGGAAGAGTTCAGATTCGATGCGATCAGGTACGATTACGAAGGCAAAGAAGAATTTGCCAAGTATGCACGCAGTTTATATATATGCTGTGTAAAGATAAGGGATCTTTGGAATAAGCCCATGGATATAGAATGGGCTGTGTCTGACGGTAAACTGTACATTCTACAAGCCCGTCCGATCACTACGCTGTCGGAGGGCAGCCGGGAAGAGTATACGATAAACGGTTCGATGTCCGGTGAATATCTCCTTACGAGGACCAATGTGGGTGAGATCTTTATGCGCCCGCTGTCGCCTGTGACATTTAGTCTTATGGATAAGATAAGCAATTCCCTGGGCATGCCCAAGTTCGTCGATAACATCTATGGTCAGGCATATCTTAATGTCAGTGTGGTATGTTCTGCTCTGGTAAGTCTGGGTCTCAAACGCAGCAAGGCGCAGGAACTGATAAAGGATATCACGGGGGCAATGCCTGAGGGGACCGAAGTTCCGGTATTCCCTATGGATAAGAATAAGTTTTTGAGCAACTTATTCAGCCTTATCCGCCCAAAGCGAAAGAAGACAAAGCTCGGGATAAACGATTCGGCACTCTTAAGGGATGAGATCTCCAAGATCACGACCAAAGAAGAACTTGCAGATTACTGGGATAACAGTATAACGCCTTATATCAATAACTCATTGTCCGAGATAATGAAGGGCGTCAATATATCAGGTCTCTTTACGGTCAAGAAGAAGGTCGCGGAACTCTGCGGCGAAGAACTGGGCGACAGGCTCCTCACCGGATCTGTCGGGATCCTGGACAGCATGAAGCCTCTTCTTATGTTAGACGATCTTGCTCAAGGAAAGATCGGCAGGAATGAATATATAAACGCCTGCGGACACAGGCATGCCAACGAGATGGAACTGGCCTGTCCCTATCCTTACGAAGATCCGGCATTCCCGGAAAATCTTGTGGAAGAACATAAGAAAGCTGCGATAGATGTTGCATCCATGAAGAAGTCTCAGGAGCAGGCATATGAAGATGCCAAAGAAGGATTCCTTAAGCAAAACCCGTCTAAGAGAGCTAAGCTCGAACGGCTCCTTGCGAAATATGCCAAGGCCAACCGTGACCGTGAGTCCGTTCGAAGTGAGGGTGTAAAGATCTTCTGCGTTATAAGGGAATTCCTGATCAAGGCAGGGGATATTACCGGAATTGGCGACGATATATTCATGCTCTATATCGACGAAGTTATATCACTCCTCAAAGGTGACGATAATATCAGAGATCTTATCGGACCGCGCCGCACCAACTACAACAAATATCTTTCTTATCCTCAGTTCCCGAATCTCATAATAGGAAGGTTCGATCCTGAGCAGTGGATGGCAGATCCGGTCGCCCGTAAAGACATATTCATCGCAGGTGAAGGATCGACGGAAGAAGAAGGCGCAAATGTCATACGAGGATTTGCGGGAGCCGCAGGTAAAGTCAAGGGCAAGGTAAGAGTACTTACGGACATAAGTCAGAAAGATGAATTCCTTCCCGGAGAGATCCTTGTCACCAATGCCACCAATATAGGTTGGACAGTGATCTTTCCGAGAGCTTCGGCAATAGTAACGGATATCGGAGCACCGCTTTCACATGCAGCTATTGTCGCCCGTGAATTCGGCATCCCTGCAGTAGTAGGCTGTTCCAATGCTACCACGCTTCTTAAGACCGGAGATACCGTCACTGTTGACGGCACATCAGGAACCGTCACGATAGAAGATGTTTGATGTTTGCCACCGGATGTTTTGAGCTTTGCGTTTCCTTTACATGATATTGATTCTTTGATATCCTGTTCCTGACCGGATCCCGGTTTTTTGATCATTAAGTATTTGGGGGAAGTAATATGAGAAGACCTGTTATTCGCAGTCTTGTTGCGTGTGCATTGACTTTTTCTTTTGTAACTGCAGCTATTCCTGATATTAGCGGTAAGACGGAAGTCCTGGCAGCAGGCCCGTATAAGGCACAGGACAATACTTATCTTGGCACCTCAGTGTTAGGGAAACCAAAGGTCCCGGCGGGAGCGTCTTCGATATGGTCAGGAAGTTTTGTATATTTCGGGGAATATACCAAAGAATTGAAATTCCGGGTGTTAGATCCAGATACGACTATATTCGGCGGGAGAACGGTCTTTTTGGATTGTAATAGTCCTTTGTATAAAGAAGTTTTTTCTCAAGATGATCCTCTGACGGAGGATTCGAATAAATGGGAAACAAGTTATATACGAAATTATCTGAATACTCTTTTCTTAGAAGGTGCGTTTACTTCTGTGGAGCGTGATTCGATAGCGGAAAGCAAGATTGGTACACATGCTTATACTTCAGACCCGGAGCAGGGTGTGGCTATTCCTTATTACTATGTAGAAAATAGTTTTTCATACACTCCGCTAAACGGTGATAAATTATTCCTTTTGGATGTTGAAGATGTTTTTAACCCGGAATATGGTTACTATCCTGAAACCAGTTATGTGGTCTCAAATCGAATGAAGTTTAATAATTTCGGTAATGCGGAGAATTGGTGGCTTCGTACTGCTTCTAACTCTTTTGCAAACCCCAAATTTAAGATTGGAAATGTTTGGGACGCTGGTAGTTCAGGACATGTTGGTGCGATCTGGGCGAATTATAGTCAGGATTATGTATCCCCGGCTCTCAATGTAAAACAGGATTCTGTACTGTTCACTACACGTATTTTGGGAGATCCCGGCGAGCCGGGATCAGAATATAAGTTCACGCTGATCGAGAAAGATATCAAGGTTGAAGTTCCTGAGATGAAGTGGTTGCAAAGGTCCGGGAGACAGATTCAGGTTCCTTATGAACTGTCAGGTGATAATGCAAATTCTGTCGACGAGGTTTCCGTCCTTATCCTTGACAAGGAGTATACGGCTGGGAATACAAATAAAGCGAATATGTTGTTTTATACCCAACTTGATAATTCACAAGCTGCTTTCGATCTGCCGGATGAATTTGATATCTCAAAATGGGGAACGGATTATCATGTATACATCATTGCTGAAGATATGAATGGGGAACATTATTCGGATTATGCCAGTGAACCTTATGAGATTTTTTATACCCCCGATCTTGTTTTGGATGTTAGAAATAAATTGACGCTCAAAAATGATCTGCCTGATTGTTTGATGGATATTTATTTAGGTGGATACATTGACGGTGAAAATAATGGGAATATAACATTCTTGGATCTGGATAAAGACGGTAAATATGATCTGATATTTGATCTTTCTGATTATGGTTATTCTCATATCGTATATCTTTATAAGACTGATTATTGTCAGCTGACAGGAACATATTCAATCGAGGTGTCAGAAACTCCTTTGGAATTGGGATTGGACAGCATCAGTTTCATATTATCGGATCTTAAGGTTGATCTGGGGCAAGTAACTCACGGCAGCGCTTCTCTTTCTCAGACTTCCGCTATAAAAGGTGATACAGTCAAAGTAACTGCAACTCCCGATAAGGGATATGAGCTTGACAAGATCACATACAGTCCTGATGATTCCGGAAATACTGTTGATATTACGGACTCAGGAAAATTTACGATGCCGAATAATGACGTTACGGTAAATGTCACGTTCAAACCTGTTAATTATTCGATTACCGTCAAGACAGACGGAAACGGTTCAGCTAAAGCATCTTCTTCGAGTGCGACAATAGGTTCCAAGATCACGATATCTGCAACGCCCAAGAGCGGTTATAAGTTCAGCAAATGGGAAGTGGTATCAGGCGGAGTTACGATCGCAGACAAGAACAGTGCTTCCACTTCATTTGCGGTAGGTTCGGCGAATGTTACCGTTAAGGCAGTCTTCGAGAAGATCCCTGTTGTAACGGTCCAGCCAACAGCCAAACCGACAGCTAAACCTACGGCAAAACCGACAAAAGCTTCAACTGTTGCTCTGACACTTAACAAACAGACTGCTGCTGTCGTATGCGGCAAGAACCTTGCACTTAAGGCAACACTCAAGGGTTCTTCCGGTAAGATTGCCTGGAAGTCATCCGATACAAAGGTTGCTACAGTAGATTCCAACGGTAAGATCACAGCCAAGATGGCAGGTACGGTAACGATCACTGCTTCAGCAGCAGGGAAGACTGCTACATGTACTGTTACAGTCCTCTATAAGGATGTAACCAACAGCAAAGACTTCTGGTATGCTCCAACGAACTATCTGACAGCAAAAGGCGTAGTCAAGGGTTACGATAAGCAGACCAAGTTCAAACCTGCCAATAACTGTACCCGTGCCCAGATGGTAACATTCATCTGGAGACTCATGGGTGAACCTGACCCTAAGACGAAGACCTGTAAGTTCAAGGATGTCAAGAAGTCCGATTACTTCTACAAGGCATGTATCTGGGGCAATGAGAAGCATATCGTTGAAGGCTACAAAGACGGAACATTCGGACCTCAGATCGTCTGTGCGAGAAGACATGCGGTAACGTTCCTTTGGAGACTGGCAGGACAACCTGATCCCAAGACCAAGACCAACAAGTTCAAGGACGTCAAGGAGAAGGATTACTTCTACAAGGCAACTCTCTGGGCATCTGAGCAGGGGATACTTGCAGGATACAAGGACGGCACGTTCAAGCCTAACGGCGACTGTTTGAGAAGACTGATGGTTACCTTCCTCTATAAATACGATAAGTTTGTGAATGGGAAAGGATAAACCAAATTGAATGTCAGAGGGCTGTCTTGCAAGTGATCACTCAAACAGCCCTTTTTTATATTTTCATTTGTACATCGGATTGGCATTTTTCAAAAAACGATGTACAAACATACTTGTACTTGGAATTTGTGATTTAAGGAATTTCAAGTACAGATCACATGCATTTTGTACTTGAAATTCGCGAAAACGGGATTTTCAAATACACTCTGCGGTGTAATACAAAATGATCAGGAGCGAATATATTGCTCTAAAGAAGCCTGTCCGTGACTTATTATGAGTATCCCTCAGACTCTGACTGATATGCAGGTTTGTTGTCGTTGACGGTATGAGGGTCAAATGCTACAATATCCGTAAGAAAGCACAGTCTGCAAAGACGGTTGCTTCCGAGTAAGTTAAACGATGTTTACCTCACCACAGGAGTGCCATCTTGGGTGAGGTCTTTTATTTCCGTCGATATCTGGAATCAAAGATCCCGATAAGAAACGTCAATAGCTTCAACAACAGAGTGATTGAAGCTATGACCAGGGTGATAATTCCTATCACGATAGAGATAATTTCAATTTCTGTCATCTCCGCAGCCCTCCTTTCTTCAGTACTTTCCCGAAGGATGTATTAAGTACTCGGAAGGCAACCGCCCATTAAGCAGGCTGTGCATTAACAGTTTAACACAACAGAACATATGTTCAAGTTGTTAAAGCCCCCTTATTGACACACAAATATTATGTAACGCCACCTGTTATTCTGATATAATCAGACAAATATATAAAATAAGGAGACATTATGTCTGACAATATTGAGAAGAATATAGACGAGATCGCCGAGCTTCCTATTGAAGAGAAAGACTTGAAGGAAGTTGAAGGCGCAGTAGTCGAAAAAGAAGATAAGGCAGAAGAAAAGCCTTCGAAGGATGAATGCAAGCCTTGTCTTAAGAAGACCACTATCGGCGGACAGGCACTGATCGAAGGTGTCATGATGGTTGGTCCCAAGAGGACCTGTATGGCAGTCCGTAAGGGCGACGGCACTATCCATGTTGAAGAGATCAAGCAGGGAGAGAGAGTCAGCTATTTTGAGACTGTTCCTTTTGTCCGCGGGTGCATAAGATTCTACAAGATGCTCGTAACCGGTACCGGCGCCATGATGAGATCGGCCGATCTGTCTGAAGAAGGCGCCGAGGAAGAGAATAAGGGTGAGGATAAGCCCCAGTCCGCTTTGGATAAATTCTTTGAGAGGCACAGCAATGTGGTCGTTACCATTGCCGCGATCTTCGGGATCCTTGTCAGTGTTGGATTGTTCCTCCTGCTGCCGAGGCTCATTGTAGACATCATCGCAAGATTCATTGACGAGAATATTTACGCTACGGCCTGGATGACAGTCCTTCTCAACCTTATAGAAGGGTTCCTGAGAATGCTGTTCTTTATCCTGTACATCTTCTTTGCATCCAAGCTCAAGGATGTCAACCGGGTGTGGAGATACCACGGTGCCGAACATAAGACTATCGCCTGCTATGAAGCAGGAGACCCTCTGACCGTCGAGAACGTCCTTAAATATCCCAGACTCCACCCCAGGTGCGGTACGGCATTCATGTTCATTGTGCTGGCAATATCGATCATTATATACAGCGTGATCGGCGTATTTGTCGGAGAAGGTAATATGGCAGTCAATATCCTTGTCAGGGTAATTGCCGTTCCGATCATATGCAGTGTGTCTTTCGAGATCCTGAGGTTCTTGGGACGCCACGACAAGAACTGGTTCTGCAGGCTCCTGTCAAAGCCGGGACTGTGGTTCCAGAACTTCACGACGGCAGAGCCTGATGCCAAGATCGTGGAGGTTGCCATAGCTTCCATGCAGGCAGTCATTCCGGAGAATGCGGAAGATGACGTTTGGTGAGTTGAACAGCAAGTTATATGAGATCTTAAGCGAAGCGGGCGTCGAAGACGCTCGCTTCGATTCTTCTTGTTTGGCAGAAGAATTCTTTCCCGATACATCGCCTGATTCCGGGCTTGATGCAAATCTTGTAAGACAATGCCTTCTTGCGGCAGATACCGTCGCCTCGGGAGCACCTTTGCAATATGTTCTGGGCAAGGCGTATTTTTGGAGGGAGAAGTATGATGTCTCAGTGGGAGTCCTTATCCCAAGGTCTGATTCCGAGACCGTCGTAGAGGCTGCCCTTAAGTTCTGCGGAGCGCTGGATATCCCTCAGGATTCATATGACTGTATCAGAACTCAGTCCCTTACGAAAGTAGAATTCGCGGATCTTTGCTGCGGTACGGGGTGTATCGGCATCTCTGTAGCAAACGAGCTTGCAGGCCACGGTATAGATACTACCGTGCATTTGGCGGATCTGTCTGATGAAGCTTTGTTTTTCGCGAATATGAATGCCGAGATCTGTAAAGCTCAGATCGATGTTGCCAAACTGGATGTTATGCAGGAAGAGATACCCTGGTCGGGACTTGACTTCATTACCGCCAATCCGCCTTATGTAACTGATGCGGAGTACACTGAACTTGAAGATATGATAAGACTCTATGAGCCGGAGATGGCACTTCGTGCCGATGATAACGGCCTTGTATTCTATCCGCCGCTTGCAAGGATTGCACTCAAAGCTTTGAGGCCGGGAGGGATCCTGATCGCAGAACACGGCTATGCCCAGGGTGATGAGGTGCGCAGGATCTTCACCGAATGCGGACTTTACGATGCCGTTACGATAAAGGATATCGGCGGCAATGACAGGATTACGTGCGGGAGGGCAGGATAATGGCCGGAAAGTTTTTCCTCTACGATTATAAGGAAGGTGATATCGTCAGGATGAAGAAAGGTCATCCTTGCGGAAGCTTTGATTGGGAAGTGGTGCTTGCCGGCGCCGAATGCCGCCTTAAATGCTGCAAATGCGGACATACCGTTGATATGAAGAGGGCCGCTCTGGAGAAGGCTACGGCGGATGTCCGGCATGCCGATTCTTGATTTGCTGAAGTTTTCAAGTACAATTAAATAATCCAACGAATAAAGGAGAAAAGTTATGAGGAACAAGTTCAAGAAAGCTATAGTCGTACTGGTTGCGGCAGTAATGCTGTTCGCATTCGCAGCCTGCGGCGTAAAGATGGATATCAGTTTTGATATCTCATCGGACGGTACCGTTAAGACCGGAGTCATTACGGCTTATGATGAAGAGATGATCGATGCCATGTTGTCTTATGGAGGCGGCGATGCGCTGGATCTGGAGACTGCTGCCGATGATGAAGACGACGAAACTGACGAGGGTGATCCTGCTTCAGGTGATGACGGACAGACAGAACAGAAGACATATACTGATGAGGAGAGATGGGCTTACGTTGAGAAGAACGTTCTTGAAGGCATCAGTGATAAGGATTATGAGAAATACGAGGTCACCGATGAGAAGGGTACTCACTGGATGGGCTTTAAGGTTAAGTATAAGGATGTCAAGATCGATGACATTACAGCTGACAGCAAGCCTGATGAGAGAGTCAATATCTACAATTACTCCGACGATATCCTGGAAGGCAAGCTCTTCTATAAGTCCGGCAAGAATTATGTATCCAACATGACCATCGATACTGCCGGCAATAACGACTTCGAGAGCATGAAGGAGAATAAACAGTACATGGACATCAGCATGATGGTCGTTGTTACTCTCCCTTCCAAGCCTGTATCCAACAATGCAACCTCGGTTTCTGAGGACGGCAAGACACTTACCTGGGATCTTATGCAGATCGAAGAGTCGGATATCGATTTCGAGTTCTCTTTGAATTCCTTCCCTATAGGGCTTGTACTCGCCATTGTTTTCGGAGTAGTTGCGGCTGCATGCATTGCAGTAGTGGTTGTCATTATCCTTAACCTTGCCAAGAAGGGCAAGGCAGATGATGCCCGTTTGGCAGCATTGGCAGGTGATGTCCCTGCGACGGCAGATTCTCCCGTACAGTCCGTGATCCATGATGCAGTCACAGGTGCCGAAGAGACTGCAGCAGAAGTGGTCTCAGAGCCTGTTACGGATGCAGCAGAGACTGCGGGTGAAGCGGAAACTAAGGCTTTGGAGATTGCCGAAGAAGCAGAAGCTGAGGTTGAAGAGACTGTTGAAGAAGCAGTTGAGACTTTGGAAGAAACTTCTGAGGCTTCTGAGGAATCACCTGAAGAGTGATAAGCATATTCTGATATAACAACAAAAGGCTGTCCTTCCGGGCAGCCTTTTTGTATTAGCAGATATTAATCTTACCTTCAGACGGGGATTCTTATGCTTTCCAGCTTTGAGTAAGAAGGGTTACATTATCTTCTGTTACATTGAGCATGCCGGAGCCGATAGCCGCTTCGGTGTCGTCTTCCTGTTCATCATAGACTATGGTGCAGCGGCCTTCACGGACTGCAGTAACGAAAGGAACATGACCTGCAAAGACTGCCAGGTCACCTTCGATGCCGCGAAGGTAGAGGCCTGCAGCTTCTTTATCGATAACGACACCCTCGGGTGTTATCACTTTGAGCGCGAACTTGTTCATGCTTATTTACCGGCCTTGGCGACTGCTTCGTCGATGGTACCGACGAAGAGGAATGCGGACTCGGGCAGATCGTCGTGCTTGCCTTCGATTATCTCGCGGAATCCGCGGATGGTCTCAGACAGAGGTACGTATGTACCTTCGATTCCCGTGAACTTCTCGGAGACGTGGAACGGCTGGGACAGGAACCGCTGGATCTTACGAGCGCGTTCAACAAGCGTCTTGTCTTCGTCTGAGAGTTCGTCCAGACCCATGATGGCGATGATGTCCATGAGTTCCGTGTAACGCTGGATTATGCGCTGGACTTCTTTTGCCGTATCGTAATGCTCGCGGCCCAACACCTCAGGGGAGAGGATACGGCTCGTGGATTCCAGTGGATCTACGGCAGGGTAGATGCCCTGGGACGCGATGCTCCTGGACAATACCGTGGTGGCATCCAGGTGTGCGAAAGTCGTGGCGGGAGCCGGGTCGGTAAGGTCGTCTGCAGGAACATAGACTGCCTGAACGGATGTGATGGATCCGTTGACTGTGGAAGTGATCCTCTCCTGCAATGCGCCCATCTCGTTTGCAAGAGTGGGCTGGTATCCGACGGCGGAAGGCATTCTTCCGAGGAGGGCGGAGACTTCCGAACCTGCCTGTGTGAACCTGAAGATATTGTCTATGAACAAGAGCACGTCCTGCCCTTCGTTATCTCGAAAATATTCCGCCATGGTAAGTCCGGACAATGCCACACGCATCCTGGCTCCCGGCGGCTCGTTCATCTGACCGTACACGAGGGATGTCTTATCGAGAACGCCTGACTGCTTCATCTCGTTATATAAGTCGTTGCCTTCACGGGTACGCTCGCCGACACCCGTGAATACGGACAGACCGCCGTGTTCTTTGGCGATGTTGTTGATGAGCTCCATGATGAGGACGGTCTTGCCGACACCGGCGCCGCCGAACAGTCCTATCTTACCGCCCTTGGAATAGGGACACAGGAGGTCAATGACCTTGATGCCTGTCTCGAGTATTACTCTGTTGGCAGACAGGTCGGAGTATTCGGGGGCGGGTCTGTGGATATCCCAGCGGGGCGCGTTGACGGGAGCGGGCTTGAGGTCCGTAGGTTCTCCCAAGACGTTGAATATACGTCCCAGTGTCTCACGGCCTACGGGGACGCTGATGGGCTTGCCCGTATCTATTGCCTCGGAGTCGCGCTTGAGACCGTCCGTTGAGGACATTGCGATGCATCTTGCGGTGGAGTCGCCTATATGCTGGGCAACCTCTACGACGAGGCGGCGCTCGCCGATCATGATCTCAAGTGCGTTGTCGATAGGGGGAAGGCACCCTTCGGGGAACCTTACGTCCACGACAGGTCCCATTACCTGAGCGACTTGTCCTTTGTTAATACCGTCCATTATGAACCTCCTACTTGCCCGCGCCGGCTACGATCTCAGTAATCTCCTGAGTGATCGTACCCTGACGGGCCCTGTTATATTCAAGTGTCAGATCGTCTATCATCTGCTGAGCATTCTTCTTTGCGCTGTCCATAGCCATTCTGCGGGCAGCGACTTCGCAGGCAAAGCTTTCCTTGACCAGGGCAAAGAGCTTGCCCGCAAAATATTCGGGGACGAGGGCTTCGAGGAGTTCATCCGGCGAAGGCTCGAATATTCCCGCGTCAACGTTGCGTTCAGTGGATCTTTCCAAAGGAAGGATCCAGAACACATCGGGTTCCTGGCTTATGATCGATACATATCTGTTGTAGACTATTCCGACACGGTCGATCCTGCCGGCAAGGAAGTCTTCACAGCAAAGCTTTGCCTCGGCTTCAGCCTCCTCGAATGTGTAGTATTCGGAAGACTGATATTCGGGCTCTTCAATATCGGAAGATTCTTCTTCCGGCATCTCGTGGTATCTTGCGAATGATCTTTTGCCGATAGGGTGGATCTCAACATAATCCATATCCCTAACAGTCCTGAAGACATTGGCGTTGTAACCGCCGCAAAGACCACGGTCACCTGCGATAACTATGAGCCTGGTAACTTCGGGTCTTGCAGAAGCTTCAATGTCGTCAGGGCCTGTCTCTGTCTCATCGTTTGCGGGTGAGGGAAGACCGAAGTATAAACTCTTGCGGCATTCGGGACAGGAAGCAAGCCTCGTTGTGACATCGGTTATCGCGGAAGAATATTCGCGGCTCGCTGCCATAGCATCGTATGCGCGCTTGATCTTCGAAGACGCGACAAGACCCATTGCGCCGGTCAGGTGCAATGTTGAGTCGAAGCTCTTGATCCTTGTCCTTAATGACTTAATGTCCTTGCCCATGACTTACTTTCTGTTCATCCTGTCGAGGACGCCTTTAAGCTCTTCCTCGTCTTCTTCTGTCCAGGACCCTTCTGAGATCCTTACCATCCAGTCCTTATGCTCGTGGTCCAGCTTCTCGTAGAGTCTTGCCTGATAGTCCTTGATGTCCTCAAGAGCAATATCGTTAAGATAGCCGTTGATGACGGCATAGATTATTCCGACCTGTCCGCCGACGGGAACCGGAGCGTTGCGGTCCTGCTTTAAGACTTCAACGATACGTTCGCCCAGGTGGAGTCTTGCGCGGGTGTCCGCGTCGAGATCGGAACCGAACTGAGCGAAAGCCTGAAGCTCACGATACTGGGAGTACAAGAGCTTAAGTTCGCCCGAGACCTTCTTCATTGCCTTGACCTGAGCGGAACCGCCGACACGGGATACGGAGATACCCGGGTTGATGGCGGGGATTATGCCGCTGTGGAACATCTCGGTCTCGAGGAAGATCTGTCCGTCGGTGATAGATATAACGTTCGTCGGGATATAAGCGGATACGTCGCCCGCCTGGGTCTCAACAATGGGAAGAGCGGTAATGGAACCGCCGCCGAACTCTGGAGATACGCAGGCTGCGCGCTCAAGAAGCCTTGAGTGCAGATAGAATACGTCGCCCGGATATGCTTCTCTTCCCGGAGGTCTCCTTATGAGGAGGGACAGGGCTCTGTAAGCGACCGCGTGTTTGGAGAGGTCGTCGTAGATGATGAGAACGTCCTTGCCCTGTTCACGGAAGTACTCGGCCATGGCGCAGCCGGAGTAGGGAGCGATGTACTGTATCGGGGCGCTCTCCGCTGCGGTAGCGGAGACTATTATCGTATACGCCATCGCGCCTTCTCTTACCAGGTCCTGGACGAGAGAGACTACGGAGGTGGCCTTCTGTCCGATCGCTACGTAAACGCATATGACATTCTTATCTTTCTGGTTGATTATGGTATCTATCGCGATCTCCGTCTTACCTGTCTGGCGGTCGCCGATTATCAGCTCACGCTGGCCGCGTCCGATGGGGATCATGGAGTCGATTGCTTTGATGCCGGTCTGTAAGGGGACAGATACGCTCTGCCTCTCGATGATACCGGGAGCCTCCGCTTCAACGGGCTTTCTGGCTTCACCGAATATGGGGCCCTTGCCGTCGATGGGTTCACCCAGAGGGTTTACTACTCTTCCTAAGAAACTCTCGCCGACGGGGACTGACAGGACGGTGCCCGTGCGCTTGACACGGGAACCTTCCCTGATATCGTTCTTGTCGGACAGGATCGCGACAGAGACCGTATCATTCTCGAGGTTCTGAGCAAGCCCGACGGAGCCGTCGTCGAATTCCAGTAGCTCGGTTGCCATGCAGTTGCGCAGTCCGTATACGGAGGCTATGCCGTCGCCGACCAGAACGACAGTTCCGACTTCGCCCATATCCACGCGGGTCTTGTAGTTGCGGATCTGTTCCTTGATTATATTGCTTATCTCTTCAGGGTTTCCTGCCATTACGATATCACTTCCTTTATGTTCTTAAGATTCTTGGCAACGCTGCCGTCGAAAAACATTCCGTCGCAGGTTACCGTGACTCCCCCGATGATCGATTCATCGATCCTGTAGACAGGGGAGATGCTCTTGCCGGTGACCTCGGTCAAGCGCGCTATGATCTTCTTTTTCTCTTCTTCCGTAAGTTCGACCGCAGAGGTAATGAAAGCGACGCTGAACCTCTTATAGTCTTCGTACATCTTCTCGAATTCCTTGACTGCGGATGCGAATTCTCTCATAGCGTTGTTCTTTGCCATTATGGAAAGGAAAGAAAACAGAGTGTCTTCGACCTTGCCTTCGAAAGCCGATGCCAGAGAATCCAGCCTCTCCTGCTTGGGGATAGCCGGATTCGACAGGAAGGCTATGTAGTCTCTTTCTGCCGTGAACAGTCTTCTTACCGTAATGAGGTCTTCTCTTACGGCATCGATAACGCCGGCCTCGTATGAGGCTTCGAACAGGGCTATGGCATATTCTCTTCCGATGGTCGTCACTTCAGGTCACCTATATTGTCGATCGCCTTATCGATAAGGTCGCGGTGATCGTCCATGTTGATCTCACGCCCTATGATCTGCTCGGACAGGGCCTGGGATACATCGACGATCTCTTTCTTGATCGTCTCCCTTGCTTCGCGCCTGTCACGCTCCACATCGGCCTTGGCTTTGCGGATGATCTGATCGGCCTTCTCGCGGGACTCGTAGAGCATGACCTCGTTACGCCTGTCGGCGCGTTCCACGGCCTCGTTGATGATCTTATCGGCTTCATCGTCTGCCGTTGCCATCTTCGATTCCCATCCCGCTTTGATCTCATCGGCTTCGCGTTTTGTCCGCTCAGCCTTGCGGTACTGGGTATCGATCTCGTTCTGACGCTGTTCGCGGATCTTGTTTACCGGCTCGAAAAGGAGCTTCTTCAGGATCAGGAACAGGATCACCAGGTTGGCAAGGGATATTACGATATGCCAGATATTTACCGAGATGATATCAAGATCTTGCATTTTGTACTCCCGTATCAGCCGACAGCATTCATAAGGATCTCAACGAATCTTCCGGGTGCAACGAAGATCAGAAGGATCGCGATAACGAGAGCGTAAAGACCGGTGGTCTCCGCAACTGCGCATCCCATGAGCATCGTTGTTGTGACATCACCCTTGCACTCAGGCTGTCTGCCGATCGCTTCGCACGCCTTGGCTACGGCATGTCCCTCACCGATACCCGGGCCGATACCCGCGATCATGGCACATCCGGCACCCAGAGCGCATCCGCCCAAGATAATTCCGATTGCAAGTTCCAACATAGTTTTATACCTCCGTATATGTTGTTTTTGTTTTTATATTTCAGCTTTCTGCTCTTTCGCGTTTGCCCGTGCGGCCCTTGCCTCGGCCCGCTCCTGTCTTCTCTTCTTCCTTGCGGCATATTCTTCGGCAGGGAATCCTCCGGATACATAGAGCATCGTGAGCATCGCGAAGATGAATGCCTGAAGGCAGCCGGAGAACAGGTCGAAGTAGATCGACAATATCGCCGGGACACCGATCCTAAGATACGGGAAGTCGGAGAAAGCCCCGGGAAGGAATGAGAAGATCTTATGTGACACATCGGTGAGCCCCACGGCTACCAGCACGGATATTATGGATCCGGACAAGACATTGCCGTAGTGCCTGAAGGCCATCGATATAGGTGTAGCTACCTCGCTTATGATGTTGAGGGGTGCCAGAAGAGGCACAGGCTGACCGAAGCTCTTCATGTAGATCCAAGGGCCCGCCTTCATCTTGTAGTAAGTTATGAGGATGAATACCAGTATGGCCCAGCCTGCGATGATGTTGATATCCGATGTCGGAGGGAAGATGCCGAGAAGGGAAGAAAGGCTGGAGAAAGCCGACAGTCCCAATATCGCCGCGATGAAAGGCGCAAAGCCTTCAAAGAATTCGCCCATGTTGGATCTAACGAGGGTGGTGACTTTCTCGACGATCCACTCGGCTACCAGCTGTCTTACGGATATGTTGCGGGTCTTAAGACCGGAAGTTAAGAACAGACACAAGAACATTACAGCCAGGATAACGCACCAGGAATTGACCTGTGCTTCGGTTATGGGAAGATCCTGGATAGGGGTCTTGAGGGTGAAGAATACATGGGCGCCGGTGATGTTGATACCCTCGGACGCGGGAACGAACATGACCTTGACGGCAACTGCCGCCGCCATGGACAGAAGGCTTAAGATCAGGAACACCAGGCTCATTGACCGTCTCCTCCTTCGGTATCTTCTGAAGTTCCCGAAGGAACGGAAGGAGTATCTTCGGTCTTTCTGACCTTATTGAACAAAGGTCTCATATAGACTGCTATCGTAGCAAAGAATAATGATATCAGGGTTGCCCACATGTTAAAGACCGTGGGGATCAGAACGGATATTACAACGAGGAGTACCATCAGGGCGAACCTTACGGTCTGGGAAGCCCTCAGGATCTCCCGCGCCCTCTTCTCGTCAGACTTGACCGCCTTTTGGACGGACAGTCCCAGGAGGAAGAAGTTTACTATCCCTATTGCCGCGCCGAGAAGGTTGCCGAACAGTACGTTCAGCTGCCACTGCTTTATGATCAGGAATACGGATTCCAACAGCATGCTCAAGATCAAAGTGACTATCAGGACATATGCAGTCTCTTTCTTGACTGTGGGATCGATCTTCATGACATACTGCTCCTTCTTATATACGGGTCTTTAACAATCCACCGAAAAGTATATCACAGAATAATATAGATACATTTGCGCAAAATATATAATACTTCAATGCGAAAATATATCTGTTCTTGGAAAAGTGGTATCAGAACTCCATGTTCTGGGATACGCAGTATTTGCGCCCCTCTCCGTCTTCGAAAACGAATTCCCGGTTGACCCCGGACTTGGTACCCGCTTCTTCCAGGGGTTTTAGGATCTTGACCTTGTTTTGGAGTTCATAGTACAAGAGCATGGGTTCGGAGGCATAGATATAGAAGTCGTAGATCGGGTCTTCTGCCAGTATCAGCACCGCGTTGTCGCGGACAAGCCTTATATGAGGCATGGTCTCATCGTCCAGATGAGCCGCCTTGAAACCCAGATTGTTTTCGTAGAACAGGGAAGTTGCCAGCATATCCTTGCAGCGGATAACGGGAGCTATACAGTTCATAAGGTGCATGCCTTCCTGACATTCTCCTTCTTCGTTGTTATCTTCGGCCTTTGCGGGGGCTTCTTCGGTGAGATTATACTGATATCCGAGGAGGGTCTTCCCGAAGGGTTTCTCGTGCTCGTCAAGACTTGAGGTCATGTCGGATCTTGCCATGATCTCCTCAGGGGTCATAGTTGCGGGGATCTCCCTTAATGCCTCGATCTTCTCCAGGTATTCCAGGAGATTAACGAAGCGGATATAAAGGGGCATCAGGTCGTCGGTGGAGGAGGGGAGGTCACGGTGACCATGCAGGAACCGCATCCCGTATTCCACGGCTTCGGGAGGAAGGCTTGCGAAGAGCTTGTTTACGAGGAGGAATTCCTCGCGGGTCTTATCGTGGACCCCGCCCTTATCGATGACCTCTTCCATGTAATCGAAGACCTTGTTGATGTCATGTTCGGGATATTCGTTCTTTAGCATGGCGATAACCTCGGATTATTTGGTTTATTTGACAAAAACAATAATAACATGTTTGAAGTATAATGTGTCAGAAGATGAGATGAGCGGAGGTTTTGAAGGTGGCCGGTATCAAGAAGACAAACGCCATGAGGATGCTCGATACAGCCAAGATCCCTTACGAGGCGGTCGAATACGAGTACGATGAGAACGATCTGGACGGCCACCACGTCGCAGAGTATCTTAACCTGCCCTATGAAGAAGTTTTCAAGACCCTGGTCGCCAAGGGGGATTCAGGACAGTATCACGTGTTCTGCGTGTCCGTGGATTCCACCGTTGACATGAAGAAGGCAGCAAAGGCCGCAGGCGAGAAGAGGGTGGAGATGATCCCGGTAAAGGACCTCCTGAACGTAACGGGTTACATCCGCGGCGGATGTTCTCCTATCGGAATGAAGAAGAAATACAAGACGATAATAGACGAGATGATACTTCTCGTGGACAACGTGTCCGTCAGCGGCGGAATGAGAGGACTTCAGATAAGGCTTAAGGCAGAAGACCTCGTGAAGGCCGCAGAAGCGGAAGTTGCAGACATTACCGTGTGATATAGAGGTGAGATAAAGTGGATTTTGATACCGGAATGGTCATCAGGGACTTATGTATAATCACGATCTTTGCCAAGGCGTTCGGCCTTCTTGCCCGTAAATGCAAGGTTCCCGATGTCGCAGGTGAGATCATAGCAGGACTTCTGATAGGCCCCAGTGTATTGAAGCTCGTTGAGAACTCCGATTATCTGTCCGCCATGGCTGAGATCGGCGTCATTATGCTCATGTTCTCGGCAGGCCTCTCCACCAACATGAGACAGCTCAAGAAGACGGGACTTAAGGCCACGGTCATTGCCGCCATCGGCGTTACCGTTCCGCTCATAGCAGGAACATTGCTCTATATGGCATTTTACGGCAGGGCAGGTCTGGGCAGTGATGAATTCTACAAATCATTGTTTACCGGATCTATCCTTACGGCTACATCCGTATCCATAACGGCCCAGACGCTTAAGGACTTAGGCAAGATCAAGGATGAGGTCGCTACCACCATAATGAGCGCCGCGATAATCGACGATGTCATCGGCATCATGGTATTAACGCTGATCATCGGCTTCAAGGATCCCGAGGCGCAGCCTTTGTGGGTACTTGCCAAGACCTTGCTGTTCTTCGTGTTCGCGGCAGGCGTGGGATTCCTTGTCTACAAGATATTCAAGTTTTTCGATAAGAAGTATCCGCATACCAGAAGGATCCCGATCATGGGGTTGGCTTTGGCGTTCGGATTGTCTTATATCGCCGACGAGTTCTTTGGTGTCGCGGATATCACAGGTGCTTTTGCTGCCGGAGTTATCCTTTGTTCCCTCAAGGACTCTGACTACATCACCCGTAAGATGGACGTCAATTCCTACATGATCTTCGGACCGGTGTTCTTCTGTTCCATCGGACTTAAGACCGACCTGTCCACTCTGGATACCAATGTCCTTCTATTCTCCGTTTTCTTCGTTATCGTCGGTATGGCGGCGAAGATCCTGGGGTGCGGGGGTATCGCCAAGATCATGAAGTATTCCGCAAGGGACTCGCTGAAGATCGGAGTCGGCATGATGACCAGGGGTGAGGTTGCACTTATCGTAGCCCAGAGATGCCTCTCGTTCGAACTTATGGACGGTGCATATTTTACCTCCGTCATCCTTCTTATAATCGCGTCTTCGATAATTACCCCTCTTTTGCTTAAATTTCTCTACACAGAAAAAGCCAAAAGTTTATAATAGTAGAGATGTGTCCCTGAAGGGGCACTTCGTAAGATAAACGAACTTCTCCTTCGGAGGTATATATATGGAACAAAAAGGCATAGACGGACTTAAGGCCGGAGGGCGCATCTATTTTATCGGCATAGGCGGAATATCCATGAGCGGACTCGCGGTCATGTCCAAAGGCTACGGCTTTGTTGTCGGCGGTTCGGACATGAATCCTTCCGAGAGGACGGAGGAACTTGCTTCCAAAGGAATAAAGATCTATAACACGCAGATAGCCGATAACCTTATCGAGTTTAAGCCTGATTACATAGTCAAGACGGCAGCGGTCCTTCCGGGTAATCCCGAAGTGGCATATGCCGTTGAGAACGGGATCAGGATCTTTGACCGCTCCGAATACCTCGGACTCATTACCGAGAGTTACAGCCGGGTCATCAATATCTCCGGCACCCACGGAAAGACGACCACTACTTCCATGACATCCCTTATGCTCATAGAAAGCCTTAAGGATCCTACGGTGCACCTGGGAGCCGAGCTTGCCGAGTTCGGAGGGACTATCCGTATGGGAGGCAACCGCGATGTGCTCGTTTCCGAGGCATGTGAGTTCAAGAGGTCGTTCCTTCAGTTCCGTTCCACGACTGCCGCGATCACGAATATCGACCATGACCATGTTGACTGCTATCCCAC
>JAGCSR010000034.1 GCA_017964005.1 Clostridiales bacterium
ATATAAACACTCTTTATAAATCCCGGCTTAGCACTTACCGAAACAGTAACTGGTCTATGCGATTCGGAAATTGTAACATCACGAACAACCGTTTCATTAATCTTTTCAAAAAATCCACCTACGGAAGCTACCAACCTGTATTGTCCAGGTGCAAGAGTAAACTGCTGAGTAGCGCCATTCAGGAATATTACCTTTTGAGGTCCGGGTATAATGTTGAGACTCATGTTGATCGATGGAATAGTAGATGAGTAAGTCACAATAAGATTTGGTTCACCTGAATGATCATGTTTCTGAATAACTACACCCGAATGGACAACGTTTACAGAACCACTGACATTAAGTGTTTGTATTGCGTTTTGAACGAGGCACTCTGTCCCGCAGGCACCACATCTTGCAAGCTTGTATGAAGGATCCACCCTTAAGTGTGCACCGCAATTCGGGCACATCGCTGGAACTAAAGTTGGTTCATTAACCGATTTTGGGGGCTCCGGGTTGGGAGCAGCCACTGGCTTAACCTCGCCTTGAGGGGTTCCACACTGCAAACAAAACCTTGCCCCATCTGGTAATTGCTGCCCACAATTCATGCAAAACATGTGATGACCTCCAACGTTAATCAAATACAAATACGACTAATTGAATTATACCACTATAAATCTAGTGAAGATTTATAGTGGTATGATACGGTACAATCATCCCTTCCCATTCACAAACTTATCGTACTTATATAGGAACGTCACCATCTGGCGCCTCAGGCACTTACCCTGGGGCTTGAATGTTCCGTCCTTATAACCTGCTACGATCTTCTGTTCGGATGCCCAAAGTACAGGCTTATAGAAATAGTCCTTCTTCTTGACATCCTTAAACTTATTCATTGTTGACTTAGGATCAGGTTTGTCAGCCATCCTCCAAAGGAAGGTAACCGTCTGGGCCCTGGTACAGACGCCCTGAGGATTGAACTTAGTCTTAGAGACTCCGGTAGTGATGCCGTTCTCGACTGCCCAGATAACCGGCTTAAAGAAGTAATCGTCCTTCTTTACATCCTTAAACTTGCAGGTTGAAGACTTCGGGGCAGGTTCTCCCTGGAGTCTCCAGAGGAACGTTACCATCTGGGCTCTGGTACAGTCGTTGCCCGGTTTGAACTTTGTCTGCTTATCGTAACCCTTTACGACTCCTGCAGCTGTCAGGTAGTTGGTAGGGTTATACCAGAAATCCTTGGGATCTGTTACATCCTTATAGAGGACAGTAACCGTACAGGTTGCCGTAACACCGTCTACTGTTGCCTTGATAGCAGCCTGCCCAGCCTGCTTTGCGGTGATCTCACCCTTGCTATTGACTGTTGCTACCTTCTTATCTGAAGATTCCCAGGTGACGGCAGAATCGGATCCTTCTACTGTTGCTTTAAGAGTCGTGGTCTTTCCGCAGGTAACCTTAACGGAGTCTTTGTTAAGTGTCAGAACAACATCAGAAGGAACCTCTGTTGGTGTGACCGTAGGGGCTTTTGTCGGATCAGGGACATTTGTTTTTGCTGCTGAAGCTTTGATTACTACATCCTTACTTCCGATCGTAAATGTAGTTGTATTCTTCTTGGCATCTGCCAAAGTTACATCACCTGATACAACCTGCCATCCTTTGAATTGATATCCTTCTTTGACAGAAGCTTTCAGCGTAACTTTCGTACCCTTAGTGCCTTTTGCGATTGATGCGGTTCCGGTAACACCTTCGTCGTTATTTACCGTCACTTTATACTCAGTCTGAACAGCAGACGGTTTTGTCAGTTCAAGAGGTTCACTTGCATAATCCGTCTCGTTTCCGTCACACAAGATCTCAGCAAAGATATAGACATGGTAATCTGAACCCCATCTGCTGATATCAAGATCTGAAGGAAGAGCAAAGCTTCCCGAAGCACCTGTTAATGAGAAATCACCTTCCAACTCGTTGTAGTAAAGGAGGTTTGCATCACTGTCATCATATGCCTTATCAGTGATCATGTAGGACATACGTGTTACCTGTTCAGCATTGTCCCCTGAGATCACGTAAGGGACTGTGATCGAAGATCCGTCTGAAGTAACCTTTTCCCCTGAAGGAACAGCAGCTGTAATTGCTTCATCCTTGATCGTGAGCTTATACTCAGCGCCAACCTTGTTGAATTTTCCTGAGAGCAGGGTAGAAAAGAGAACATAGGAAAGATCTATGTTCATGGCAGGTTTTGCACAACGGTTACCTGTGATCGGGCATGAACAGAAAATCCCCTCTACATCCGCTTCATTTCCCCAGTCGGGAGAACTTGAGTTAAACGAACGTATCCAACAACTGTAATAGCCATAATCTGAATCAGGGTTTTCGGGATTGCGTTTTACCCTCTTGATCCTTGCATATCCGGGTTCCATTTTATAGTTATTTTCCGCTCTTGGTCCTGCGATCATGTTATATCCATAATCGATATTTGACAATTCTTCGGCATCAAGAACAAATATCTTTTCGCCTTTAAGAGGCACATGATATGAATAATTGTTTTTTGTTGTATATAGAACCTTTCCTGCTTCCTCTGTATCGCTGGCAACAAGTTCATGTTCCTGCGAATAACTGTTTGCGATTGCCTTCTTTTCAGCTTCGGTAAAGACTCCTTTGCGGTTCAGGAATTTATCTCCGTTAAGTCCCTTCTTCAGATCACTGAATTCCCATTCAGACACATAAGTTGCCCCCTCATTAGGAATCGTATCATCGTCAAAATTGGCACTATATCCTCCTAACTCACAGTCGATAAACATTGTCGTTCCGCCATATGCATTCGTTTTGGGAGCCAAAACTCTATACTTCGAAGGCACGTCAAGCCAATCTCCATCAAGATTGCTGAAGTATACGTAGCTTCCGGACCAGTATGATTTTTCAGTCGGTTTAGCCGGGCTTGCCATCTTCGATGTGCTAAGACAGGTGTTGGCTTCTGTCTTGGTCTTTGTCTCTTGCTCAGAAGCCGATACATTCCCATTTCCAACTATCTGCGGGATAACCGCAAGTACCATAGAAGTTGCCATTGCAGAGGCAACTAACCTTCTCATGATCATTTTGCTCATAATGATTCCTCTATTCAAAAAATATTCGTTAACCAGCATATATATGACTACTGTTAACCGATTAAGGGTAGGATAGCAAATATAGATAACCCTGTAAAGATTTGAAAGAATCCTCCATGGAATTATCCATGCTTTCCGCCATCATTCCTTCCCATTCACAAACTTATCGTATTTATACAGGAACGTCACCATCTGTCTCCTCAAGCACTTCCCCTGAGGCTTGAAAGTTCCGTCCTTATAACCTGCCACGATCTTCTTTTCGGATGCCCAGAGCACCGGCTTATAGAAGTAGTCTTTGGCCTTTATGTCTTTGAACTTGTTCTTGGCAGATTGCGGTTCAGGGGTGCCTGCCATTCTCCAAAGAAAGGTTACGATCTGAGCTCTGGTGCAGACTTTACTTGGGGCAAACTTAGTCTTGGATACGCCTGTTGTTATGCCATTATCCACTGCCCAAAGGACTGCATTGTAGAAGTAGTCTGTCTTCTTAATGTCTTTGAATGCGGTTGTCTTTATCTTGGGCTTCGGGGATCCTTTGAGTCTCCAAAGGAAGGTTACCATCTGGGCTCTTGTACAGTCGTTGGCGGGCTTGAACTTTGTCTGCTTATCGTATCCTTTGACCACATCCTTATCCGACAGGTAGTAGGTCGGTTCAAACCAGAAATCGGATCTTCTGGTTACGTCCTTGTAGAGCACTTTTACCTTGCAGGTTTCTTTCCAGCTGCCCCAGTCTTCAGCAAGGACGGCATTGCCAGCTTTCCCTGCTTCGAACGTCAATTGTGTTGCATCAGAACCCATTATGGTGTTGTATTTGACAGAAGAGAATGTTAAATATCAGTGGAACCTTCCATCCACTGGCACATGCCGCACCCGAAGTTCTCATCCGGGCGGCTTTGGAACCCGAACTTCCGGTAGAAAGGTTCTTTCCCCTTGGCGGAAGACAGCGAGACCATCGCCTTGTAGCCCGGCTTGAGCCACTCGCCGATCTGCTTCATTATGAGCTCCATTATCACTCTCCCCAGGCCCTGCCCCTGGTATTCGGGGAGGACTATTACATCCGCTATATAGACCACATAGCCGTGGTCCCAGATGACCCGGCCTAACGCTATGGCCTCGTCACCTTTGCGGATGCAGCAGATGTACGCGGAGTTGGCAAGGCCCTGCTGCGCCTGCTCCAGAGGGAACAGCGCCCAGCCCACGATCTTACGGAATTCCATATATTCTTCGGGGGTGATGGTATTGTCGATGCGGCATTCGTCGATTAACATATTGCTCGTCTCCTTATATGAGATTACTTGGTATGTAGGCATTCAGCTGATCTACCGACCTCAAAAGTGACGGAGATTTAAACTGCACTTATAAATTACCGTCATTTTTGTGAGATTAAAAAACTATTCATGGTCAGACCCCTCTATACTCAATCCCAGGAATTAAACTTAACTCTCTCGGCGAAAGCCTTCTTGCTCGGGGCGTGGAAATCGTCTGCTGCCTTCCCGACGGGCAGGATACAGACCACTTCATACTCTTCCGGAACGCCCAGGATCTTTGCGATCTTATCGCAGATCCGGTCCTCGTCCGTGATGTGACCTTCGTACCAGCAGCTCTGGTATCCCAGGGCCGTTACCGCAAGCAGCATGTTCTCGATGGCGGCAGAATAGTCCTGGATATAGAAAGTGCGGTCGCGGTATGCTTTGATCTTTCTGGCAAGAACCACGATCATGGCGGGAGCCGTCTTGGCAACCGGCGGGTCTATGGCGGCCTTGATCTTATCGAGCTGGCCGGGATCGTTTACGACCACGATATCCGTTGTCTGTTTGTTGCAGCCCGAAGGCGCGTTTATCCCGGCCTGCGCGATCTGCTTTAAGTCTTCTTCCGGAACGGGCTCTTCGACATAGGCGCCCCTGTAGCTGTGCCTCGTGCCGATAACATTGATCGCATCCTTGAGGCTCATGACATAGATCTGACAGGGATTGGCTTCATCCCAAAGATCCTCTAATACTTCCAGTTCCTTGAAGCCTAAGCTCAGGTAGAACTCATTGGTCTTGTCGTAGTCAGGATATACACCGTATCTTACGGTCTTCACTTGTATGAAAGAATACCCGAGCTGCGCGGCATAATCCCTTGCCGCGGTAAAGAGCCTTCTGCCGATACCGCTTCTGTGGCATTCCTTGAGCACGCCCATAACGGCCAGCTCCATCGTATCCTTACCGGTCTCCTTAAGGCAGAGGAACCCCTGTGCCTTGTCTTCTTCTATTGATGCCCAGAACGGCCATCCCGCCGAACCCTTGATATACCCTTCGCGGCTCTCTTCAACTTCGAACCACTCGGGCAGGGCTTCCAGGATCTCCCGCGAGATCTTCTGCTTCTCTTCAGGGTCTTCTATAAAACGGATCATGTTGAGGTCTCCTTATCTGTTTATGAAATATTATTTCTCTGGTCAAGCATACTATACCATTCTGATTACGCACTTTTAAGCATATCACGGATATATTTGTCGATCCCTCTCTTCTTGCTTATACCGTATTTGTCATTGATCGCAATGAAATATTCCATAAGATGCTCTTTGGGGATCAGTCCTCCCTCAGGATAACCATCTATATCTATCACTAATGCTTCCTTCCATGGGGTCTCCTGACAGGTTATGCTTTCCAGCACTTTCCCTCCATATAGACCAAATGTATTAAGCACCATGTCGATGACACTCTTCTCATTTGCTGTCAACGGAACATCAGCCCCCTCCAACAAGGCAAATCTTGCGTCATCCGTTGGATCGTAATTGAAGTCTTTGAACAGATCATATACATCAGGATATACGGGACCATGCTGCCATGCCCTGCAGTCCTCCTCAAAGATCGGTTCACCGTATAACGCCGAATAGATCCCCTGAATGAAATATAGTAATTTCTGCAACATATAAGGCGTAACCTCTTCTATTTGCTCAAATATGTAAGCAATTACCGTAAGCATCTTATCCGATACAGAGAACAGACTCTCCAGACTGTTTGCCGCAGCAATGGCTTTGTTATATGCTGCATCCGTCAGTTTATCTTTGTTCTCGTTAAGCCTCTCTATCATATATTCTGGAGATGTCATCGCCTTCTTAATAACATCTGAATATTCCTTGGACGGGACCTGCCCCTCCAGGTATCTTGTTATGGTTATCTCACCGAATCCAAGTGCGAGTGACAAAGGAGCCTTACCGATCTTATAAATCTTCATGAGTCTATCAATATCTTCTACAGTAACGAGACCTTCTGCCGACCTGAACTGTTCATCGATCTTTTGAATGTTCTTATCGATCAATCCGGAGATGCTCATCTCCCCTCCACAGTTCTCACATATAGCCACAGTAATGGAGAAAGTGTAGTCTTTATCTCTGATATTTTTTGTAATGTTGCGCTTCTGCAAACGATATTCTGTATTCTTTCTGCACTCAGTGCAAAACTCTTTCTTTGGTTTCTTATCCATAATGCACACCTCCGATCATTCAACTGAGTCAAAATAGTAAGTTAACGGATACTTTTGCTCATGAAATGAGATTACAATAACGAATTGATTATCTAACTTGTTTATCTTTATGTAGAGAGGTACCGATTTCTCCGTCACGCCATATCTTTCCAAAAGAATTACATCTTTCCCGAAGACATACAGTCTCTCATGCTCGTATCCTTTGTGTTCATTCTTAAGAATCGTTGAGAAATCCATAACATCCAGCGAGAGAAGGATCTCTTGAGTTTTTGCTTCATCAATCACATAATCCAAAAACAAATTGACATTATCCTGTCTGTTGAAATTTCTATCAATTCTGTATCTGCCGTTCCTGACGGCTTCCTTCACCTCAGAAAGGTATTGTATTACTTGTAACTTACTAACATTCAAGACAGCCCTCGGCAATGATGGTATTTTGGCATTTTGCCATCATCATTATATGTCATGATAGACTTTTGTCAATATGCCATCATACATTATTCGACATCATAACAAAAAAGATTCGGGTTGCAGTAACGCAACCCGAATCTCCACTTGAAGAAATATAATATTTTTCTCATTTATTCACGTACTTATCGTCCGCTCGACAACTCCCGCTCACTTAGTCTGTCGCACGCGACATAAGTCGTTCGCGGGAAGTTGTCTCGCTCGAGTTATCCTTTCTTATTGACAAATTTGTCATATTTATACAGGAACGTTACCATCTGTCTTCTCAGGCAGTTGCCGTTGGGACGGAAGGTACCGTCGGAATAGCCTGCAAGGATCTTCTTCTCGGATGCCCAGAGGGTTGCCTTGTAGAAGTAGTCCGTCTTCTTGACATCCTTGAACTTGTTCTTCGTGGTCTTGGGATTCGGCTTGCCTGCAAGTCTCCAAAGGAACGTTACCGCATGGCGTCTTGCGCAGACGATCTTAGGGCCGAAGGTTCCGTCCTTGTAGCCTTCGACTATGTGGTTCTCGTTGCCCCACAGACACGCCTTGTAGAAGTAGTCTGTCTTCTTGACATCCTTGAACTTGTTCTTCGAAGTCTTGGGTGCAGGTTCGCCCTTGAGTCTCCAGATGAATGTTACCATCTGAGCTCTTGTACATACGTTCGCAGGCTTGAACTTGGTCTGTTTGTCGTAGCCTTTTACTACTCCGGTATTGGCAAGATAGTAGGTCGGGGCATACCAGAAATCCTTCTCATTGGTTACGTCCTTAAAGAGGATCTGGACATTACATGTTGCTGTCTTGCCTGCAGCTGTTGCCGTTATCGTTACGGCTCCCGCCTGCTTGGCAGTAACCTTACCGTCCTTATCGACCGATGCGACCTTGTCGTTGGAGGAACTCCAGGTTACGGTGTCGCTTGCACCCTTGAGAGTTGCCTTCAATGTAAGGTCTTTGCCGCAGACAATATTGGCGGTCTTCTTATTCAGGGTCAATGTTGCATTGGGATTAGTTGTTGCCTTGGGCGTATCGGTTGTGCCGGGCTTGGTCGTTGCCTTGGGCGCTGCCGTCGGCGATACATTGGGATCAGCCGCAGGCGTAGCTGTTACCGCAGGTGTAACTGTAGCCGCAGGAGTTACCGTAGGCGTAGGTGTAGGCTTCATGTATTTGACCTGACAATCCTTGTCAATGGTCAATTCAAATTGGCTGAGAGAAAAGCTGTATGTGTAACGTCCGGCTTCGGTCTTCCTACTGCCTTCAAGATATATCTTTACGAGCGTCGGGCATTCCGATATATCGATAAAATCGATGTCGGTATTTCCTACATCCAGATATCTAAGCTTGGGACATTCGGATATGTCCAGCATTTCGAGGCTGCTCCCGTAAACATTCAATTCCAGAAGTTCGTGACAATCGGTTACGTTTAAAGTCTCTAATCTGTTGCCGTATATCTCCAGGTACTTAAGTGAAGTACACCCATCAACATTCATGTTCTCGACCCTGGCCTGATTGATATATACATCCTTGAGCTTTGTAAGACCTGAAAAGTCTGCGGATTTAAATTTAACCTGCCAGGCAGCAGAAAACTCTTCAAGTTTGCTGAAGAACCTGATGCCTTCGAGATTATCCAAGGTCATCTCGGACAGCTTGATCATCTTAACATCCCAGAGTTCCTCCTGTGAAAAGTAACCGTCGTTATCCTTATCGAATTGCTTCACGTATTCGCGGAATACTTCGTCAGGGAAATTATTCTCATCTATCGCAATCAGGTTCCCGGGCGCAGGCTTATTGGCTGTCACCTGAACCTTCTTATCCAAGCACATATATACATCGTTATAAGACCCATATTCCAACGGATCGGCGCTCGCATTTTTCGGGCCGTTCTCATATAATTTGACGAGTTTGGGATTACCTGAAATATCCAACGCGTTTATGTTATTGTTGTTACATGCCAGATATTCCAATAACGGGTGGGAAGACAGATCAAGTTCTGTCAGCTTATTACCGGAACAGTTAAGTATTCCGAGGTCATTATTGTCCGATATATCCAACTTTGTAAGTTCATTGTTCGAACACGACAGATTATCAAGAACGGAACAATTCCGAACGTTCAGCGCACTGATCTTGTTATTCTCGCAGTGCAGCTCTCCCATGGTCTTGTTTTGCGACAGATCAAGACTTGTCAGCGCATTGCCGGAGACATCCAGATAATTCAAGTTTACACAGCCTGACAGATCCAGGGAAGTCAGTTTGTTGTTTCCATGGTTTGAAGTGTTCTGCCTGTTCTGAAGTTCCAGATATTCAAGGAGACCTAAGCCTTTGACATTGATCGAGGTCAGGTCATTATCTGTCACTTCGACCCTCAATAACAAAGGACACTTCGACAGGTCAATTGTACTGATATGGTTGTAGTTGCAATCCAGTTCGTACAACAGGGCATTATGAGTAAGATCCAACGATGACAGCTCATTATTATAACAAAACAGCCTCTGCAGTTTAGGACAACGGGACAGATCCAGTGATGTGATATTGTTATGGTCACAGGACAGCCTCCGAAGCTTCGGGCAATTCGACAGATCGATCGCAGTCAGTTTGTTGCTGTAACAGGAGATCCATTCCAGATTAGAGAAGAACTCTATGCCCTTAAGACTCGTGATCCCCTTACTCGTCGGTTCCAAATAAGTGATCTTGTCAGCTTCGTACTTCGTAAGCTTGCCGTCCGGATAGAAGTCCACTTTCTTCGTATTGAGAAGGTAGTTCTTAAAGTTTTCATCAGGGAAATCAGCAGTGCTGTTAAAGTCAGCCAGAATAGTTGAATCGTCAACATATTCTCTTACCGTAAAAGTCGCATCGTTAGATCCGACGGGAGCCCGGCTGTCCTTCCTCAAGACGCGGCAGAAGTAAGACGCGCCCTCCTCGAGGGTGTGGTTGATATACGCGTTGTCCTTATCGGAATCCTCATCGTCGTTGTAACCGGATGATGCCACCAGCGAGTAACCGCCCCCGTTCATCTTGTACAAGGCGATCATAGTTCTCTGGGACCCTGAGGTAAACATCTCATAGTCCGTCGTCTTGTTAATGTCGAAGCTCAATTCATAGGTCGGACTGTACCCCCAGCTGTCGAGCGAAAAGTCCAGGGCATAAGGTTCATTGAGGTTTACGGGGATCCTGTCGGCCGCGTTGACCGTGATCCCTGCCAGGCATAAAAATGCCAATACTGCTGCTGCGAATCTGGAAATATATCTCTTCATATCTTTCCCCTCCATAGATTTGTTCCGCTGTCTATTCTATCACATTTTTGCGCAGAGTATTGGAGGTTTGATACGGCCTGTGATACAATTTTCATTGGAATATGTTCGGGAGGGAATAGTATGGCGACCTTATGTAAGAATTGCAGCCACGCGCTGGTTTTCGATCCTCAGTCACAAAAGCTCGTATGCGCGGCATGCGGAAGCTCGTTTTTGCCTGAAGAAGTCGAGTCGGAATCCAAGAGGTTCCGTGAAGACCTCAAGACAGAATCGATGCAGGAGATCTACGGCACGACCGACGAGCAGCTCATGGACTGCTATGTGTATTCATGCAGCGAGTGCGGCGGCGAGATCATCGTCAACGGCACGGAGGCATCCACCACCTGCATCTACTGCGGCAACCCGAATGTCGTCTTCAGCAGGATATCCAAGCAGAAGTGCCCCGAGTTCGTAATGCCCTTCTCCATAACCAAGGAGCAGGCTCTTGCTCTTATCCACCAGAGGATCGATAAGGGTATCTTCGTCCCCAAGGAGATCAAGAACTTCACCGTTGACAGCATCCGCGGCATCTATATTCCCTACTGGATCGTCAATGCAAAATTCACGGACTCCGTAGTCATCAAGGGACAGGTCAAGAGCGGCAAGAATACAGTAACCCGGTACTTCGGGCGCGCCGGCGAGATGAACCTCCAGAACTTCCCGATCGACGCGTCTACGGTGCTGTCGGACGAGAGCAGTTCCAGACTCGAGCCCTTCAATCTTCGGAAGCTCCAGCCTTTCGATGAGGATTATCTGGCAGGATTCTATTCGAATATCTCAGATGTTACTTATTCGGATCTTAGACAGGCAACGCTCCTCCGCGCCAAGGAATACTTCGAAGAGGATGCCATGGACGATGTAAAGGCTAGTTCGAAGAAGGTCGTATCCTCCTTCCCTTCACTGCTTTTGGACAACGACATGGTCTATGCGATGCTTCCCGCCTGGTTCGTAACCTTCAACTACAAAGGCAAGCACAATACGATCCTTGTTAACGGCGATACCGGCAAGGTCGTATGCGGACTGCCCTGGAACAAGAAGCTGTTCGTAACCCTGATCATCATCACGGGCATCATAGTCACGATCGCGGCATTCTTCGTGTTCAAGTACACGCTTCCCTTCCTCTTCACAACAGGCAGGTCGCACCGGTCGTCCAGCAACGACGGCAGAGGCAAGCTGATCGCGGCTCTGGTCGTCGGCATAATCGCTCTGTTTACGATAGGAATCCGTAAGATGGTAAAGGTCGTTAAGAACATCAATCTTACGCAGGCCAAGTCAATATTCAACTTCACGAAGAAGAGACAGGGGTGATACTATGATCAATTTTATCTCATTCCTGTTTGCAATAGGCGTTGGCTTCGGACTGTCCTTCTTCATCTACGGGACACTTCTGGACAAGTCGAACAACATAGGCGACAGCAAGGGCGATAAGGGCACATACGGTGTGCATGTAAACTACACGATGAAGAGAGACCGCCTGAACAACACGGAGAAGAATTCATTCTCATCCACATATGCCAAGAGGATCGATAACCTCACCGCAAGTCCCAACGGGAACGAACTCGTAAGAAGACTGTCCGACGAGGAACTGGAAAGATACAAAAACGCAAAACCTCAGAACTCCAACGTTGTGGTTACACCCGGAGGAGCTCCGTCGCCTGTTAAGTCCAGCGATATCGAATCGGAGATCCGCGCCTGGGAGAAAAACCAGGGAACCGCATCCTCCGACGGAGAGGCGCAGCCTCAGCCCCAGATATTCAAGCCCCTGACTCCCGGAGGGAATTAAGTCCTATTGAGTTCCAAAAATAATGACCGCCCCTCGCCAAAGGTTTGCGGTCATCATTAGTTTGCGGTCATTATTGACTCTTAATCCGAGGTAACTGTCTGAGGGAACACCTCTTCTGTCATCTTTATATCCCGACTGCCTGATTATTCAAGAAATTTCTGTTATCAGATCAGATCGTCCGCTTCTTCATCCTCAGAGTGTTTGAAGAAGTCGAGGAACTTCTGCTTGCGCTGCTCGCGCATGTACTTGTTGAGTTCTTTCTTCTCGGCGCGGGCTGCCTCGCGTTCGTCTTTCTTCTGCTGCTTGGCCAGGGCTTTGGCTTCCTTCTTCTGTTCTTCGATGATGCGGTAATCGCCGTAGCCTGTAACTTCCAGGATGTTGTCTAAGATCTTGTTATACTCCAGGCTGAATACAAGACGGCAGGTCTTGCGGTCGAGGTCCGAGATCTCGTAGAAGCCGCTCTTGAAGGGACCTGCTTTGCGAATGTACATATCTTCCAGTCTTATCAGGAGTTCCGGCTGCCTTAAGAACTTGGGACGGTAGATGTAAGCGCCCTCTTCGTCCTTTGCAAGCCACATGCGGGAGCGGAGCTTGACCGGGGTTTCTCCGATCTTTCTCCTGAGAGTAAAGACGGGGATCGCGATCTCTGAATCTATGAGTTTCTTCGGTCTTCTCTTTGCCACGATAAGAGGAGTCTTGTTGCGGCGGAAGATCGCCCACTTGACAGGCGATATGTAGATCGCCTTGAAGTATGTGATTATGCGGTGCGCCCAGCGGAATACCAGTATCGATACGATGATGAGGATCGCATAGAAGATGTAGAAGACCCAGGGGCAGTACTCCGCCATAAGAAGGAAGACTGTTGCCATCAGGCCCCTGATGATCCTGAACGCCGCGGACGCCGCGGAATTCATGCCTGTGATGAGCGCGATGAAAGCGCTGATCGCATAGTTGAAATACCTTACGAAGAAATATACCGCCAGCATCAGGATGATCTTGAAGAACTCCAATACGCCGACGATGATGCCGCCTGCGACTTCCGCGCCGCCGGCTGCCAGTCCTATGGTCGCGGCACTGACAGTACCCTGAGTCTTCCCTATACCTGCGAGAGCTATAAACTCAAAGACGAAGAGCATGATGGGTCCGACATAGCGGGTATTGATCTTCTCCATCTCTTCGCCCAGTACGGGAGTCAGCAGGGTCAGTGCGACCCACAGGAAAGATAAGATCCTTACGACCCAAAGATCGCAAAGACCGAAAGACAGGTTCGGCAGGAAGTCGACTCCCACTTCCCTTAAGATCGACAGGGCAGATCCCAGACCCAATACATAAGAAGGGCTTATGGATGTGCCGAAAGCGAACTGCGCCGCCTGATCGAACGTCGACCCGAAGGTGCCGCCGAATCCTATGGCGGCACCCGGGTCGTCTGCAAAACTGATTGATGTGACGCACATAAGCGCCGAGAATATCAAAGCCATAACAACGTATGTCTTTATAAGTCTCTTATTGTCTTCGTACGTCCTGTTCATTGTCTTTATCCTCAAAGGAATTCACCCAATCCGGTGTACTCATAACCCAGAGCATCGGCAACATTCTTGTTGGTGATCTTGCCCTCATAGCAGTTGACGCCTGTTGCGACAACGCCGCTCTTCTTGCATGCTTCCTCAAGACCTGCCTCGGCGATCCTTAAGCCGTAGCGGAGTGTTGCGTTGGTAAGAGCGATGGTGCTGGTCCTCGGAACTGCGCCCGGCATGTTGCCTACGCAGTAGTGGACAACGCCGTCTTCAACATAGATGGGATCGTCGTGTGTAGTTACGTGAGAAGACTCACCGCATCCGCCCTGGTCGATGGCAACATCAACAAAGACTGCGCCGTTCTTCATCTCGGGCAGATACTTGCGCTTGAAGAGTTTAGGTGTGGAACCGCCGGGAATGAGAACGGAACCTATTACGAGGTCCGCATTCTTTACGGCATTTTCCACATTGGTATCATTGGAGACCAGAGTCTGGATATGAGATCCGAACCTGTTGTCCAGTTCTTCGAGCCTCTTGAGATTAACGTCGAGGATGGTTACATTGGCGCCCATTCCGACTGCGATCTTGCATGCGTTCATGCCGACCGTACCGCCGCCTAAGATAACGACATTTGCCTTGGGTGTTCCGGGAACGCCTGCCAGGAGGATGCCCTCACCGCCGAACTTCTTCTCCAGATACTTTGCGCCTTCCTGAATGGAAAGACGGCCTGCGATCTGGGACATGGGTGCTAGACAAGGAAGTGAACCGTCAACTTCCTGGATCGTCTCGTAAGCTACTGCCTTGACCTTGCCTTCGAGGAGAGCGTCTGTCTGCTCCTTGTCTGCTGCAAGGTGCAGATATGTATAGAGGATAAGACCTTCTTTGAAGAGGGGATACTCTTCGGGAAGGGGTTCTTTGACCTTGACCATCATGTCGACGAGCGCCCATACTTCGGCAGCATTGTCGATGAGGGAAGCTCCGGCTTCCACATACTCGTTGTCGGTGAAGCCTGAGCCGATGCCGGCGCCCTTCTCCATGTAAACGTGATGTCCGGCCGCGATATAAGCCTTTACGTTGTCAGGTGTAAGTCCCACGCGGAACTCATTGTTCTTGATCTCTTTTACGCATCCGATCTTCATAGTCTTAGTGTCCTTTCTTCTAAATAATTGCCGCATTGTGTTCTGAAAGCAAACACATGTAACATTATAAAGCATGCTACATGTGTTCTCAAATGTTTTATAAGTTGGGGGATTGCTCACAAATCGCCTTATTGTTGCCTGTAAAGGCAACTTTTCGCGCATCAGGAGGCAATAGATCTTATATTGCCTCCAAATGCAGATTCCATTGCCTCTAAAGGCAACAAAAACGCAGTTTGGAGGCAATCAGAGGGGCCGGGGCCCCGTCAGTCAACTGAAGTCATCTCATAATATGCGCGCTCGGTGTCTTCTGCCGTGGCGGCGCTGATGTAGTATGTCCTGCCGTCAGCCTCGAACCTGATCATGCGGTCCGCGTCAAGGTTTAAGAAGACATTGCAGCCGCTCTGGCCGTCCACTGCGAATGTGCCGGTGAAGACGGGAGGAATCGCGGTGCCCACTTCCCTGTGGAGATGGTGGATCGCATCGCCGTCCAGGAGCTCCGGGGAGCGGATCTTGTCGAGGGGCACTTTGTAAGTGTCGATCAGCTGGTTGCAGACGAGGGTGCCGCGGTCGATCCTGACGGTCATGGGGGACTTGGCGAGTATTGCGATGAAGATGATACCGAAGATGGCCGCGGCTACAAAGACAGCGCTGACTGCCATTATCACCTTACCTGCCGGATGCCCGATATTGATGGTGGCACCGACTCCCATCCTCTTCTCGACGTTGAGCCTGCGGTCATCAGGGTTATAGTAGAAAGATCCTAGGATCCACTTGTCGTCATCATCTGCTTCGATGTTCATATCCTTGGCATAGCGCCTGTCGATGGCAAGCATCCTTGTGACCATCAGGATGAGACCTGCCATGAGGATGACCATATAGACTGCCAGGAGGATCAGGGATACCAGGCTGCTTTGAGTCAGGATGATAAGGATTGAAGATATGACGATCATGCCGGTGTTGAGCCAGCACATGCTGACTATGGAACCTGCCTGCACCTTCTTCTTGGCGCGGTTATAGTTCATATTGATATCGCTGTTGTCCGATATGACTTCGTTGCGGATCTTATCCATCATTATGGCTATCGGGATCATGATGAGCCCTATAAAGAACATAGATCCGTTCATGGATGTCAATGAGAATGCCGGGGCTTCTGCGCTCCTGCCTGTCATGTCTGCAAGATCTATGATTTTGAGATCGATCAGTAGAGATATCACGAAGACTGCCGCCGCCACTATATTCGGGATGATCACGCTTACGGGCTTGAGGGCGCGGACGGTGCCGGCACCCTTAAGGTCTACGTAAGTCGTGCCCTTGGCGGATGCAATCCCCAGCTGCCTTTTGAGGGTCTTCATCTCTTTGTTGCCCCTCATGAACGGGACTGCCATGACGATCAGATCTACGATAATAAGGATGGTCCAGAGCATTACTCTCGTTATGTCATCGGGGATCAGGAATACCAGGCCCATCAGGACAAATGATACGATCATTATGATGAGCGCACGGCGCCTTGCCTGTGACACTATCGTATCTATTGCAGTCTTTACTTCATCCTTCCTGAATTCCTCGCGGTTCCTGATGCCAAGGATAAATTTTCTTCCCGGCCAGTTCTTCGGATATTCGCGGAAATACATTACCAGCAGTGTGGGTATCATTATAACCAGCAGGATTATATCCATCAGTCTCATCTCTATTATGTTATTCATCTTCGTAACCTCTTCCCTTATATCAGTAATACTCGTCTATGAGCTTCTGGATCTCCTTCTTCGGGACTCCGGACAGCCTTGCTTCCGAGACGATCCTTCGAAGCTCCCGCTTGTTGTCTTCAGATATTACTTTGCTCTGTTCTATCTGCTGCCTTACCCGGGCGCCGTTCTTGCGGTCAGTGGTGATATAACCTTCCGACTTGAGCATCTGATAGGTCTTGCTGACCGTCATGGTGTTGATGCCGATCTCAAGCGCCAGCGCCCTTACCGTGGGGAGCTGGTCCCCTCCGGCAAGTTCTCCGGAGGAGATCCCCATCACTATCTGATTCCTTATCTGCATATAGATAGGCACATCAGAATATTCATCTATCTTTATGATCATGATCTGATCCTCCCGTGTCAGGATACTTGCGTCTCAGGCTCTTTGTTCTTCCCTTCCTTAAGGACTGTCACCGCCAGGATCACCGCTATTACGATGGTCGGGATAACGCTTATGAGTCCGTGGGGGCCGGGACCGAATACCATGAGTTTCTGGATTTCATCCATCTTGTTGCCGTTGATCACCAGCTGGAACAATGTAGCCGCCGCATTGATCGCTCCGTGGAGAAGCGCCGCGAACCAGATGCACTTTGTCTTGGAGTAGATGACCTCATGGAACATACCCCATGTGATGCATGTGATCGTGAATGCTATAAGACCCAGGACAGGAGCTCCGATATAATCCGTTCCGTATTCGTAGCCTGCGATCAGCATTGCAGGGAAATGGAATGCTGCCCAGATGGCACCTCCGATAACCCAGGTTACGGCTCTTGAGAACTTCTTATTGAGCTCGGGATATAAGAATCCTCTCCAGCCTGCTTCTTCGCCGATCGCCAAGAACATGTTGATGAAGGGCGCATAGGTCACGCACTGCACCACCGATATCAGGCTCAGCATCTGCAAAGACAGACCCGACTGCTTAAGGGATTCCTCATACTCGACCGGGTCCATTCCAAGGGATTCCACGGTCTTGAGCATATAGGATCCGTCGAGGCTGAACAGGTCAGGCCTGAACAGGAAGAAAAATGCTGCTCCCAGAGCCGTGAACAACAGCGGCATGAAGATCGCGAAAAATAACCACTTAACATTCCCCTTGAGGCGCGGCTTCCACCCGATGCTCTTTACGCCCGTCTTGGCGATGATCGAGGCGATGAGGGGTGCGAACATGACGACCATCATGCTGCCCTGGAAAATGTATGTTCCGGCAAGGCCTTCGACGTTGCGGGCGATGATCGATGCTATTATCTGGATCGTCCATGCGATCGCGAAAGTGATCACCGTAAACTTAATAACTTTCTTCTTATCCATCTCATTCACTCCCTTTCTTCCCGATACAGACCGTTTGTATGGTTTGTATTAGTTGTTGTAATACAGACTATACAGCGTGACGGAACGGTTGTCAATACTTTTCGGTCAGGACCCGCAAAAATTGAGACTTTACGGGCAAAAATCAATAACGGGGAATGCCTTTATTTTTATTGGTATGTTCCTTATAATATGCGCATGACTGTATTTTTGGAGGATTACCATTATGAAGAAGATCGTGGCTTTATTGCTCAGCCTGTCCATGATCGCCGGAATCGCGGCATGTAATACGCCTGCGGGAACTGAGACCAGTTCCGAAGCTTCCGACAGCACGAAGGAAACTACTGCTGACGACACGGAAGAGACCGGTGAGACAACCATCGACAGGACACAGCCCGGGTACCGCGAGACCTGGGAGTTGTTCGACGGAGCTTTCGCTCTCGACTACACATTCGAAGACCCCGAGAAGTTCCCCTGGAGCTTATACACCGAGTCCGGCGGAAAGGGCATCCTTGCCTGCGAAGACGGACATCTCGTTCTCAAGATCGAGAACCCCGGCACCGTTACCCACGCATGCCAGGTCTACCACGACGGTTTCTCTATGTATCAGAATGCCGAGTATCAGGTTGACTTCGACATCTGGAGCGATGTAGAGCGCGACTTCGAGTGGCGTATCCAGCTCAACGGCGGAGACTACCACGCATACTATCTCGAAGACAAGGCACACATGGGTACCGAGCCTACACACATCCAGGCAGTGTTCACCATGTACGAGCCCTCCGACCCCGCGCCCCGTTTTGCTTTCAATCTGGGCAACCAGGTAGGCAGCGCTCACAATGTCTATATCGACAATCTGTCCATGCAGGTGCTCAACAGCTCCAACGCTGTCGATATCGAGCCCCTGCCGCCGGCAAACCCCATCGCCGTCAACCAGACCGGTTACCGTCCCGACGACCCGAAGTCCTGCTTCATCGACTGCATCGATGATTCCACATTCGATATCGTTGACGTTGAGACCGACAAGGTCGTATATACCGGTGACCTGTCCGAACCCATCAACTGCCGCGGCGCTCTTGCCAACATCAAGCAGGGCGACTTCTCCGACTTCAAAGAACCCGGCACATATGTGGTCCGCACCGCTACATCCGGTGACTCTTACAAGTTCACCATCGCAAAGGATGTTTATAACGATGCGCTCAAGGCTTCCATCCTCATGCTCTACACCCAGCGCTGCGGATGTGAAGTAACAGACGAGAAGATCGGCGAAGACTATAAGGACTTCACCCACCCTGCATGCCATACAGGCGAAGCTCTGATCTACGGCACAGACACCAAGATCGACGTATCCGGCGGATGGCACGACGCAGGCGACTACGGCCGTTATGTGGCTCCGGGCGCCAAGGCTGTCGCAGACCTTCTCATGACATACACCGACACAGGCTATAAGTCCGATAAGCTCGGCATCCCCGAGAGCGGCAACGGAACTCCCGATATCCTGGATGAGGCACGTTACGAGCTCGACTGGATGTTCAAGATGCAGGATCCCGCAACAGGCGGCGTATATCACAAGGTAACATGCGCTAACTTCCCTGCCACCGTTATGCCTGAAGAAGAGACAGACCAGCTCCTGGTACTCCCTATCTCCACAACGGCAACGGGCGACTTCGCAGCTGCAATGGCTATGGCTGCCCGCGTATATAAGCCTTTCGATAAGAAGTTTGCAGACAAGTGCCTCGAGGCTGCCAAGAAAGCATATGCTTACATGGAAGCAAACGCAGAAGCTGACAAGACCGGATTTATCAATCCTGACGATGTCGCAACGGGCGAATATCCCGACGCATCCAACAAGGACGAATTCTTCTGGGCTGCCATCGAGCTGTTCGTCACAACAGGTGACAATGCATACCTCGAGAAAGCAAAGAGCCTCTACACCGTCAGCATGGAGCTGGGTCTCGGCTGGATCGAGATGGGTCTCTACGGAATCCATTCCTACCTCCTGTCCGACAAGAACTCCGCTGACTCCGAGTTCACCGAGGAACTGAAGGCCCGTATCCTGGACGAGGTCAAGATCGACCTGGTATCCGCAAAGCGTGACGGTTACTACAACAAGATGGCTTCCTTCCCTTGGGGATCCAACCTTACCATCAGCAACAACGGTATCCTCTATTACTTAGGCTACCTCCTCACAAATGATAAGGAATACAGAGATCTTACCTACTATCAGGTTGACTACATCATGGGCATGAACATCACCGGCTACAGCTTCCTTACAGGCTTCGGTGAGCATGCCGCTGAGAACCCGCACCACAGACCTTCACAGAACAAGGGTCACGCGGTTCCCGGCATGGTCGTAGGCGGACCTAACGGCAAGCCTGAAGATCCGTATGCCATCAGCGTTCTCATGGGTCTGCCCGGTGCACGCTGCTACGTTGATAATGACACATGTTATTCCATCAACGAGGTTGCGATCTACTGGAACTCACCGTTCGTCTACATCCTTGCAGCGAAGGTGCAGAACAAGTAACATATTGTTTTCGCGATTAAAGACCAGAGGCTGTCACTTCGGTGGCAGCCTTTACTTTGTCCCTGCTTCAGTCTGTTTGTTACTGTAAATGCGTAAACTTGTTACTGCACAGTAACAGATCCTGCGGGTTACAGTAATATTCAGGGATTTGTTACTGTAAATGCGTAAACTTATTACTGCGCAGTAACAAAATCTGCAGGTTACAGTAACATTCGGGGATTTGTTACTGTAAATGCGTAAACTTATTACTGCGCAGTAACAGATCCTGCAGGTTACAGTAATATTCAGGGATTTGTTACTGTAAATGCGTAAACTTATTACTGCGCAGTAACAAAATCTGCGGGTTACAGTAACATTCGGGGATTTGTTACTGTAAATGCGTAAACTTATTACTGCGCAGTAACAAAATCTGCGGGTTACAGTAACATTCGGGGATTTGTTACTGTAAATGCGTAAACTTATTACTGCG
>JAGCSR010000035.1 GCA_017964005.1 Clostridiales bacterium
GACCGCTACCGCTGGATTGAGTACTGGAAGCTGAAGATGAACTTCGCCAACTACACCAAGCTGGTCGGCGACCTCGTGCTCATGACACGCGTGCAGTTCGGCTACCTGGGCTACTACAACCGCAACTGGGGCTACTCTCCGTTCGAGGGCTTCCTTGTCGGCGGTGACGGCATGTCCGGCTATGCGACCTACGGTTCTGAGATCGTCTCCCTCCGCGGTTATGAGAATTACCGGCTGACCCCGTATCAGCCTTCCGCATACAATTCCAACGGTTATGCCTATGCGGGTAATGTCTACGACAAATTCACGGTCGAGCTCCGTTATCCCGTCATCCTGCAGCCGCAGTCTACGATCTATGCCCTCGCTTTCCTCGAAGGAGGTAACTGCTGGGCGGACATCCGCGACTTCAATCCCTTCCAGATCAAGCGTTCCGCAGGTGTGGGCGTGCGCATCTTCCTGCCTATGATAGGCCTGCTCGGTATCGACTGGGGCTATGGCTTCGACAAGGATGCAAGGGGCTCAAAGGGCGGAAGTCAGTTCCACTTCGTGATAGGCCAGCAATTCTAGGAAATTCCTTGCTAATTGAAACTTTTTGGCGTACATTTGCATCATTATAATAATAACTGAAAACAAACACTTGACAATATGAAAAAGATCGTTCTCGCAGCTGTGGCAATTCTGGCAGGTTTCGTCCTCCAGGCTCAGCCCAAGTTCGCCCATGTGAACTTCTCCGAACTCGTCCAGCTCATGCCCGAGGCCGACCAGGCCCGCGCCACGATGGCCGCTTCCAGCAAGGAGGCCCAGGAAACCCTTCAGGCCATGCAGGAAGAAATCAACAACAAGTACACCCAGTACGAGCAGAAGGTATCCACCTGGAGCCCCGCCATCCGCGAAAGCAAGGAAAAGGAACTCACCGACCTGAACCGCCGCGCCCAGGAGTTCTACCAGAACATCCAGCAGGAGCTTCAGCAGCAGCAGGAACAGCTTATGGCTCCCATCTACAAGAAGGCACAGGAAGTTGTGGGCAACCTCGCCAAGGAAGGCGGCTATGTGTATGTCTTCGACCGTCAGAGCATACTCTTCATCGATGACACCCAGAGCACCGATCTCACTCCCGTAGCGCGCCAGACCCTCGGCATCGCGGAAGACCGCACTCTCGAAAGCCTCCAGGCTGAACTCCAGGCAATGGCAGCCCAGCAGTAAAAACAATTCAGACACATACCTAAACTCGACATGCAACATAAGGTAATCGATGCCAAGGATGTTGTAATAAGGTTTGCAGGAGATTCCGGTGACGGCATGCAGCTCACCGGAACTCTTTTTGCCAATACCTCAGCCCTTCTTGGCAATTCCCTTTCTACTTTCCCGGACTATCCCGCCGAGATACGCGCCCCTCATGGCACCGTATCCGGCGTTTCCGGTTTTCAGGTGCACATAGGAAGTTCCGACGTGAACACTCCCGGAGACTTCTGCGACATGCTCGTGGCAATGAACCCGGCGGCCCTCAAGGCCAACGCCAAATGGTGCAAGCGCACCGCCAGCATCCTGGTGGACTCCGACTCCTTCACCGAGGCTCTCATGCAGAAGGCCGGCTTCAAGACCGACAATCCCTTCGCTGAACTCGGCGTGGAAGACCGCAACCTCATCGTCGCCCCCATCACCACCCTCACCGAAGAGAGCCTGAAGGAGAGCGGCAAGTTCCCCTGCATAATCCACTGGAACATGAACCACTTTGTGGTATTGTGCGGATTCAGAGGAAAGCACGTCTATATCAACGACCCGGCAAGAGGTTCCGTTAAGATCTCCTGGGAGGAGTTCGACAGGTCTTTTACGGGCATCGTTCTGATACCGACGCCGTCGGATAAGTTTGAGCCTTCCGGGAAGCGCAAGAGCACCATCGATTACGCGCGCAAGCGTCTGATCGGTGCCGGTGCCGCGACGGTCTTCGTTATGCTTGTCACCGCGATATCGTATCTGTTCGGCATCATCAATTCGGTGACGTCGAGGATCTTCATGGACAGGCTCCTGTCGGGACTGAACCGGGAGTGGCTCTATCCTTTTATCGGACTCCTTATATTCCTTGCGGTAATAGAGATAATCGTCGCCTGGGCCAAAGCGATATACTCACTTAAGATCAACGGGAAGATGGCCGTGATAGGCAGCACTTCCTACATGTGGAAGGTCCTGCATCTGCCGATGGACTTTTTCTCACAAAGGCTCGCAGGTGACATCCAGTCGAGGATGTATCTTAACGCGTCCATCTCAACTATTCTTGTCGAGATATTCGCGCCGCTCCTGCTTAACACGGTAATGATGATCTTCTATCTGGTGCTGATGCTCAAGCAGAGCGTGATGCTGACCATGATAGGGATCTTTACGATAGTGCTGAACATCATTATGTCCAGGATAATCGCGGAGAAGAGGATAAATATCACCCGTGTTCTCATGCGCGACCAGGGCAAGCTCGAATCTTCGACCGTTTCCGGGATCAGCATGATCGAGACGATCAAGGCGTCCGGTGCCGAAGACGGATTCTTCCGCAAGTGGGCGGGCTTTCAGGCTTCCGTCAATTCATCGGAGGTAAAGAGCCAGAAGACCACACAGATATTGGGAACGATCCCCGCATTCTTCTCAACAATAGCAAACTACGCGGTGCTGATCCTCGGTATCGCACTGATAATGCAGGACAAGTTCAGCCTCGGCGCGGTCCTCATGTTCCAGGGATTCTTAGGTTCCTTCATGCAGCCTGCGATGACTCTTATATCCGCGGGACAGTCCATCCAGGAGATGAGGACCCAGATGGAAAGAGTCGAGGATGTCATGGAGTATCCGGATGACGCATCGATCAGGAACTGCAGGAAAGATTCCGAAGACTTCGCCAAGCTTCGCGGGAATGTTGAACTCAAGAATATCACTTTCGGATATTCAAAACTGGAAGAACCACTGATCCGCGATTTCTCGCTGACGCTTAAGACCGGACAGAGGGTTGCTCTCGTAGGTGCTTCCGGCTGCGGCAAGTCCACCATATCCAAGCTCGTGTCGGGACTCTATCAGCCCTGGTCCGGGGAGATCCTGTTTGACGGCAAGCCCAGAAGCGAGTACCCCAGGGAAGTCCTGTCGGGTTCTTTGGCGGTCGTAGATCAGGACATAATACTTTTCGAGGATACGATAGCGAATAACATCAAGATGTGGGACGACACGATCATGGATTTTGAGATGATCATGGCGGCAAGGGACGCTTCGATCCACGATGATATCGTACAGCTCAAAGACGGCTATCAGCATAAGCTCACATCCGGCGGCAAGAACCTGTCCGGCGGGCAGCGCCAGAGGATGGAGATCGCCCGTGTCCTGGCGCAGGACCCCACCGTCATCATCCTCGATGAGGCAACTTCCGCCCTCGACGCGAAAACAGAATACGAGACGGTCAACGCTATCCGCGACAGAGGCATTACATGTATCGTTATCGCTCACAGGCTCTCAACCGTAAGAGACTGTGACGAGATAATAGTGCTCGACCACGGTAAGGTGGCGGAGCGCGGGACGCACGAAGAACTGATGAAGCTTGGCGGCTCATATGCCGAGCTCGTGGCAAACGAGTAAGGGGGCAAACATATGGGCTGGTTCGGTAAACAGATCGAGAAGAGAAGATTAACAGACGATCAGATGCTGGAGGATTCCTATGTCCGCATCGCCGAGGTCGTCATGGGTAAGTCGTCCGCAGCAAGGATCGAAGATGACAGGACGATAGCCAAGAATACTATAGACGAGATACTGAAGTATTTCAGATATAAACCTGCGGATATCCCGGACAACATCAAGGATATAGATGCCCAGCTGGATTACTGTCTGGCGCCCCGCGGGGTAATGAGACGCAAGGTGGAGCTTACGGAAGGATGGTATAAGGATTCTTTCGGACCGGTCCTTGCTTTCACAAGAGAGGAAGGAAAGCCTGTGGCTCTGCTTCCGGCGAAGACCATGGGTTACTACTATAAGGACCACTTAACGGGCAGGAAGGTCAGGATCAATTCCCGCAATGCCGGGAACTTCGACATCGAAGGGTACTGTTTCTACAGGCCCCTTCCCCAGCGCGCCATAGGCATATCGGATCTTCTCATATACATGAAGAACTGTATCAACCTGTCGGATGTCGTAATGCTCATCATAGCGACTGCCGCTGTGGCGCTGACGGGATTGTTTATCCCGCAGATCACCAAGATCCTGACAGGTCCGGTTATCTCAAGCCGCAGGGCTGACGTATTGGCGGCATCGGCCGTCTGCATAGTCTGTATATCCTTGTCCACTCAGCTCATCTCAAGTATAAGGGAACTCGTGCAGCAGAGGATCGGAATAAAGACGGGAATGGGAGTGCAGTCCGCGGTAATGATGAGACTGATGTCGCTTCCGGCAAGCTTTTTCAGATCCTATAGTCCGGGTGAACTCAGGACAAGGGCGATGTCTGTGGGACAGCTTTGTTCCATGATGATGCAGATGATCATGGGAACGGGACTTACGTCCATTGCATCCCTTGTATATATCCCTCAGATCTTCAACTTCGCGCCGGGACTGACGGTGCCTGCGATACTGATCGTACTTACGACTCTGGCGTTCTCCGTGATCACGACCTTCGTTCAGATCAGGATCGACAAGAAGAGGATGGAGCATAATTCCAAGGAATCCGGCATGACGTATTCACTCATCACCGGTGTCCAGAAGATCAAGCTCGCAGGAGCCGAGAAGCGTGTGTTCTCCAAGTGGATGAACCTGTTTGCGCAGGGTGCCGAACTCAGCTACAATCCGCCTGTGTTCATCAAGATCAACTCCGTTATCAGCACGGCTATAACGCTCATATCCAACATTATCCTGTACTACATGGCTATCAGGAGCAATGTCGATCAGTCCTCTTACTTTGCGTTCACGTCGGCATACGGAATGCTGATGGGAGCGTTCACATCTTTATCGGCTGTGGCACTGTCTGCTGCCAGGATCAAGCCTGTACTGGAGATGGCGGAGCCCTTCCTTAAGACGGAGCCTGAGACGGAGGAAGGCCGCGAGACTGTAACCGGGATATCAGGCGGCGTTGAACTGGATCATGTATCTTTCAGGTACGGGGCGGACTCTCCTTATATCTTTAAGGACCTCTCTCTTAAGATCCGCCCGGGAGAATATGTTGCCATCGCCGGTAAGACAGGGTGTGGCAAGTCCACGATCGTACGTCTTCTTCTCGGATTCGAGAAGCCTGAGACCGGAGCCGTGTATTACGACGGCAAGGACCTGCAGAGCTTCGATCCCGGGTCCCTTAGAAGGAAGATCGGAACCGTCATGCAGGACGCAGGGCTCTTCTCGGGTGACATATATTCCAACATAGTGATCACCGCGCCGGAACTCACGGTTAAGGACGCATGGGAAGCTGCAGAAAAAGCAGGGATCGCGGAAGACATAAGAATGATGCCCATGGGCATGAACACGGTTATATCGGAAGGCTCCGGCGGTATATCCGGCGGTCAGCGCCAGCGAATCATGATCGCCCGCGCCATAGCGCCCAAGCCGAATCTCCTTATCTTCGACGAGGCGACATCAGCCTTGGACAACAAGACTCAAAGGCAGGTGTCTGAGGCTCTGGATGCCATGGGCTGCACCAGGATAGTAATAGCCCACAGACTGTCGACCATTAAACACTGCGACAGGATCCTGGTCATCGATGAAGGAAAGATCGTAGAAGACGGGACATACGATGAACTGATAGAACAGGGAGGATACTTTGCCGAGCTGGTTGCAAGGCAGCGTCTGGATACATAAACAAAAAGTGAGGGTGTAACAAGTGGGGAACAAGATCAGGGGAACTTTGGGGACCGTCATAACGGCGGTCATAGTGGTGACGCTTATCGTATTGGGGATCGCCTTAGGCGACCGTAAGATATCGGATCTTCAAAAGTCTACGGCGGAGATATTACTTATAGTCTGCGTATGCAGTATCTTATATTGTTTTGCGGCAGGAGAACTGGCGCAGAACTTCTCTCAGATGGATAAGCTCTGGAGCATCCTTCCGGTCGCGTATTCCTGGATAATCGCCGCAAGAGGAGGCATGAAGGCAAGGCTCGTTATCTATGCTCTGATCGTTACTGTTTGGGGCATACGGCTTACGATCAATTTTGCCAGGAAGGGTGCATACAGTATAAAGTTTTGGACCGGGGAAGAAGACTACAGATGGGCGATCGTCCATCAGAATAAGATATTTCAGAACAGGTTTGCCTGGACTGCTTTTGATCTGTTCTTTATCAGCACATACCAGAATCTCCTGGTTCTGGCGATATGTTTTCCGGCGGTGGCTTCAATGGAATCGGAAACGCCGCTCGGTATATGGGATATAGTATCGTTCGTTCTTGCAATAGCTTTCCTTACTCTTGAGACCGTGGCAGACGAATACCAATGGAAGTTCCATTGCAGGAAGAAAGAACTCCTTGCCAAGGAGGGAGATATCAGGAAGATAGCAAGTCCTTATGATCTCGGATTCAATACGACGGGGCCCTGGAGCCGTATGCGCCACCCGAACTATCTGGGAGAGCAGGGCATCTGGATGAGCCTTTACATCACGGCGATCGGAGCCGGTGTCACGCGCTTCGGGATCTTCCACTGGTCCATGACCGGGCCTCTCCTTCTTATTCTCCTGTTCATGGGAAGCTCGGCTCTTGCAGAGAAGATCTCATCCGGCAAATACCCCGGGTACAAGGACTATATAGATCAGATATATAAATATATCCCCATCAGAAGATTCCGCGGTCAGGCCTGAAGCATCAATAAGGTCAACTTAAACCAAGTTAAGATTAAGTTAAGGTTTCTCAATTTTATCCTTAAGGTTCCATCGGTAGAATTCATACCGTAAGCGTCATACGGCCTTACGGGACCGGAAGGAATAAGGCGGCACCGTAAGGCCGGGACCCTACAGATGTACGGGAATAAAGGAGGAACTTCTTATGTGGAAGAGGAGAGATGTTAAAGCCAAGGGTAAATCGAGCTTTCAGAAGTGCTATTGGAAAGCAGTCTTGGTCGCCCTGATAGTCGGTATCGTGGGCGGAGGCGCCGCAGGCGGAGCCGGCGGATACTACGGAGGGTTCGGAGGAAATTCTTTATCGAACCGCAGTGAGACAACAAAGCAGGTAGATCTCAGTGATCTCGATATAGATATTGACGGCGTACCGAACTTCGATCCCTCGGGTCTGAAGGACCTGGACGATATCAAGGACCTGGCAGAGGACAATGATTCTTCATCCGGCCTCGTGATCAACGGAGTACCTTTTACTTCATCTGATCTCAAGAATATCGACAGCTACGATGAGCTTAACGATTTCCTGAAGGACCACGGCGGAAAGACCCTGGATGAAGTGCACAATGAGCTGGATAAGGGCGCACAGGGCGCGATAGCGGCAGCTGTGATCATAGTAATGATAGTATGTTTTATCATTGCAGCCATTGTAGCAGTGTTCTCCTTCATAATGACTGTATTCCTCTTCAACCCGATCAACTTCGGATGTAAGAGATTCTTCAGGAAGAACCTGGATGATTCGGCAAAGCTGTCCAACATATTCTTTGCTTTCAAGTCCAACTACAAGAACGTTGTCAAGACAGGTTTCTTCTACACACTCTTCATTACATTGTGGACACTGCTGTTCGTGATCCCGGGTATCATCAAGAGCTATCAGTACAGACTGGTTCCTTACATCATCGGTGAGAATCCCGACATGAACTGGAGAGAGGCACTGGATGAGTCTTCAAGGCTCATGAAGGGCAACAAGTGGAAAGCATTCGTATACGATCTGTCATTTATCGGATGGGAACTTCTGTCCGGACTGACACTCGGTATCTTCGGAGTCTTCTATGTAAATCCTTACAAGAACTCCTCCGACGCAGCCCTCTACGAGGCTATCAGATACGGATCTTCCGCAGAACCTCAGGTTGCAGCGGAAGCCTGATACCCGAAAAGTTATAGTATAGAATAATGGATATGATATAGTAGTGATGACCGGCAGGAGCAGATCCTGCCGGTTATCCGATTTATAAAACAAAGGGGACGCCATGAACCGCAAAGTACTGATCGCCGATGATGAGGCTGAGATAAGAAACCTGTTAAGACTCTATCTTGAGAACGAGGGCTTTGATGTATACGAAGTCTCCTCCGGAGACAAAGTCATGGATGCATTAAGACAGGATAAGCCGGACATATGTCTTCTCGACATAATGATGCCCGGAAGAGACGGACTTCATGTTCTCCAGGACATAAGGGACGGCAGCAACATCCCGGTCATAATCATATCCGCAAGGACCGCGGATGCCGAGAGGATCTTGGGACTTAACCTGGGCGCGGACGATTATATTGTAAAGCCGTTCAATCCCCTGGAGGTCGCAGCCAGAGTAAAGGCTGCGCTGAGAAGGGCAGTCCCCGCGGAAGAGACTTCCGGCCAGGGCGAAGTACTGGAAGCAGGAGATCTTACACTGGATATAGATAAGTGTTATCTTGCAAAGAACGGGGAACCCATAGAACTTACATCTGTGGAGTACAAGATAATGGAACTTCTCATGCGCAATCCCAACCGTGTATTCACCAAGCAACAGATCTATGAGTATGCCTGGGGTGAAGACTTTATCGTTGCGGACAACAACATAATGGTCGCAATATCCAAGCTTCGGACCAAGCTGGACGAAGACCCTTCCAGGTATATAAAGACCCTTCGCGGCTTGGGTTACAGGCTCGAGGTAAGGTAAGGCCGATATGACACCGGAAGCAGGACTTCGTAAGTTCATCATCAAGAGATTCATATCGACACTCCTGGTCGTCGGTGTAGTGGAGTTTGCGGTAATAACCGTGGTCAACTGGCTCCTGCTTCCCAGAGTCGTAGATATGCTCATGCCGCAGATAGAAGGAATCCAGCTCAATAATATCGGTAATGTGCTCTTGCTCCTCCTTGTCCTTGCGGGACTCCTTCTGTCCAATGCACTAAAGTTCTTCCTGCCTTCGGTATCGGATGTTATCCTTCAGTTTATAGCAGGCCGTCTTACTGCTATGGGAGCTGACAGGTTCAACACGGAGAACAACGCCCTTCAGAATCTTGCCGAGAAGATCAACTTCGGGAATGTCGCACTCCTTCTGCTCCTAATCATCCTGATAATAGTCCTGCTGGTGGCGCCGTATGTGTTAGGAGTCACATGGTTCTCCACATCTGTCGTAAAAAGGTTCAAGGAACTGGAGCGTCAGCGCGAAGAAGCGCAGAAAGAAGAAGAGCGCAAACGGTATCTTATGATCTCCGATATAGTTCACGACCTTAAGACCCCCATGACCACAGTCTCGGGGTATGCCCAGGCACTGTCCGACGGTATGGTCGCAGAAGAATCCAAACAGGAATATCTGGACGCGATAACTGCCAAGACCGGCAGGATGAACGAGATAGTGACGATGCTCTTCGATTACGTCAAGCTCGACAGTCAGGGATACTCGATAACGAAGACAAGAACAGACCTTTGCGAACTTGTAAGAGAGTGTGTCGCCGATCACTATACTGATATCGAGAACGCAGGGTGCGAACCGGACATAGATATACCCGAATATCCCATCATGATCGACGCTGACAGGATGCAGTTCGGAAGGGTTATCAACAACCTCATTGCTAACGCGATAAAACATAATCCCGATGGTACGGATATAGGTATCTTCATAAGGCGTGACGGCGATGAGATAAGAGTCTTGGTTGCAGACTCCGGCAACCCCATCGATAAGGAGACTGCAGATAACCTTTTCGATGCGTTCGTAACGGGCGACAGATCAAGAGGTTCATCGGGCGGCACGGGTCTTGGCCTGTTCATCTCCCGCAAGATCTGCGACATGCACGGCTTTACCATCAAGCTCGTCCAGTCCAAAGAGGACATGGCCCGCTACGATATCGGCAACAAGTATCGAAAAGTCTTTGTTATCACTATCGAACCGGAATAGTATTCGTTCTAACTGCATACGGGGTTGACCAACGTCTACCGTGATGGTATGTTTACTATAGAAAGATGTATCTCTGCCCCAATGACATGACAGAGACAAACAAAAAGCAGTGGAGGTTTTTGCCATGCGCATCAGTTCGATTAAATCTTTAGCCGCAAGATCTGCCGTATTTACATTGGCGGCGGTCCTGGCCGGAACTGGTCTTTGCTCATGTTCCCGCGAAGAACCAAAAGGGGAAGAAGAGACAACGGCCGCGTCTTCTTCTGCTGAGATAGTGATGCCGGAAGATCCTAAAGACCGTTATTTTCTTTCCAAAGAAATAAGCCTTGATGCTGACGGGTATATTATGGGGGCGGGAAACATCATAGATACAGGCAACGGGAAGATCGCCAGATCTTATATGTGTGAGGAGGGCGGAGACGAACCGGTCTACCACTATAGACTTATAAAGTATGTTGATGGAACTGATGAATGGAATACATATGTCGATCTTCAGAATTCAGGTGTTTTTCTGTCTGATTCCTGTCCGCTGGGAGAAGACAGGATAGTCTTCAGCACATATTACGGATTCGATATATACGATATCAACACCGGGGCACTGGTTGACAAAAAAGATGATCTGTTCGAACTTAAAGCAGATGACCAGCCGGCACTTTTGTATCGCCGTGGTGATGATCTTGTCGCGGTGTTAAGGGACAGTATCTATCTTATTGGCAATGATTTCTCGGTCAAATCCAAGATACCGATAACGGATGAAGCTTGTTTTATGGAGAACACTTTTTTTACCCGCGGCGGCCGTGATTACCTGGTCTATGAGATCGACTACAGTACTGTCCTGCAGTACTTTGAGGTCGATTTTGACAGCAAAACGCTTACTCCCTGCTGCAGCAGCGGAGATCTTGGGATCAGTGAAGAGGAAGCTGAGATCTTCGGGGCAGGCGGATATGCTCTTGATAAAGAAGCGGGAATAATATATGAACTTGATCCCGGTAACGGTACTAAGAGAGAGATAGCTTATACCGGTAATATGCTGGTAAAACCGTCGACGATGCAAGGGGTGGAACCGTACTGGTATATCTTCGGTGAGAATGACTACATGGTCCAGTTTGATTACGGCAGAGGTTCGGCGGATTGCGCCTTTATGGTTCCGGATACTGAATCTGTTCTTGCCAAAAGGACCAGATTATCCGTAAGAGGTTATTCTGCCAAGGACGATCTTATCCTGGGTCATGCGGTGTACAAGTACAATACTTCTCAGGATCAATATCTCATGACAATAGAAAATTATGAGGATGAGCATTACGGGTTTAATGATCCTGTCAAGGCGCAGGAAAGCAAGCTCAAACTGCTCAAGGAGTTTTCTTCCGGCCAAGCTCCTGATATCTTCTTCGGAGACAACTTCGATTATGACCAGATGGGCAGGTCCGGGCTGGTCATGGACTTGTCGGATCTTCTGAAGGACAGCGAGAACATCAATAAGGATACGATCCTTCCTAATATCTATGACCTTTATGTTGAAGACGGACACTGCTATAAACTCTTCCCCGGGTTTACAATGAACGGATACTGGAGCTGCAGTGAATTTACGGGCGATAACGACAACATGACCATCGATGACCTCACGTCTTCCACTTACAGTTCAAGGATCTTTGACGATGAGTATTCGACAGCTTTGGCTGACAGGGCGATAAGATATCCTATCAAGAAGCTCATCGATAACGGCGAATTCATCAGTGAGGATGAACTGGAAAAGATCATAGGATTTGCATTGGATAACGGTATCGGTCAGCACTCACCGGTCTATCTTACTGCCTATGACATGTCATATGTTGATTCAAAGGAAGTGTCCTTATGCTATAGGCCCGTTGCGTTTGTAAATACATTCATGAGCGAACAGAGCCGCATGAAGGATGAGATGAGATTTGTGGGCTTTCCTACCATAAACGGATCTGCGCATGTTGCCATACCCTGCGGATTGGTCGCGGTATCGGCGGATACGAAGTATCCGGAGGAATGCAGGAAGTTCATTGAGATCCTGTTCTCGGATGAGATCCAGAAGATCGGACTTATCAGTAATATAATCCCGGCTAATAAGGCGATCTTCGATGAGGCGCTTGAGATAGCTCTGGACAGGTCCAAGATCGGAGACGACAGGTATTACAAGATAATGTTTGACGGAGATGAGTATAACCGGGATGAAGAGGGCAATTCCGTAAATTATTCCAAAGCGGGCATCGATTCTTACCGCCGTGCGGTTGAATCGGTAGATACGATGGATATCATGGATTGGGGGCTGTACAATATCATTAACGAGGAGATCAATTCCCGTTACCTCGAGAAGAAGGAGATCAAGGATATAGCTCATTCCATGAGGTCCAGGATAGTCCTTTATATCGAAGAGAACTATCAATAAAATGATGGTATAACGCCGCTGGGATGGCAGCCGGGAATCTCATCAAAGGGTTGACTACAGTCTACCAAGGTGGTATATTCACGGTAAGCAGGCGTATACCGGCCATAAAGGAGTGAACTTAAGATGCGTTTATCTGATGCTGAATGGAAGATCGCAGATTGCCTCTGGAGAAGAGGGCCCATGACGATAACCGAGCTTACGAAGGAACTGAATCCTTCCTGCGGGTGGTCAAAGAATGTGATCATCACAATGCTCAAGCGCATGATGGAAAAGGGCGCGGTCGAATTTGTACAGGAAGAACGGGCCAAGAGGTTCTATCCTACGATTGACAGGACAGAAGCGGAACTCGAAGAGACAACGACATTTCTCGACAAGGTATATGACGGTAATGTAGGACTCATGATCTCCAAACTCATCGGATCGGAGAAATTATCGGATGAACAGTTGGCGGAACTCCGAAGGATAGTCGAGGAGAGGGAAGGGGAATGATCCGGTATGTTATCGGTATCACGCTTATAGCGGCAGTCATAATGATCGTAAGGACCTTAACGGACGGAAAGATCCGGAGGAAGCACCAGTATGCGCTCTGGATCATCATCCCGGTCTATATGGTCCTGTCACCGTTCTTAAGGATCAATGTGCCTATAGCAGAGGACCTCTACGCCATGCTCCCGAACGCGGGACAGACGGAAGTATATGAACAGACAGCAAATGCCGTATCCATAGATCAGGCCGAACAGGAGGCCGTTGTCGGAGGCGAAAACGGGAATGCTGCTGACATTGTTTCATCGAAGGAAATGACAGTAGAGGATACCGCTGTCGGGGTTAAGACGGATTGGTCATCTGTGGCAGATATCATCTTTTGCTCCGTTACTGCAGTGATCATCCTTGCGCTTCTCATTTATAACGCGGGATTTATCCTGTACTGCCGGAAGAACAGACGGTATGTTGCAAGAGATCCGGTAAGCGGACTTAAGATCTTCGGGATCGATTACAAGGGAACACCGTTCCTTTTGTTCAACAAGATATATGTGGAAGAAGGATCCGGCAAGATCAGCAAATATGTGATCTGCCATGAAGCAAGTCACTATAAACACAGAGACCATATTTGGATAATCTTAAGATATCTGGTCCTGGCACTCAATTGGTATAACCCGGTGATATGGGCGGCATTTGTCCTGTCAGGCAAAGACTGCGAGCTTGCTTGTGATGAGGAAGTGATCCGGTTCTACGGAAAGAGCTCATCGACGGATTATGCAGAGGACCTGTTCGATATGATCAAGAACAGATCCGGTAATGTATGGGGATTTGCGGTGTCCTCGGGAATGAGGAGCGATTATAAGACATTAAGGAAGAGGATCTTAAGTATCAGGAACCCTGCAAAGAAGGGATATAAAGCACTTGCCGCAAGCCTTGCGGTAGTGCTGGTCTTCTCCGGCTGTACCATGATAAACCCTGTTCCTTCCAAGTCGGATTCCGGAAAGGAACCTGATGGAACGGAAGCATCAGAAGCCGTAACAACTGATCCGGAACAGGATCAGGAGCCGGAACAGTCATATCCTGAAGCAGATACGGTATTGGATGAATATGTTATAAAAGATGATGTCTATGACGGTGAATACCACGGACGCGCATACTCGGATATGCCGTTCGTGGAGCATGACGGCAAGCAGTATATCCTTGTCGGACAGAGAGAATGCCACTTAAATACATACGCAAAAGGAGATAAATATTCTGATCTTGGCACTTATGGCGGCTATGCGGTATATTACACGGATGAAGATATCAGTACTTTACATGTCGGTGATGAGTTCGTGTACGACAAGGATATCCACTTCAAGATCGAATCCCTTGAAGTAGAAGATTTTGACCCCTGGAAGAGCGGTTATCTTCTCGTGGACAGAGCTAACGGCAAGATACAGCTTAACAGTGAATACTGTCTGATTCACGGTGGTTATGAACGCGATATGAATGACAATATCATTGACGATTCAGATACGAAGAGATGGTATCTTACCTATGAGGAAGGCATGAAGACTCAGGAGGTTATGTTACCGCCCGTGGGAAGACACGCATTGTATGAGATATCGGATAATTGTGTTTTCAAATATGTCCAGCTAACGGGGTGGAATTATAAGATTGCAGACAGGGATGACTTAAGCAGCATTCTGGCAGGTAAAAAACAATACAAATATGCAGATTGTGAAGTAGTTGTACGCAAGAATAAAGTAGTAGAGGTTCTCTTTTATGTCGGTATGCGCTGATGGTCTTTGGGTCAAAAGATCGATAATATCGATCATGATCCTGATGTTAGCCGGAGTGCCTTTTTGTTCATGTTCCCGTACGGATAAAGATGAGCTTCCGGCCGTAACTTCCGGTACCGGTATAGAAGTGCCGCAAGATCCTGCCGACAGGTATTATCTTACCGATGAATTCAGTCTGGATATTGGTGATGACAGCTATCGCTGCGGGGATGAGGTCCTGGATACGGATGATGGCAAGATCGCTGTATTCCGCCGTTGGGATACCACGGATAACGGAACAGTCTGCAGTTATAAGATAAGCAAACATACGGACGGAACAAATGAATGGAATACCGTTATCGACATTGAGGATGCGGGCGTTCTTCTTGGCGGTTTTTGTACCATTGGCAATAACAGGATAGCCGCATGCACATATTACGGATTCAACGTATATGATCTTAATTCCGGGGCCCTTGTGGAACAAATAGACGATCTGTTCGTGTTAACAGATGATACCATACCGATGATGTACCGGCGGGGTGATGATCTTGTCATTGTGAAGAGAGATTATGTATATCTTATAGGCAATGATTATTCGGTCAAATCCCGGATACCGATAACCGAAGAAGAAGTATGTTTAGCCTGGAATGCATTTTTTACCCGCGGAGGCCGTGACTTTCTGGTCTACTCGGTTGGCAACAGTACCATTTTGCAATACTACGAGGTCGATTTTGACAGAGAAACTTTTACTTACTGCTGCAGCAGCGGGGATCTTGGCACTGAGGGAGATACAGATGAGATCTGCGGGACCGGAGGATATGTGATCGATGATAATACAGGGATAATATATGAACTCGATCCCGGCAACCGCACCAAGAGGGAGATAGCCTATATCGACAATATGTTGATAAGGCCGTCGCTTTCTTTAGGGTTCGACCCGATGTGGTTTGTTTTCGGAGAGAATGATTACGGTATCTTATACGGTAATGACAACGCTCCTTCGGATTTTGCCATTCTTATCCCGGATACGGCATCTAACCTTGTTAACAGGACAAGGCTGTATGTAAGAGGGTATACAGCAAGGGGGGATGATATCCTGGAGCATGCGGCTTACAAGTACAACACATCGCAGGATAAATTCCTTATTACCGTTGAGAATTTTGAGAACAACGGATATGGTTATTTAGACCCTGCAAAGGCCCAGGAGGTGAAGCTGAGCCTTATAAAGGATTTTGTCTCGGGCAATGCTCCCGATATCTTCTACGGACATGAATTCGATTACGATCAGATGGGCAGGTCCGGGCTGGTCATGGATCTTACGGATCTTCTGAAAGACAGCAAGACCGTTAATAAGGATACGATCAGCAGGAATATCTATGATATTTTCTGTGAAGACGGACACTGCTATAAAGTATTTGCAGGATATGTATTAGACGGCTATTGGAGCAACAGTAAGTTTACGGGCGGTAACGACAACATGACCCTCGATGATCTTCTTGCATCAGATTACAGTCCCAGCCTTTTTGGCGATGAGTATGCATACGCTATTGCTGATTACGCGATAAGGTATCCGCTGGACAGACTGATCGATAACGGTGAGTTCATCAGTGAGGAAGATCTGGAGAAGATTATTCAGTTTGCCATAGATAACGGGATCGGGCCGTACTCTCAGAACTCTTTTTTCCTTGACCTTTCCGTCATTGATTCCAAACAAATATCTTTGGTCCGTAGGGGAGTGGGTTTTGTGAGCACATTTATGAGTCACCAGTACTACATGAAGGATGAACTTAAGTATGTCGGTTATCCCACATTGAACGGTTCTGCTCATGTCGCGTATCCCTGCGAATTGCTTGCGGTGTCGGCAGATACGAAGTATCCGGAAGAATGCAAAAAATTCATCGAGATCTTATTCTCGGATGAGATCCAGAAAACTTTGCTAATCCAAAACGAGATTCCGGTCAAAAAGGCGATCTTCGATGAAGGGCTTGAGATCTCGCAGGACAGGTCTAAGATCGGAGACGATAAGTACTACAGGATAGCCTTCGGCAATCCGGAATATAGTGAGGAAGAGGATAATTCCCTGAAATATACTGAAGAACTGATAGAATCGTACCGCCGGGCGGTCGGAACGGTAGATACGATCGAGGTCATTGATTGGGGACTGTACGATATCATCAAAGAGGAGATCAATTCTTATTATCTCCAGAAGAAGGATGTCAAGGAAATAGCTCACTCCATGAGATCGAGGATAGTCCTGTATATTGAAGAGAATTATAAATAACCGCTGACAATGAACTTTTCTGCGGGAAAAATCTCTTGACACCCTGCTTGTCCTTGTGATTTAATAAGCGCAGTTTTGACAAGGAGAATCTTTGATGAGACGCAATTCTTACTATTACGCATTTAACTATTATTACTTTAGCCCGAAGGGTTGAAGCGATTTGTGCGTGAATAGTTAGAGATTCTGATTTTGACATATACGCCGCACGGATCGCACCGGGCGGCGTTTTTGTTTCTTGTCGCGAAAATCGCTAATAAATGATCAGGAGGATATAAAAGATGATCGCAGTATTGAAGAACAGCGCAACAGAGGACCAGATCAAGGGTTTGATCAACTGGTTTGAGAGCACGGGACTCCGTGTCAACGAGAGCCACGGTGAATTTTGTACCGTACTGGGTCTCGTGGGCGACACGACAAGGGTTGATATCGAGATGCTCAGAGGCCTTGATATCGTGGAGAGCGTAACCCGTATATCCGAGCCCTTCAAGATGGCCAACAGGAAGTTCCATCCTGAGGATACGGTCGTTGACTGCGGCGGAGTCAAGATCGGAGGCGGACACTTCGCGATAATGGCAGGTCCCTGCTCTGTCGAATCCGAAGAACAGATCATCGAGACTGCCAAGGCTGTCAAGGCCGCAGGCGCAACGCTTCTCAGGGGCGGCGCGTTCAAGCCGAGGACATCGCCCTATGACTTCCAGGGCTTGAAGGAGGAAGGAATAAAGCTCCTCGTTGAAGCCAAGAAAGTAACGGGACTTCCCATAGTAACGGAGATCATGAACCCCGACCATCTTCCTCTTTTCGAAGACGTTGACCTTATCCAGGTCGGAGCCCGCAATATGCAGAACTTCGAGCTCTTAAAGGAACTCGGCAAGACCAATAAGCCTATCCTTCTTAAGAGAGGCTTGTCTGCCACATTGAAGGAACTCCTGATGAGCGCAGAGTACATAATGAGCGAAGGTAATGAGAACATTATCCTCTGCGAAAGAGGCATCAGGACCTATGAGACTTATACGAGGAATACTTTCGATCTGTCAGCGATCCCCATGCTTCAGGAACTTACTCATCTTCCGATCGTTGCTGACCCTTCGCATGCTACGGGAAGGGCAAGCCTTATAAAGCCTATGGCAATGGCGGCAACGGCTGCCGGTGCCGCGGGACTTGAGATCGAGGTTCACCCCAACCCGCCCAAGGCTCTGTCGGACGGCGCCCAGTCTCTGACCTTCCAGCAGTTTGCTGATGTTGCCGCATCTGTCGCAAAAGTCCGCAGTATCCTGTAATATATAGAACGATATTTAAGAAATAAGCAGGTGAATATATGAACGTAGGAATAGTAGGACTCGGATTGATAGGCGGATCCTTCGCAAAGGGGTATCGCAAGAATGCCCCGGACTGTGTTATCTATGCGGATAACAGGACGGCTGCCGTTACCGAGAAAGCCATTGCGGATGGTGTCGTGAATGCGCCAATGGATGAAGAGAACATAGCCTTGTGCGATATCATCATCATTAGTCTCTTTACGGATGCTGCGGTCAAATGGCTTACCGCGCATAAGGACCTTATATCGGGTTCTACCGTTGTTGTCGATGCCTGCGGTATCAAAAGAAGGATGTGTGCCGAAGGTTACGCTTTGTCCAAGTCCGGTAAGAACGGGTTCAGGTTCATAGGAGGACATCCTATGGCGGGAACCGAGAAGGCGGGTTACGATAATTCCCTGGAAGACCTTTATGCAGGCGCTTCCATGATCCTGGTTCCCGAAGATGAGAACGATACGGAACTTATCGGAAGGGCCAAAGAACTCCTCTCTCCTCTGAAGTTCGGGATGTTCGTTATAACTGACCCCGACCACCACGACCGCATGATCGCTTACACTTCCCAGATGATGCATGTCATGGCCAACAGTATAGTCAAGAACGACAAGTGCGAATATGTTCCCGGGTTCACGGGCGGGTCATTCCAGGACATGACGAGAGTCGCGTTTCTCAACCCTTCGATGTGGACGGAACTGTTCATGAACAATAAGGATTATCTTCTTGAAGATATCGCAACAGAGATAGAAGAACTTAATAAATATGCGGAGGCGATCAGGACGGGAGATGAAGATACTCTCATGAAGCTCCTCGACGAAGGAAGGAAGAGAAGGGAGGCCTTGGACATTGGAAGATAAGATACATGTAAGGGCATCTTCTTCCGAGTATGATGTGATCATAGGAGCGGGGATCCTCTCCGATACCGGAAGTATTGTTAAAGGGGTTCTTCCTAATGCGTTGAAGGTCCTTGTTGTCAGCGACACGAACGTCGCTCCTTTATACATGAAGACAGTGACAGACTCTCTTGAAGCTGGCGGATTCGATGTATATGAATATGTTTTCGAGGCGGGGGAGAGATCCAAGAATATAACGACCGTTGCGGGTATGTGGGATGCTATGGCCAGAGAAGGATTCACAAGATCCGATGCCGTTCTGGCTTTGGGCGGAGGTGTCGCGGGAGACATGGCAGGCTTTGCCGCCGCCACGTTCCTTCGCGGGATCAGTGTGGTTCAGGTCCCAACATCCCTTCTTGCCATGGTGGATTCTTCCGTCGGAGGCAAGACGGGTATTGACCTTCCTGCCGCAAAGAACCAGGTGGGCGCTTTCCTGCAGCCTTCTGTCGTCATCGAAGATACCGACTGCCTTAAGACACTGAGCCCCGAACTTTTTACCGAAGGAATGGGCGAAGTCATAAAGTACGCGTTCATCATGGATATCCCCCTCTATGAACGCTTGAAAGCGATAGCGGATTCAGGAAATGCCTCAAGCCTTGCTTCGGATACGGAAGAACTTACCGAGGTCGTAAAGGCATGCGTTGCCGATAAAGCGGACGTAATAGCCTCTGATGAGTTCGATACCGGAAGAAGGCAGATACTGAACTTCGGTCATACCGCAGGTCACGTCATCGAGAGTTTGAGCGATTACACTCTCATGCACGGCGTTTGCGTTGCCAAGGGTATGGGTATCTTCATAGATTCCTGCGTCGCGGCAGGCCTTTGCGAAAGCGAAGAAGCTGATAAGATGAAGTCTCTGATAGAAGCATACGGGCTTCCCTCCGGAGATGATATCACTTCCGATAAGCTCACAGCCGGTGCCATGAATGACAAGAAGAAGAGAGGGAATACATTATCCCTGATACTCGTAAATAAGATCGGGCATGCTGAGATCGTTAAGATGAATGAAGATGAATATCTTGCGTTTCTTTCGAGAAGGGGTATCTGATGATAATATCTGCCGGGGACAAAGAGCTTGATATTACCGTCGAAGCACCGCCTTCGAAGTCGATCTTCCACAGGGAACTGATCGTCCGGTTCCTGATGGGGGCCAAAGATCCTCTTGAGCCTTCGGCAGGCGATAACGACGATATCATCGCGACCAAAGCCTGCCTTGCGGCAGTTGCCGGAGGCGGGGATGAAGTGGTGCTTCCCTGTTCCGAATCAGGATCCACATTAAGGTTCATGATCCCCGTTGCCGCTGCATACCTTCTCAACGATAAGGATAAAAGATCTGATAAGCTCATCTTCGAGACTAAAGGGCGCCTGTTCGACAGACCCCTTGAAGAACTGGAAGAAGCGCTGCTGCCTCACGGGATAAAGATCACCAAAGATGCTGATACGAGAAGGATAATCGTTACCGGCAGGATGACTCCCGGAGACTATGCGATCGACGGCGGCGTATCGTCACAATATATCTCGGGACTCCTTATGGCGCTTCCTTTGTTCTCCGAACCTTGCACGATCACGGTCAAAGGACAGATGAAGTCCGCAAGATATGTGGACCTTACTTTGGATGTCATGGCGAAGTACGGTCAGACTGTTGAGGTGTCGGATAATAAATATGCGGTAAAGCCTCTGGCAGGGCTTGCCGTACCCGTCTCGGGGTTTAAGGTCGAAGGCGACTGGAGCAACGGAGCGTTCCTTCTTTGTCTTGCCGAGTTTTCGAAGATCAGGGTCTCGGGACTTGACTATTCTTCACACCAGGGAGACCGGGCGATAGTAGATTACTTAAGGTTCGCAAAGACCCATGTGGCAGGGGATGATTGTGTCTGGGAGTGCGGTGATACTCCGGACATTGTTCCTTATATGGCGGTTACGGCCCCCTTCTACTTCGATAAGATCACATTTACGGGAGTATCGAGGCTTCGGATCAAGGAGTCCGACAGGGTCTGTGCCGTAAGAGAACAGCTTTCCGCTATAGGAGTTAAGACTGAGGAGGAAGAAGATTCCCTGACGGTTTACGGGATGGAAGATCAGGTCATGGACAAGGTGCCTCAAGTAATATCCCTGTCTTCTTACCACGATCACAGGATGGCGATGTGCGCCGTTCTTATCGCTGTTATACTGAAGATCAGGGTCGATATAGACGATATCGAATGTCTCAATAAATCCTTCCCTGAACTACAGGAGATAATAAGAAGGGAGATGATCCCATGAGCATGAAGAGCATATACAGAGGGGACACCCTGTCCCTTGAGATATACGGGCAGTCCCACAGCGCAACTATCGGCGTTGTTATCCGGGGACTCCCCGAAGGGGTTGAACCCGATAAGGAGGAGACTGCAGCCTTCATGAAGAGAAGGGCTCCGGGTCAGAATAAATGGTCGACCCCGAGATCCGAGAAGGACGAAGTCATTTTCGATAGGAAGGATGACGGGTCCTTGGAAGGATATATAGTCAATACGAATACGAAGCCCAAGGATTACGCTTCGATAATGAATAAGCCGAGGCCGTCGCACGCGGACTTCACGGCTCCCATGATCTACGGTGACGATGCTGCCAGGTCAGGCGGCGGGATATTCTCGGGCAGGATGACGGCGCCTCTTTGCATTGCAGGGTCCATAGCTTTGCAGCAGCTGTCGAAGAGGGGGATCACTGTTGCCGCGCACTTGAAGGAGGTTGCGGGGATATGTGATAAGTCCTATTACGACGCGGCTCCTCTTGATTCAGATATGAAAGCTTCGCTGTCGGATGTCGCGTCCAAGGAATTCCCGGTGATCGATGATGCTTCTGGAGACCGGATGAAGGATGCCATCGAGCAGGCAAGGCTTGATTCGGATTCCGTCGGAGGCATCATCGAGTGTGTCGTTTACGGAATGCCGGAAGGGATAGGGGGACCTCTGTTCTACGGGATAGAAGGCAAGATCGCCCAGATCGTCTACGCGATCCCTGCCGTAAAGGGTATTGAATTCGGCAACGGATTCGGCTGTGCAAAGCTCAGAGGTTCCGAGAATAACGACTCTTTCGTTATGGGAGAGGGAGGACAGGTATTGCTGGGATCCAACAGGAGCGGCGGTATCCTGGGCGGCATATCAGTCGGAGGAAGGTGCGCCCCCATCGTGTTCGATGTGGCAGTCAAGCCGACGCCATCTATCGGGCGGGAGCAGAATACTGTTGATATCAAAGAGAAGAAGGATACGACATTGGTCATTGAGGGAAGGCACGATCCGTGCATAGCGCCCCGTGCGGTGCCGGTGGTTGAAGCCGCATGCGCCGTTGCGCTTTATGATATGATCATTACCAAAGAAAGATCAAAGGAGCAGGAAGTATGAGTGAGGACTTAAAGGATCTGCGCCGTCAGATAGACGATGCCGACAGGGAACTCCTGAAGGCGTTCGAGAAGAGAGTTGCCATAAGCCGTAAGATCGGTGTATACAAGAGAGGAGCGGGATCGGATTTCTACGATCCTGCCAGAGAAGCCGCAAAATATGAAGAACTTAAGGAGACTGCAGGTCCCGAGAGCCGTCCTTATGTGGAAGACCTCTATAAGACGATCTTCGATATATCCAAGAAGCATCAGAATAAGCCGGCTTTCGGAGTCCTGGGAAGGAGCCTTCCCCATACTTATTCGCCTCAGATCCATAACCTCATGTGCGAGGATTATTCTTATTCCGTGATCGAACGGGAACCCGAAGAACTGGACGAACTCTTCGCGTCAGGTGTGTTCGGCGGATTCAATGTCACGATCCCTTATAAAAGGGAGGCCTTCGCAAGGTGCGATGTGACCGATGAAGCCGCGACGATCACGGGAAGCGTTAATACCGTCGTGTTCGATAAGGACAAGACCTGCGGATATAACACCGACTACTACGGATTCATGTTCATGATGAGAAGGGCAGGGATATCGCCTTCCGGCAAAAAGGTCCTGGTCTTAGGGACCGGGGGCGCCGCTTCTGCCGTGGAATACGCGCTTAAGACATCGGGAGCTGAGACCATCTGGTTCTGCGATCTTGAGACGCCGATCGATTATTCCAATGTTTATGATGAATGCGGCGATGCCGAGGTTATCGTTAACTGCACACCCGTAGGAATGTTCCCCAAGGTGGATAAGGACCTTCTCGACCTTGACCGCTTCCCCTCTCTCGAAGCATGTCTTGACGTTATCTATAACCCTTCAAGGACTTTGTTCCTGCAGAAGGCTCAGGCCAAAGGGCTTAAGACCGCAGGGGGACTTGCGATGCTGGTGGCCCAGGCTTATAAAGCCATGAAGTTCTTCAGGGGCGAGACCCATGTTGCGGATGACATTACCGATGAAGACGCCGAAGTCATCAACAAGGTCATTACGATCCTCGAAAGCGAGATGATGAACATCACCCTTATCGGCATGCCGGGCTGCGGCAAGACCATCCTGGGCACCGAGATCGCCCGGATCACCGGAAGGCAGCATGTGGATCTTGATGACGCGTATACCGAAGAGTTCGGATGCACTCCTGCGGAGACTATAGAGACTGAAGGAGAGGATGCTTTCCGTGCCAACGAGTCTCAGGTTGCCGCCAAGTACTTGGCGCAGAGCGGTCTTGTGATCTCCTGCGGCGGCGGCATCGTTACCAGAGAGGTCAATTACTTCCCGCTCCGCTGCAATTCCCATGTGTTCTATATCGAGCGTCCCTTAGATATCCTGACGTCCGCCGGAAGGCCTCTGTCCGCATCCCGCGGCGTGGAAGTCCTTTACGAGCAGAGGCGTGAGAAGTATGAGATGCTCTGCGACCACAAACTGACTTACGGAAAGTTCGAAGACAAACAGGAATTCCTGGAGGAAGCCTCCGGGAAGGTATTGAAGATGATAGGTGGGGAGGGCTGAACATGAATATACTGGTAATAAACGGTCCCAACCTTAATATGCTGGGCATAAGGGAACCCGGGATCTACGGCAATGACAACTATGAGGCTCTGGTGGATAAGATCGCATCATACTGCGAAGAACGGGCCATCGATGTTACCTGCCTTCAGTCCAATCACGAAGGTGATATCGTTGACATGATCCAGCAGGCATACTTCGACAAGGTGGATGGGATAGTCATCAATCCCGGAGCATACACGCATACGTCCGTTGCTATCCTGGATGCTCTCAAGAGCGTTGATATCCCCGCGGTGGAAGTCCATATATCGGATGTATCCTCCAGGGAACCCTTCAGACAGGTATCCTATGTGTCCTACTATTGCTTCGCCACGATCATGGGCGAGGGACTGGAAGGGTATCTTCATGCCATAGACCTGATCGAAGATAAGCTCGATCCGGAGAAGTAATGATATGGGCAGGATCCAGGTAGTACTCTATGAGCCGGAGATCCCCCAAAACGCAGGCAACATCATGCGTACCTGCGTGGCCTTCGACTGCGGGCTTCATCTTATCGGACCTTTGGGGTTCGATATAGAGAATCCGAAGTTCAAGCGCGCCACCACGGGACATATCACCTGGGCAGAATATACTCTCTACGATAACTACGAGCAGTTCCTGTCTTCCTGCGGTGACAAGGGGGAATTCTTCTTCATGACCAGATACGGCAAGGTCCCGCCGTCGGACATAGATTTTCGGGGCGTTGAGGAAGATAAGGACATATATCTCATTCTCGGCAAGGAGAGTACGGGGATCCCCTACGAGATCCTGGCGGCACACCTCGACAGGTGTTTTCGGATACCGATGGCTGCCACCTGCAGGAGCCTGAACCTGTCAAATGCGGCTGCCATAGCCATCTACGAATGCTCCAAACAGATAGGATATCCGGGGACTTCGCATACCGAAGTGATCAAGGGCGAAGATTTTCTCGAAAAATATTCATATGACTCGGCATTAAACCCGGATTCGTGATAGAATTGGTACATATCGTTTATATAGGGGATCTTGTAAATGAAGAAAGTTCTTATTCTCGGCTGTACCGATACAACGGAACAGATCATCACCAGGCTTTGCGCCGACGGGAGATGTGTATCTGAGATCTGTATAGCTTCCAAGGATAAAAATGAGTGCAACGAGTTGAAGAAGAAGGTCCAGACCAAGAGCGTCAGGATCATAACTGCGGGAATAGATGTTACTAATACCGAGGGTGCCATGATGATGGCCAGGATCTTCGGACCGGACCTCATAATCAACCTCATGCCGGTCGAACTGACTGATAATATACTGAAGCTGGCTCTTAATGTCGGAGCTTCCTATCTTGATTTTGAAATACATAATGTTCCGGATAATCCCAAATACACGGATCTTCTCGGAACACAGTTCAAGTATTTCGCGGATTTCAAGAAGCAGGGGCTTACTGCCGTAACCGGATGCGGATACGATCCGGCTGCACTGACCGCATGCATACGCAATGCCAACGGTATCGACTTCGACAAGATCGAGAGCATAGATTTCATCAAGACCGGCAAAGACGGTCAGCCTGAGGCTGAGCCCGATGAACCTGAAGACAAAGACGGCAAGCCCGAAGAAGAGGCGCCTCTTTACAGGGAGGATCTGACGGGTGAGGCTGAAGAAGTTCCTGAAGAGGAAGAATCCGGCGAAGTCAAACTGGAAGGCGGCGGCGCGGCAAGGATCGTGGACGGTTCCGTTGATTTTGTGGAAGTCCCCAAGCCCGAGCCTGAGAAAAACGGCAAGTCCTACAGGCTCGTTCCTGATGTTGTTATCACTGACATCATCAAGGAGTTCCCTGATTTCAAGAATGTAAGGTGCCTTAAGGAGACGGCTCCCCTCAAGCTCAAGGACACAAAGAAGAAGAATAAGAGGGAAGAAGCCAAGAAAGAGAAGCAGAAGAAAGAGATCCTGAACGCTCTTGAGAAAGTTGGGCTTCTGTCTTCGGACCCGGTCGTTATCAGTAATCTCGAAGTCATCCCCTATGACTTTATGAGACTGTTCCTTCCCGAAAGGCCCGCTCCCAAGAAGAAGAAAGGTGTAAGATACCCTGACGCCAAGAATACTCCCTGCGAGAAGATCAGGATAACAGGCACTATAGGTGATAAGAAGAAGACCTGTGAATATAAGGTCAATGTCTCTGATTTTGATGAAGTCGAGACGAAGGTCGCGGTGGCAGCCTCCAAGATGATGTGCCTTGATAAGTGGAAGAATCCGGGTGTATTCACGACGGCCAAGTTTCCCAACGGTGAATTTATCGATGCGCTGGCGGCTGAGGGGATCAGCTTTGTTTCCAAGGAGACAGCATCCGAGTAACGCGGGAGGCGGTCAATGGGAGAGATCCTCATAAAGACATCTGACCTGTCCAAGGAATTCCGTGACAAGAAGGCTGTTGACGGCGTAAATCTCACGATCGGCAAAGGATCCATCTACGGGCTTATCGGCCGTAACGGCGCCGGTAAGACCACATTTATGCGCATGCTCTGCGGAATGACGGAACCCACATCGGGCAGCATTGAGTATAAGGACAGCGGCAAGCCGGACTACGGCAGGATCGGAGCCCTGATAGAACTTCCCGCCCTTAATCCTAAGCTTTCGGCATACGCAAACCTCAAACTGAAGTGCCTGGCTTACGGCATCACCGACAAGAAATACATGATGGAGAAGCTCGAACTTGTAGGGCTGTCTTTGGTATGCCATAAGAAAGTCGAAAAGTATTCTCTAGGAATGAGACAGAGACTGGGGATCGCTTTGGCCCTTGTAGGAGATCCGGAACTTCTGGTCCTGGACGAACCCGTAAACGGACTCGACCCTCAGGGAATAGCGGAAGTTAGAGACCTCCTGACATACCTTAACGGCAAGTACCATACGACCATAATCATCTCCAGTCACATTCTCGAGGAACTCGCGAAGTTCGTAACGGATTACGCGATAATCGATAACGGGAAGATATTGGAAGAATCCACCATGGAAGATCTTGAGAAGAGATGCACCGACAGCATCGTCATCAAGAGCTCCGCTCCTGACCTTGTGGCAGAGGGCCTGAAGAAGATGGGGATAGAAGACTATAAGATATCCGGCAAGAAGACGATCCTTGTGTATACCGATACGTCAAGGAGCGGCGAGATCAACATGACACTTGCCAAAGCTGATATCCCGGTGGAATCCATAAGCGTTGCGGGAGCGGATCTTGAAGAATACTTCATGAAGCTTACCGGAACAGGATCTTCGATAAGGTAGGCGGACTTATGCTCAAGAACATCATTCTAATGGAGTTATACAGAGCATTAAAGCAGAAGAGCACGTGGGTCATCCTCGTTATCCTCTTCATCACTACGTTCACGTTCAGTTTCTTCCTTCTGGGATTCAACATATCCGCCCTCTTCGGGATCTCTCAGGATACTATGGAAGAGGCGGCGACGATGGATGTTAATGCCGCCCTTGATAAGTTCTTCAAAGAAGGGGGACTGGCGCAGGTCGCGGCAGCATATGAGAGGAGCACGAACTCCGACAGCTACGAGGAGGATATAGAGATCGTAGGCCAGGGAATGTATTACGATTCCACCGCCTGCGATGTATTCAGATACAATGTCAGCACCATGAACGAACTGATGTTCCTAGCGATATTCGCAGGACTCTTCTTCGGTTCTGACTACGCGTTCGGAATGGCAAGGAATTATACCCTGATCAACGACAAACGCTGGAAAGGTCTGGCAGGCAAAGCCATTGCCATGGGCGCATATGTCCTTATCATGCACATATGGATCTGGATAATCAGCGCTTTCGCGTCAACATGCTGGGCGAAGACATTTGAACTGGGGATAACACCGAGATTCCTTCTCTACTTTATCGCGTCATACTTCCTCATCTTTGCTTTCGCTCTAATAGTTGCGGCTGCCACGGTGATCTGCAGGAGCCGTTCCGCAGGTATTACCTTCGGGGTATTGTTTTCCATGGGAACGGTATCATATCTTGTACAGTTCGCTGATATGTATCTTAAGTACAAGAATGACAATATCCCCCAGGACTTCTCCCTGTCCCACATGATGATCACCATGAACCTTGTCGAACTGAGATTCGATTCCGGAGCATGGATCTATACAAGGGCATTCCTGTGTGCGGCGATATACTCGGCGGCTGCCGGCTTCATCAGTTATCTGTTGGTAAAGAGAAGAGATATAAGTTAAAATATAAGGCGTGTCCCGAGGATGCGACAACTGAGATCAGGAGAGACAGAATATGAAAGACTACACCGATCCCGGCAACAGGGCAGAATTGGATAAGATCTGTCTTGAGACCATAAAGAATTACAGTGAGGATACTGTTTACTTCAAGGACAGTGATTCCAGGTTCATCTGGAACAGTGCGGCTCATGCCAAGCAGTTCGGTGTAGGATCTCCGGAAGAACTGTTCGGCAAGTCTGATTTCGATTTCTTCCCCAAGGATTTTGCCCAGGCCGCAAGAGAGACTGAGATGGCTATTATGGCATCCGGGCAGCCTATCCTTAACATCGAAGAAGAACTGGTGATCGATGAGGACAACACAAAATATTTTCTTGCATCCAAGTATCCTTTGTTCGGCGATGACGGACAGATCATCGGTACTTGGGGTTCCACGAAAGATATAACCGAGATCAAGATGCTCGAGAAGAAGCTTGAGCGTTCCTATGAGAAGATGCAGCTCCTTGCGCGTGTTGATGACCTGTCGGGTCTTTATAACAGAAGATATTTCTACGAGAAACTCGAGAAACTGACCGGCCTTTATGAGGAGCGCAACGACGGCAGCACGTTCTCTCTTATACTGCTCGATGTGGACGACCTTACGTATATAAACGATCAGTACGGTCAGCAGAACGGAGATATCGTATTAAGGTCCATAGCGGAAGTCCTTCTCGGCAATACCAGAAAGTCGGACACGTGCTTCAGGATCGGCGGAGACGAGTTCGCCGCGGTCCTTCCTGACAGGGATAAGATGGCGGCTCTCGGGATCGCCAAGCAGATCGTCAACCAGGTATCGAATAACCCGGTTATCCTTGACGGAAAGAGAGAGAAGGTTACGGTATCTATAGGTCTTGCAACGCTGGATCCAAAGAATCCTGATATCAATGAACTTCTGTCACATGCCGAACGCAAGGTCAACAAGTCAAAGAGAGAAGGAAAGAACCAGGTATCCTTCTGATTTTTCAATCACAAATAACAGACCGGCCTGTCATATGACAAGCCGGTCCTTTTTATTCGGGGGGATCACTTGGTGAGATCTTTAACCTACTCCGCCGCTGCTCGTTTTTTCGAGATCTCACCAATAAGACGAACGGGCATTGCAGTTTTTACACTTTTTTTCGAAAAAATTTTCCTTGATCAAATTATACAACGGATGATCTTCTCCAAAGTAAAAGGACTGATCCCTGAAATCCAGGGGATCAGTCCTTATGTGTGGAAGTAAACGGGGGTTCTTATGCTGCCCTGCGCACAGGACTCCTGTCCGCCCCGATCTTCTTGATGGGGACGGGGCGGGCAGAAGGACGCCTGTGGGCTTGAGGGACACGAGCGGCTGGAGATGTTATCCGCTCAGAGGCTTCTTCGTCATTCTTCCAGTAATCGACGGAATCGATCAAAGCTTTTGTTGTTACAAGTATGAAGAAGAAGAAAATGGCTATATCTGCAGGTGACATTGGTTTACCTCTTTCTGTTCTGATCTTGTCAAAACGTTCGTTTGTTCTTTTATGAGGGGAGTATAACACATTCAAAGTGACAATAAACGGACTAAACTCGCCAAAAGAACAAAAATTCGAACATTTTTCGCGAGTTCACAGTTTATTCTCAAAAATGGTGTTGACACTCAGATCTCCCGGTGTTATCTTTACTACGACAGTCGTACTATGACAGCCGAAGTAACGACAGTCGTGGTAATAAGGGAACCGGTTTGAAAGCAGATCCCGGGGCAGACGTGCCGCAGGACCGATAAAGGAAGAAAGGAGAGATCAGATGACAGAGATCAGCAGTGACATCATTCGCGGCTACAATGACACGATGATCCTGTTCCTCTTGCTCAAGGGCCCTTCTTACGGGTATGAGATATCCAAGCAGATCAGGAATCTCACGGACGGTAAGTACATCATAAAGGAAACCACGTTGTACTCGGCGTTCACCCGAATGGAGAAGAACGGATATGTGGAGTCTTTCTCACAGATCTCCGAAGACACCGGAAAAAGAAGGACATACTACCGCATCACAACCCATGGCATGGAATATTACAGACAGAAAAGGGATGAGTGGGTCCTGACCAAAGAGGTCATCGAGAAGTTCATTACAAAGGAGAATGAGAATGGAAGCTGTTAAGAATTATCTGGACCGGATGTTTGCCAATCTGCCGAACACACCGTCGGTGATGAGGGCTAAGGATGAGCTCCTCCAGATGATGGAGGATAAGTACACTGAGCTCATAGCCGAGGGCAAGACAGAGAACGAGGCCGTAGGAAGCGTTATATCGGAATTCGGCAATCTCGATGAACTTGCCGAGGCCCTGGGAGTGGAAGAAGAAGTCCAAAAGCAGAAGGAAGAGGCGGTCGAGACTAAAGAAAAGACTATCCTCGGAACGGAAGAAGCAAAGAAGTATATAGGGATCAAGACATCACAGGCGCTGCCCATAGCATTGGGAGTAGCACTCATCATCCTGGGTTTTATATGCCCCGTACTGGTATCCGAGATCCTGCCGGATAATCTGGATATGATAGGAGTTGCCGGGATGTTCGCATTCGATACGGCAGGCGTTATCCTTATCGTTCTCGGAATGATGAAGAAGAAGGAACTTAAGAATGTAAATGACAAAGAGAGCACTCTGTCGGTGGATGCGACAAGATATGTCGCCGACGAACGTGACAGGTTCGATTCCACGAGGATCGTCCTTCTCATTACGGGTATAGTCCTTTGCGCGGGTTGCTGGCTTCCCTCTGCAGTACTGGAAAACTACTCCAGAGCGGAAAACCTTGTGGGAGCCCCGATGCTGTTCATCATGATCGCCATAGGAGTATTCATGATCATATATTCTTCGATCTGCAAGAATGCTTACGACGATCTTCTGGACCTTAACGACAAGGGGAGCATGAAGGCTCAGTATAAGCCCCAAAGATCGTCCGACAGAAGTGTCAGATACATAAGTCCCGCGGCAGACTTCGTAATGAGCGTTTACTGGCAGACGATAACATGCATCTACCTGATGGTAAGCTTTGTGACATTTGCATGGTGGGCGTCATGGATCATTTGGCCGGTGGCAGCCATAGTATATGTGATACTCAAAAAGAAACTCATCGTAAGACCTGAAGTTATAACAGAACAATAAAGAACAAAATGGAATAAAAGGAGAAAAGACTATGAAACTTGCAAAAATCTTGTACACGATCTCGATCTTCGTGATCACCGGCTTCGTCATCCTGTTCTCGATGGGATGCAGACTGGGTATCGGAACCATTATGAACCCCGTGAATATCGGAGATTCCAAGAACGTATCCGAAGAGCAGGAGACAGAACCCTTCAAGAACATCGAGGTTGACGCGAACGTTGTGAATTTCAAGATCGAAGAAGGTGATTCTTACAAGGTCAAGACCGTATATCCGTCAGGATTTAAGACCGATATCGATGTTGAAGGCGATACCCTCAAGGTAGAGGTCAAGAGCCAGAAGGGATTCGATCTGAATGTGGTCGGATTCGGCGATATCATAAGTTTGGGAGACGGACTCCCGGCCAAAAGATGTGACCTTACCGTTGTGGTCCCCAAGGACGGATCAGCTGTCATGGAGGACATCAAGATCAAAGCTGACGCTGGCAACGTAAATCTTGAAGACCGGGTTTTCGATGATATAAACATCGAATGCGACGCCGGAAATGTACAGATGAAGGATATCAAGTCCGCAACATGCAGGATCGACACGGATGCAGGCAATGTTCAGGTCAGTGACTGTGATCTCGGAGACATGGATCTTAAGACAGACGCAGGCAACATCGAATTCGACAGGATCTCGATGGGTGACATGAGGATCAAGACGAATATGGGCAATATCGATCTTGAAGGTGTGACATTCGGCAAGGGCAGCGTAGATTCCGATGTCGGAAATATCGAGATCGAAGGATCATACGACAAGCTCGTGGCTGAAAGCGATGTAGGAGCCATCAACGCTTCCTCGTCCAAGGAAGATACGGTCTTCGATATCAAGACCCAGATCGGAGCAGTTACGGTCAACGGTGACTCCAAGGGAAGATCCTATTCGAACTGATAAAGATACATAAAACTTAATGGGATAAAGGGAAAAATGAGAAAGGACCGCCTGATGCGGTCCTTTTTTACTTTTATGTGGCTTTTTTGAGGCAGATTACCTATTTTTGATAAAAACTATTATAATATACAAAATTATGTGCTCAAGCGAGGTGCCGATATGGAAGAGCTCAAGAAGTGTATGAAGCAGGCTAAGAATATCCTCCCTTATGATGCCGGTGTGCTGGACAGCTCCGGTAACATACTCGCATCTACTTCTGATGAGGCGGAAGGCGAGGTCGATCCTTCTTTCAGAGCCGTAATGCTCAGTAATGATGATTTTGCTCTTACTGCCGACAAGACATACATGAAGGTCTATATCGGAGAGCAGCTCAAGTACATAGCATACGTGAACAGCACGGATGCCAATGTCAAGGTCAACCTGATGCTGATAGCCGAATGGATAAAGCTCATCGTTAAGGATAAGGGTTCTGACGCGGAGAGGACAGTATTCATAAGGAACGTCCTTCTCGATAATGAGATCAGGAGCGAAGTCCCGATGATCGCAAGAAGCTATAAGATCGACTGCAAGAACTCCAGAGTCGTTTATGTCATCAGAACGGATTCCGCCCAGAGCGCCGAGTCTTTCGAGATATTACAGAACCTCTATAACGACAGTGAGGTTGCGACCGTAATCGCTATGGATGATACGACGATAATCATCATCCTGGATGTGGAAGAACAGCCGGAAGAAGAAGATATCCGCAATCAGTTCATTGATGACACGGCCAGTTCTGTTCATTCCTGTCTCGTATCCGAAGGCATCATCTCAAAGGTTGCCGTAGGTTCCGTGGTGTCCTCGTTCATGGATATCAGCAAATCCTACTCGGATGCCATGACCGCGCTTAAGGTCAGCAAGATCTTCGACAGCGAAGCTGACATATCAAGATATGACAACCTGGGCCTTGGAAGACTCATCTATCAGCTTCCCAAGCCCCTTTGCGAGATGTTCATAAAGGAAGTATTCCCTAACGAAGCATACAGACAGCTCGACGAGGAGACGAGAACGACTATCGACACGTTCTTCGCCAACGACCTTAACGGAAGCGAGACCTCAAGAGAACTGTTCGTTCACAGGAACACACTGGTCTACAGACTCGAGAAGGTCAAGACCAAGACCGGTCTGGACTTAAGAAAATTCGATGATGCCGTATTGTTCAAGATGGCAACGATGGTACGAACATATATCGATTATCTTAATAATCCGACCGATAATAAGATAAGGTAAGGACAAAAAAGATAAGTGATAAGATTCGAGAAAGTAAAGAAGACCTATAAATCCGGAGTCGAAGCTCTCAAAGGCGTTGATTTTACCGTAAACAGCGGAGAATTCGTCTTTGTCATCGGCAAATCCGGTTCAGGTAAATCGACTCTCCTCAAGTGCATAACTTGTGAAGAGAACCCCACAGAAGGCAAAGTAACCATTGATAACTTCGATATATCACACATGTCGAGGGCGTTAGTGCCCGTCTTAAGAAGACAGATAGGAATGATATATCAGGACTTCAGGCTCATTGACACCAAGACCGTAGCCGAGAACATCGCGTTCGCCGGCGAGATCATCGGTGTTCCCAAGCAGAGCCTGACCAGATCGGTACAGATCATGCTCAAGGTCGTAGGTCTTGAGGATAAGGCTGACGCATATCCCCAGGAACTGTCCGGCGGTGAGCAGCAGAGGGTTGCCATAGCCCGCGCCATGGTCAATACCCCTAAGATCATCGTTGCCGACGAGCCTACGGGTAACCTTGACCCGGAGACATCCGAGAATATCATGGCGATGCTCCTGGAGATCAACCGTTCAGGAACAACGGTCATTGTCTGCACCCATGACAGCAACCTTGTTGACAGGATGCAGCAGAGAGTTGTCGAGATCGAGGAAGGTCTGATCGTAAGAGACGAGAACGAGAGCGGATATTCCGAGAAGGCGGACGAGACCCCGGATCAGGCAGGATTCGGAGGAATCGAAGCATTCGGCGGCGCGACCGTGACCGGTCTGGAAGGAGCTTCCGTTAAGCACGGCGACGACGGATTCGGAGCAGATTCCGACTACAGCGATATGTACGATGAAGAAGGGCTTCCCGCAGGACAGGGACAGGTACTGTTCGGTGACGAACTTCCGAAGCCCCAAGAGACGCCCAAGCTTCCCGAGATGGCGGAACCTCAGGGTGCGCTCATCGAGAGCAGGGAAGGTCCTGCCGAGATCATCGAGATAAAGCCGGAAGAAGTGAAGGCGGCAGAAGATCAGGTGCTTGAGGAAGTCCCTGCGGAGATCACGCTCGAGCAGTTTGACGCCATGATCAAAGATGAGCCCGAGGCTGAAGAAGTATCCGAAGAGGCTCCGGCCGGAGATGAAGAAGAGCCTGAGGAAGCCGCAGAAGATAAAGAAGGCGGAGAAGAATCTCACCCTGAGCCGGAAGACGATAAACCGTTGACCAGAAAGCAGATCAGGGAAGAGAAGAAGCGCGCCAAGGCTGAGCTCAAGCAGGCCAAAAAACAGCAGAAAGCTGCAAAGAAGGGGTCCGAGGCGAGTGCCCCTGAAGAAGATATAGATCTGTTGGGAGATGAAGACAGTTGAGTATAAGAGCGTTTTTTAATTCGGTAAGAGAAGGTTTTCGCGGGATAATAAGACACCCGTTGGTAACGGTCGCCTCAGTTACCACGATCCTGCTCATGCTCATCATCATGAGTGTTTTCGTCATCTTCTCGCTTAATGCCCGCAATATGATGAATAAACTGTCGCAGCGTCCGCCTATTGAAGTCTATATGAAGCTCCAGTGCACGGAAGAGCAGCGCAATACGGTCAATGAAGTACTTAAAGGCGACGAGAGGATCTTAAGCTATTCGATGTCTACGCCGGAGGAGAACTACTATTCCTACAAAGAGAATCTCGGAGATTCCGCCAGCGTTCTGGATGACTTCGATTACAACAGTTTCCTGCCTTATACATTCAACATAAGGCTGGTCGATCCTGCAGACGCGGATGATGTTTGCAATCTCGTCGGAATGTACGACGGAGTTTACAGGGTCGCTCAGGAAAGCCGCGTCATGCAGTTCCTGACGAATGCTTCGAACGTGGTCAGGATAACGACCGTGGTGGCATTTATCGTCCTGTTCGTTATATCGTTGTTCATCATATCCAACATGGTCAGGATATCGGTCTATTCCAGATCGGTCGAGATCGAGATAATGAAGTTTATTGGGGCAACCAACAATTACATAAGGCTGCCGTACATAATCGAAGGCGCGATAGTGGGACTCATAAGCGCCTTGTGTGCTTGGGGCATCACGTCCATCGTATATCATCAGATCTATGCGAACGCGATGCGTCAGATAAGCACTTCGAGCTTCTACGCACTCCTTCCCACTTCAAGGATCATCTGGGCCGCTCTGGCCGTTGCCGTCATTATGGGCGTGCTTATCGGTTCGGTAGGTTCGGGTATATCCGTGCGTAAGTATGTAAAGGTATAAGCGGAGGTAATCATGAAAAAGACACTGATCAAGATATCATCACTTCTGATCGTAGCGGCCCTTTGTGCAGGTGCCGTTCCGGCGGTCATCAATATGGGTACAAGAGCAGATGCAGGTCTTATCCAATACAGGGATGAGACAGTATCCAAGGACGATATCGAGAATGCGAAGAAAGCCAGGGACGAAGCCAGAAGGAAGGCAGCAAAGGCCAAGAAGAAGGTTAAGGCTCTGTCCGCACAGGAAACCGAACTGGAACAGGAGCTTGAGAAGCTCAATCAGCTCTCCGAAGAACAGAAGGCCCAGTATCAGATCATTGCAGGACAGCTCGAAGCTGCCCTCGAGACAAAGGCTCTTGCGCTGGAAGCGTATATCCTGGCTGAAGAGAACCTGGACACTCAGCAGAAACTCTTCGAGCAGCGCGTATCCGTAATGTTCGAACACCAGAACAAATCCACTCTCGAGATCCTTTTGGAATCTGACAGCGTTGCTGGATTCTTTACTAACATGGAGATGATCGCTTTTATCGCTGACGCAGACAAGCAGGCGATCGACGAGATGCAGATCGCTCTGGACGACGCAAAGCTCCAGCGTGACATAGCGCTTAAGGAAGCTCAGGACATGCAGAAGATCGCTGACGAGAAGCAGGGTCAGCTGGATGAACTGGAAGGACGTATCGGCAAGACCGGCGCCGCTTTGGAGAATGTATCCACAGAACTGTCTTCATGGGAGCAGCAGGAACAGGAACTGGATGCGCTGGCAAGGTCCATGTCCGGTATGATCAGGAAGCTTCAGGCTCAGTACGACAAAGAGCATCCTACGACAACCACGACCACGACCGCCGCTACAACTGCCGCAACGACAGCTGCCACGACTTCCGCTTCCGATAAGACATCGGCAACGACAACGACTTCAGCCACGACGACTACATCCGATACCAAGGCTACCTCATCGTCGGATGATACGTCGGATACGACAACTACCACAACCACTACAACGACCACAACAACTACAACCACGACGACTGCCGAACCTACGGCAACTCCTACTCCGAAGCCGAAGAAGAAGTCTTCAGGATCTCTGGCATGGCCTGTAACATGCAGGACCATCACTTCCGAATACGGATACAGGACACACCCCGTATACGGCACGGTAAGGTTCCATTCCGGAATCGATATCGCAGGTCCCGGAGCAACATACGGTTCCACTATCAGCGCTGCAGACGGCGGAACGGTAATCTATGTCAGCACCCCTGTTCAGGGCCAGAATACCGGCGGATCCGGATACGGCAACTACTGCATGATCTCCCACGGCAACGGCATCGTTACCCTGTATGGTCATGCTCGTAAGATAACCGTAAGCGAGGGTCAGGAGGTCAAGAAAGGACAGAAGATCGGTGAGGTCGGAAGTACAGGTACTTCCACGGGTGCCCATCTGCACTTCGAGGTCCGTGTCAACGGATCTACGGTAGATCCCATGACCTACCTGCCTTAATATGGATTCCTTCTACGATGCGCTGGCTCTCTACTACGACCAGATGCAGTCCGACATGGATTGCGGACAGGTTTGTTCGTATGTGATAAGCCTCATCGAAAAGTTTAACCCGTCCGGAAAGATATCCGGTATGGACATCTGCGATCTCGGCTGCGGGACCGGAGAAGTTGCGGTCCTTCTGTCGCAGAGGGGCGCGTCCGTAACCGGGATCGATAATGCTCCCGGCATGCTTGCCGCGGCAGCTGACAAGGATCCCGACTCCAAGGTCATGTGGGTCCTGCAGGATATTACGGAGTTCGAGCTGCCATACGGCCAGGACGTGATCATATCCTTGACAGACACTCTCGATCACATAATGAGCGAAGACGCAATAAGGCGCCTGTTCGTAAAGGTTAAGGAAAACCTTAACGAAGAAGGCCTCTTCATCTTCGATGTCATAACCGAACATCATCTTAAGGATGTCCTGTCTGATAATGTTTTCTACGAAGATTACGATGACTTCACGCTCCTTTGGGTCAATTCCTATGACGAAGACACAAGGACGAATACAGCGGATCTGACTCTTTTCGAGGCAGAGGACGACGGGCGTTATGTAAGATATGACGGTGTTCTGGAAGAAAGATACTACCCGGTTGAGGTATTTAAGGATGCTGCAGAAGAAGCAGGCCTGTCTTTCGAAGGTATCTTCGGCAACTTAAGCGATAAAGCGCCTGCACCCGGCGAAGAGCGGGTATTCATGGTTTTCAAAGCATAAGGAGTATTAAGATGAGCGACGATCCCTATAATGTTCCGGGAATAGATAACACCGACATAGACCATATCATCAAGGCGGAAGGATACGGCGGCAAAGTCAGGGCCATGGCCATAAAGACAACAGCCACCTGCGCCGAAGCCGCAAAGATACATAAGACATCATCTGTCGTGACCGCCGCGCTTGGCAGGTTCATGACGGGATCCCTTCTCATATCTTCCGACATGAAGAACGAGACGGATACTCAGACTACCATCATCAAGGCGGACGGCCCCATCGGAGGCATGACCTGTGTCTGTGACTTCGGATACAAAGTCAGGGCTTATCCTGTCAATGCGGATGTGGAGACTACATATCACCGTCCCGGCAAGATAGATGTGGGATCTGCCGTGGGAGAAGGAATGCTCACCATAATCCGCGACATCGGTCTTAAGGAACCGTATGTCGGATCGGTCGAACTGCTTTCAGGTGAGATCGCCGAGGACTTCGCGTACTATCTTGCAAGGTCAGAACAGACTAAGAGTGTCGTAGCTTTGGGAGTTGCCATCAAGGACGGAGAGGTGACGAATGCCGGCGGACTTATGGTCCAGCTCCTGCCTTCGGCGGACGACGACATCATAGACAGGCTGGAAGCCAGGGCATCAGGGTTCCCTGATATCACATATCTTATGGAGGAAGGCTTTACTCCCGCCAAGATAATTGATCTTTTCTTAGGGGACCCCGAACTTCAATATCTGTCTGCAGAACCGGTATCTTTCTTCTGCCCCTGCAGCATGGAGAAGATGAGCCGGGGACTCATAACATTGGGCAAAACTGAACTTGAAGATCTCGCAAAGACACCCGAGGGGATAGATACGGAGTGCCACTTCTGCGGGAGTAAATACCATTTCACAAAGGAAGATATAGAAGGACTGCTGCAAACACTTTAAACACAAAGGAGGATTCGGTTATGTCAGATTATTTCGGCAAGGAAGTACCCAAGCTCGGATTCGGTCTCATGAGACTGCCCCGAAAAGGCCTCATGACCGATGTCGAACAGGTCAAGACCATGGTGGACCTCTTTATGGAAGCGGGCTTTACCTACTTCGATACGGCTTTTATCTACCCGGGATCCGAGAATGCCATCAGGAAAGCCCTGGTGGAGAGGTATCCGAGGGAATCCTTCACACTATGTACCAAAGTTAACGCGTATCTCATGGCGCCCACCGAAAACGCAGCCAAGAAGCAGTTCTATACCAGCCTTGAGCGCACTGGCGCCGGGTTCTTCGACTACTATCTCCTTCATGCCTTCATGGAGAATACCTACCAGAGATACGACAAGTTCCATCTGTGGGACTTCGTCGCCGAACAGAAGGAGAAGGGCATAATCAAGCACTACGGGTTCTCATACCACGCAGGTCCAGAGCTTCTCGATCAGATCCTGACCGACCACCCTGAAGTCGACTTCATCCAACTTCAGATTAACTATGCTGACTGGGAGAATCCCAAGGTTACTTCCAGGGCGAACTACGAAGTCGCAAGAAAACACGGCAAGTCCATAACCGTAATGGAGCCCGTCAAAGGCGGAGCATTGGCAAACCCTCCCGAAGAAGTAAAGAAGTTATTCAAGGAATACCACCCCAACATGTCATACGCTTCCTGGGCCATAAGGTTCGTTGCTTCACTGGACGGCATCATCACCGTCCTGTCGGGCATGTCCAACATCGAACAGATGAAAGACAACATCTCCTACATGAAGGACTTTAAGCCCTTGAACGAAGAGGAGCAGGAGATAATAAGGAAAGCCCAGCAGATAATGGGAAGATCATCCGTTATCCCCTGTACCGCATGTCACTACTGTACGGAAGGCTGTCCCAAAGAGATCCGGATACCGGATATCTTCTCCGCCATGAACAAGAACCTCGGCACAGGTCAGATGGCGGAAGCCAAAGCAGCTTACGAAGAAGCAACATCAGAAGGACACAGGGCATCAGACTGCATCTCCTGCAAACAGTGCGAGAGGGCATGCCCCCAGCACCTTCCTATTACGGATTATCTAAAGCAGGGTGCGGAGATGTTGGAAAAGTAGCAGCACACTAAGGCAGCCTGCCTTGTTCATGCAGGCGCTTTATGTTATAAACTATATGTTTTTTATTTGGGAACACGTTGAAATAAAGACTAAGCAACTAAGGGGGAACAGAAGATGAAAGTAAGAGCAGCGTGGATTAAAGCAATGGCAATGTTTTTAGTTGCCGTAATGAATTTGACTATATTGTTGAATATAGTTGGTGAGAACAATGTTCAAGCTGACAGTACAGCCCATAAAGTTACACTGTATTCCACTACTTATGATTCTGATGGAGATTCAAAGATTTCAGACACCTACGGAGAGTCTCCTATATCTGATATAGGAGGTACAGTTTCAGTTAATAAGCCTACAGCATCATATGGTGAACAGGTAACTGTAACAGCCACACCTAATAGTGGATACGAATTAAGATCTATTGATTGGGTAAGTTCGGACAGGAGAAGCTGGTATCAGTTAAGTAATACTTCTCCGGCAACTTTTTCGATGGGGGACGATGATTGTTGTATAGATGTAGTGTTTAAAAAAATCCCGGCAGATCCTACTGAGCATAAAGTAACGATAACGACAAACGGTTTGGGTGATGCATATGCTTCGGTAGAGAAGGGGATAGAAGGAACGAGAGTTATTCTTTACGCTACTCCTAATCTCGGATATCGTCTGAAGGAGTGGCAGGTTGTTTCCGGCGGAGTTACTATAAGTGGCAACAGTTTTAACATACATTCAACAGATGTTGTAATAAAAGCTGTTTTTGAAGAAGCGAGCGCTCACAGTGTTCATCTTTACTCCACTACTTATGATTCAGATGGAAATACTGAGATATCAACGACCCACGGAGAGTCTTCCATATCCGATGTAGGGGGTACGGTATCAGTTAGCAAGGCCACAGCTTTTTTGGGTGAAAAAGTAAATATATATGCCACACCTAACAGTGGATACGAATTAGGATCTATTCATTGGGTAAGAGCGGATTGGAGAAGCGGATATCAATTGGGTACTTCTTCTCCGGTATCTTTTACGATGGAAGATAACGAGTGTAATATAACTGTTTTTTTCCAACGCAAGTCACATGATAATTATGATAAGAAAAACCGAGATAATACATGCCTTGGAACATCCGGTATCAAGAATCCCGATATTCCCAATAGTCCGAATGACGAATGGAAGGGCAGTTATGTTTATTTCGGTTCATTTGATGCCGGCAAAGGAAAAACGCCAATAAAGTTCCGTGTGTTGAACAGCAACGAAACAGCTTTTGGTACATCAACTTTGTTCCTTGATAGCGATAAGATACTGGTTTTTAAATCTTTTGATGACAGTTCGAATGAATTTGATTCAAGCGATATTCAGTATTATTTAGGCAACTCTTTTCAACATTCGGCTTTTACAGCAAGTGAGAGTTATGCAATAGCTGAAAGCGAGGTATCGGGCCGACCTTTTAATGAAGATATTCCATCTTGGGTTACATACGATTATACAGGTTATGTTTGGTTGGATCAGAATGAAATATTCCTTCTTGATATAGAGGATGTATTTAATTCTGCATATGGATATTTCGCGAGTGAAGGTCCTAACGTGAGCGAGGGCGAAAACCGCACAAAGCGTGATGTTCTTAACGGTGAACGTGACGTTTGGTGGCTTCGATCTACTCACAAAAGGTCTTCTTCTGCTGTGGGTATGGTGCGCCCTGATGGCAGCGTGTACTACAATTACTCAACATACTCTCTTGGCATTGCTCCCGCTTTGAATGTCAAACTGTCGGATATTCTTTTCTCAACAGCGGTCAATGGGAAGTTAGGAGAAACAGGAACTGAGTACAAGCTTACGATTATTGACGATAGTGTCAATTTTAAACTTGATTCCGGCAAGGAAGTAACCGTATCAGGCAGTCAGGTTACGATCCCCAACACAAGTTCCGGAACAAGTCGTAATTCTGTGCTGATTCTTGATAAAGAATATGGAACTGAAGGAGCAAAGATACAGTATTATGGTATGCTCGATCCCTATGGTTCCTTTGATCTGTCTGCTTCAGGTTTGGATGTTTACGATTGGGGGACAAAATACTTTGTATATGTTTTGGGAGAGATCAACGATGGTGATCAGGAAACAGATTATGCTTGTGCTCCCATCAAGGTCGATGCTCCTGCAAAATGCAAGGTGACGTTCAATACCAATGGTGTAGGAACTGCCCCGACAGTTCAGGCTGTATTCAAAGGATTTAAAGCTGCTGCTCCTGCTGCACCTTCCGCATCCGGTTACACATTCGGCGGTTGGTATAAGGATCCTGCCTGCACCACGGCTTATGATTTCGACTCTGCGGTAATATCAGATATAACGCTCTATGCAAAGTGGACGGCTATACCTGTTACCGCAACTCCCACTCCTGTACCTACAAAGGCTCCGTCCGATTCGGGTACTACACCGGTGCCGACATCAGCATCTTCTGTTGTTCTTTCTTTGAACAAGAGTTCTGACAGCATCATCTGCGGCAAGACCGATACATTGAAAGCAACACTTACGGGTGCTACAGGTAAGATAACTTGGAGCTCATCAGACAAGAAGGTTGCAACCGTAGATTCCAACGGTAAAGTTACAGCCAAGATGGCAGGTACTGTTACAATCACTGCAACTGCAGCGGGAAAGAGTGCAACTTGTACGGTAACAGGCCTCTATAAAGACGTAACGAAAACAAAAGACTTCTGGTTCGCTCCTACCAACTACCTGACAGCAGCTGGTGTCGTTAAAGGTTACGATAAGCAGACCAAGTTCAAGCCCGCGAATATGTGCACAAGAGCACAGATGGTAACATTCATCTGGAGACTTATGGGAGAACCTGCACCCAAATCAAAGACCTGTAAGTTCAAGGATGTGAAGGAGAAGGATTATTTCTATAAGGCTTGTATCTGGGGCAACGAGAACAAGATCGTAGAAGGCTATAAGGACGGAACATTCGGACCTCAGATCGTATGCGCAAGAAAGCATGCCGTCACATTCCTTTGGAGACTTGCAGGACAGCCTAAGCCCAAGACGACCAAGAATCCGTTCAAAGATGTAAAGAAGACTGATTACTTCTACAAGGCAACGCTCTGGGCATCCGAGAAGAAGATCCTTGCAGGATATTCCGACGGAACATTCAAGCCTAACGGCGACTGCTTACGCCGACAGATGGTAACGTTCCTTTACAAGTACGATAAGTTTATCAACGGTAAAGGATGATCTTTCAGAGTTATAAAGGTTACGGCCGGGGCAGGTGCGGATATCGCATCTGCCCCGGTTATTCGCTTTACATGGAACTGTTACTTTGTTATCCTACGGGCAGCGGCTGATCTGTTATTAATATTGTCAGACCGATGAGTATATTTTATTTGCGGGGGACTATATATGAAGAGAACTATTATAGGAACGGTTACAGCATTCTGTGCAGTTGTCGTGATGTTTGCAGTATCTTCGATGACGGTATCGGCAGCGGATAATATCGCTATCGGTGAGAGCACATTCCCTGATGCGGATTTCAGAGCTTATGTCTCAGAGAATATAGACAAGGATAAGGACGGATCTATATCTGCCGAGGAAGTGTCGAATACCGAATCTATCGATATCAGCAAATTGTCTGTTAAGGATCTGGGCGGTATAGAATATTTCACGGCTCTTAAGATCCTGAATTGTTACGATTGTAAATCTTTGACAGCACTTGATCTGAGCAAGAATACCGCACTGACGAAACTTGTTATCTCTTCTTCTAAGATCACAAGCCTTAACATCAGTAACTGTAAGGAACTGAGACGTCTGGAATGCACATGGGTATATCTGTCGGAACTGGATCTTTCCGGCAATCCGAATCTCAGTTATCTGGACTGTTACTTTGCTTTTACTGACAGTCAGGGGAAGATCCTCAGGACAGATCTGATGATAGGGAATAATCCCAACTTGCTTAAAGCATACAAAGACGGAGATGCTTCTGATGCGAATTCTTCCATAACGTATGATTATGATGATGGAAGTAACAGGTATTACCTTAACATAGACAAATATACTACGATCGTAACGGATAAATCGGATAAAAAGCCTTCGAATACTCCTACACCTACTCCTACCGCAAAACCCACAGGAGCAGACGGAAGATCATTAACTCTCGATAAAGATGAAGCAACTGTAGTATGCGGAGATTCTTTTGCGTTCAAGGCGACACTGAAGGGCCCATATTCCAATCTGACATGGAAGTCTTCCGACGAGAAGATCGCTACGGTGAGCGATAAGGGGAGAGTTACTGGAAAGATGGCCGGCACGGTTACCATTACCTGTACGGCAGGAGACCTGACCGCAACCTGTAAAGTGGCTGTACTCTATAAGGATGTAACCAAGACTTCTGACTTCTGGTTCGCTCCCACAAACTATCTGACAGCTGCAAGTGTCGTTAAGGGTTACGACAAGCAGACCAAGTTCAAGCCTGCCAACGACTGCACCCGTGCCCAGATGGTTACCTTCCTCTACAGGCTCCAGGGCGAACCCAAGGTAAAGTCAACGACCTGCAAGTTTACTGATGTTAAGAAGTCGGATTACTTCTTTAAGCCTGTCATCTGGGCTGTTGAGAAGGGTATTACCACCGGCGTATCCAAGACTAAGTTCAATCCTCAGGGAGTATGTACCCGAGCCCAGACAGTCACATTCCTCTGGAGAATGGCTGATAAGCCTGCACCTAAGGCTAAAACGAACAAGTTCAAGGATGTAAAGGCAAAGGATTACTTCTATCAGGCAGTCCTCTGGGCATCCGAAAAGAAGATCGTAGCAGGTTACAATGACAACACATTCAGACCTCAGGGCAAGTGCTTAAGGCGTCAGATGGTTACATTCTTATATAAATACGATAAGTTTATAAACGGGAAGGGATGACTTGATCCTTCTCGTTGACCAAACAGTTGGCTGATGATAGAATGACCATAAGAAAGCACAGTCTGCAAAGACGGTCGTCTTTCTGAGTACGTAAGATTTACCCACCCATTGGACGCCAATCCTTTAATGGGTGGGTTTTTATTTGCGTTTGTACCTGGAGTCCAGGTAAGCAAATAGCTTCAACAACAGCGTTATTGAAGCTATAACCAAAGTGATCAGTGCGATTACAATAGTAATAATTTCATAAGCTGTCATATCCACATTCCTCCTTCACAAGTTACTATCCCGAGGGACGTGCAAAATGTACTCAGAGGACGACCGCCCATCAGCAGGCTGTGCCAAATTCATTTTACCAACAAAAGAACAAATGTTCAATTATGCTTTTTTGTTCTAGTAAAATATGGTATTTGAGGCTATAATTGCAGAGCCGGGAGGGCAGGAAACGCCCGTTCGGGATATTTTTTGAAAAAATCTCAAAAAAGGTATTGAAATATTGAGGTTGGGGGAGTAGAATACACCCTGCACGGCGTTTTTCGACGTGTAAAAGCTTTGATGGCGGAGATTGCCGCAAGTGGTGCGCGGGCTGCGCGCCGGCCACGGCGGGTAACTTCACCGGAGCAAAGTCCGGACTGAGATTCCGGGCGAAGATCGGGATAACCCAGGCAGCAGGCTGACCTTATGGTCACTTGCCCGGATGCCGAAGTGCCGTTCGTGAACGGTAACCGGAGTTCCGGGATTTTCAATGGAGTGGCGAAGGAACGCCCGACCGGGATGTAACTGATCAAGACAAAATTCAGCATGGAGGACCAGCAAAATGGCCAAAGACGTAAACAGAGTTAGGATTAAGCTTAAGGCTTATGAGCATGAGATTCTCGATTCTTCTGCAGCTACCATCGTAGAAGCACTCGAGAGAGAAGGGGCATCATTCTCGGGACCTATCCCGCTCCCCACTAAGAAGGAGATCGTTACGATCCTGCGCTCACCCCACAAGTATAAGGATTCACGTGAGCAGTTCGAGCAGAGAACACACAGAAGGATCATCGACGTTTACACACCTTCTCAGAAGATGATGGAACAACTTTCGATGACAATGCCTGCCGGCGTATCTATTGAGGTAGAGATCCTTAACTGATAACCGGATGGCACGAGACCGGGCAGGATACGCCAAACCCCGCCCGCCGGTCATGTTCACCTGGCGGTGAACCAATAACCTATATAGGAGGAAAAAAGCAAATGTCTAAATTCATCATTGGCAAAAAGAGCGGCATGACGCAGATGTTCGACGAGAACGGCAACGTTATCCCCGCAACCGTCATTGAGTGCGAGCCTATGTATGTGCTCCAGAACAAGACGGTAGAGACCGATGGCTATGTAGCCTGCAAGGTCGCTTCAGGCACAGTTCGCGAGAAGCTCGTAAACAAGCCTGACAAGGGTCAGTTCAAGAAGGCTGACGTAGAGCCCAAGAGATACATCCGTGAGTTCACACCGGATGAGGAGTTCTCTCTGGGTCAGGAGATCAAAGTATCAGATATGTTCCAGGTCGGTGACCACGTTGACGTATCCGGTGTTTCCAAGGGTAAGGGTTACGCTGGTAACACAAAGCGTCACGGACAGAAGGGCGGACCTTCCGGTCATGGTTCCATGTACCACAGAAGAGTCGGTTCCATGGGTGCAACATCTACACCCGGCCGTGTTCTTCCCGGCAAGAAGATGCCTGGTCACATGGGTGCTGTTAACTGCACCGTGCAGAACTTAAGCGTAGTAATGGTTGACGGAGATCGCGGAATCCTCGTTTTGAGAGGCGCGGTACCCGGCCCCAAGGGCGGCGTTGTAACGGTTGAAACATCCGTTAAAGCGCCCAAGAACTGATAGGGAGGACACACGATAATGGCTACAATTGATGTTTATAACTTAACAGGTGCCGTTACGGGTTCCATCGAACTCAGTGATGCTATCTTTGGTATCGAGCCCAACGAGAGCGCTATGTCCTCCGTTGTCAGAAACCAGCTCGCAAACCGCAGACAGGGCACACAGAGCACCAAGACAAGAAGTGAAGTATCCGGCGGCGGTAAGCGTCCTTACAGACAGAAGGGTACAGGCCGCGCACGTCACGGTTCCAGAAGATCCGCTCAGTATGTAGGCGGCGGAATCATCTTCGGACCCAAGCCGAGATCTTATTCCTACACAATGCCCAAGAAGATCAAGAGACTTGCTATGAAGTCCGCTTTGTCCACAAAGCTCGCAGAAGGCAAGATCATCGTTGTTGAGGATATGAACCTTGATTCCATCAAGACCTCTGCGGTCGCTAAGGCTCTCAAGGACCTCAAGACAGGCGATACTTCTCTGATCGTTCTCGAAGGCAAGAACGAGAATGCGACACTTTCCGCAAGGAACATCCCGACGGTCAAGACAGCTTATGTCAATACGATCAATGTCTTTGACATCCTGAAGTATGACAGCTTCGTCGTTACGAAGGCCGCCGTCGAGAAGATCGAGGAGGTATACGTATGAAGACAGCATATGATGTAATCCTTACTCCCGTTATCACCGAGAAGTCCATGGACATCGTTGATTCCGGCAAGTACACCTTCAAGGTTGCAACAGACGCTAACAAGACCGAGGTCAAGAACGCTATAGAGGAGATCTTCGGCGTTAAGGTCACATCCGTTAACATTGCAAACTATGACGGTAAGCTCAAGAGACAGCGCTATAAGCTCGGCAGAACACCTGCTTTCAAGAAGGCAGTTGTTACTATCGACACAGAGGGCAAGGAGATCTCCTACCTCGGTAAGGGCGGTAAGGTCGAGAAGTCCAAGAAGAAGATCAAGACCAACATCGAAGAATTCGGCTTCGGTCAGTAATAGCGAAAGGAGAAAACAAGAATGGCAGTTAAAACATTTAAACCTACTTCTCCTGCAGTAAGACAGATGGCTGTTGCCGATTACTCGGTTCTTACAAAGAAGGCTCCGGAGAAGGCTCTCCTTAAGATCAACAAGAAGAGCGGCGGACGTAACTCTTACGGACGCATCACAGTTCGTCATATCGGTGGCGGCAACCGCCGCAAGATCCGTGTGATCGACTGGAAGAGAACAAAGGATTCCGTACCTGCAGTCGTTAAGGCTATCGAGTACGATCCTAACAGAACAGCATATCTTGCACTCCTGCAGTATGCTGACGGTGTTAAGACATATATCCTTGCACCTAAGGACATCAAGGTCGGACACAAGATCGTTTCCGGTCCCGACGCTGATATCCTTCCCGGTAACGTTTTACCTATATCATCTATCCCTGTAGGTACGGTTATCTGCTGCATCGAGCTCACACCCGGCAAGGGCGCTCAGATGGTAAGAACAGCAGGCGCTTCCGCTCAGCTCATGGCTAAGGAAGGCAAGTACGCTCAGGTCCGTCTCCCTTCCGGAGAGGTCCGTATGGTATCCGTAAACTGCAGAGCAATGATCGGTGAGATCGGCAACGCCGAGCACGAGAACGTTAAGCTCGGTAAGGCAGGTAAGAAGCGCCACATGGGCGTAAGACCTACCGTCAGAGGTGTTGTCATGAACCCGAACGACCACCCTCACGGCGGTGGTGAAGGTAAGTCTCCTATCGGTCTTCCCGGTCCTGTTACACCTTGGGGTGTTCCTACTCTGGGTAAGAAGACCAGGAACAAGAAGAAGCAGTCCGGCAAGTACATTGTCAAGAGCAGAAAGGGTTAAGGAGGCATACTAAATGAGTAGATCAACCAAAAAAGGATTTTTTGTACAGGATGCCCTGATGAAAAAGATCACGGCCATGAACGATGCTAACGAGAAGAAGATCGTTCAGACATGGTCGAGAGCTTCCACCATCTACCCTGAGTTCGTAGGTCACACTATCGCCGTTTACGACGGCCGCAAGCATGTTCCCGTATATGTTACGGAGGATATGGTAGGACATAAGCTCGGTGAGTTTGCTCCTACACGTAAGTTCGGCGGTCACACAGGCGAGAAGAACGCCGCTGCGCGCTAAGCTTCAAGGAGGATAAGACGTGGAAAAGATAATTTTAACAACTGAGAATATTGAGAAGAATCGCGAGGCTATCCTTGCGGCTTATCAGGCTCCTCAGAAGAGATCAAACAGGCTCCCCGTTCCCACCAGAAAGCAGAAGAAGCTTCTCGGTATCGGCGGTGACAGAGGAATTGCCACAGCTAAGTACATCAGGATCTCCCCTTCCAAGGCCAGGATCGTTGTAGATCTTATCAAGGGTCAGTCCATCGATAATGCTTATGCAATCCTCAACTATACTCCCAAGGCTGCGGCTCCCGTGATCAAGAAGGTGCTCAAGGCTGCGGAAGCATCTGCGGTTAACGATAAGAATCTTAATCGCGATAACCTCTATGTTGCTGATGCATATGCAAATCCGGGTCCCATCCTCAGAAGATGGATGCCCAGGGCAAGAGGTTCGGCCAGCGGATTAAACAAGAGAACATGCCACATCACGGTTGTTCTCAAGGAAAGAGTATAAGGAGGAATTGACATGGGTCAGAAAGTTAACCCCCATGGTTTGAGAGTCGGCGTGATCAAGGATCGTGATATCAATGACTGGAATGCTCATTGGTATGCCGAGAAGGACAAGTTTTCCGACTATCTCATCGAGGATAAGAAGATTCGTGAATTCATAATGAACGTTGCTGATGATATCGCAAGATCCAACAGCAAGAACAAGAAGAAGGACGGAGAAGACTTCAAGAAGAAGGATGACGGCCGTAAGAATCTTGCCGGCATCAGTTCCATCACGGTCGACAGAACAGACGCTCAGACGATCAATGTATCTGTACGTTCTGCCCGCTCTTCTCTGCTTATCGGAGACAAGGGCAAGTCCAAGGAAGAACTCCGTACTCTTCTCGAGAAGGAATTCAACAAGAACGTTAAGAGCGCTAACAAGAAGACATTCAGAGTATCGATCATCAGGATCGACAAGGCTGATTCCGATGCAGTTATCGTTGCACAGAACATCGCAGCTCAGCTCGAGAACCGCGGAAGCTTCAGAAGAGCAATGAAGAGAGCTATGTCTTCTGCAATGAAGGATTCTGCAGTATACGGAATCAAGGTTAAGTGCTCCGGCCGTTTGGGCGGCGCCGAGATCGCTCGTTCCGAGACTTATCACGAGGGAACCATCCCGCTTCAGACACTGAGAGCAAACATCGATTACGGTTTTGCTGAGGCTAATACGACATACGGCCGTATCGGCGTTAAGGTCTGGATCTACAAGGGTGAGGTCTTCCCCGAGAAGAAGTCCGACAATAAAGAAGAAGGAGGGCTTGCTTAATGTTACTTCCTAAGAGAACAAAATACAGAAAGCAGCAGAGAGGCCGCATGAAGGGTAAGGCATCCCGCGGAAACTACGTTGCTTACGGTGATTTCGGACTTATGGCATGCGAGCCTTGCTGGATAAAGTCCAACCAGATCGAAGCAGCCCGTATCGCTATCAACAGATACGTAAAGCGTGGCGGTAAGGTTTGGATCAAGATCTTCCCGGACAAGCCTGTATCCAAGAAACCGGCTCAGGTCCGAATGGGTTCAGGTAAGGCTGCCAACGAATACTGGTGTGCTGTTGTTAAGCCCGGCCGTGTGCTTTTCGAGATCGCAGGCGTTACCGAAGAGCAGGCAAGAGAGGCAATGAGACTTGCAGGTCATAAGCTTCCCTGCAAGACGAAGTTTGTAGTAAGAGAGAAGGAGGAAGTTGTAAATGAAGGCTGAAGAGATCCGCAATAAGTCAACGGAAGAGCTGAATAAAGAACTTGTCTCCCTCAAAGAGGAACTGTTCAAGCTTCGTTTCCGCAATGCAACCAACCAGCTTGAGAATCCCGCTCAGATCAATCTGGTCAAGAAGGATATCGCAAGAATCAAGACAGTAATCCGCGAGCAAGAGCTCAAGGCTGCTAAGTAATGAGAGGAGAACGAGTAATGGCTGAAAGAAACTTGAGAAAAACAAGAGTCGGCATCGTAACATCCGACAAGATGGATAAGACCATCACGGTTTCTGTTGTAGAGCACGTTAAGCACCCTCTCTACGGAAAGATCATGAAGAGAACTTACAAGCTCAAGGCACACGACGAGAACAACGAGTGTGGCGTAGGTGACAGAGTTCAGGTTATGGAAACAAGACCTCTCTCCAAGGATAAGAGATGGAGACTGGTTGAGATCATCGAGAAAGCTAAGTAAAGCAGGCAAGGAGGAAATATCAGATGATTCAGGTTGAATCCAGATTAAGAGCTGCCGATAATACAGGCGCAAAAGAGCTTGCCTGCATTAAGGTACTCGGCGGTTCCTGGCGTAAATACGCTAATATCGGCGATGTTATCGTTTGCTCGGTCAAGACAGCTTCTCCGGGCGGCATGGTCAAGAAGGGCGATGTCGTACGCGCAGTTGTTGTAAGAACAAAGACCGGCGTAAGACGTGCAGACGGTTCTTACATCAAGTTCGATGAGAACGCTGCAGTTATTATCAAAGAGGACAAGAACCCGCGTGGGACCCGTATCTTTGGACCCATAGCAAGAGAGCTCCGTGATAAGGACTATATGAAGATCCTGTCACTTGCTCCGGAAGTTCTGTAAGGAGGTTTACGATGGCTGATAAGATTCACGTAAAGAAGGGCGATGAGGTAATCGTCATCTCCGGTAAGGACAAGGGACACAAGGGCAAGGTTATTGCCATTGATACCGAGAAGGGCAGAGTATATGTTGAAGGCGCTAACATCATCAAGAAGCACCAGAAGCAGAGAACTCAGACAGGACCTTCGGGCATCATCGAGCGCGAAGGATCCATCGATGCTTCCAACGTTATGCTCGTAGACCCCAAGTCCGGCAAGCCCACAAGAACAGGGTTCAAGGTTAACGAGGACGGTTCCAAGGACAGGATCGCAAAGAAGTCCGGTGCCGTTATCGACACAGTCAAGAAAGCTAAGGGGGAGTAATTAGATGTCCAGATTAAAAGAAAAGTACACATCTGAAGTCGCACCGGCTTTATCCGAGAAGTTCAAGTACAGTTCTTCCATGCAGATCCCCAAGATCGAGAAGATCGTTCTCAACATGGGTGTCGGCGAGACAAAAGATAATCCTAAGGCTCTCGAGAGCGCTATGCGCGACATGGGTATCATCGCAGGTCAGAAGCCTATCGCTACAGTAGCTTCCAAGTCGGTTGCTGCATTCAAGCTCAGAGAAGGCATGAAGATCGGATGCAAGGTAACTTTGAGAGGAGAGAGAATGTACTACTTCCTCGATAAGCTCATCAGCATCGCACTTCCCCGTGTTCGTGACTTCCGCGGTATTAATCCCAACTCCTTTGACGGCCACGGCAACTACGCTATGGGTATCAAGGAGCAGTTGATGTTCCCCGAGATCGATTACGATAAGATCGATAAGATCCGCGGTATGGACATCATCATCGTAACAACGGCACAAACTGACGAAGAAGCATTCGAGCTGCTCAGCCTGCTCGGCATGCCGTTCCGTAAATGATTGGGAGGATATATAAATGGCAAAGAAGTCAATGATTCTCAAAGCACAGAAGACTCCGAAGTTTTCCACTCGCACACATAATCGTTGCAAAGTATGCGGAAGGCCTCACGCTTACATCCGCAAGTACGGCATCTGCCGTCTTTGCTTCAGAGACATGGCTTACAAGGGAGAGATCCCCGGTGTAAGAAAAGCAAGCTGGTAATCGGAACAGAAGGAGGAAAATACAATGCAGATCACAGATGCAATTGCAGATATGCTTACGAGAATCCGTAATGCAGGTAATGCCGGTCACGAGACAGTTGATATCCCCGCTTCCAACCTGAAGAAGGCTATCGCTCAGATCCTTCTTGACGAAGGTTATATCGCTAACTTCGAGACAACCGAAGACAACAAGCAGGGCAATATCAAGATCTATCTGAAGTATTCCGGTAAGAAGCATGTTATCTCGGGTATCAAGAGAATTTCCAGACCGGGTCTGAGAACATACGCTGATAAGGACAACCTTCCCAACGTATTGAACGGACTGGGTATCGCCATCGTCTCTACATCCAAGGGCGTTATGACCGACAAGAAGGCCAGAAAGCTCGGTGTCGGCGGCGAAGTATTAGCTTACGTGTGGTAATGATCACTTTGAAGGGGCGCATATGCTGCCCCTTCAGGTGGTAAATACAACTCTGAAAAGCACCGGGAACACGGCGGACATACCGGAGATCCCGGGAGCACAATCTTAAGAGCAGGAGGAATGAAATATGTCAAGAATTGGTAGAAAACCGATTACCGTTCCTGCAGGCGTCGACGTTAAGATCGACGGTCAGCATATTACCGTTAAGGGCGGCAAGGACACCCTCGAGATGGATGTTCATCCCGACATCACGGTAAAGATGGACGGCAATATCATTACTGTGGAGCGTCCTTCGGACGACAAGGAGCACAGAGCTCTCCACGGCCTGACAAGAGCACTTGTCAACAACATGGTTGTAGGAGTTTCCGAAGGATTCACCAAGGAACTGCAGATCAACGGTGTAGGTTATAAGGCTCAGAAGCAGGGTAAGAAGGTAATCTTTAACTTAGGTTATTCCCATCCTATCGAGATGGATGAACCCGAAGGCATCACTATCGATGTCCCTCAGCAGACACAGATTATCGTTAAGGGCGCTGACAAGCAGTTAGTCGGCGAGACCGCAGCAAAGATCCGTTCGTTCAGAGTTCCTGATGTTTATAAGGGCAAGGGTATCAAGTATATCGACGAGCACCTTATCATCAAGGAAGGTAAGACCGGAGCAAAGAAGTAAGGTAGAAGGAGGTTAAAGCTACATGATTACTAAAGCAGATAAGAACAAGATCCGTAAGAGAAAGCATGTGCGTGTTCGCAAGAAGATCTCCGGTACCGCTGAGTGCCCCCGTCTTTGTGTATTCAGATCGAATGCTCACATCTATGCTCAGATAATCGATGATGTTGCAGGCACAACACTTGCTGCCGCATCCACACTGGATAAGGACGTTAAGTCTTCTGTATCCGTCGGAAGCAACATCGAGGCTGCAAGCCAGGTAGGCAAGCTCATAGCAGAGCGCGCACAGGCTAAGGGGATCACCGAAGTCGTATTCGACCGCGGCGGATACCTTTATCACGGAAGAGTTGCGGCTCTTGCACAGGCGGCACGTGAAGCCGGACTGTCATTCTAATCGGGAGGAGTTAATACATGGCTTACGACAGAAATAACAATACAAGAGAGAGAGACAGCGAGTTCGAAGAGCGCGTAATCCACATCGCTCGTGTTTCCAAGACAGTTAAGGGCGGTAAGAACATGCGTTTTGCAGCTCTCGTAGTTGTCGGTGACAAGAACGGCCGCGTCGGTATGGGCATCGGTAAGTCTGCCGAGGTTCCCGAGGCTATCCGCAAGGGTGTCGACGAAGCTAAGAAGAATATCGTTACCATCAACAGAAAGTCCGGTACGATCCCTCACGCAACACTCGGTGAGTTCGGTGCTGCAAAGATCGTTATGAAGCCGGCTGCAGGCGGTACCGGTATCATCGCAGGCGGTCCTGTTCGTTCGGTTTGCGAGCTCGCAGGTATCACCGATATCCGTACAAAGTCTATCGGTTCAAATAACCCCATCAACATGGTCAACGCTACTCTGGCAGGTCTTACCGGACTTAAGTCCATCGAAGAGATCGCAGAGCTCCGCGGCAAGACCGTAGATGAGATCAAGTAAGGAGGTGCCCTAATGGCTAATTTGAAGATTACCCTGGTTAAGAGCACCAATAAAGCTCGCGCCAAAGAGAAGGCAACAGTAAGGGCTTTAGGCCTTAAGAAGATCGGCCAGAGCGTAGAGAAGGCTGATAACGAAGCGATGCGTGGTATGGCTGTTACAGTCAGGAACTACGTAACGGTAGAAGAAGTATAACGGAGGTATCGATAAATGAAGCTCAATGAAATGACTTCTAGCGGCAATGCGATCGCTTACCGCAAGGGCCGTGGTCCCGGATCCGGCAACGGAAAGACGGCAGGCCGCGGACACAAAGGTCAGAATGCAAGATCCGGCGGCGGCGTACGTCCCGGTTTTGAAGGCGGTCAGATGCCTCTTTACAGACGTTTGCCTAAGAGAGGATTCAACAACAAGAGATTTGCTCCTGCTTACATCGAAGTAAACATCGAGGATCTCGAGAAGTTTGAGGGTGCAGAAGTTACTGCAGAGACACTCGCTGAGGCAGGGATCATCTCCCTCCCCAAGGTAAACGACGGCATCAAGATCTTGGGTAACGGCGAACTTACAAAGGCTCTTAATGTTAAGGCTAAGAAGTTCTCCGCTTCCGCTAAAGAGAAGATCGAGAAGGCCGGAGGAACGGCTACGGAGGTATAAGAAGGCATGAGTAGTATGTTTGACACGGCTGTAAACGCTTTCCGCGTAGAATCACTGCGTAAACGACTGCTGTATACCTTCATGATTTTGGGATTGTTTATGTTGGGCGGACTCGTTCCCGTTCCCGGTATTGACGGTGAGAAGTATACCGAACTCGTCAGACAGTGGGGACAGCTGAGTTCGATCATGGATATGGTTTCCGGTGGCGGACTCCTCCATGCAACTATCTTCGCAATGGGTGTATCGCCTTACATCAACGCATCGATCATCATTCAGCTTCTTCAGGTCGTAATACCGCCCCTGGAAGAACTTTCCAAGGAAGGTGAATCCGGCAGGAAGAAGATCTCGAAGATCACCAGATACTCTGCTTTGGGTCTTGCCCTGGTACAGTCTTCACTGTTCTGCTATTCGACAAGATCCGCAATGAACTCGAGTTTGCCCACATGGCTTAACGCCGCACTGGTCATCCTCTCGTTCACGGCAGGTGCAGCCATCGTTGTTTTCCTCGGTGAGAAGATCAACGATAAGGGTATCGGTAACGGTGTATCCCTCATAATCTTTGCAGGTATCGTAACGAGACTTCCCGGAATGGCAAGGACTCTTTACCTGAAGGCACTCGATATCAGCGGACAGCTCAATCCTGCAGTTGTAGGAGTTATCGTAGGAATCCTGGTATTCGTGGGAGTAGCTCTCATCGCTCTGGCGATCATCGTGTTCGTACTCTTCGTACAGAATGCGGAGAGAAGGATCCCCGTCCAGTATTCAAAGAAGGTTATCGGAAGACAGTCTCGCGGCGGAAACAGGGATTATATCCCGATCAAGGTCAACCAGTCGGGCGTTATGCCTGTAATCTTCGCAATGTCCATCCTGGCATTGCCCTCGATCATCTCGACCCTGTTCTTTGCCAACAGCACCAACCCGGTAATTGTCTGGCTCAGGAACTTCTCCGGATCCGTATGGTACTACCTCGCGTACTTTATCCTTATCTTCGCGTTCACGTTCTTCTATACGATGATCCAGTTCCATCCTATTGAGATCGCCAACAACATCAACAAGAACGGCGGTACGATCAGCGGTGTAAGATCAGGTAAGCCCACATCCGACTTCATTGCCAAGACAGCTTGGAGACTGAATTGGATCGAAGCGGCATTCCTGGTACTCGTATGTATCGTTCCTACGGTTATCGGTATCCTCACAGGATTCGAGAACGTATGGTTCGCAGGTACATCAGTTCTGATCCTTACATCTGTTGCCAACGATCTCATCGTTCAGATCGAAGGTGAATTGGAAGTCAGAAGTCCTAAGGGATTCCTTGACGACATGGTCACCATCAGGTCAGGAAAGAAATAATAATTTCATGACACAACATATGAGGGCTGCCAAGTTAAAGTCTTGTGCAGCCCTCATATTTATTTAAGAGTACAAAAACATTTATTTTGCGATATAATACAAGGGCTTTTTTACAAAACCGACGGAGGATAGCAAATGGAGAACATAACCCGCGCATTTAAGATCGGAGAGCTTAAGAGCAAGCTCTTATATTCGTTGCTGGTTATCTCGTGCATATGTGTTGCTACCCTTATCCCGGTTCCCGCCGTAAGTAATCCCGCTTTGCTGGACATAGTCAAGTCCTGGGGTGACATCGGCGTTCTACTGGATGTAACTTCCGTAGGAGGACTTTATTCCGGTTCCGTCATTCTTTTGGGCCTTTACCCGTTCCTTGCAGCTTCCATGCTGATGCAGATCCTTACGATAGCAGTTCCCAAGCTCCGTAATCTCGCGCAGCTCGGTGATGCAGGAACGAAGATCATAACGAAGATCACCCGTATCGTTACGATCGCGATGTGCGTGATCATGGGCGGACTGTTCGCCTTCGGCGCTCAGGGTGCCTTCGTATCCGGTCTGAACATCTGGGTCAGCGGCATAATCTGCGGACTCAGCACAGCAGTCGGAGCAGCACTGGTTGCCTGGGGATGTGAGATCCTCAATACCAAGGGCCTGGGCAACGGCATATCTCTTATCCTGTTTGCCGGCAGTGCCAGGTATATCCCTTCTTTCCTCATGAAGGTTTTCGGCAAGACTTCCGAGAAGTTCGGTATCGCCCTCGGGATCGTCTTTACGGTCCTCGCCGTAGTGGTATGCATCGCTCTCATCGTCTTCATGGTCTGGATAGGCCTGGGCGAGAGGAAGGTCAAGATATTGTTCCGCAAGATGACATCGGGAATGAAGCAGTTCGGTGTTCCGAGCCAGGTTATCCCCATCCATGTCACTCAGGCCGGAATCATGCCGATCGTATACGCGCTGACCATAATCAGTTTCCCCGGCGTAATTATCGCTCTTATGAATCCTATGTCAGAGGGCACTTTCGTTCTGTGGAGTCTGAATATTACCCGTAACCTGACTTACTTCATGCTCTTCCTGGTATTCATGGTATTCTTCGTGTATATCTTCTCCGTTATGCAGTTCAACCCGGCGGAGATGGCCAACGAGATCAGGAACTACGGCGGATATATCCAGGGCGTTAAGGCAGGCAAGCTTACGACAGAATACCTGTTCAAGATGTACAACAACATGATCATTATCGATTCGGTCTATCTTGTGGTGATCTGCTGCATCCCCATGGGGCTGTCACTGATCCCCGGAATGAACAAGATCTGGTTTGCGGGATTGGCATTGATCGTTCTCGCAGGATGCGTTATCGAAGTCCTGACGATCCTTGCCAACGGCATCAAGACCGCTGAAGACAACGAGAAGCAGAAGAACAAGAGATACAAGACGAGCAAGTTCTACAGATGATAGGAGGTATCGGAGTATGAGACTTATTATCTTAGGAGCTCCCGGTTCGGGCAAAGGAACAGCATGTGCCGTATTGAAGGAGACTTATGGTCTTGCACATATCTCGACAGGAGACATTTTCCGCGAAAACATAAAGAACGGAACCCCCTTAGGTCAGGAGGCGAAGTCTTATATCGATCAGGGAGCTCTCGTTCCCGATTCAGTTACCATCAGGATGGTGGAAGACCGTCTGTCGCAGGATGACTGCGCCAAGGGCTTTATCCTTGACGGATTCCCCCGTACTATCGCTCAGGCTGAGGCACTGGATGATATCCTTACTGCCAAGGACACGAAGCTTGATGCGGTAATCTGTGTCGTTACCGACGACGAACTTATCATGGACCGCGTCACGACGAGAAGGGTATGTCCTTCCTGCGGCGCCAGCTATAACGTTAAATATATGCCTACAAAGGTCGAAGGTGTCTGCGATGCCTGCGGCGGTGAAGTCATCCAAAGATCCGACGATACTGCCGAGACGGTACAGAAGAGACTGGACACTTACTATGCCAATACAAAGCCCCTTATCGATTTCTATGCGGCAAGAGGTCTTATCGTAGAAGGCAATAACAATGTATCTTCCGAAGAATGTGTGGCCCAGATCGAAGAAGGCCTCAAAGCAAAGGGGCTTAACTGACCCAATATCTTATCGGTGACATTATGGTAGAGATCTTAAATGATTCAGAACTTGATAAGATGAGGGCCGCAGGGCGCCTTGTTGCCAAGATCCTTAAAGCTCTTGAGAAGGCAGCGGTTCCGGGTGTAACCACAAAAGAACTTGATGATATCGCTCAGGACATCATAAAAGAAGCGGGCGGATCGGCTCCCTGCGTGGGATACGGCAGACCCCCGTTCCCTGCGGCTATCTGCACTTCAGTTAATGAAGTGGTCGTTCACGGCATACCTTCATCCCGGAAGTTATGCGAAGGTGACATCGTTACCTGTGATGTCGTTGCGGAATTGGACGGATTCATGGGAGATGCCGCCAGGACTTTCCTTATCGGAGAGGTATCCGAAGACAAGAGGCTTCTGGTGGAACGTACGAAGGAATGCTTCTTCAAGGGATTGGAGCAGGCACACGAAGGCAACCGTATCGGAGATATAAGCCATGCGGTCCAGACTTGCGCCGAATCCTACGGATACGGAGTCGTAAGGGAACTGGAAGGACACGGTATCGGCAGGAACATGCATCAGGATCCGGATGTGCCCAACTACGGCAAGCCCGGAAGAGGACACAGGATCTATAAGGGAATGGCATTCTGTATCGAACCCATGATCACCATGGGAAGAAGAGAGGTATATCTTGAGTCAGACGGATGGACTGTCCCCACATGTGACGGACTTCCTTCGGCTCATTATGAGAATACGATAATAATAACGGATCAAGGACCCGAGATGACAACTTACTATGAGGAGGAAAAGTAATGTCTAAAGAGGATGTAATCGAGGTCGTCGGAACAGTTGATGAAGCGCTTCCCAACGCCATGTTCAAGGTCAAGCTCGACAGCGGCCATATCGTTTTGGCTCACCTGTCCGGAAAGCTCCGCCAGAACTACATCAAGATCCTGCCCGGAGACAAGGTAACAATGGAACTGTCTCCTTACGATCTTGCAAGAGGAAGGATCACCTGGAGAGGCGAGAAGAAGTAATCTTTCCCGCACTTCTGTATATTTATTGACTAATCTTTATTCATCCTATATAATTAGCGACGTTGCACGCGTTTAGCGGGCGACCGATAAATACCTTACAAGAGAGGGGGTGTGAAGAAGATGTCTGAGATCAGAGTTAAGGATAACGAGAGCCTTGACAGTGCTCTGCGCAGATTCAAGCGCTCCTGTGCAAGGTCCGGTGTTCTCGCGGAAGTCCGTAAGAGAGAGCACTACGAGAAGCCTTCCGTTCGTCGCAAGAAGAAGTCTGAAGCGGCAAGGAAGCGTAAGCACTGATAACGATCGAATTTCCAAGGGGACTTTCTCATACGAGAAGGTCTCCTTTTTTGCGCGCGGTTATTTTCATATCGGGGATTGTCTGATAAAATAGCTCCATAATATAGAAACGAGACTGATAATATGTTACTGATGGGAAAAGGCCGGCATGTATTGTCGACCGAAGTCGCTTGCGATCCCGCCAGGTTATTGGAGATACTTTTCGATAACAGGGGGATCAAAGATCCGGATGCCAGGGATGCTTTCGCCTCGGAAGACGGGGCGTGGTATGATCCGTTCTTATTCAATGATATGCGCCGGGCAGTAGATCTGATCGGCGAGGCAATAGATTCCGGCAAGAAGATACTTATATACGGAGATTACGACTGTGACGGCGTTACCGCGACCGCTATATTGGTGCGGTATTTCAGGAGCGTCGGATGTGATGTGTCTTATATCGTTCCCCAGAGGGAAGAACACGGGTACGGGCTGACCGACAATATAATCGACAAGGTCCTGGATACTGCTCCCGAGCTCCTGATCACCGTTGACTGCGGAATTACCAACTGCGACACGGTAAAGACGTTGAAGGATAAAGGCATCACAGTAATAGTTACGGACCACCATAATGTCAAAGAAGAGCTTCCCGAAGCGGATGCCATAATCTGCGCCAAGAGGGAAGATAATACCTATCCCTTCAGGGAACTGTGCGGAGCCGGTGTCGCTTTGAAGCTTGTGGAGGCTTTGGGCCGTGACGGTAAACACAAAGTCATACCTTCCGTTTGGAAGCAGGCAGTGGAAGCTGCGGGTATCGCGACAATCGCAGACCTGGTGTCTCTGACCGATGAGAACAGGACCATAGTCAAGAAGTGTTTCCAGAGTCTCAAGAACCCGGTAAATCCCGGTATCCGCGTCATGCTGGATATGCTGATGACGGAAGGCAAAGAACTGGATGAGACATTTATATCCTTCAACTTCGTTCCCAGGGTCAATGCCGCGGGAAGACTCTATGATTCTTCGGAAGCATTAAGGCTCTTCCTCGAAGACGATCCCAAGGCGGCGGAAGAGGCGGCTTTGGCGCTTACCCGCCAGAACGACGAGAGGAAACAGATAGAGTCCGTCGTATTCGATGAAGCCGTCAAGCAGGTGGAATCTCCCGCAAGGCCTGCCAAGTGGAGTCTTATCAATATGAAGGGTCCCATCGTGGTATACGGCAAGGGATGGCATCAGGGAGTCCTGGGTATCGTGGCCGGCAAACTGTCGCAATACTACAGGCGTTCCGCTATCGTCTTCACGGACGATTCCATTGAGAAGGACTGCATCAAGGGATCCGGAAGAGCCTTCGGGGATTACGATCTGTTCGGAACACTGACGAAGATAGCAGATACTACGGAGAACTTCGGAGGGCATAAGAAGGCCGCCGGCGTTGTCGTAAAAAAGGACAGGATAGCCGAGTTCATGAACGCGCTGGAGGAAGCTTCCGAAGAAGATTCCGCTTTGGAAGAAGATGTGACGGAGGTCGAATGCGAACTTCCTTTCGGGATGCTGAACAGGCAGACCTATAAGACGATAGGGATATTCAAGCCCTTCGGTATCGGCAACAAAAAGCCGCAGTTCCTGACCAGGGATCTTGTAATAGGCGGGATCTTCCCGATGTCGGGCGGGACCCATATGAGACTGGATCTTGTATCCCGTGATACCGGCGAGACCGTATCCGCCGTCGGATTCGGTATGGGTGAATACCTTAATGTGCTCGTGCCCGGTGATGTGGTGGATATAGTGTACAGCATCAACGAATACATGTTCAGGGGTGAGGTCACGTTAAGCCTGCATCTGGACGATATAGTCCCCCACATGCCTGAAGGGTTCCTGTGGCAGAAGGCAAAGATCGCGGAAGAACTCTTCTCCAACGGGATGGGGATCGATCAGATATCCAAGCTCGCGGGAGGTCCCGATGCCAAAGAACAGATGATACCGAATGCGGATGTTTTGCGCGCGTGCTATACTGTTGTCAAAGAAACGGCGGGAAGCGCGACTTCCGCTGCCGACATCAAGCTCCTTGCCGTGATGGTCAGAGTTAAGACAAAAGTTGCGGTAACTCCTTTCCAGCTTATGAGATGCATGGAGATATTTGAGGAAGCGGGGCTTATAAGATACGGAGTCACCGGCGCGGTCAAGGTAAGCTATACACTCTGCCCCGCCAACGGAGGGACAAAGCCGAAGCTGACTTCGACAAAAGCGTATATGAGGCTGATAAATGGATAGAATGGATGACAACAATAAGATAAATGTGGAGCCTGAGGATCTGACGGATATTCCCGAGAACGATCCTGACTTTAACGAGTACGATTATCTGTCGGATAAGTCCAAGCTCCCGCCGATCCCCGAGGATGTGATGGCGGCTTTCACGAAGCTCCTGGATAAATATGTCATGTCCTATGAGAAGGCGGGCCCCGTCAACGGTCATTCCTCAGAGGAAGTAAGGCAGTATCTTACGGACGCGTTCAACTTCGCGTACAAAGCACACCGTCACCAGAATAGGATGACGGGAGAGCCATATATCATCCATCCCATCGCGGTGGCGGATATCCTGGCTGAACTCGAAGTGGATCCGGATACCATAGCCGGAGCCCTTCTCCATGACACCATCGAGGATACGGCAGCGGATTGGGAACTCCTGTCACAGATGTTCAGCCCGACGGTTGCAAACCTTGTTGACGGCGTTACCAAGATCAATACCAAGCTGGGACTGGTAACATATGACTCCAAAGAAGAGATCCAGGCGACAAATGTCAGGAAGATGGTCCTGGCCCTTACAGATGACGTCAGGGTCATATTCATTAAGCTGGCAGACCGTCTCCACAACATGAGGACCCTGAAGTTCCAAACCCCCGCAAAGCAGGTGGAGAAGGCAAGGGAGACACTGGATATCTATGTACCGTTCGCCGGACGATTCGGTATCTATAAAGTCAAGTGGGAACTTGAAGACCTGTGCCTGAGGTTCCTGGATCCAGACGGATATAACGAGCTGGTGGGAATGATCAACAGCAAAAGATCCGAACGTGAGACCTTCATGGAGGATGTGGTAACCGAGATCTCCGCAAGGCTGGCAGAATACGGATTCACCCACTACGACATAGAAGGACGCCCCAAGCATTTCTACAGCATCTATAAGAAGATGAAGAACAAGGGCAGGACGATCGACCAGATCTATGATCTTTACGCGTGCAGGATCATCGTGGACGAACTTGCGGACTGTTATACGGTTCTGGGTATCATCCACGAGATGTACCAGCATATCCCGGGCAGGTTCAAGGACTATATCGCCATGCCAAAGGAGAATAAATACCAGTCGATACATACTACCGTAATGAACAAGAACGGTACGCCTTTTGAGGTCCAGATAAGGACTTACGCGATGCATCAGATCGCAGAATACGGTATCGCTGCCCACTGGCATTACAAGGAGAGCGGCAATTCCGCCGAGTTCAAGGCTGACAGGTACGACGCCAAGATGAGCGAGATGAGACAGCTCATTGATTCCCAGGGTGAATTCTCCGATACATCCGTCCTGGATGTCATCCGCGACATAAGCGGAGAGGAGATCTTCGTATATACGCCTAAGGGCAAGGTCGTAAGACTGCCTGCAGGTTCCTGTCCCATAGACTTTGCTTATGCGATCCACAGCGGCATCGGCAACCACATGCACGGCGCCAAGGTCAACGGCAGGATGGTAGCGCTGAACTATGAACTCAAGAGCGGAGAGATGGTTGAGATATTGGATTCTCCAAGGATCAAGGGACCTTCCAAGGACTGGGTCAATATCGTAAGGACATCTTCTGCAAGATCCAAGATCAACGCCTGGTTTAAGAAGGAACAGAGGACCGAGAACATAATAAGCGGCAGGGAGAAACTCTATCACGAGATAGAGCGCAACGGCTTCGTGCCGGAGAAGCTCCTTACCCAGAAATCCATAGAATCCCTTCTGTCCAGGAACAGCTTTGCGACCTTAGATGACCTCTATGCTGCCGTAGGTTACGGGAGCATCAAGGTAACAAAGGTTTTCGGAAGGCTCCGTGACGATTATATAAGGGGTCTTCCCGAAGAAGAGAGGACAGCTCTCGGATACAGGGTTACTTCCGACGGACATGTTGCCTACAGCCCCGCCGAGATCCCCATTGAACTCGGAAAGTTCGACCAGACCGGCAAGGGCAAGAAGAGCAGGAAGAACCAGAAGGCCCAGGACGGATCTTTTGTCCAGCTGGATGACGATGTCATCGAGGCCATCAATTCCGATCCCCATAAGCTGGCGCCCAAGAAGTCGGCAAGACCTTCCAAGATCCGCGTCAACGACAAAGTCGAGGTCGAGGGCCTGGAGAACTGCGCAGTCCATCTGTCCAAATGCTGCCACCCCGTTTACGGTGACGCGATCATCGGATACGTGACCCAGGGCACCGGTGTCGGTGTTCATAAGGTCGCCTGCAACAATATCATCAATATCCTCTCAAGGCGTGACAATTCGGACAAGGACCGCGAGAGGTTCGAGAGGCTCGTTAAGGTCAAGTGGCTCGAGCACGCAAGGGATTCGGTATACAGCGTCTGCCTTAAGATCCGCGCCACGGATAAGAAGAACCTGTTCTTCGATATAGTCGATAACATCAAGGAAGAGAAGGCTGAAGTGGTAAAGGCCGACAGAGCGCCTGCGGATGAGGATTATACGCAGCGCTGGGCAGTAACCCTTACCATCTCCGGCAAGGATCAGCTGGACAGGATCATCGGCCGCATCCGCGGCCTTCCCGATGTTATAGAAGTGGAGAGGATGTAACCGTCAGTCCCCGTAGTAGGTCAGATCATCGAAAGCGCTGTCTTCGGCATGGCTTACGGTGAATATGAGCATGGGACTCCTTCCGGTCTTGGAACTTATAAAGCTCTTGAGGTGTTCACGGAATGACCTCTTCTCGACGGCCGCGTCGATATAAGTCGAATCCCTAAGGAGATTGATGCACTTTTGGGATATGGCATTATTCAGCGCGATCTTGTCTTCATCGTAATTGAATCCGATGGAATTTACGGCCGGAGGGCAGAGGAGGTCTCCGGTGTTATCATCGACCGTAAAGGCCACGGCAACACATCCGTCCTGAGCAAGATGCATCCTGTCGGATAATACACGGTCGTTAACATGACCTGTGGACATTCCGTCGATCAATACCGGATCTGCGATAACGGAATCTTCTATCCTGCCGCCTTTTGAGGACAGGGACAGCACATCGCCGTTGGACAGCACGAAGATGTTCTCCGGGGGCATGCCGAGGTTCTCGGCCAGCTTCCTGTGAAGGTGGAGCATCCTGTATTCACCGTGGATCGGTATAAAGAACTTGGGCTTGATAAGAGTGTGCAGCATCATGAGCTCGTTCTTATAGGCGTGTCCCGATACATGGACATCAGCCAGTGACGCATAGATGACGTTGGCACCTTTCTTGTAGAGTTCGTTTATGACCCTGTATATGGGCTTCTCGTTGCCCGGGATCGGGTCTGCGGAGATGATTACCGTATCTCCCTCGGAAATGTCTATTGCCTTGTGGGAATCGAAAGCCATCCTCGACAGGGCGCTCATGGGTTCCGCCTGGGAACCCGTAGTCATTATTACCAGTTCGTTATCCCTGTAGTTATCGATGCTTCCGATATCTATCAGGGTGTTGGGACGCATGTCGATATAACCCAGGGAATTTGCGATCTTGAAGACCTGCTCCATGCTCCTTCCGGACAGACATACTTTCCTTCCGTATTTTTCGGCTGCGGTAAAGATCTGCTGCATCCTGTGCACATGGCTCGAAAATGTAGCGACTATTATCCTGCCCGTTGCCTCGCGGAACAGGTTCTCGAAAGATTTACCTACTGTCTTCTCGGAGTGGGAGAAACCTTCTATCTCCACGTTGGTGGATTCGCACATGAACAGCAGGACACCGTTCTTGCCGAGTTCGCCGAATCTTTGCAGGTCGATGGTCTTGCCGTTGATAGGGGTGAAGTCAATCTTGAAGTCTCCGGAATGAACGATCATTCCGACGGGGGTGTCTATTGCTATGGCATAGGAATCCGCGATACTGTGGTTTACTCTTATGAATTCACATGTGAAGGCGCCGAGCCTGACCTTGTCCCCGTTCTTCAGGACGGTCATGTCGATGTTGTTCTGCTTTACCCCTTTGTCCTGGAGCTTATGCTTGATCAGTTCTATCGTGAGCCTTCCGCCGAATACGGGGCAGTTGAACTCCGACAGGAAGTAGGGGAGGGCGCCGATATGGTCTTCGTGACCGTGGGTTATCAATATGCCGCGAAGCTTTGAGAGGTTCTGTCTGACATATGTATAATCCTGGATGACGCAGTCGATGCCGGGCATGTTCTCTTCGGGGAATGCCAGACCGCAGTCGACGATGATCATGTCATCTTTGTATTCGAAGGCGGTCATGTTCTTTCCGATCTCGCAAAGGCCGCCTAACGGGATTATCTTTACCGTATCCTTCTGCTTGGACTTGGACTGTCCTTTGCCTGAAGAACTTTTCTTGCTGCCCGGTTTATCGGATGACTTCTTGGAAGGGGCGGACTTTTTCTTGTTCGATTTGTCCGACAGTTTCTTTAATGCCTTATTCTGTTTTGCCTTCTGAGAGTTATCTTCTTTTTTCCTGTTGCTCATTTAACTATATATACCTCTACTGATGTGGTGTCCCAGGCCGACTCATCATCCACATATATGTCGATCATCTTGCCGCGGACCCCGGAGCCTTTGTCTTCAACAGTGTAATAACCGTCACCGCCCAGAGGGTCGTTCTTGATGTAGATGACCGTGCCGGCGGGAAGAACGGACCAGTCTGCCGCAATGGTCCTTCCCTGTTTGCACTTGGTGCCTGTTGCGGTGGTAGTGCTGTAAGATCCGTCCGGCAGGGGCTGAGGACCGTAGAATGTACACTTGAATGTTCCGAGGCTTACCATGTCCTTGCCGTCGATATTAGCTTTCTTCGTCGTGGCGGCTGTTGTGCTCTTGGTGGTCGTGGCCTTGGTGGCTTTGGTCGTTGTTGTAGTCGTTGTTGCTTTTGTTGTAGTCGTCGTTGTAGTGGTGACCTTGGGCTTTTCCTTGGTGGTCAGGGACTGAAGGACATAATTGCCGTTGATCGTCTTATACCAGCCGTTCTCCGTCTTGGCGATGACATCGATGGCATCGCCTTCATTGAGCTGCTTGACCATGTCATATTCCTTGCCCGGACCGGACCTGACATTGATAACGCCCTTTGCATAGACTACGGTGTAGTATTCCACCAGCGTGCTCTTGGTCGTGGTCGCTTTGGTGGTGGCTTTTGTCGTTGTAGCCTTTGTGGTGGTCGTGTCTTCTGCGGCCTTGGTCGTCGTTGTCGCGGCGGTCGTTGTGGTAGTCTCTTCTTCCGAAGAGGCTGTCGGATCCTGCGAGGTCTCATCCGAACCTGTTACATCCACAGATTCGGACAGTGAGGATGTGGATTCCGTCACGGATGTCGTCTCGGTCTGAGTCTCCGAAGATGATTCCGTAAGGTTTTCTTGTTCGAGTTCTTCGGATGTCGTGGTCTCGTCCAGGATCTGTTCGACTTTCTCTTCCTGGACTGACAGGTCCTTTTGGGCCTTGTAGTTCATCATGGAGACTATGCCGGCAGATGACAGCACGCAGAGCAGGACGATGCCCGTAACTACCGCTGACGATATCATCTTGTCTTTTGTGATCTTATTTGGATCTGACAGTCCTATGAATTTCATGTTCACACTTTCCTGTTTGTCAGTTTATGGAACCTTTGACGGGATCTACCGTGACGGTCCTGCCGTCTTCTATCAGGGCGGAAGCGCCGCTGCAGGACAGGATCGTGGGGATCTCCAGAGCCATGGCAACGGTGGCGGTATGGCAGGAAGGGTCATCATCTTCAGTGATTATGACCTTGGCCTGTCTCATGAGTCCCATCATTGCATTGTTGGTGTAAGGTGCCACAAGGATCATATCCTCGGGTGCCGTAACCTGACCCGGCTGATAAGTCGAAGGGTCCTTGATGTTGACGACAGTACCCGTGATAAGGCTGCCTGTCGCGTTTGTGTTGAGCCCCTTGCCCTGGGCAAGAGGGGTTCCGATGGATTGTACTTTTATGGTGTTGGTGGTGCCGGAGATCCCGATAGGAGTACCGCCGGTCATAACGACGAGATCTCCGTCGGACAGGAGTCCGGAATTGGAAGCGCATGCGATACCCGAGTCGAAGAGGTCATCGGTATTCTTGGCCTCGGCTACCAGGAAAGGCATAACGCCCCAGCTTAAGTTGAGCTGTCTTTGAACTCTGGGAGATACTGTGGTGGAGATGATCGGGCATGCCGGCCTGAATCTGGACAGGAGCCTTGCGGTCTTTCCGCCGTGGGACAGGGATACTATGGCTTTGGCCTTGATATCCATGGCGGTGGTACAGGACGCGTGGCTGATGGCATTGCCGATGGTGGCAACCATGGGGATCTTGGTCTTCTCGTATCTTCCCCAGTAATTGATGGATTCTTCCGTCTTGATGGCGATATTGGCCATCATGGTCAGCGCTTCGATAGGGTATTTGCCCGCGGCGGTCTCTCCGGAGAGCATAACCGCTGAGGTTCCGTCGTAGATAGCGTTGGCTACATCCGATACCTCTGCTCTCGTGGGGCGGGGGTTGCGGATCATGGAGTCGAGCATCTGGGTCGCGGTGATGGAGATCTTACCGGACTGATGGCACTTCTGAATGGATTCCTTCTGGATGGCGGGAACTTCCGCGGCAGGGATCTCAACTCCCAGATCGCCTCTTGCGACCATGAGGCCGTCGGAGACCTTTAAGATCTCGTCGAAGTTGTCGATGCCTTCCTTATTCTCTATCTTGGATATGATATTGATCCCGTGGTCGCCCGCGTGATCCAATACCTGTCTTATCTCCTGAACATCTCTTGCCCTTCTTACAAAGGATGCCGCGATGAAGTCGAATTCGTTCTCCACAGCGAAAAGAAGGTCAGACTTGTCCTTGTCCGTCAATGCGGGAAGGCGGATCTTGGTGTTGGGTACATTGATGCTCTTGCGGTTGGATATCTCTCCGCCGTTTACGACTTCGCAGATAACGTCTCCGTTGCAGATGTTCTTGACAGTAAGCTCAATGAGACCGTCATCGAGCAGGATCTTGGATCCCACCGATACGTCTTCTGCCAGCTGCTTATATGTGCAGGAGAACTTAGCTGAGGTTCCCTCAATATCCTCTTGGCAGATGGTGACTTCAGAACCTTCCGCAAGATATGTCTTGCCGTCGGCAAATGTGCCCGTTCTGATCTCTGGTCCTTTGGTATCCAGGAGAAGGGCAACGGGAAGACCCAGTTCCTCTCTGATCCTCTTGACTCTCTCGATCCTGACGGACTGTTCCTCATGGGTCCCGTGGGACATATTTATCCTCGCGACGTTCATGCCGTTCTGCATGAGCTTACGTATCATCTCATCGCTGTCAACGGCAGGTCCTAACGTGCAGATTATCTTTGTTTTTCGAAAAGTCATACAAAATTCCCTTTCATATTTTGTACATTTTATTATATCACGGCCGGAATAGAGCCTTCTTTTTATTATTTGTTAAATGATTGTCACACCTATGACAAGCAAGTCATATTGTACGATACTATAATCTATCTACGTTCTCGCGTTTTCGGTAAATTTGAATAATATGTTCAGAAGGGGGGTTATGCACAATGTCACTCGGAAGTATCTTCGACCGCAGGCCTAAGAAAAAGTACGGCATGTCAGACAAAGAGTACGAGAACAGGCATACCGGGCTGTATATCATCTGTGCGCTCGTAATCCTCTTCTGCGGGATATTGGATGTTATCTTCCTGATAGGCATCCTCTCGTAATTGAAAAAAGTACGGCTTTCCATTATACTTTCTTAGATTATTAATATTTTGAGAGGGAAAGCCAATGAGAGTTTCCAACCTGTTTTTGTCTACACAGCGTGAGATCCCGGCAGATGCCGAGATACCTTCGCATCAGTTAATGTTAAGAGCCGGCCTCATCCGTAAAGAGGCTTCCGGCATATATTCGTTCATGCCCTTAGGATACAGGGTATACCGCAAAGTCGAGAATATCATCAGAGAAGAGATGGACAATGCGGGTGCCCAGGAGCTCATCATGCCGGCTCTCCTTCCCGCAGAAGCTTACAAGGCTTCAGGCAGATGGGACAGGTTCGGCCCCGAGATGTTCAGGCTCCACGACAGAGGCGGAAGGGATTTCTGCTTAGGCCCTACTCACGAGGAATCTTTCACGGAAGCTGTCAGGGACAATATCCGCTCCTATAAGCAGCTTCCCGTTACCCTTTATCAGATCCAGCACAAGTACCGCGACGAGAAGAGGCCGAGGTTTGGTGTCATGAGATCCCGCGAATTCGTTATGAAGGATGCATATTCTTTTGACTGTGACGAGGAAGGTCTCGATAAGTCCTACATCACCATGTACGATGCATACAGGAAGATCTTCGACCGCATGGGTCTGGATTACACCGTTGTTGATGCCGATTCCGGCGCCATGGGCGGTTCCGGTTCCCAGGAGTTCATGGTCAAGAGTGATGTCGGCGAAGACGGCATCTGCTACTGCAGCAAGTGCGGTTACGCAGCCAACGAGGAGAAGGCGGCAACATGTGCACCCGCTCCTTCCGAAGCCGAGATGCTCGCCATCGAGAAGATCCTGACTCCCGATGCCAAGACCATTGAAGAACTGGTATCTTTCCTCGGCACCACTCCCGACAACTTCGTAAAGACTATCCTTTACTCTGCCGACGGCAATATCGTAGCCGTCATGGTAAGAGGCGACCGCGATATCAACGAGACAAAGCTGGTAAATCTTCTCGGTGCAAACGAGCTCGAGCTTGCGGCATTCGAGGATGTTGAGGCCGTAACAGGCGCCAAGGTGGGATTCGCAGGCCCCGTGGATCTTAAGAAGAAGATACAGGTCATCTGCGATATCGAAGTCGCTTCCATGAGAAACTTCATCGTCGGCGCTAACGAGACAGACTATCACTTCAAGAATGTAAATATCGGACGTGACTTTACTCCCGATACCGTAGCGGATATCAGGAATGCCGTTGAAGGAGACCTGTGCCCCAAGTGCAAAGAGGGCACGATGTCCATGGCAAGAGGTATCGAGGTAGGTCATATCTTCAAGCTCGGAACCAAGTATTCCAAGGCTTTGGGATGCATCTATCTTGATAAGGAAGGCAAAGAGAACAACATGATCATGGGATGCTACGGCATCGGCGTATCCCGTACCATGGCAGCTGTTATCGAGCAGCATCACGATGACGACGGCATCATCTGGCCGGAGGGCATCGCGCCTTATCAGGTCATCATCATTCCCACCAAGACCAATGACGAGACCATCATGAACCTGGCAGAAGATATCTATAGCAAGATGACCGAAGCCGGAGTAGAAGTCCTGATCGACGACCGCAACGAGCGTCCCGGCGTCAAGTTCAAGGATGCGGACCTCATCGGTATCCCCATGAGGATAACTGTCGGAAGAGCCGCAGGCGAAGGAAAGGTCGAAGTCAAGTTCAGGAATTCTTCCGATGTCAATGAAGTGGAGGCACAAGAGGCTCTCCGCATGGCAGGGATCTGACAATGATCTTGAAGATCTTATCGGGGATCATGACGATGATCATATTGCTTGCGGCGGCAGGACAGGCCGCGCTGGCACCCCGTACGGATCTTGTGTCTGATGCCGCGCCCAAACTGGAGTCGGCTGATTTTTCGGAGATCGATTACATGGCTTACGACGGCAGCCACATAAAGGTCAGCGTCGAAGGCCCCGATTTCTGCGTTGATTCCGAGAATGTGTCGGATTTTACTTTGCAGCTGTTCAGTCCCCAGTATCAGCAGTCCAAAGCGTCAAAGACTTATCACGACAAGTCTTTTGCCTGTGACTTCACGTCTAAGATGAAGAAGAATGTCCTTTACGGGATCATGCTCAATTACGTTATGGATGATATCGTGTTCTCGCTTCACAGCAATTTCGTATTCCTGGACAAGAGCGGTGATATCCATTTCTATAAGACACCGTGCTACAGGTTTAATCTGGACAGGATAAGCGAGCTTTCAACCGATAAGGATTCGATGTCTGAATATCTCGTCTCACAAAACGATGTGGAATGCGACAACATCTGCATGATCTCCTATTCGAACCAGATATGCGAAGGCCTGACTGATGACAGGCAGAAGGTGTTTGCCATCTATGCCTACGTAACCCAGAGGATGGCATATGACAGCGTCCAGGTGAACGACAACCGGGCATATCAGGATGATGCCCTTCTCGTAATGAGACGCGGGATCGCAGTCTGCGAGGGATTTGCCAATGCGTTCACCGCTCTTTGCAGGGCCCAGGGGATCCCCGCCACGGTCGAATACGGTCTGGGACTGTCTTCCTATAAAGACATGATGGAGTCTGATCTGGAGAACGATGAGATCCCGGATCATGCGTGGGCTGCGGTATTCCTGGACGGACAGTGGCTCTATGTTGACCCGACATTTGATATCGTTAACTATTACGAAGGATACGGGATCCAGTCCACCGGCTCCCGCAACTCCACATATTTTTCTTATTTCCTCTCACCCCTGGAAGCGTTCTCTTTCGAACACAAGATCTGTGATGCCGATACGGTTCACGGATATGAGAGGTCCGGTTACTGCGGAGATAATGCAACTTATACCGTATCCCGCGACGGCACCCTTACCATCAAAGGTTCAGGCGAGATAAGAATGCCCTACGGCGTGAATGACTATTCGAAGATCGTTTTCGATCCGGATTCGAATATCACTTCCATAGGCAAGAACTGTTTCCAGGACTGTGACCTTCTTACGTCCGTGATACTTCCGGATACTGTTAAGAGCATAGAAGACGGGGCATTCTCCACCTGTGAGGATCTCGAATATGTATATATTCCCGACAGTGTGACATATATCGGAAACAGCGCGTTCTATACATGCGATGAACTTGCTTACGTAAGGGTTCCCGATAATATCGAACATATAGGCAAGGATGCTTTCGACCGCTGCCCCAGGCTCATATTGAGCGTACCTTCCCATATGAAGAAGGTCGCGAAAGGTTACAGCGTAGATCCATACTATGTGGATGTAAGGTAAGATACGGAGCGGTAAGATGTCCGAGACTTTGTATGAGATCAGCGCCTACGCTAAGATAAACCTGTTCCTTAAGATCCTGGGGAAGCTTCCCAACGGCTACCATCAGCTCTATACGATCATGCAGGAAGTGGATCTTGCAGATGAGATAACCGTTGCCGTAGACGAGGAGGCAGAAGATACCATTACCGTACAAGATCCCGAAGGGAAGATCCTTTCCGAAGATAATCTCTGCCATATAGCGGCAAGGAAATTCTTAGGATACATGGGCAGGAAATACGAAGGAACGGTATTTCCCAAGATCACGATAACTCTCGAAAAGAATATCCCGGCCCAATCGGGAATGGGAGGCGGTTCGTCTGATGCCGCGGCAGTCCTCCTGGTGCTCCAGGAACACTTCGGCAAGCCCTTTACCGATGAGGAACTGAATGGACTGGCAGTGAGTATTGGGGCGGATGTTCCCTTCTTCCTGTATGGCGGGACATGTCTTTGCGAGAATGTGGGTGAGGAGATCACGGTACTAAGATCCCTTGCCGGAGGCAATATCGTTCTGGTAAAACCTTCTGAAGGAGTATCTACCGCCGAATGCTTTAAGATGGCGGACCGGTCTGTTGCCGGAGAAGATCAGATCGCACCCTTCAGGGACATTACCGAGAGGCTGAGATCCGGCTCCGAAGAATGCGGTCTTCCGGAATTTGTTGAATTCTTGGGGAACTGTCAGGACTCTTCCAATGACCTTCAGGGTCCTGCGGAAGAAATGGTCCCGGAGATATCGGCTCTTCTTTCCGAGCTTACGGCTAACGGGGCAAGGGTTGCAAGGATGACAGGTTCGGGGAGCGCGGTGTTCGGGATCTTTGATGATGAGGAGGATCAAGCTTCGGCATACGACAATATCCGAAGAGCGCATGAGAAAGACGGCACGGAAGTGTATCGTCTTAAGACTATTTGACAAACAGCTTTAGAATCTTTATATTTAGGGCGAGTTGACAGAATAAGGAGACAGGATGATGAGTGACATGATTTGGGATTGTGAGTGCGGACAGAAAGCCAATTCCGGCAAGTTCTGCATTAATTGCGGCAAGAAGAAACCCGAAGAAGATAATGTGGTACCTGTGGAGGCGGTTGTTGCCGAACCCCTGCCGGTCCGGCCCGTGGAAGCTCCGGCATATGTTCCGGCCCCGGCCCCTGTTCCCCAGTATCAGCAGCCTTACGGTTACGCTGCGGCTCCTCAGAATACCGGATATGTCAATGCGTCCGTTCCGCCTGTCCAGCAGAAAACATCTTCTGCGTCACTTATATTGGGAATCTTCTCTCTTATCTGCATATGCATCCAGCCGTTGGGTGCCCTTCTGGCTGTCATCGGACTGATCACCAGCCGCAAGGGCGGTACTGGCGGAAAGGTCACATGCATATTAGGCCTCATCTTCGGTCTTTTATTCCTGGTAATAGACCTTTTCGTCGCATATATGATAATGACTGCCAAGTAAACGATATCAATTCTTTCGGGAGATAAGAACATGGATAAAGATATTTCTGAGATCATCGGTTGGAAGTGCCCCTGCGGACAGACAGGCAACATGGGCAAATTCTGTGTCTCCTGCGGCAAGGTTCAGCCCCTCGTAGGTGCCCAGAGAGCCGTTCCCGAGCAGATCGCCGCAACCGTTGAGGATAAGTCCCGGGTAAATGCCAAGGCCCAGGAGGCCCCGGCAGCCGATAAAGCTGCGGAGGATGCCAAGACTTATACCGCTCCCGTTTCGGCAGTAAGCGAATATTACGATTATTCCAATGAAGGCGCAAACAGCAAGGATACCGGAGCCGGCGCGGAAGAAGTTCAGTATGTTGCTTCTGAACCTTCAGAAGGCAGCAAGGGCCTGTCCATTGCCGGAATGGTTACGGGGATCGTGTCCTGCGCTTTGTTCTTTGTCCCGGTACTTGGCGTTGCTTCCGGGATAACCGGCATGATAATGACCATCAAGGCTAAGGATAAAGGTATCAGGAATGCTTTTACCAGCACCGGTACCGTATGTTCCGCCATCGGCTGTGCCGTAGGTTATCTTGTGCTCTTCAGGATATTCTTCTGAGGTCAGATAAACATCTATTTCCTAACTTGACATAATTTTCGACCGATACTATAATAGACAAGCCTATTTTGTTTATTATTATGAGTCGGTATATCTTTTATGCCGCCAAGGAGGAATATATATGAAAATGACATATCAGCCCAAGAAGAGACAGAGGGCAAAAGTTCACGGCTTCCGCGCAAGGATGTCCACATCCAACGGTCGTAAGGTCCTTGCCAGAAGAAGGCTCAAGGGAAGAAAGCAGCTCGCTGCATAAGTCTTGAAGTCGCAAACGCTTAGATTCAATTACGAATTTTCGCGTGTATACAAGCGTGGAACATTTTTTGCGGGAAGGTTCATAACGATACATGCCTTCCGGAGATACCCGGGTCTTAAGCATAACACCACATTGATCAAACCGGATATCGTAAGGGTAGGGTTCTGCGCAAACAAGAAACAATTAGGTGCCGTAGGGAGAAACAGGGCTCGGAGATTGATGAGAGAGTCCTACCGGAAGATAGAATACTTGATACCCGAAGGCTATGACTTGGTTTTTACACTGAAGAACAACTGCGAAGTCCCGACTTACCGTGATGTTGAGAAAGATACATTAAGAGGGTTAAGACTCCTGGGACTTTTGGCTGACAAGACGGATTCCGGTGAAGACAGATGATCAGACAGGCTCAGATTGCCGTAATCAGACAATATCAGAAATACATCTCACCGTCCCTGGGAACCTGCTGTAAGTATTATCCTACATGTTCCCAATACATGATCGACGCCGTAGAAGAGTATGGAGTCGTTATCGGAACCGCCATGGGGATGGGAAGGATAGCCAGATGCAATCCTTTCTCATCAGGGGGATATGATCCCGTAAACAAAAAAAGAAATGGATAAGGGCTGATTATGGACGTTATTTTCGGACCGTTATATACCTTTTTCGGTTGGCTTACAAAGATATTTTATGACTTCTTCGGCAATTACGGTGTCGCTATCATCGTACTTACCGTAGTTATCAGAGGTTTATTGATACCTCTCAATATCAGATCCCAGAAATCAATGATCAAGATGCAGGCGATGCAGGGCAAGACCATGGAACTGCAGCGCAAGTACGGCGATGATAAGGAGAAATATCAGGAGGAGCTCATGAAGCTCCAGAAGGAGAACGGCGCCGGAGGACTGTCCGGATGTCTGCTCCCCATTATCCAGTTGTTCCTCATCATCCCTATCTACAGGATCGTGTCCGGACCTTTGATCTATCTGTCGGGCGTTGCCGTCGATAACGTAAAGTCCATGATCGAACTGGGTCAGACTATGGGTATCATCGGCAACGGTGTATCCGACAAGATCCATATCGGACTCTTAAGCGCTCTCAATACCAACGCGGAATTCCTTAACACCTGTATCGAGAAGGGATATATCGCTTTGGGTCAGATGATAGACCTCCACTTCCTCGGAATGGATCTCACCATGACACCTGCGTTCAATCCCGTAACGATCTTCTCCAATCCCTCTGTATATGTCCCGCTGTTTATGATCCCTATCGTAGTGCTGGCTCTCAATATCCTGTCCATGCAGATGACGAAGTTCTTAAAGCCCGGATATAAGGAAGAGAAGGAAGCCCGCGAGCGCGCAAAGAAGAATGCCGCCATGAACGGCCAGGTCGCTCAGGATTCCACCGAGATGACAATGAAGATAATGAACTGGACGATGCCTGCGATCATGCTCGTAACCACATTTACGATGCCTGCCGCAATGGGTCTTTACTGGATCATCAGTTCACTTATGGGTATCCTTACTCAGGTCCTCGTATATTTCATGTTCACCAAGCCTTACCAGATCAAGAAGGCTGAGGTCGAACTTAAGAAAGAGAATGCTTTCAAGCATAAGAAGACCGAAGAGGAAGCAGATCCCGAAGAAGGCAAGAAGAAAAACAACGGCAAAAAGGGCCGCAAATAATCCCTTACGGAGGTTAGATATAAATGGATAATTCTGTGATCAAGACAGGTAAGACAGTAGAAGAAGCAACCAACGCTGCTTTGGAAGAACTCGGTGTATCTTCCGACATGGCTGATGTTGAGGTTATAAGCGAAGGTTCCGACGGATTCCTGGGAGTCGGCAAGAAGGAAGCCGAGGTTAAGGTTACCGTTAAGGATGGCGCAGCCGACGATGCCGAGGAAGATGATACATATTACGGTGATGACGAGAACTACGAGGGCGATGCCGTAACGGAGGCAGAAGACGCAGCCGTTAACTTCGTCGCTGAAGTCCTCTCCGGTATCGGCATCCACGGCAATCTCGATTCCTACCGTGAGGATGATGCCATCTACATCTCCGTTACGGGCAGCGAGTGCGGTTCCGTTATCGGACGTCACGGCGAGACCCTTGATGCCATCTCTTACATGACTAACCTTATCGCCAACAAGCACAGCGAGCAGCGCGTTCACGTACATCTCGATGTCGGGGGATACAGAAAGCACAGAGAGAGGATCGTTATCAACCTCGCAGATAAGGCTGTCTCCAAGTGCCTGAGAACCGGAAGGGATGTTGTTATGGAACCCATGTCTCCCGCAGACAGAAGGATCGTTCACTTCCACCTTGCCGAGGTTCAGGGCATTACGACTCATTCCGAAGGCGTTGAGCCCAGAAGATGCGTCGTTGTAAGTCTGGATAACAAGTAATAGACCGAAGATGTTTGCTGCATGCTCCACACCTGCCGGGATATCCGGAATTGCGGTCATCCGCATATCAGGTAACGGGTGCATCGAGGCCATAGATGACCTTGTCAGGCCCGTAAGGGGAGCGCACGGCGCAAGATCCCTAAGAGAACTTGCAGGATATGAATCCTTATACGGGATCATAACGGATCCTCAGAGCGGGGAAGACATAGACGATGTGGTGATAACCTGTTTTCGGGCACCTCATTCATACACCGGTGAAGATATGGCGGAGATCTCCTGTCACGGCTCGGTTGCCGTAAAGCAGGAGCTGCTCCGCCTTTTGATCTCCATAGGGATAGAACCTGCAGGTCCCGGACAGTTCTCGCGAACTGCCTTCATTAACGGCAAGATGTCTCTGGACCGGGCGGAAGCCGTCATGGATGTTATCAATTCGGATTCGAAGAAAGCATTGGATGCAGGACGCTCCATCATGAGCGGTGCTCTTGCCGCAAGGATCGGGTCAATAGAATCCGACCTCTACGAAGCCATGGCTCTGATAGAGATGATGGTGGAGTTCCCCGAGCACGACGATACGGAAGATAATGCCGGGCACCTTAAGGAACTCATGGCCCGTGCCCGCCGGGAACTTAAGATCCTGTCCGATTCATACGATAAGGGAAGGCTTTTGTCGGAGAGAGTTAAGATCGCTTTGGTCGGAGTTCCCAACAGCGGCAAGTCCACTTTGGCAAATGCCCTGTCCGGCGCTGATAAGTCCATAGTTACCGATGTCCCCGGAACCACCAGGGATGCGATAGAATCCCATCTGTCCGTAAGAGGGATCCCCGTGACCCTCATAGATACGGCAGGAATTACTTCGACTGATGATATCGTGGAGAAGATCGGTGTCGAAAGATCCCGCGAAGTATTCTCCACTTCCGATATGGCATTTATAATCATCCCGCCCGATATGACATGTGAAGAGACGAAGACCAGACTTGATATTCCCGATACCGGCGTTCATAAGGTATTAGTCTTCTCGAAAAGCGACATCGGGGATAATCCGGAAGAAGGCAAGATCTTGGAGTACGCAAAGACTGTCGGCATAGAAGAATCCATCCATGTATCGGGGAAGACCTTCTCCAATATAGAAGAGATGGAAGATTCCATAGAGTCTTTCTATGAGGCGAAGGGCGCAGGGTCTGCCGAAGGGATACTTATAACCAACGGAAGACATATGGCTCTGATCGGAAGGGCTTTGCAGTATGTGGATATGGCAATCGATGCCGAAGAATCCGGAATGGGAGAAGAGACGGCGTCGGCAGCATTAAGGGCCGCGCTGGACGAGACGGGCCAGATAACCGGCAAGACCGTTTCTTCGGATCTTGCGGATACGATATTCGGAAGGTTCTGCATAGGAAAGTGACATGGATATCAAAGAAGCGCTGAGAAGAGACCATATATACGAAGCGGGGGCATTTGATGTCGCCGTTATCGGCGCGGGACACGCTGGCTGTGAGGCAGCTCACGCGGCGGCAGTCCTGGGTCTTTCGACCATCCTTTTCACCCTTCATCTCGATGCCGTCGCAAACCTTCCCTGCAATCCTTCTGTGGGAGGAACCGCCAAAGGGCAGCTGGTAAGAGAGATCGACGCTCTCGGCGGCATTATGGGCAAGGTTGCCGACAGATGCGCGATACAGATGAGGATGCTCAACAGGAGCAAGGGACCTGCGGTATTCTCCCCCAGAGCCCAGATGGACAGATCCGATTATTCCGTCGTGATGAAAGGCCTTCTCGAAGAGACCCCGAACCTTGTCTTAAGACAGGCACATATCACGGATATCCTTACGGAGAACGGGGCGGTCGCCGGCGTCATGACGGAAGCCGGCGGAATATACAGGGCCAAGGCGATAGTCCTTTGCTCCGGAACATATATGGAAGCTAGGACCATCCGAGGAGAAGTGATAGTAAGTTCCGGCCCGGACGGACTTCCAAGGTCCGAAGGGCTGTCTTCCAGCCTTGCTGAAGAAGGTATCCCGCTTCTTCGGTTCAAGACGGGAACACCGGTAAGGGTCAATGCGGGAAGCGTTGACTTTGACAAGATGGATATACAGAACGGCGAAGACGACATACCGCCTTTCTCCTTCGAAGGAGAGATGGACGGAGCCCGCGTAATGCCGGTATCAGAGCAGATCCCCTGCCACAGTGTATGGACCACCGAAGAGACCAGAAGGGTAATTACCGAGAATATGTCCCGCTCCCCCTTATACAGCGGCGTGATCACGGGAACCGGTCCCAGATACTGCCCTTCCATAGAAGACAAGTTCATGAGGTTTGCGGATAAGTCGAGACACCTTATCTTCGTTGAACCCATGGGACGCAATACCCGCGAACTCTATCTTCAGGGGTTCTCCACGAGCCTTCCCGAAGAAGTACAGGAGAAGATGGTAAAGTCTCTGCCCGGCATGGATCATGCGGTCATTCAAAGGAGCGCGTATGCCATCGAGTACGATCTTATCGACCCTTTGAGCCTTAAGGTGTCACTGGAGTCAAAGATAGTACCGGGGCTGTTCTCCGCAGGCCAGGTCAACGGGTCTTCCGGATATGAGGAGGCCGCAGGCCAGGGCATAATCGCAGGAATCAATGCCGCGATGAAAGTATTGGGTAAAGACCCCGTGATAATAGATCGGGCTGACGGATATATAGGAGTTCTGATCGATGACCTTGTTACCAAGGGAACGAATGAGCCCTACAGGATGATGACTTCCCGCGCTGAATACAGGCTCTTCTTAAGACAGGACAACGCAGACAGGAGACTTACGCCTGCAGGACATGCCATAGGGCTTATCAGCAATGACAGATATAAGCTTTTCGAAGAAAAGATAAGACTTATCGGGGAGGAGACGGCAAGACTTAACTCCACATATGTCGCACCTTCCGAAGAATTGGAGCGTTACCTTGAGTCGGTGGGGCAGACTCCCCCGAAGTCCGGCGTGAGCCTGGCAGAGCTCATAAAGCGCCCGGGTGTTACATACGAAGGCTTGTCCGTGGTCGATAACGACAGGCCCGATCTTCCGGACTATGTTACGAAGAGCGTTGAAGTGGACCTTAAGTACGAAGGGTATCTTGCACTTGAGATGAGCAAGATCGCAAAGTTTCGGCAACTGGAATCCAAAGCGATCCCCGACGATATCGATTACGAAGACGTCAGGGGCTTACGGATCGAAGCAAGGCAGAAACTGTCATCCATGCGCCCCGAGAATATCGGACGGGCATCCAGGATATCCGGTGTGTCCCCTGCGGACTGCGAAGTCCTGCTCGTTTATCTTGAGGCCCGAAGGAGAAAGAGCGATGAATGAAGAATTCAATGAAGTAATGAATGAAGCTTCCGGCACGATAGAAGTGCCTCTTACTGCGGAAGATATAAATGCCTTCAGGATCTATGCGGACATGCTGGTGGAGAAGAACAAGGTAATGAACCTTACCGCCATAACGGACGATAAGGGGATAGCGATGCTGCACTTTATCGATTCCCTTACATTGGTGCCGTACATAAGAGCGGAGCAGCAAAGGTCGGGAAAGGCGGATATCAGGATAACCGATGTGGGTACCGGCGCGGGATTCCCGGGGATCCCCCTCAAGATCTTAAATCCCGACATCGATCTGACCCTCATGGATTCTCTGGCCAAAAGGCTTAAGTTCTTAGACGAAGTCTGCGGTGCCCTTGACCTTACAAGGACAGCCACCGTTCACGGCAGGGCGGAAGATCTGGGCCGCAATTCCAGGTACCGCGAGAAGTTCGACGTTGCAACAGCCCGTGCGGTCGCATCTCTCCCTGTACTCTGCGAATACTGTCTGCCCCTGGTAGCCCCCGGCGGAGCCTTCATCGCAATGAAGGGTCACTCCGAAGAGGAGATAAAGGCTTCGGCACATGCCGTAATCGAGCTTGGAGGCACCATCGAGAAGGTCGATCAGTTCGATCTTGCAGGTACGGATAACAGAAGATCCGTGATCGTGATCCGCAAGGTAAGGCCGACCCCCGCCAAGTATCCCCGCAAAGCGGGAGTTCCGTCGAAAAGCCCTTTATAATAATAAATATTTTATTTTCGCGAAAAAATGATACAATGAACCCATAAATCACTTTAGGGAGGATTTTTTATGGAGAACAACAGCAATTGGATCTGCCCCACATGCGGAGCAGCTAACACAAGCGGCAAATTCTGCGTAAACTGCGGTTCGGCTATGCCCGAGGCAGCAGCACCCGTTCAGGCAGAGCCTGTACAGGCAGAACCCGTACAGCCCGTTCAGGAGGCTCAGCCCGTATATGCACAGCCCGTTTATTCCGAGCCTGTATATGCACAGCCCGCTGCACAGACAACAAGCTTTAAGACAGGTATGGGACTTGCTATCGCATCTTTGGCATGCGGCGTTATGTCCATCTGCCTCAGTTACTGCTACGGCTTCGGTATCCCCTTCGGTATCGCCGGCCTTATCTTGAGCGGCAAGGCAGTTGCTGCAGGACATCCTTCCAAGATGCCTCTGGCAGGTAAGATCACATCTATCGTCGGCATCGTTCTCGGCGCAGTATTGCTCTTCATCATACTCATGGGAGTAATCGCCGGAGTTGTTTCCGACAGATAAAGACTAACGGTCAGACTATTATGAGCGGGTCGCCCAAAAAGGCGGCCTGCTCTTTTTTATATTTAATAAAAATGCGCGTGCGCGTGCGTGTACTTAATGATATAATTTAACCTGTATGAATTTTTGTTTATGACGCACCGCAAGGATGCGTCGGAGGTAATGATGGCTGAATCAGATGCTAAGAAGCAGCAAAGACAGGAACTTGAGGCCCAGATGGATGAGGTCTTCAAGTCGGAACAGAATACTATCGTCCCCGTAGATCTTGACGGGGAGATGAGGAAGTCCTTTATCGACTACGCTATGTCGGTTATCTCCGACAGAGCTCTGCCGGATATCCGTGACGGAATGAAGCCGGTCCACAGAAGGATCCTCTATTCCATGTTTACACAGGGATTTACGCCCGATAAGCCTTACCGTAAGTGCGCTACCACTATCGGTGATGTTCTCGGACGTTTCCATCCCCACGGTGACGCATCCGTTTACGATGCCATGGTCCGTCTCGCCCAGGATTTCTCCCTGAGGCACCCTCTTGTTGACGGACACGGCAACTTCGGATCCCTTGACGGAGACCCGCCGGCAGCATACCGTTATACCGAGGCGAGACTTGCAAAGATCGCTTTGGAGATGATGAGGGACATCGGCAAGGGCACGGTCGATTTCAGACCTAACTTTGACGAGCACGAGATGGAGCCTGTATCGCTTCCTTCCAGATTCCCCAACCTCCTGGTAAACGGATCCGTCGGTATCGCCGTCGGTATGGCTACCAACATCCCGCCCCATAACCTGGGTGAGGTTATCGACGGCGTTGTCATGATGATAGACAATCCTGATGTTACGGTTGATGATCTGATGACGGTCATCAAGGGCCCTGACTTCCCTACGGGCGGAGCTATCCTGGGATCCATGGGCATCAGGGAAGCTTATACTACAGGCCGCGGCAGGATCATGGTAAGAGCTCATGCCGAGATCGAAGGTTCCGGAGCCAAGACCAGGATCGTTATCCACGATCTTCCCTTCGCAGTCAACAAGGCAAGGCTCATCGAGAGGATGGCAGATCTTGTCAAGGACAAGAAGGTTGAAGGAATATCCGGCATCAGAGATGAATCTGACCGTAATGAGATGGTCAGGATCGTTATCGAACTCAAGAAAGATGCCAATCCCGATGTTGTCCTCAACCAGCTCTACAAGAACTGCTCCCTCCAGGATGCTTGCTGCGCCAATATGCTGGCGCTGGTTCCCGATAAGGACGGCAAGCTCGAGCCCCGTCTCATTACACTCAAGGACGCTCTCGGACACTATATCAGACACCAGGAAGAGGTCATTACCAGAAGAACGAAGTATGACCTTGAGAAGGATGAGAACAAGCGCCATATCGACGAAGGCCTTCTCATCGCCATGGACCATATCGACGAGATCATCTCTATCATCAGGTCTTCCCGCACTGAGCAGGAAGCCAAGGAGAGGATGTGCGAGAGGTTCGGGTTCTCCGACAAGCAGGCTCAGCATATCGTCGATATGAGACTCGGAAGACTTACCGGTCTTGAGCGCGAGAAGCTTGAAGCCGAGATCCAGGCTCTCACCGAGGAGATCGAATATTTCCATAAGATCCTGTCCGATATCGATATGCTCCACGGAGTCATCAAGGACGAGATACTGGAGATCAAGCGCAAGTACGCAACACCCAGAGTGACAGAGATCATGGGCGGTTCCTTCGAGGATATCGATGACGAGTCCCTCATCCAGGAACAGGATATCGTCGTAACCCTGACCCATATGGGTTATATCAAGAGACAGCTTCAGGATACCTACAAGACCCAGCACAGAGGCGGCAAGGGTATCTCCGGACAGTCAACGAGGGAAGAAGACTTCGTCGAGAAGATCATCGCGACGACCACCCATAAGTTCCTTCTGTGCTTCACTGATACGGGAAGAGTCTTTAAGATCAAGGGTTATAAGATTCCCGAGACCAACACGAGACAGGCTAAGGGAACGGCTTTGGTCAATCTCCTGAAGCTCGGTGAGAACGAGAAGATCAGGAACATCATCCCCGTTGACAACTTCGAGGACGAGGATGTGTCCCTTACGATCGCGACACGTAACGGTGTCGTCAAGAAGACACCTATCACGAAGTATGTGAATATCAACAGGAACGGACTTATCGCCACGAATATCAAGGACGGCGACGAGGTCGTATCCGTAAGGCTTACACGCAAAGGTCAGGAGATAGTTATCGTAACAGCTATGGGTAAGGCCATAAGGTTCAATTCAGACGACTGCAGGGATATGGGCAGAGGCGCTACCGGTGTCCGCGGCATAAGGCTGTCCGAAGGCGACAGGGTCGTGGGAATGGAGCCTGTTACAGACGACGGACTGATGCTCGTAATCTCCGAGAAGGGTTACGGCAAGAAGAGCAGCATAGACGATTACCGTCTCCAGAGCCGCGGCGGTAAGGGCATTATCACCTATAAGGTTACCGAGAAGACCGGTAATCTCGTAGGCACCACGCTTATCGCGGATAATGAAGACCTTCTCATCATGACGGATCACGGCATGGTCATAAGGGTCATGTCCACTGAGATCCCTACCCTCTCCCGTGCAACCTCCGGCGTAAGGCTCATGAGGTCCACCACCAACTCCATAATCGACTTCACTGTTACGGAGCACTATGAAGAAGAGGATGAGGAAGAAGAGGGTGCAGTTAACGAAGAAGGAACCGTAACCGAAGAAGTCCCTGCAGAGACACCTGTTACGGAAGATAGGTCTGAATCAGAGGCACCTTCGGAAGAAAACAAAGCGGATGACGGACAGGAAGAATAATGAATAAGAAGATTTTCGGGTTCATAAAGCAGGCGGCAGCGGTATCAGCTGCCATCGGGATATTGGGAGCTTCCCTTATTATGCCGGTCACCATAGTGTCCGCGGATGTGGATCAGCCTGAGATCCCGGTTCCTGCCATAGATGATGTCCACTGCGCTTCTTACTGCGTTTACGACAAGACTTCCGATGAGGTTATCTTAAGTTCTGATCCCGATAAGAGGATCTATCCTGCATCGCAGACCAAGATCATGACCTGTATGCTGGCTCTGGATTACCTTGATACCGATGCTTATCTCGTGGTATCCAAGAATGCCATGGATAACATAACCTCGGATTCATCTGTCATGGGTGTCCGTACCGGTGAGAAGCTGGAAGTCTCGGAACTGCTGTACGGGCTTATGCTCCCCTCCGGCAACGACGCGGCGAACGTTCTTGCTGAAGGCGTTGTTGACGCGCTTCTCAGGGATTATCCCAAGGGTGGCGGCAAGACCGGTCCGGACGGAGTTGATGCATCATTCCTCGACCCGTTTATAACCTACGGAAGTTCGGGAGAAGGAACCGATTCGACTACTGCTTCCGGTGAGGCTGCAGAAACTGATGAGACTTCGGCAACGACAGCTCCGGTTACCAATATCCGCAAGCTCGGAGCCTTCGCCGAACTTATGAACCTTAGGGCCAAGAACATAGGATGCACAGGCACCCATTTTGTTAATGCATCCGGTCTTCACAGCGACGAACACTATACGACAGCATCCGATCTTACCAAGATAATGGCGGCAGCTTCCGAGAGGGCGGACTTCAAGACGTTGATCAGTTCCCCGTCCCACGTATTCAAGGCCACCAATCTTCATAAGGACGATGCCTGGTCTTATGTAAAGAGCACCGACTATCTTCTCTTTGATCCCTGGATGGCCGCAAAGACGGCCAACGGCGAGAAATCCCATCTTGTATGTATCGTGGGAGGCAAGACCGGTACCACATCCAAGGCCGGCAAGGGCGTTACCCTTTATACGGTCAACGAGAACGGTCATGAAGTAATGGTATCGATGTGCGGAGTCCCGGGCGAATACTATTTCTATACCACGATGTATCTTGCATCCATCGCGGCATACGGCAATCTGGAATGCTGGAAGAAGGAGCCTGTTCCCAGGATCCTCGGTACGACGGGAGACTACAGGACCGTCAATGCTCCTGCAGATGAGCAGCCTCAGTATGATTCATTCAGATATCCCGGCGACGAACTCGTCAACTACATAGAGGACAAAGAAGAACCCGAGGCTACTCCTACTGCAACACCTACTCCGGTACCGCTGGAGAAGGAACCTGAGACGGAACATCCTCTGGTCCTGTTCGTAAAACAGAATAAGCTCATATCGGGAATAGCCGCAGGACTTGTCTTTGCGATAATCATCTGCAATATCATCCTGCTGGTACGGGTGATCAAACTCAAGAACGCAGGCACGAGAAGACGCAGGGTCAGGAAGTCCCCGGATAATTACGTTAAATGATCAAGAAACTTCAGCCGCGGTCTCCGAAAAACCATAAGGAGACCGCGGTTTTTATCGGGTTCCGGATCAAAGTGCAGAATGAACAACTGAGGGGTATGAATATATAGTAATGATATGCATATTATAATAAATGCAAAAAAGTCTGAAATCCCCCAAAAAAGTCCTTGACTTTGAGAGCAAGTCGAAGTAATATTAACAAGCACTTTGCGAGCGGGGTGCAATAGCGACCGCTTACAAAGGGGCTTGGATCTTGAAAATTGAATAGAATGC
>JAGCSR010000036.1 GCA_017964005.1 Clostridiales bacterium
CCCGGGATCAACGCCAGGGACATTGCGAAAAGCAATGCCATCGCACAAATTGCGATCTTCAAGATGTTTTTCTTCATAGAGATGTCCCCCTATTAATTTAGTCTCCCATATTATACATCATGCTATACCGCTCGAAAAGTTCACCGAAAACATATAAAAAGTTCTCCGAATGGTGAACTTTTCGCTCATTTTCGGAGAACTTTTTTTTTTGAGTTACAGTTGAAACGGCTGTTATCCTTTACCATTAATAAACTTATCGTACTTGTATGCGAGTTGTTGCGTGTGGTCGTGAGCGAAAACGCATTACGACCCGGTAAAGTCGTACTTCTTGACGCCCAGCATCCAGAACTTGTAGCTCAGCCAAAAGAACAGTAAGCCGATGAGAGGCGACAACTTGGACAGCAGGGGCGCGGTGTGCGCGGACCCCAGCACCATGAGGGCCGGGTAGTACGCGACGAATGCGATCGGGATCACGAAGGTGAATATGATCTTGAAGATCCCCGAGAAGATGCTGGCAGGATATCTCGTATAGTCTTTGAACCGGAACATGATGACCATGACATATCCAGACCCCTGTATCCAAAAGCACGTGGCCGCGGCGATGTTCATTATCGAGATCATGAACAGTGATGCCGTGAACAGAAACACCAGAAGTTTTGCGATGGCAAAGAATGTCACCGGGATCCCTATGTGGTGCCAGGCATATATGAGTGTTCCGACTCCGAACAGGAGTTGTCCCAGGCCTTTGAGATCGAAGACCTCCGACATGAAGTAGAAGAATACATTGATGGGCCTGAAGCAGTATTTGATGAAGTCGCCGGACTGCACCATGAACCTTAAGTTCCAGTTGTTATCGAAAAAGCACTGCACGGGAGTCAGCGCGATCAGCGAGAACGCGTATAGGAAAAGCATATGATGGTAGTCCCAGCCGTTGACCTGAGGGAAGTTGCGGAACAGGATATAGAAGGTCACGAATCCCGCAACATTGGTCATGACCATGCCGATGGTTGAGATTATGAAATCGGCGCGGTAACTCATCTTGCTCTTGAGGTCCTGGACAAGTATTTTTCGATATATATTGAGGTAGAATCCCAATCCTCTTTTGTGTTTCTTAGTATTCTCCATATCAGCCTCCGTTCACCGTGATCTTGCGCACGGATATCTGCCAGAACAGGTTCCCGGCCAAAGACAGCGCCACTATCCAGATCAGCTGTATCCCCATATATGCGAGAACGCCCGGAAGTGTTGCTGCCTGATCCTTGCAAAGCAGGATCTTCAGGGGGATATCATAGACCGCGCGGAAAGGCATGAATTCCACTGCGTGCCTTAAGCCCTCGGGGAAAAAAGCCAGCGGGATCGAAGCGCCGGACAGGAGCATGACGATAGTCTCCTTGACGATGTTGATGCCCCAGGTGGATTCTGTGTAAAGGCACAACGTCGCAACGATCATCTCCATGTTGTAGTTTACGACCAGAGCCAGCACGATCGATATCAGGAACCACAGAAGATTTATGCCCATGGGGATCGCACCGCCCGTGATGATGGCAACGATAACGAAGGTCGGTATGAACGTCAGGACGAACATGGTGACGTGGCTCCCGGAATAACTCCAGAATGTGTAGAGCCTGTAGGGCATGGGCTTCAGAAGATCCAGGATGATCTTGCCTGACTGGATGGATCGTGACATATCCCAGACCACGAACATCTCAAGCACCGTGAACAGGGACGATGCCAGTATCAGGTAGATCATGGTATCGGAGAAGGTCATGCCGTTGACTTCGGTGACACCGGAAGATTCGTAGATCGCCTTCCACAGGAAGTATACGAGGATCAGGTATGTGATGTTGCCTATGAGCGCGGCGAACGTCCCGAGCCTGAAGTGCAGGGACTCCATTATCCCCGCCCTCGTTAGCGAAAACATTTTCCTTAATATCATGCGCTCTCTCCTTCGTATATCTTCTTGATAACTTCTTCCGTCGAGATCTCGTCCAGCTTGATGTCGCGGATCTTCTCCTGTTTTTGCATCTTCATGATGATGTCCATGACATCGTCTTTCTTCTCGTCGATGAGGACTTCCTCCCAGCGGTCCCCCGCAAACTTCATCTTCAATGTTCTGTAAGATCCGAAGTAGGACTTTAAGTGATCTATATCGTTGTCGTAGATCTTCTGGCCCTTATCGATAATCACGATCCTGCGGCAAAGCGCGTCAACATCGCCCATGTCGTGAGTGGTAAGGATTACCGTAGTGTTCTTCTCTTTATTGAGTCCTCTTATCAGGTCGCGGATCTTGGCTTTCATGGAGACATCAAGACCGATGGTGGGCTCATCCAGGAAGACGATCTCGGGGTTATGCAGGAACGCCGCCAGGATATCACTTAAGGTCCTCTGTCCCAAAGACATCTGCCTTACCGGTTTATTCAGGATGGGACTCATATCTACAAGGGATGAATACAGATCCAGCATCTCTTTATATTCCTTCTCGGGAACAAGATAGATATCCCGCAGGAGCTTGAAGGATTCGATCAGCGGCAGCGACCACCAAAGCTGGCTCCTCTGCCCGAATACAACTCCTATGTGCTCGGAGTTCGCGGTCCTGTCCTTGTACGGAACTCTGCCGTTGACCAGGATCTTGCCTCGCGAGGGCTCCAACACTCCGGTCATCATCTTGATGGTCGTGGACTTACCTGCGCCGTTGGGTCCTAAGTATCCTAAGATCTCGCCGCGCCCCACCTTAAGCGACACGTCCTTTACCGCGCTTATGGTCTTATAGTCTCTTGAGAACAGATCCCTTATGCTGCCCTTAAGACCTTCGTGTCTGTTCAGGACTTTGAAGTCCTTACAGATGTTCTCCATCAGGATCACTTCGTCTGCCATTTCTTACTCCTCTTCTTTCTGCCGGCATCGTGTTTTCCGGCTTGATTTTTCTTTTCGATATAAGTATATTGTATTCATAGGCGCATAAAACGCCGTTTATCGCAGGATTTTATAACTATCTGCCACGAGAATACAATATTGTTATATATCGCCGCAAAGGAGCGAAAATCGTTATGAAGAAAGAAGTCATGGGGCTCATCGTCAAGCGCGACGACGGATCGGAGATAATAAACTACGACGATCCCGCCTTCCCTTCTTATGTATATGAGGGCTGGATATGCCCCAATGTCACCTGGGCCAGGGTCCCAGCTTTTCACGAGGACATAGAGATGATGACCATCACCGAAGGTTCCGTGGGCTATGTCGTCAACGGCAAGACCATAATCCTGCACGAAGGCGACACGATCTTCATCAACTCCAACCAGATCCACTACACCACATGGCTGTCCGAAGAGACCTGCAAATACGTGATCTTCATATTCCACCCCAGCATCATCTCTTCCACTCTTGCGGTGGAGATGAGCGCGGTGCTTCCGATCATCGACAACCGGGAACTGTCTTACATACGTTTTCGGGACATAAACGAGAGTACGGAAGAGATGCACAGGCTCATGCTGTCGCTGCCGAACATAAGGCGGGACCCCTTCGCCGTCACCAAGACCGTCTATTCCATCTGGGATCTTATCCTTAAGCAGACCTCGGCCTTCGGGCTCCTGGAGACTGACGACACCTCCGACAGCCACAGCCGGGCCCTGAAGAACATGATGTTCTATATCCAGACGGAATATAAGAATCCAATCACATTGGATCAGATAGCAAAGTCGGCCAATATCTCCAAGTCTTTGTGCAACAAGCTCTTCCGGCAGTACGCCCAGGAGTCGCCGGTCAACTATGTTATGCATTTCCGGGCAAGAAAAGTCGCTGAATACCTCCGTTCCTCCGACATGTCCCTGTCGGAGATAGCATCACTCACGGGATTCTCGGGGGTAAGTTACATGTCAGAGATCTTCCGCAGGTTCTTCGGCACCTCCCCGCTCAAATATAAGAAGAGCTGGGCTCAAAATCCGGGGGCAACAGGGGAATAAATCGGCTGTAACAGTGTTACAAAGCCAACAGATCACTATCTTCTGCTGATCTTGCGGTATCTTGCCGGCGTGACCTTGCATCGCTTCGTAAATACCCTCGTAAAGTAGCTTTGGCTCGGGAAAGCCAGGGCATCCGAGATCCAGACAATGGGATAATCGGAGTTTGCCAGCATGTTGCGGGCGGTCTCTATCTTCTTGGCGGTGATATATTCTGTGACGGTCATGTTGGTCTCAGTCTTGAACAGCCTCGACAGGTACCCCTCCGACAGACCCGAAGCTCTTGTCAGGTCTTCCATCCTTATCTTCTCGTCCAGATGCTCGTAGATATAGTCGATGCATTCTGCCACATGTCTCGAAAAGATGTCCTCTTTGGACACTTCCCTCATCCTCCTGGCGTACGCGACGCACATATCCTCGTGGATCTCCGTGATCTCCTCGAACGTTCCCGCATCGTCTGCCAGCCTTATATAGTAGTCACTCATGCCGTAGGATTCCGGCATGGACATTCCGCCTTCGATACAGTTCCTGGCGATGATCGCCGCGGTGATAACGAAGTGGTAACGGATGTTGCGCATGGGATCGTCGGACAATATCCCCAGGCCCTCTTTCTCGTGAAAAGGTTCCTTGCACAGCGCGCGGACCCGGCGGACATCGCCGGTCTTGATGAGATTTAAGAAGTTGATCTCGGCGGTAAGCGGCGCGTGGGGCTGCCTTGCCTCACGGCTTACATAGTCCTGATATGAGATTGTTTTCCTTCTTGCGCTCATAGATCGATTATATCATCAAAAGACCAATAATGTCATTATATATACATCGGCGGCAAAGTCATTATGATAATGTATCCTTAATTAATATACGAAAGGTCGGTATAACCCATGAAAAGTTACAAGCCTTTGAGCACTGCCATGGTTACTCTCCTGTCCTTGTCGCTCCTCGCATCCTGCGCACAGGGCGGCACACCTGCTCAGGATACAACGGCAGAAGCCACCACGACCGAAGCTACGACAACAGCGCCTACTACCCCCACTCCCGAACTTGAAGGATATAAGCTTCTCTGGAGCGATGAGTTCGACGGGACAGAGCTCAACCTCGACAACTGGACCCGCGAAGTCCGCGAGGTCGGCTGGACCAACAACGAGCTTCAGGAATACAGAGATTCCGAAGAGAATGTTTTCGTAAGAGACGGCAACCTCGTCCTCAAGGCCATCAAGACCGAGAAGGACGGCAAGCCTTACTACACATCCGGCAAGGTCAATTCCCAGAACAAGAAGGATTTCCTCTACGGTAAGGTAGAAGTCAAAGCCAAGGTCCCCGAGGGACAGGGCTTATGGCCTGCCATCTGGATGATGCCCCAGGACGAGCAGCACTACGGCCAGTGGCCCAAGTGCGGCGAGATCGACATCATGGAAGTATTGGGCAACGATACATCCTTGTCCTATTCGACGATCCACTACGGTGAACCTCACGCCGAGCAGCAGGGCACACTGACTTCCGTTAAGAGCGGTTCTTATTCGGAAGACTACCACCTGTTCTCCGTTGAGTGGGAACCCGGCGAGATGAGATTCTACACGGACTATGTCCCCGTACTCACTGTCAACGACTGGTTCACGGCAGTAGAAGGAGAAGACGAGAAGCCTTATCCTGCTCCCTTCGATCAGCCTTTCTTCGTACAGATGAACCTGGCTGTCGGCGGCAACTGGCCCGGCAACCCTGACGAGACCACCAACTTCGATAACGCTGAATTCCTGATCGACTATGTCCGCGTATATCAGAAGGACGAATACAACACAGACGTAACCAAGCCCACAGTCACATACCGTGAGGCGCTGGAAGACGGCAACTACATCTATAACGGTGATTTCGCCGAGGCAGAAGACCTGGGCGACGAAGAGAACTGGTTCTTCCTCCTCTTCAACGAAGGTGAAGGCGCAGCCGAGATCAAGGATGGCGAGATCGTGATCACCTCCACAAACGACGGCACGGAAGAATATTCTGTCCAGCTGGTTCAGCCGGATCTTCCTGTCCTCAAGGGTCACAGCTACAGAGTAACTTTCGAGGCCCGCGCAGACGAACCCCGTGATATGGTCACAGCCGTTACGGCGCCCAACGCCGGCTGGATCAGGTATCTGGAAGACACCAAGCTCGACCTGACCAAGGATTGGCAGACCTACACATATGAATTCACGTCAGATAAGAAAGACGACAACTACGGACGCCTTGAGTTCAATATGGGCAACCACGGATACACCGCAACGATCCACATCAGGAACGTCCGCTACGAGGAGATCTGACAAAAGCATATAATCTTTCCCCCCAAGATGGATGCAGGAAGGCCGCGCTTTTCATAGAGCGCGGCCTTCTTGTTCGTATTTACAATTACATTGCCCCAAAACCTCAGAATAATTGCTCCTGGAAGCAATAAATCTGCAGTTTGGAAGCAATAACTCATACTATTGCCTCAAAATACGAAATAGATTGCTTTTAGGAGCAATAAAACCTGCTAACAAAAATCAAGAGCTTGTTGGCAGTTTTCTGTTTTGAAATAACTGGGCATAGCAAACAGACCGGAATCAAATCCGGTCTTTGTTTTAGTCGAAAATACTTATGCTGCTTGGTAAACCTCCATCACTCGTGCGTAGTATATGCGCAGAAACTTGTTTAAGCCCGCTATCTTGGCCTGTTTCTTGCTTTTGCCCTCAGCTTCTTTTTTCAGGATATAGTTGTATACGGTGCAATCTTTGGGTGCCTTATGGCTCTTAAGTACTCTCATAACCTCATAGCCAGTCTTACGCAGAGTCGCTGAGCCTTTCTTGGATATTTTTCTATTAGTTCCTACAAACTGTCCGGATTCGTAAGGCGGCGGATCAATTCCAGCCCAAGCTATTAGGGCTTTGGCACTGTGCAGTCTTCTTACATCACCAATCTCTGCTATAAGCTTGGGTGCCAGCACATCTCCAACACCGCCCATTGCCCGCACTGTCGAATATTCGGGAAGACTCTTCGCAAGTTCTTTCATTCGCGATAAGATAGTAAACAGAGAGTCATCTATGGCTCTCAAGGTTTTAATTGCTTCCAGTACTAGCATTTTGGTCGATGGGAGACTGGAAGATAATGTGGGAATGCCATTAGATGCTAATTCGTAGACTTGCACTGCCTTGGAATTGCTCTGATGGTATTTCTTTTCTTCCGCCCAATCGTTATATGCCTTAACAAATTCATCGCAGCTCATTGCCGTTATCAGGTCGTAATGCCAGAATCTCTCAACAAAATCACAGAGCTTGTCTCTGTTGTTGGATTCTGTCCAACTGTTGAACAGATTCTTTATTCCAGGCATAACGTAGTCCAATACATGTGTGAGCTCTAACAGGGCTTTTACATGCATTTCCATATAACTGCGATACCTTCTGCCTAATAGTTTCAATTCTGCATACACCACTTCTGAACATTCGTATTTCTGAAGTTTGAACCACTTTTCAATGCCGTAATTGGCTATGGTTACAGAATCTCTCTTGTCTGTCTTAACATTCCTGAAATTGTTGTTCCTGGCGTACTTCTTCATTACACAAGGATTAATAACCGAAACAAAATAACCCTTCTCAACGAGAAAGGTCAGTATCGGAAGGTTATAGATTCCTGTAGCTTCCATAACAACTTTAACTTCACCATC
>JAGCSR010000037.1 GCA_017964005.1 Clostridiales bacterium
ATATCTCACGGTTGGAGATACCTTTGACGCTGCGCTTAAGATAGCGGTTCGTAATGAAGTCCCGTGGCATCTCGACTTGATGAGTTGCCGCGATACGGTCAACGACAGCTCTGAGTCTTGCAGGGTCTTCCTTGAGCTCTCTTATCCTCTTGTCGAGAAGTTCGGGATTGCTCCTGAATGTGCGGCTCTCAAGCTTCAGTTCTTCGAGATTGCGGTCACCGTAAAGCTTTATGTATTCACATCTCTTCTCTTCGGAATCGTTTTCTTGGGCCATCTTGATCAGGGCCTTGACGGGCTTCATGCTCTCTATGTCGGTTATGCCGCTTATGAGAGTATTGACCGCGCCGTCGTCTAAGATATATTTCTTCTTGAGGCGCGACTTAAGAAGCCCCGTATAGATGAATGCGTACATGTCATTAAGAAGGGTTACATCCCAGCAGGACAACAGTTCTTCTTTGACCTTATCATACATGGCGATCAGTTCTTCAGCCGGCATGTCTTCTCTGAAGTTACTGTAGAAATAGTTGTTTACTTCTGCGAACTTCTCATTGAGCTGCCGCATATGGCGGGGTGCGGACAAGAGTTCGTAAAGCGAATTGATATATGTTCCGATCCTGACAAAAGGATTGAGCTTAAGGTCTTGGGTATCATAGGTCTTGGTCTTGACGCCCAGCATCTCCTGCCAGACCGGGATGATCTTCTTGGAGAACGGGAGGAACTTGATGACGGTGTACCAGTTGGAGATCTTGTAGTAGATCCTGCCGTTGGCATGCCCTGTCATGTTGGCAATAACATCTTCCCTCTTGGCAAGTTCATTCTTATTCTTGAGGACGCGGTAGGAGAGCCCCCGGAACACGCCTGCATAGACCATGTCAACGAAAGATATGGTGAGCGGGAGCGATAAGTTCGGATAGCTCTCCACGATATTGCTGTTATCCAGGATCGTGGGATCTTCTGCATTGAGGGTCGTGATGTCCCTGGCCTGAAGGATATAGATATTGCCGTCTTTGACCGCGTATTCGATATCCAGAAGATCTCCTAAGACCTCCTTGATCCTCTCCGACAGTTCCGCAAGTTCTGCTGCTTTATCCTGAGTAAGGATATCGTCTTTGCCTTCAAAGCAGAAGACCTTGTCGGTCTGGTTCCAATAGTATGTTACCGTATCCGTATCTCTAGTCTTGACACCCTGGGCGGCTCCCGGGCCTGCAACGATAACGGTCTCGTTCAGGATTCCTAACGGGTTGGCGGTAAAGATGACTCCGGATATATCCGCGTCCACCATCTCCTGGACCATTACGTCCATGGTGATGTCCTCTTTGGCAAGGTTCATTTTCGCGGCATACGATTCTATACTTGAAGAATCTACGGATGCGAATACGTTCTTTACCGCTGCGGGAATATCTTCTTTGGCAACATTAAGATATGTCTTGAACTGCCCGGCAAAACTGGACCCTTCGGAGTCTTCTATATTGCCTGCACTTCTTACGGAGAACAGAGGGGCATCAGAGGGAAGCTTGATCTCATCTTCCGGGTCTGCGACGACGGTAAAGGGCGGGACGTTAAATCCCGCATCCGAAAGCTTTCTTAAGTTGTCTATCTTCTTTCCGTACATGTCTTACCAGGATATCCTGCCGAACAGGAGGAAGCACACGATGGTAAGGAGCATCGTGGACTCCTGAAGATAAGTGTATATCTCCACCTTGTTTACGATCGCGAATCTGTTGGGATCCTTCATGAACTGGATGAACTTCCAGGTCATCCAGGATACCAGGAGGAGCAAAACTCCCACCGAGATCTTATTGAGATTCCATACGAGAATGAAGTTGGTGATGATGTCCATGATGGTAAGGATCAGGACAAAACGGGTGGATTTCCTGTAACCGAACAACTTGGAATAAGTGGTGTAATCGTTCTCGTCCTTGGGGGCCTTGATCTTGCGGGACACCTCCCAGATGAGAGCCGGGAAATAGAGTGTCCATAAAGCCATGATGTTGGTAAGCGTCACCCAGGGAAGATCGTACTTGATCAATGTGAACGCGATGATGTAAAGATTGATGAATGCCTGGACGGGGTTATGGGTTACGAGAGCCAGAGGAAGGCTCGGCTGGATCTTGGCTCTCTGGAAGAACCACTTGCTCATAAGATACCCGTAGATATATAAGATCACGAAGAAGATTATGGAGTCCCACATGAAGATGATGTTGAGGGCCACGGTTATGACCTGCACGACAACGCAGGCGACCATCACATCTTTCTTCTTAACGCGTCCCGAAGGAAGGGGTCTGTCCGGGAACAGTTTCTTATCGGTCTCGAAGTCCTTGAGGTCATCTGCGATCCTCAGCCACAGGAGGAATGCGAACACGGTCCAGGCTCCCACGAATTCCTGAACGCCGATATGAAATGTTGTAACACCCAGGTTCAAAAGGATGATGAAGTGAATCTCCAAAAAGACGATTATACCCAGGATCAGCCTTGGTATTATCGGGTATCTCTCCTTGAAATAAATATGCAGACGCTTCAGCATATATCTCCTATCCTTTCACCGTACTTGACCTCAGTCTCTATCCCTTTGGCCGACTCTTCCATTATATCATCATCTATCTTAATCCCCTTTGGAACGATCACGATTATGGTGGATCCTCCGGGTTCAAAATAACCCTTCTCTTCCCCCTTGGCAAAAGTCTTTTTGCCGTGATCAACGATCTTGCCTACGAGGATCGCACCCACTTCAATGCAGCATATCTTACCGAATTCTTCCGTCTCCAGAAATGACACTTTCCTCGTGTTCTCTTTGTAGATCTTGTAGGCGGAAGACAGGGGGCTTACGGTATGAAGCTTCCCCTTGATATCGTACTGCTCCATAACCTTCCCTGCCGCAGGGAAACAATACCTGTGGCCGTCGTCTATACAGAGCCTGAATACGAGGACCGATCCTCCTTTGTATCCGCTCATGTCCCGGTTTGTTATCTCATTCAGGAAGTACTCCCTGCCCTTGACGTTTATCCTCGTGTCTTCGTCTGCAGGATACACCAGCAGCTTGGAGTCCGCAGGACTTATGAGTCCCTCTCCTATTGGCCGTGCGCCCTCCCTGAACTTACGGGTAAAGAAATCAGTAAAGGATGTGAATTCCCGGTCTTCATACTGGCTCATGTCGATGCCGTGGGCTTCGATGAATCCCGGGACCTTCTTCGCGGACCTTCGTGATGATTTGATCTTACCGTATATCACTGACGGAAGACGGGATATCGCAAGCCTTAAGAGTATCCTTCCGAAGGCATTGTTGTACATGAATTCGAGTTTGCGGGAACCGTACTGGACGGTCTCTTTATATTCATGTCTGTCCCGCTGATATACCTTGATCATGAAGCCCTCACAAGAAGATAATGAATACCGTGATGAGGACTATCGCCAGCACACCGAAGATAACATAAGCTATGCCCTTGGGCTTTACTATCTTAACCTTGACTACCTGAAGGACCGCGACTGCGGCTATGACTATCGCATAGATGACCGTGAATATATTGGGATCGAGGATAAGCGACAGAAGATAGAACAACGGGAATATCAGGGCACTGTATGTAACGGGCAGTCCCGTGTAATACCTGACCGGGCCTTCGGTATCCGCATCCACCGCGTTAAAATACGCAAGGCGCGCAGCTCCCGATATCGCGTAAACAATGTAGAGGATCACGAAAGGAATTGCATTCAATCCCGATGCCGTGAAGATCGCAATGGGGAGCGCTATGAAGCTCACCGCGTCCACCACGGAATCGATCTCGACACCGAATTTCTTCTCTTCTTCATTCCTCTTTACCTTCCTTGCGACGGGCCCGTCGAACAGGTCGAATATCCCTGCCAGCATAAGGCAGATAAATGCATATGAGACTTTGTATCCTGCGACTGCCAGGAAGATACCGGCAACTGCGCACGCAAGTCCCAGGTATGTCAATATAACCGATCTGTTCCATTTGCCTAACATCCCAAGTACCTCTTTCTTACAGTATGCGGACCTTTCCCGTGGCACCGTCCATCTCTATTGTATCCCCGTCCTTTATCTTCGCCATCGCGTCCTTGCACGCGACTATAGCGGGGATCCCGTATTCTCTCGATACGATTGCGGCATGGCATAAGATACCGCCGTATTCGGTGACGATGCCGGATAAGATCGCAAACTTCGGAGTCCATCCCGTATCGGTAAATCTCGTGACCAGGATGTCTCCTTCCTTAAGCCTTCCGATCTCGGAGAAATCCTCTATGACCCTGGCGGTCCCCTTGAGCATTCCGTTGTTGGCACCGAGACCCTGCAGGACATTCTTGTCCTCGGTATCTGACCTTACCGCATGGAAGTCGTGACCTATCTCGTTCTCGCTTATATAGTTCCTGTAGACATCGTAGTAGATCCTGTTCTTACGGACCAGGTCCTTCAGGTCTTCTCCGCTCTTTTTGCCTTCGAGATGATCCCAGATATCGCCGACCTTGATGAACCATATATCGTCTTGTGAATCTATTACTCCTTCGCTTACAAGAGTGTCTGCAAGCCTTACGGTATAGATCCTGATCATGTAATAGAATCTTGTGGAGATGTCCCTGTATTCTTCGCGCCACCAGAGCATCTTACGCATCTTGGCAACCTTAGTCTCTATCTTCTTATACTTGCCGGAAGATACTTCCGGCTTGAGCTTTGCCATGATGGCATCGAATTCTCTTTTGCCCCTCTCCTTATCCTCCGAAGGAGAGAAAGAATCATCCAGTGCCGTCATATCCCTGACCATTCCGATCACTGTGGAAGGTTCCTCCGAATAACATGGATAGGATACGTCCAGTTCCTTATCCGAATGGTATCCGTAATCTTCTATGAGCTTCCTTACTTCCGGGATAAAGAACTTGTCTCCGTTAAGATCTTCTTCTATCTCTCCTGCGCTCTTTTGCTGCCAATAGGAGAAGGCTTCCTTGTCAGATCTTATCTTCCTTGTTATGTCCCACATATCGTAGAAAGGAAGAAGATGGGATATGTTGTCGATATTTGCAAGGAGTGTAAGATAGTCGCTCTCGGACACATACTTTAAGAGACTGTCCTTATACATGGACTGGTGTATGGTGTTGATAAATATCTGCCAGAAATACGTGGTCTCGGAACGAAGGTAAGTGTCATGGGTAAGCTTTACAAAATCCTTTTTGACATCCGCGGTCTTCTCGTCGTAGGCCTTCTTGTATCCGTAGTAAAGATCCAGAAGTTCCTTCTTGTATCTGTCGGAATTCTCCGTGCGGTCCTTCAGGAGCGCCGCCTGCTTTTGAGCGATCACCGCCATCCTCGCCAGGGTCTTGGGATTTGCACCCGTCACCTGTCCGTCGCCTTCGTAGTCTCCCACGATACCGTACTCGTTGTCGAACTCTCTTTCCCTGTAACCGATTATGCGGCTCATGGTCTTCTTAACGGCAGACAGATTCCAGTAGCACCTTCCGTAGTACATGTTACCCAGTTTTCGGGGCAGTTCATCGTCTCTTAATATCTTGGAATCCACGATGAACTTACGGAGGGAATATTCCCAGATATATTCATAGAGGCTCCACATGTAGGGCGTGCAGACGGATGCGGACACGCCGCCGTCCTTAAAGTCCGCGGTGGTCCAGACATCTTTTATTCCCGAATAATTGAACTTGGTGATCTGCCTTGACTGCAGGATATATATGTTCCCGTCTTTGACCGCAAACTCGATGTCACAGGGGAAGCCGAAGGACTTGGCGACCTCCAGGAATACTTTGGCGGCCTCTGAGACTTTACCGGAAGATAAGAGCTTATTGTCTTCCGCGATCCTTACCTGCCTGCCTTCATACCAGTCGTAGTAATAATCTTCGGGTTTGTTCCTTCCGGATACCGTATCTTCTCCAAGACCTTCGGCTACTTCTATCAGCATAACCTTGTCGTCGCCGGTTACGGGATCTGCGGTAAAACAGATACCGCTTAAGTCGGAATCCACCATCTCCTGAACTACAACAGACATCTTAAGGTCTGATGCATCAAGTCCGTTGTCCGCAAGGTAGCTCAGCACCGTCTCGGAGAAAGCCGATTTATAGCATTCGATTATCTTGTCCGGGATATCTTCGGGGGCAACATTAAGGAATGTATCGTACTGCCCTGCAAAGGAAAACCCTTCAAGATCTTCCATGGTGCCGGAACTTCTTACGGCGTAGCGCTTATCTTTATCCAGTAACCCTCGGATATCCGATGCCGGTTCGATGCCGTCAAAAAGCGATCTTATATCCTTGGATACATCGGAGATGTTCTCTTTGGTAAGACCTTTTGTGGAGCCAATGATCTTATCTTCTATCTTGCCATTCCTGACAGTTATATCGTATTCATCCGAATCAAGTACGAATCCCCGGGGGACATTGAATCCCGCCTTCTTCATCTTATCTAAGTATGATCCCTTATTGCCGGCTTTAGCCGAAAAATCCTTGTTGCCTAACTCCGATATCATCCTGTTGTTGATCCTCAAAACATATTTTTACGAAGCTTCATGAAATACAAGAGCATATTCAGAAGCAAATGGGTTGCAGCCCCGACGAGGACATACAACAAGTACAATAATATACCAAGATCATAAAAAAACCATACGACCAGCGCCACGCCGAACACGGAGTCGGCCTGATCGAGGAATATGAAGAATATCTTCATAAACCCGGATATGGTCTTGCCGGGCTTGATATCAAACCTGCGCTTAAGGAAACTGTTGGGAAGCTCTGCCAGTGAATACCCAAGTCCCAAAAGCACTCCTATGATCAGATTGAACGCTATAGTATTCTCATGGCCCATATAGAAATAATCCAGGCTCTCTATGTTCGCGGCACTGCAGATAAATCCCCACAAAACGGTGAAGACCGTGTTGAAGATCACATACCCTATAATGCCCTTCCAGGTCTTGTTGTCACCGAAGATCCTCCTGCCGTCGGTGAAGTTTTTGCCGAAGTCTACAGGCTTGGCCGCAAACTTCATTACGGGGAGTTTGACCCAGATCATGTTAAGGATCCCCGCCAATATAACGGGTGTCAGGGTCACGTACATATAGATTATGTTATTGATCAGAAACTCCGCCAAAGCCATACCTCCAAAGGGTTGTAACATTGTTAACCTTGTTCATTATACATTAATATTTTATTTTTAATGGCGTGGTACAATAATCTAATCGAATCGAACATATAAGGAGGCTTCAATATGCATAAAGACCTGCTTAAGATAATACCTGTATCCATTGTGATCGCATCAGTGATGCTCACAGGGTGCGCTGCCCCCGTATCAGGTCCCACCACGACCACCGGGGCTCCTGCCACAGAATCGACAGCTGCAACCACCGAGGAAACATCCGATACGGAGACTTCGGCCACAACAACGACTGCTTCTCCCACCGAGGAAACCGAGACCACCAAGGCAGAGGAGACGATCGAGACATCGTCACAGGAGACCACAGCTGCACCCACTGAGACTTCCGCTGACGACGGCATTATCCTGTCAGACGACTCTTCGGACTTCGTGCTTTTAAGTGAAGCAGTCCCCGACGCAATATTGGAGATCAGATACTATTCCACATATAACTTCGTCGGAGACCGGATCGACGGCTACGAGGAACCTCTGGCATTCCTTACCAAGGAATCCGCAGCTGCCCTCAAGGAAGCAAGCGACGAACTGGTATCCCGGGGCTACCGCCTCAAGATCTTCGATGCCTACCGTCCCCAGAAGGCCGTGACCCACTTCATGAACTGGGCGCTGGATCCCGAAGACACCCGCATGAAGGAATACTTCTACCCGGAGCTCGATAAGGATACTCTCTTCCCTCAAGGCTATATCGCCGAGCACTCCGGCCACAGCCGCGGCAGCACCGTGGATCTTACTCTTTTCGATATGACGACTGAGAAGGAAGTTGATATGGGCGGAACCTTCGATTACTTCGGAGAACTGTCACACCCGGACTACAAGAAGATCACCACGGAGCAGTACAACAACAGGATGCTCTTAAGGGATGTTATGCTGAAGCACGGCTTTAAGCCCCTGGACGAGGAATGGTGGCACTCCACGCTCGAGAACGAGCCCTTCCCCGACACTTACTTCACATTCCCGGTCAACAGCGATTCAGTAAAATGAACAAAAGCAGGCCCGAGAGCCTGCTTTTGTTTGTGAGTTGTAATCGGATCACGCCTCTTTCTTTTTGAACAGTTCGATCGGCGGGATCACTGCCAGTACAAATCCGAACAGGACATAGAAGAGGTAGCTCAAGATCAGTGTCGGCACGAAGATCACGAAGAAGTGGTCGAACCACATGACATTAAAAGACATCAGATACTGAAGGTCTTCCCACGGGATGTCCCTGATCCTCATTACATCGATCAGGCACAGGATGAGATCGATGACGATGGTGTTGCCAAGAGCGATCGGGATCGCGTAGAGGAAACAGTACTTGATGGAGGGTGATTCGACCCCTGCCCTCAATGTCAGTCTCCTGCTGATGATCCTGAAAGGCATGATAATGGTTACCAGGATACTCAGTATGATGGACCAGATGATATTGGTCGTGTAGAGTTCCATCGGGTATATCTGATTACCCACCAGGAGTTTGGAAGTCTTAAGCAGCCATTCACTGGTGTTGCCGGCAACAAGGTATGCCGCGAAAGCCCCCATCGGAACTGCAACGATCATGGCCATGACAAGATTTATGATAATCTCTTCTTTCTTAAAGCTGTTACGAAGTTCTGTCATTGGATATCTTTCCTCCCGGATGCCGCAGACCGCGGCCCCGACCCATTATATCAGATTAATCCTCCGGTTTGGGAACATCCTGCGGAGGCGGGCCTCCGACACCGACTGCGGACGCCACGAAGGGAGCGAGCAGAACGGAGAGGACATAGCTCAAGATCATGGTCGGGAACAGGATCGTAAAGAAGCTGGAAAGCCACATGACAGGCATGGGCGGCATATTCGCCAGAGCTTCCGCCGGAGCGTGGGACCTTCCCATAAGTACTCCGACCAGACTTAAGATGAGACCTATGATGATGGTGTTGCCTACCGACATGGGGATCGCGTTCAGAAGGTAGAACTTCATGGACGGCGGGTTGGCATTGGCTTTGGCCGCAAGTCCCTTGCCGAGCTTGCCGAGAGGCAGGAACAGCGCGATCAGGATGCCTAAGACAACAGACATCAGGATGTTGGAGATATACATTACGGCAGGGGGAGTTCCGGCTGCAGCCTGAGCATTGGTCTTAAGGACGATAAATGTAGCCAGAGCACCCATTGCCAAAGAGATGATTATGGTCATTATGAGACCTATGAGTTTTTCTTTCTTTTTCATATCTTTTACTCGAAGATTGATCTTCGGCTCCTCATAATCAATAGTAATCTTCAGGTCGGACTTCGGGAAGCAGGAACACGGGTGGATGTAGCCTTTGGCGACGTCATAACCGCGCCTGCTCTCCACCCTGTCGGGCGCATATATCTCCCCTGATATAAGATGGGATCTGCAGAATCCGCATTCGCCGCTGCGGCACCTGGAAGGCGCTTTGATCCCCGCCCTCTCGAATGCGGTCAAAACTGTCTCGCATTCTCTTGACGGGATCGCCCTGGTAATGCCGTCGTTCGTGGTAACCATAATGGTATATGTCTTATCGCTTGCAGGATCGATCTGATCCTTATCGCGGTCGGACAGTTTGTACTGACCGTAGGCATCGCGCCTGATCCTTCTTGCGGGAACAGACAGCTTGGCAAGTTCGCCGTCGATATAATCGTACATTCCCGCAGAACCGCAGATGAAGTAAGAGTGGTCCGCAGGGGGCGCGAACTTACGGATGATATCAGCGGATATGAACCCTTGGGCAAAGCCTTCCTTCCCTTCTTCGACATCTTCATCAGACAGGACATGTATGACCTTTATCTTAGGGCAGGATGCTGCGAGGGCATCCAGTTCTTCACGGAAGAGGATCTCTTCTGTGGTCTTGCTTCCGTAGAGCAAAGTAAGGTCTGCGTCTTCTATTCCGTCTGCGATGGCATAAGCTATCGACAGCAAAGGCGCTATTCCCGAGCCGCCTGCGACGCCTACGATATTGGCCGCGTCACGCAAAGGTTCATAGTAGAAGAACCCCTGGGGCGCCGAGATATCAAGGACCGTTCCTTCCGTGAAAGTATTGTTTATGAATTCCGATGCAAAACCGTCCTTAACGTTCTTTACTACTATCTGATATTTCCCCTCCAGTGCCAGCTTCGGCGAAGCGCACAGTGAGTAAGGTCTCGTAACAAGAGAATCTCCGATCTTGAGAGTGAGACTGATATACTGGCCTGCCCGGTAGTAGGGCAGCTCGAAAGTCCCCCGGGATTCATCCGGGACAAGTGTATAGAGCTTGGCATTAACAAGGTCTCTCACCTCTGCGACTTTAACATGCAGGACATCCGGATGCAGCGCCTTGGCAACGACATTCGCGTTATATTCATAGCGGGGTTCGGTGTCGGGTGCGCGGTCGATCACGGCCTTGCGGTTCGGAAGGATCTCCTTGATCCTCTCGGCGGGGATATCGTTAAGATAGTCTCTGTCAGCCATATCAGTTACCTCCTCCCATTATGTATCCGTACACCATATATCCGGTCCTGTTGCCGGTTGTGTATGTAGGGAAGAATCCCGACAGTCCCTGTGAGTGCCCTCCGACAAAGAAGAGTCCCGGCACCGTAGGTTCCGACCGGGATGCGATCATCCTGGCGCTCATGCCGTCCCATCTGTCCGACAGATAACCGTAGACGGAACCTTGCGGTGTCCCCATGTATCTTGCGAAAGTCACGGGGCTTGCGATCTCGATCTCTTCGATATGAGACCTTATGTCGATCTTCATTACCTCCTCGAAGTAAGAGATCATCTTATCGGCAACGCGCCTCTTTGTCGCGACATAATCTTCGGGCTTTACGTCGGCCCAGGCATCATCCGTATAGGCGATCGTAAGAACAAGTTCCGTCGTACCTTCGGGCGAACATTCGGGGACTGCGATGTTAAGACAGCAGACATCCAAAGCCATGTCATCCGAGTCGAGTCTGTCGGAGCTGTCAAAGAGCACCTTGGAATCCTTGGTCGTGCTGATGAAGATAGTGTAGTCTTTGATACCCAATTCTTCCGGAGAAGCATCGAGTCCCATATAAACGCTGAAAGCGCGGAAGCCGTACTTTCTCGCATTGATCTTCTTATATTCAGACTTGGGAACCAGGTCTTTGTTATCTATAAGTTTGGAATAAACGATCTCCGGGAAAGTGTTGGATACGACCGCAACGGATTCGAACCTCTGCCCTCTCGAAGTCTCGACGCCGCAGACCTTACCGTCACGGGTCAATACCTTCGTTACTTCCGTCTCGAAAAGGAACTCCGCTCCCAGCTGGCACGCTCTTCTCATTATCGCCACCGACAGTTCGTGGGATCTTTGTGCCGGGCAGTAAGCACCCTTGAGAAAATATCCTGACACCATGAGGATATAGCGGCTCGCGTCGATCGTGTTGATGTCGCTGCCCTGGTAAGGCCAGTAGGCGGTCATGATGTCGATACACTTGTCGCTCATGCCGATGGCGCGGAAGAATTCGCCTGCGGTCATGGAGAATATCTTCGCAAAATTCGGATAGTATTCTGCCATGATATCGGGATCTACGACACCGCGGCATTTGCCCACATAGTCGAGGCCTTTTTGGAGGTCTTCTGCAGCCATGAAGAACTTCTCCATCGCTTCTTTATCTTCAGGGCACACTTCATCAATGAGCCTGTCTATATTCTCTTTGCCGTGGGGAAATGTAATGTCTAATGATCTTATGCCGTTCTTCTCGACTATAAATCTGAAGGAATCCTTGATGGGACGCATATCCACCTTGATGCCGAGTTCATCGAAGAGCTGTCCAAGCTCACCGCGAAGTTCGCCTTCGCCGAAGTCCGGGATCTCGTGGAGTGCCGCTTCGAATTCGAACCTTCCTCTTACGAAAGAACTGGCAGCGCCTCCCGGAAGATTATGCTTCTCTATAACGAGAGTCTTCAGGCCCATCCGTGCCGCGCGGCAGGCCGTCATCAATCCGCCGTTGCCGGCACCGATAACGATAACATCATACCTCGTGTCCACTTTGAAGATCACCCCCTTATGATTTCAAACGCACTGCCTATAGATTACCACAACTCTGAATAATTCCAGGGTTGTTTTTCAGGGTGACCCGGAACTTGATACTCAAAAAAATAAGTTCACGAAATCTGAAGTTCCGTGAACTTAAAAATTCATTCAGTATCCTGATGTTCTTACGCTGCGTTGACCTGAACCGAGACTGCGACTTCAACACCCTTGGAGTCTTTGCCGTTAATGATGTAGAGCTTATAGGATCCTGCGTCCAGGGCAACCTTCTTCTGGTATGTCTTGATGACGCCATCGTCGACCTTGTCCTCGAAGCAGAGATCGCCGCCTTCCTTCTCGACTCTTACGGAGTATTCGCCTGCGGGACTCATGATGACGCAGATTATATTGTAGTTGCCGTCTTTCTCGATGTCGAAATCAACGGCTCCGGAATCGCTGCCCTCTTCTTCGACGGTGTAGTTGACCGTTGTCTGAACAACACTGCCCGCAAAGGAACTGACTATGGTCATTCCGAAAGACGAGATCAGCATGACTGCCGCAAGGATCCCGGCAAAGAGGAACCTGATCTTCTTATGTCCTGCGGGGTTTAAGAGCATGAGTCCGATTACGATCATGAAGGGAGCCGCGACACCCATCATGAGATATGAACCCAAAGCAGTCTTCAGGGTATCTACGGTCATCTCTACCGCAGGGCCTTCTCCTGATCCCGAGGACATGCTCTTCATCAGAGCATTGGCAGCATAGCTTAATGTCGTCGATGAGAAGTTGATGATGAAGTGCATCATCGCCGACAGCAATATGTTGTTCTTCTTTACTACGATATAAGACAGGCATGCGCCCAGGATCGCCGTGTTGATGAACCTCAATACTGACATGTGGTTGATGCCGAAGAAGATCCCCATGATCAGAACGATCACCCAGTCCTTCTTGATGGATCTGAAGTTGGACAGGATCGCGCCTCTGTGGATAGCCTCTTCGCAGATGGCAGGACACACTGCGACCAGAAGTATTGTCATTACATATCCTGTGGCACCGCCCATGATTTTCTGCAGTGACTGGACATCTCCTGCCTCAAGAGAAGAAGGAACAAGGATGCCGACAATGGCAACACTGATCAGTCCGAAAGTCACTCCGCCCAGCACCAGAAGGAGCGATCCGAAGAAGTCTCTTGCAGTGAACTTCTTAATGGGGAACATCTCCTTGAGGGGGATCCTCAATATGAGAGCATACGCCACTGCGATCAGAAGGAACAGGAACTCTGTCGTAAAGAGTCCAACCAGTCCCCAATTGGTCTGCATATAAGAGCATACCGTTACGAATAATGCCATTACGACCGCGAACAGGACGAAGCCCTGCCAGGGCCTGAGCCTCTGCTGATTAGTTATTTGCTGCATTATTATAGATCCTCTTTTCGAAAAGCTTATCCCTTACTGATAGCGCAAAAAGGGTATCACTTTTCGGGCTGTATTGCAAATCAGATGAAGCCGGCAAATTGCCTCCAATACACGAAAAAATAGCCTCTAAAGGCAACGGTAATGCGATTTAGAGGCAATGGCAGATCTTTACAACAAACAGCTCAGCTTCTCTTGGCTTTGGCTGCAGCAACAAGACCTATGAACAGCGGGTGGGGCTTGTTGGGGCGGGACTTGAATTCGGGGTGGAACTGAACGCCTACATAGAAGTCACAGGAAGGGTTCTCGACTGTCTCAACAAGGAGGCCGTCAGGCGACAGACCGCTGATCTTAAGGCCAACGCCTTCCAGCTGCTCACGGTAATCGTTGTTGTACTCGTAGCGGTGGCGGTGGCGCTCGGCGATGGCATCAGTCTTGTAGAGGCTCTCGATCACTGTGCCGCTAACAAGATTGCAGGGGTAGCTTCCGAGACGGAGCGTGCCGCCTTTGTTGATCTCGTCGTTCTGGCCCGGCATGAAGTCGATGACCTTGTTCGAAGACTCGGGATCAAACTCGCCGGAGTTTGCGTCAGCAAGACCTAAGAGATTCCTTGCGGCTTCGATAACGGTTATCTGCATGCCGAGGCAGATGCCGAGATACGGAACATTATTGGTCCTGCAGTATTCCGCGGTGAGGACCATGCCTTCGATGCCGCGGCCGCCGAATCCGCCGGGGACGATGACACCGTCGACACCGCCTAAGATATCGGCGACGTTGCCTGCGTTCACGGTCTCGGAATCGATCCATTCGATATCGACATAGACACCTTCTTCGTAGCCTGCATGGCGGAGGGCTTCAACAACTGACAGATACGCGTCGTGGAGCTGGATATACTTGCCGACCAGGCCGATCTTAACGCGGCCGGATCTGCCTCTGATCTTCTCGATTACTTCGCGCCATTCACCGAGATCCGGCTCGGGACTCTCAAGGTTCAGCTTTCTTAAGGCAACATCGGTAATACCGGACTTCTCCAGCATGAGAGGTGCCTCGTAGAGGATCGTAAGGGTCTGGTTCTCGATGACACAGTCTTCCTTGACGTTACAGAAGTGGGCGATCTTGGGGATGATGCCGGTATCCTCGATGGGCTCGTCGGTACGAAGGACGATGATGTCAGGAGAGATCCCCATCCCCTGCAGTTCTTTGACAGAGTGCTGGGTGGGCTTGGATTTGTGCTCGCCGGAGGCCTTGAGGTACGGCAGCAAAGTTACATGCACATAAAGGGAATTCTCAGGGCCCACTTCGTTGCCCACCTGCCTGATCGCTTCGATGAAAGGCTGGCCTTCGATGTCGCCTATGGTGCCCCCGACTTCCGTGATGACGATATCCGCATCGGAGGTCTTACCTACGTTATATATGAAGTTCTTTATCTCGTCGGTGATGTGGGGGATGATCTGGACGGTCTTGCCAAGGTACTCACCTTTGCGCTCCTTGGATATGACTGTCGAATAGACTTTACCGGTGGTGATGTTGGAGAACTTGTTGAGGTTCTCGTCGATGAATCTCTCGTAGTGACCCAGGTCAAGATCAGTCTCGGCACCGTCCTCGGTGACATAGACTTCGCCGTGCTGATAGGGGCTCATGGTGCCGGGGTCCACATTGATGTAAGGGTCGAGTTTCTGGGCGATGACCTTGAAGCCGCGCATCTTAAGGAGCCTTCCCAGGGATGCCGCCGTGATGCCTTTGCCGAGTCCGGATACAACACCGCCTGTTACGAAAATATACTTTGTCATGTCACACCTCCCGCAGCCTTATGGCTTATATGTAAATTTATTTTTTCGCGTATTTATCGATGAGGGCACGGGCGATCTGATCCCGGGTGGCCCTCTTGTCCATCGCGGTCTTCTCGATGAACTTGTGCGCCTCTTCCTCTGACAGGGATTCATTCTCCATAAGAAGGAGCTTGGCGCGGTTGACATTCTTGATCTCCTGAAGTTTCTCTTCGAAAGACTTCTCCCTTATCTCCATCCTCATGAGCCTCTCCCTCGTTGAACACAGCATCTTGAGGGAGTGCCTTATCACCTGGGTAGTCACGGGCTTGGGCACACAGAAGACCCCGTAGTCCTGGACTTTGGCGCAGATCTCTTCCCAGAAGTCCGCCGGGACCAACAGCAAAACGCCGCAGGATGAGTCTGTCGCGATGTCCACCGCGAAGTTGATGCCGGGCTCGTCCTTTACGGGTGAATTGACGATAACGATATCGAAGTTCCTTTCTGCGAAAAGCCTCCTTGCCGAAGACACCGATTCACACGTCTCGACGGGCGAATATTCTTCCCGCGGCATAAAGGACATCAGTGACGCGTTGAGCTTCTCATTCGAAGATACGAGAAGGACCGAATATGTTTTCTCGGACTGCATCGTCTGACCTCCTTTCTTTATAGTGATGTGCGGTGCCGTACTTATCGTCATGGATCAGTCGCAGTATGTGTTGAGGACCGATCCGGGGATGATGTCCTTGATGAAGGCGCTGCTCTTGGCGGCGATCTTCGCTTCGTCGATCGTGCCCGGAAGTGTCGGATGGGATCCTTCCGGAATGTGGTTGTTGTCGAGCCTGGAGTTTACCGGCGGGACGAGTTCCATATTATCCGCAATACCTGCCAGGCCCGCGTGGATAAGGAGCGCGAACATGAGGTAAGGATTGGAGAATGCGTCGGGGGATCTCAGCTGCGCGTAGTGGTGGCCTTCCGCCTGGGGAACTCTGATGAGCTGACCGTAGTGGCCGTTGGACCAGGATACGAATCTGGGCGCGGAGTCCTTGCCGATCCTTCTGTAAGAATCGTCACAGCGGTTTAAGAAAACTGTCATGTCGCAGATCTTGTCCATGATGCCGGCGATCGCCGAAGGCAGGACTGAACTGTCTCCATTGCGGGACGCGCCGATGTTGACATGGAACCCGTTGCCCGGACACCCTTCCAGAGGCTTGGGCGAGAAGTCGGCATAAAGGCCGTTCCTTGCGGCGATGGTCTTTACTACAGACACGAATGTTACCGTATCGTCGGCGGCTTTGAGAGGGTCGGAACTTACGAAGTCGATCTCGTTCTGGCCCGGGCCTGCTTCATGGTGGGAATTGATGGGAGTGATGCCCATGCGCTCCAATGTAAGGCAGATCTCACGTCTTACGTTCTCTCCTTTATCGAGAGGAGCGATGTCCATATATCCCGCCTTGTCGTGAGGGGTCTTGGTGGGCTCGCCCTCATCGTCGGTCTTGAACAGGTAGAATTCGATCCTGGTGCCGAAGGTGAACTTGATCCCTTCCTGCTCGGCTTTGGCGATGGCGTTCTTTAATATACCTCTTGTATCTGCGGCAAAAGGCGTTCCGTCCTGATAGGTAATATCACAGAAGAGCCTTACTACCCTTCCCTGATCCGGACGCCACGGCAGAAGAGCCGCGGTCTCGGGCTCGGGACGCAGGAAGAGGTCGGAAGCGGCTTCCTGGCCGAATCCCGCGATACCCATGGGGTTGATCCCGATCCCGGATGTCAGTGCTCTTTTGATGTCCACCGGCATCACCGAGATATTCTTGGGAACTCCGAAGATATCACAGAACAGAAGCCTTACGAACTTGATGTCCTCTTCTTCGATATATTGCATAAATTCATCAACGGTACACTCCATCTTAGACCCTCCGTTTATTTGATATCGGTATCTGATAACTCTGTTAAAGTGAAAACGTCCATTCGGGAATGCCGCACGCAGACCCGAATGAACGCCTTTGTTCTATAGAAATTTAACATATATTATTATGCAACGTCAAGCCTTAAAACTTGCATTTTTATTATCGTTTTTTGGCTTGACGAGTATTGACAAGGTCATATTTTGAGAGTAACATAGCGCTTGTAAACAATTGATTCGGCAATGGCGCCGCAGGTTTTTATAACTGCGGCGCCTTTATTTTTTGTAAATACCGGTTTTGCAAGATTGCCGTCCCGATGTTGCAGAATTAAGAGTAAAGGAGACTTGAACAAATGAAAGACACAGCACAGATCTTTGGCGAAAACGTTTTCAGTCTCAGCGTAATGAAGGAGCGCCTGCCCAAGGAGACATTCAAAGAGGTTAAGGCTGCTATCGACAACGGCAAGAGACTTTCAGACGAAGCGGCGAGCGTAGTTGCCAACGAGATGAAGCAATGGGCGATCGAGAAGGGAGCCACACATTATACTCACTGGTTCCAGCCCATGACAGGAAACTCATCCGAGAAGCACGACAGCTTCATCAATCCTTCCGATGACGGAAATGTAATCTTAAGATTCTCCGGCAAGGAACTTACGCAAGGTGAGCCTGACGCATCGTCCTTCCCTTCCGGCGGACTTCGAGCTACATTCGAAGCAAGAGGATATACAGCATGGGATCCCACATCCTACGCGTTCATCAAGGAAGGCGTGCTCTGCATCCCCACAGCATTCTGCTCTTACGGCGGTGAGGCACTCGACAAGAAGATCCCGCTGCTCCGTTCCATGGAGGCACTCAATAAGCAGGCACTTCGTATATTGAAGCTTTTCGGCAACGAGGACGTAACCAGCGTTAAGACGACAGTAGGTCCCGAGCAGGAATACTTCCTCATCGACGAGAAGGGTTACAACGCAAGACGCGACCTGATCTACACCGGAAGGACATTGTTCGGAGCACCCCCGCCGAAGGGACAGCAAATGGAAGACCATTACTTCGGCGTTATCAAGCCCCGTGTTCAGGCCTTCATGAAGGATCTCAACGATGAACTTTGGAAGCTCGGGATCCTTGCAACAACAGAGCATAACGAAGTTGCACCTTCACAGCACGAGCTGGCACCTATCTTTACGACAACGAACATCGCAACGGATCACAACCAGCTGACTATGGAGATAATGAAGAAAGTCGCTCAAAAGCACGGCCTTGTATGCCTGCTGCACGAGAAGCCTTTCGCAGGAGTAAACGGATCCGGTAAGCACAACAACTGGTCCATGAGCACCAACACCGGCGCAAACCTACTGGAGCCCGGCGCTACCCCTTATGAGAATGCTCAATTCCTCCTCTTCCTCACCGCCATCATCAAGGCTGTTGACGATTATCAGGAACTCATGAGGATCTCCGTAGCCTCCGCAGGCAACGACCACAGACTCGGCGCAAACGAAGCTCCTCCGGCAGTCATCTCCATCTTCTTAGGATCCGAGCTCACAGAGATCTTGGAAGCCATCGAGAACGATAAGCCCTATGGCGCGAAAGAACAAGAACTCCTCAAGGTCGGCGTTCACGTTCTGCCTAAGTTCCCCAAGGATACGACGGACCGCAACAGGACATCACCCTTCGCATTCACCGGCAACAAGTTCGAGTTCAGAATGCTGGGTTCCGCTTCATCCGTAGCACTCCCCAACACTGTCCTCAACACGGCAGTCGCAGAGTCCCTGAAGCAATTCGCAGATAAGCTCGAAGGCGCGGAAGACTTTACCGCCACGCTCCACGATCTCATCAAGGAAGAGATCAAGGCACATAAGAGGATCATCTTCAACGGCAACGGTTACGACGATGCCTGGATCGAAGAAGCTGCCAAGAGAGGCCTTGCAAATCTCAAGACCACACCGGACGCAGTTGCCCACTACCTCGACGAGAAGAACGTTGTGCTCTTCACGGCTCACAAGGTTTATTCCGAAGTCGAGATGCAGTCCAGACACGAGGTCTTCCTCGAGAAGTACACCAAGCTCATCGACATCGAAGCCAAGACGATGCTGGAGATGGCAAAGCAAGATATCCTGCCTGCAGTAAGCGCATACTCGACAGAGCTGGCATCCAACATCCTCACGAAGAAGGATGCGGAAGGCGTAGAGCCTGTCTTCGAAGAAGATACATTCAAGGATATCTCCTCCGATATGCAGGACGCATACAAGGCATATAAGGCTCTTGCCGATGCAGTCTCTAAGTCGGAGGGCATCGAGGATCTCGTAGCCAAGGCAGACTTCTTCAAGGATGATATCATCCCCGGAATGCAGGCACTCCGCGAATCCTGCGACAAGCTCGAGACAGAGACCGCCGCAGAATACTGGCCTTTCCCGACATACGGTGACCTGCTCTTCGCGGTGAGATAAAAAACAAGTTAACATATTACGGTCTATGGCAGCCCGTGCTCTTCATCAAAGAGACGGGCTGTCTTTACCAAAAAGGAGGAATTTATGGATATCACTGCTATCAAAGACTTGATCAACACCGAAGTATTCGGGATATGGTTCCTGATCGGTGCTGCTCTGGTATTCTTCATGCAGGCAGGCTTCGCGATGTTGGAGGCAGGCTTCTGCAGATTCAAGAATGCGGGCAACATCCTGATGAAGAACCTTATGGACTTTTGTATCGGAACAGTCTGCTTCGTCTTCCTGGGATTCGGTCTCATGATGAGCGAAGACATGCTCTTCGGATTTGTTGGAATCCCCAACCTCAACATCTTCACCGACTTTACAGGCTTCATGCAGAACAATGCCGCAAGCTTCGTATTTAACCTGGTATTCTGCGCCACAGCAGCAACCATCGTATCCGGAGCCATGGCTGAGAGAACGAAGTTCTCATCCTACTGCGTTTACTCCGCAGTCCTGTCACTGGTCGTCTACCCCATCGAGGCAGGGTGGACGTGGAACGCTAACGGCTGGCTTGCAAAGCTGGGCTTCATCGATTTTGCAGGTTCTGCATGCATCCACACAGTAGGCGGCGTTGCTGCATTGATCGGCGCCATGATGGTAGGTCCCAGGATCGGTAAATATATCAAGGACAAGGCCGGCAAGGTTACAAAGGTCAACGCCATTCAGGGTCATAACATCCCCATCGGCGCATTAGGCTGCTTCATCCTCTGGTTCGGCTGGTACGGATTCAACGGCGCTGCAGCAACTGACGGCGCACAGCTTGCAGCTATCTTCCTGACAACAACCATAGCTCCTGCTGTAGCTACAGTCACATGTATGCTCTACACCTGGATCAAGAACGGTAAGCCTGATGTCTCCATGTGTATCAACGCATCCCTCGCAGGTCTTGTCTGCGTAACCGCAGGATGCCACGCCATCGATGCTGCCGGTGCCATCGCAGAAGGCGTTATCTCCGGCTTACTGGTTGTCTGGGTAGTTGAGTTCTTAGACCTTAAGCTCCATATCGACGACCCCGTCGGTGCATGCGGAGTACACCTTGCAAACGGTATCGCAGGAACTATCCTCACAGGCGTTCTTGCCACCAACACATCTTCTCTGGGTGTTGACGGCCCCGTCTATGCTCTGATCCATGGCACAAGCTTCACCGAAGGTATGAAGGTATTGGGCGTACAGTGCTTAGGCATCGGTGCCATCGTTCTCTGGACCGGCGTATTGATGTTCATCACATTCTTTATCATCAAGAAGATAATGGGACTCCGTGTATCCCGTGAAGAAGAGATCGAAGGTCTTGACCCTACAGAGCACGGTCTTACCACAGCTTACGCAGGTTTCCACTTTGCTCCTCAGGCCATCATCGAAGGCGAGTCTGCTCCCGTTGTAGTAGCAGGCGACACACCCGAAGCAGAAGCAGTCGAGATCAAAGAAGTTCCTTCTTTCGAAGAGACGGTCGGTTCGGACGGCAAGCGTTACACCAAGCTCGACATCATCTGCAAAGAAGCAAAACTCGACACACTCAAGAATGCTCTCATGGGCATCGGCATAACCGGTATCACGGTCACCCACGTAATGGGTTGCGGCGCACAGAAAGGCCGAATGGAATTCTACCGTGGTGTTCCCGTGGAAGCATCGCTCCTGCCTAAAGTACAGGTATCCGTCGTAGTCAGCGCGGTTCCTGTCGGACAGGTTATAGAGACCGCCAAGAAGGCGCTTTACACAGGCCACATCGGCGACGGCAAGATCTTTGTCTATAACGTAGCCGAAGTAGTAAAGATAAGGACAGGAGAGACAGGTTTTGCAGCATTGCAGGACAGCGAATAACTAAGACATTTTACTCTTAATTGCCGCACTTGAAGGCGCCGTCCCAGGTTCGTCCCGGACGGCGTCTTCGTGTTTGCGTTCTCGACGTGATCTATTCAGCTTTTTGCCGCACCATCTTCACATGAGGGATTCCGTCCAGCATGAACACATCAGACACTTGGGAGAACCCGTGCTTTGCGTAGAATCCCTGCGCATATGTCTGGGCCTCAAGATATATGTTATCCGCACCGAAAAGTTCTTCTGCCACTCTTATACCAAGATCCATGATGCGGCGGCCCAAGCCCTCGCCTCTTGCGGCGGTGACCACGCGGCCGATGGATACGAATTCATGTTCCACTCCCCTGTCCATTACGCGGAGATATGCTTTGATACCGTCATCGTCAGAAAGCCATACATGCACCGCTTTCTTATCCAGACCGTCCAGCTCCATGTACGCACATTCCTGCTCTACGACAAAGACATCAATACGCAGTTTGATAATGTCATAAAGTTCATCCGGCGTCAGTTCATCGAAGTGCTTTATGTGCTCTTGCATAGCTTATACATCCTTTGCAAATGAGACATGGGTCTCCAGCTCCGTAAACCCTAACTTCTTATAGAACTCGTACGCGGGAACATCGTTGTTGGTCTGAAGGAAGATCTGTTTTAAGCCCAGTTCTTTTATGGCGCTCTCGATACTCTTGATGAAAAAAGTCCCGGCACCTTGGCCCTGCTTATCCTGCCTTATGCAAAGCTCATCGATATAGTACTCTGTCCCGACGTACCAGTGCTTGATGTAACCCATGGACAGACCGATCATCTCGTCACCTTCATAAAGCCCGTACGTCAGAGAATATCCCTGACCTATGAGATCCATGATAAAACAGTCCAGCTGCTCTTTATCCGACCAGTCGTCGTTCCAGGGTTCCTTCGTAAACACACTTGCGAACAGTTCTTTGATCTGCTCTTTCTCTTCGATTCCGATACGTTTTATTGTGTACATCTCTTTGCTCCATTTTTTTGATATGCCCGCAGGCAACATGAACATTATATCATCCGGGAGAATACTTCCATATCGAATAGCGCTGGGGCTCCTTATGAATGTACAGTCCTCCGGCACCCATTATCTCCTTCCTCTTTATGAGCTTCCACCCGGGGCGGTCGTTCAGGTAGTAACCGCTCTGACCGTCAGCATAGTAGATGAAGGTGATGTTGTGAGTAAGAGACTTTTCGAGCATGTCGATAAAATCCATGAAAGTATCCTTCTCCATCGGACGGTACATGAACAGGACAGTGTAGCCGTTATAGTCAAGATCGAACGCATCGCCGTTAATGACTTCCACATTCGGAAACCTCGCCGACCACCTGCCTGCAACGGACGCGACTTCGGGATTGAGTTCAACGCCTGTTATCCTGCAGGGTGCACCTGTGCCTGCAAGATAAGCCAGGACCCTGCCCTTGCCGCAACCTATGTCGATGAATGAATCTTCCGGGGTAAGATCTATATTGCCGAAGATCTCTTCGAGGCCTCTATAGGGCGCCGACTGGCTTCCGGTGGCACCGTGGGATTCCGAGTACGGTGATGCTACAAAGCGCCCGAGGTCTTCGCCGCATGTCTTCTTGTCCCGCGCGGAATCCAGGCGGCGCGAGATCTTAACGGACAGAGCGACAAAAGGGTTGTGCGGGGCGTGATCCATAACATATACCTTTCGAAAAAAACAGAGGAGAATAAACTATCCTCCTCCGTAAATTATACAACCTTCAAGACGGTTACTGTTACTTTGCGTTGACGTTCTTATCGTACTTATATAAGAAGGTTACCATCTGGCGTCTCAGGCACTTCTCGGAAGGCTTGAACGTTCCGTCCTTATAGCCTGCGACGATCTTCTTGTCGGAAGCCCAGATTACCGCATTGTAGAAGTAGTCTTTGGACTTGACATCAGAGAAAGGATTCTTGGCGGAACCTACGGAAGGCTTTCCTGCCATCCTCCAAAGGAAGGTCACGGTCTGGGCTCTGGTGCAGACACCGGAAGGGTTAAACTTCGTCTTGGACACACCTGTGGTGATGCCGTTCTCGACTGCCCAGATAACAGCCTTATAGTAGTAGTCGCTCTTCTTGACATCACCGAACTTGCAAGAGTCGGCCTTAGGTGCGGGAGACCCTGCGAGCCTCCAAAGGAAAGTGACCATCTGCGCTCTCGTGCAGTCGTTGGCGGGCTTGAACTTGGTCTGCTTGTCGTACCCTTTTACAACACCCTTTGTGGAAAGAGCATAAGTCGGTTTGTACCAGAATTCGCCTGCATCGCTGACATCCTTATACATAACCGTAACCTTGATCTTTATCTTGTGTGTATATTGGGGATACATCTGAATAAAAGGTCCCGGATCGCCGCCATAGAGCGGGTCACGGGCCGAAGGGTCTGCAGCATTGCCGTCATCAAGATCCTTAACGTCACAATAAGTATATTCGGCAATCTCTGTTCCGGGCTGTTTGCCTACGATCGTGAAGAGATCCTTCACCCAATCGATCGTCGCGATATCCGAATTGACCGTTGTCGCAAAAGCAAAAAAAGAATTAGAACCCGGGACCGGATCATCACTGTCCTCGTCTTTGAAGATGGGGAAACTGGGATGCATTTTGTCTCCTGCGTACAGAGCAACATCCGCTTCCTTGAGATATGTGGCGGAAGCGGCAAATCCCTTAAGGGAAGAACATCCGGATATCGTGAGCTTACTGATCTTACATCCTTGAGTATTTAAATCCTTAAGCTTAGGAAGATCTATAACACTCAACTTGGTAAGTTTAAAGTTCCGGTACAAGAACAGGGCGCTGAGTTTGGCACAGTTCCTGATCTCAAGTTCCTTAAAGTCATTATGGTCGATGTACGCGCGCTCAAGATCGGGAAGATCTTTGAGATCAATGCTCTTAAGATTGTTGTTGGCGCAGTCCAGATTGTTGAGCTTCTTATTTTTCGACAGATCGAGTTTTGTAAGTTTATTCTTCTCGCAATAAAGAACGGTCAGCTTGGGATTCTTGGATACATCCAAAGCCTTAAGGCCGATCTCGTTGCACCAAAGACAATCAAGATCTTTGAGCATGGTAACATCAAGGCTTGAGAGCTTAGTCTCATTGATGAGGACATTCTTAAGTTTCTTGTTGTTGGACAGATCGAGCTTGGTTATCGGATTATATCCGCAGGACAGGAAAACGAGATCTTTGTTCTTGGATATATCGAGTTTTGTGATCTCATTGGTCATGCATTCCAAATCTTCCAATCCGGTATTCTTGCTGACATCCAAAGATTTGAGTTTGTTAATGGCACAGTTCAAGGACGTGAGATATGTGTTCTTGCTGACATCCAGTTCGGTAATCTCGTTATAGGCGCAATCGAGCCGGTTAAGATTCGTAAAGAACTCGACACCCTTAAGAGATTTAACGGTCTTGCCGTCAAAGATGACCTTGCCTTTGTCATCGAGCTTCATGGATCCGTCATCGTTCTTCTTGATGTCTGTCCGGATCTGGATCGAATCAACACGGGAGATCTCCTCTTCAGACAAAGATCCGTTCTTGTCCTTGTCGATGTTCTCGGATACATATTTCCTGAACACCTCGTCCGGGAAATTCGTCTTGTCGATCTTAACTTCACCTGCCGCGCTGACAGAAGAAGCCGCTGCCCCGATCAGCCCCGCCGCAACAGTTGCCGCCATCGCAAGACTGATCACATACTTATAGTATTTCATGTGAAAAATACCTCCCCCAATAAATTAACTCATACATTATATCACTACTCTGCACACAAAAATACGGACTGCAGACCGGTTATGGGGGAGGACTTCGAATGAAGTCTTACGGTCTGCAGTCCGTGCGGCTTTGGAATTATGGATCAGTTTATTGTTTGAGGAATGCGTCGATCTCCTCAGCGGCATCTCTGCCCTCTCTTAAGCCCCAGACAACCAGGGACTGTCCGCGGCGCATATCGCCTGCTGCGAACACCTTGGCAACCGAGGTCTGATGTGTACTTCCCGTTGCGACATTTGATCTTGCGTCCGTATCAACACCGAAAGCATCGACAACATATTTTTGCGGTCCCAGGAATCCAGCAGCGATAAGTACGAGCTGGCAGGGAATGATCTCTTCTGTGCCTTCCACGGGAACCATCTTCATGCGGCCAGTCGCCTCGTCTTTGACGCTTTGAAGCTTGACTGTCTCAACCTGGCAGAGCTTACCCTCCTCATCCTTGATGAACTTCTTGACCGTGGTCTGATAGACTCTGGGGTCTTCGCCGAAGACTGCAGCGGCCTCTTCCTGACCGTAGTCGACTTTGAGGATCTTAGGCCACTCCGGCCAGGGGTTGTTCGGTGCGCGCTCGACGGGAGGCTTGGGCATCATCTCGAGCTGCGTTACCGACTTGGCTCCGTGGCGCATGCAAGTTCCGACGCAGTCGTTGCCGGTGTCACCGCCGCCTATTACAACGACGTCCTTATACTTGGCGGAGATGTAATCGCCGTCTGCAAGATTTGACTTGATGAGAGATTTTGTGGTCGCCTTAAGGAAGTCCACCGCAAAGTAGATTCCTTCCGCGTCACGCCCTTCGGCCTGAATGTCACGGGGGTTGCCAGCGCCGCAGCAAAGAACGATCGCGTCGAACTCGTTCATTAACTGCTCAGGTGTTATATCCACACCCACATTGACATTACACTTAAAGACAATGCCTTCTTCTTCCAAGATCCGAACTCTCCTCTTGATGACGGATTTTTCCAGCTTCATGTTGGGGATACCGTACATCAAGAGTCCTCCGGGAAGATTCTCTTTCTCGAAAACGGTAACTTCGTGACCGTGGCCGTTGAGCCAGTATGCGCAGGACAGACCGGAAGGACCGGATCCTATGACCGCCACTTTTTTGCCGGTCCTCATGCGGGGCGGGTGGGCAACAATGCGGCCCTCGGCGTATGCCTTTTCGATGATGGCATATTCATTCTCACGAACCGTAACAGGGTCTCCGTTAAGTCCGCAGGAACATGCTTTCTCGCAGAGCGCGGGACAAACCCTCGAAGTGAATTCCGGGAATGCGTTGGTTCCCATGAGGCGCTCTACCGCTTCCTGCCATAAGCCCTTATACACCAGATCGTTCCAGTCCGGGCAGAGGTTGTTCAGGGGGCACCCTGCAACCATTCCGCAGATGGGCTTGCCGTACTGGCAGAAAGGAACTCCGCAGCTCATGCAACGGGCTGCCTGATTTCTTCTGTCTTCTTCGTTGAGGGGAGCATGGAACTCCCTGTATGTCTTGATCCTCTCCAGAGGATCTAATGCCGGATTATCGCATCTCGTATAATCCATGAATCCTGTTGATTTACCCATTGTCTTAATCTCCCAAAGCCTTTAGTCTGCCGCTTGTGTTGTCTCTCGGAATGCCGCGATACGCGCATCCTCATCGCTCATGCCCTCCGCCTTGTAGCGGACGATGGAATCGATCATACGCTTATAGTCATGAGGGATAACTTTCTTGAAGTGTGTTACATATTCATCAATGTTATCCAGGATCTCCTGTCCTACTGAAGACCCGGTCCTCCTGACGTGTTCTTCGATCAGGGACACCAGCTTTGCCCGGTCTTCTTCGTTACGGATCCGCTCAAACCCTACCAGGGATTTATTGAGCTTTGTATAGAGCGAATTATCCATGTCGAGGACATATGCAACACCGCCGCTCATGCCGGCTGCGAAGTTCTTGCCGACAGATCCCAGGATCACGGCGACGCCGCCGGTCATGTATTCGCATCCGTGATCTCCCACACCTTCGACTACGACCTCGGCGCCGGAATTACGGACGCAGAATCTCTCGCCTGCAAGACCGTTGATGAAGGCCTTGCCTGATGTGGCGCCGAACAGCGCGACGTTACCGATGATGATATTCTCTTCTGCTTTGAATGTGCACTCGGAAGGAGGTGTTACCGACAGGATACCGCCGGACAGGCCCTTGCCGAAGTAATCGTTGGCATCGCCTTCCAGGTTCATGGTAAGTCCCTTGGGGATGAACGCGCCAAAGCTCTGTCCGCCTGCGCCCTTACACTCTACCTGATAGTGATCATCTGCAAGAGACTGGCCGAACTTACGGGTGATCTCCGATCCGAACAGAGTACCCAGAGTCCTGTCGAGGTTGGATACTTCGATGCTCACCTTGCAGGGTTCGCCCTTATCGAAAGCTTCCTGCATTGCCGGCATGATGACCTTCATATCTTTGGTCTTTTCGAGACCGAAGTCATATGCGTCTTCCTCATCGAACCTGCACTTGACATCCGAAGATCCCGCATAAGGATTATCGAGTATGTCGGAAAGATCAACGCGGTCCTTCTTCCCTCCTTCGCGGAGCTTTAAGAGGTCTGATCTTCCAACCAGTTCATCCACCGTGCGGATGCCGAGGTCTGCCATGATCTCGCGCAGCTGCGATGCGATAAACGTCATGAAGTTGACTACATATTCCGGCTTGCCGCGGAACTTTGCGCGGAGCTTGGGATTCTGTGTCGCAACACCTACGGGGCATGTATCAAGGTTACAGACCCTCATCATGATGCAGCCCATGGTAACCAGGGGTGCCGTTGCAAATCCGAATTCTTCCGCGCCCAGCATGCAGGCGATGGCAACGTCTTTACCTGTCAGGAGCTTACCGTCAGTCTCAAGCCTTACCTTGGATCTTAATCCGTTCTGGATGAGAGTCCTGTGAGTCTCGGCAAGACCGATCTCCCAGGGCATGCCTGCGTCGTGGATGGAACTTGCGGGAGCCGCTCCGGTACCTCCGTCATAACCTGAGATCAGGATGACACGGGCGCCTGCTTTGGCAACACCGGAAGCGATTGTTCCAACGCCGGATTCCGATACGAGTTTGACGGAGATCCTTGCATTGCGGTTAGCATTCTTTAAGTCATATATCAGCTGCGCCAGATCTTCGATGGAATAGATATCGTGATGAGGCGGAGGCGAGATCAGGGATACGCCCGGAGTGGAGTGCCTGGTCTTGGCGATATGAGGATAAACCTTGCCGGCAGGCAGGTGTCCGCCTTCACCGGGCTTTGCGCCCTGAGCCATCTTGATCTGAAGCTCGTCGGCGGATGTTAAGTATTCGGATGTAACACCGAAACGTCCGGAAGCTACCTGCTTGATCGCGGAGTTCCTGTTCTCCTCCTGACCCTTTGTTGCCATACGTTCGTGGTCTTCACCGCCCTCACCGCTGTTGGACTTGCCGCCGATGCGGTTCATGGCGATGGCCATACATTCGTGGGCTTCCTGGGAGATGGAACCGTAGCTCATGGCGCCGGTCTTGAATCTTCTCATTATGGATTCAACACTCTCCACTTCATCGAGAGGGATCTTGCGGGACTCATCGACATCAAGTTCCAGAAGGCTCCTTAATGTTACCGAACGCTCATCCGAATCGATGAGTGACGTGAATTCCTTGAACTTCTCATAGTCTCCGGTCTGTGTTGCGACCTGGAGCATATGGATAGTCTGGGGATCATAAAGATGACGTTCCTTATCGGATCTGGACTTGTGCCAGCCCTTGACTGCCAATGTGTTGATGTGCCCGTCGTCATAAGGATCGAACGCCTTCTCGTGGAGTCTTCTGGTACGGTCTTCGATCTGACTCAATCCGATGCCTCCGACTCGGCTCACCGTGTCGGGGAAGCAGAAATCCATGAGTTCCTGACCGATTCCCAAAGCCTCGAAAACCTTGGCTCCCTGATAGGACTGCAATGTGGAGATACCCATCTTGGCTGCGATCTTGACGATGCCTCCGACCAGTGCGGAGATGTATGTATCACAGGCCTGAGTGTATTCCTTGTCGATCATGGCGCGGTCGATAAGATCGCCTATTGTGTCGAGAGCAAGATAAGGGTTGATGGCGCTGGCGCCGAATCCCAGGAGGGTTGCGAAGTGGTGGACTTCGGTGGGCTCGCCCGTCTCCACGATAATGGAGATGGCGGTGTTCATCCTGGTCCTTACCAGATATGTCTCAAGGGCGGCAACAGCGAGAAGTGAAGGGATCGCAAGATGCGCTTCATCCACTCCGCGGTCAGTCAGGATAAGGATGGTGGCTCCGGCTTCGTGGGCTTCATCAGCCTGTCTGAAGAGAGCGTCGAGAGCGTCCTTCAGCGACTCGTTCCTTGTATAGAGCATGGAGATATCCGCGGTGCGCAGATGCTCCAATTTGCTGTCTCGGATCTTCATCATATCGAGGTTAGTCAGGATAGGATTATGGATCTTGAGGACACGGCAGTTCTCTTCCTGGTCTTCCAGGATATTGCCGGTGATACCCAGATACACGGTGGTATCCGTGATGACAGATTCTCTCGTGGAATCCAAAGGAGGATTCGTTACCTGTGCGAACCTTTGCTTAAAGTAATCGAAGAGAGGCGGCATCTGATCAGACAGCGGCGGAACAGGCGCGTCAACGCCCATGGCGGCTGTCGGCTCAACGCCGTTTAAGCACATCGGGATGATCTCGTTATTCAGGTTGCCGTAGGAATATCCGAAAGCTCTCTGGAGCTTATAGAGATCTTCATCCTTGATGCTGATGGGACGCTTGTTATTGATCTTAAGGTCCTTCAATTCGACGAGCATATGGTCGAGCCACTCGCCGTAAGGCTGACTGGTTATATATTCGTTCTTGATATGGGAATCGTCGATGACTTCTCCCTTGACGGTATCCACGATCAGGATCTTGCCGGGATGGAGCCTGTCCTTGCGGATGATGTTTGCCTCATCGATATCCGTGAGGGCGCCGACCTCGGAAGACAGGATCAGATATCCGTCGTTTGTGATGTAATATCTCGAAGGGCGGAGACCGTTACGGTCGAGGGTTGCGCCGACTGTATCGCCGTCCGTGAATATGATGGAGGCCGGGCCGTCCCAGGGTTCCATCATGGTGGCATAGTATTGGTAGAATGCCCTCTTCTCGCGGCTCATGGTATCGGAATACTGCCAGGGCTCCGGGATCGTGATCATTATCGCCAGAGGAAGCGGCACGCCTGCCATGGTCATGAACTCGATGGTGTTGTCGAGACGTGCGGAGTCAGAACCGGTAACATCCATCATCGGATAGATGTCATCGTATCTGCCTTCGAAGTACTTGCTGCGGAAGATATTTTCGCGCGAGAGCATCTTGTTCATGTTACCGGTGATGGTATTGATCTCACCGTTATGCACCAGCATCCTGTACGGATGTGAACGCTGCCATGTGGGATTCGTGTTGGTGGAGAATCTGGAATGTACTATACCGAAAGCCGTAGAATATGTGCCTTCCGCCAGATCCTTATAGAATGTCCTTAGCTGTGCCACCAGGAACATGCCCTTATATACGATGGTCCTGCAGGAACACGAGCACACATAAGTGTCATTATTCTCTTTCTCGAACAGGCTCCTTGCGAAGTAGAGCATCCTGTCAAAATCTATGTCTTCTGCGGCCGAATCAGGTCTTGCAACGAAGCCCTGGTATATATTCGGCATGCATTCGCGGGCGCGCTCTCCCAACACGTCCGCATCAACGGGAACCTGTCTCCATCCCAGGAACTCCATGCCTTCCTTCTCACAGCACTTCTCGAAAACCTTCTGGGCTTCAGCCTTCTTATCCTCACTTTGGGGGAAGAAGAACATGCCGATACCATAGGATCTTCTGTCACCTACGTTAATGCCGGCCTCAGCCGCGTGGGTCTTGAAGAACTCGTGGGATATCTGCATCAATATGCCGACGCCGTCACCGGTCTTGCCTGACGCGTCCTTACCTGCTCTGTGCTCAAGCGTCTCTACGATCTTGAGGGCATCATCGGTGACCTTCGCAGAAGGCGTACCGTCGATCCTGATGACCGCGCCGATACCGCAGTTCTCGTGTTCTTCAGAAGGGTCGTAGAGCCCCGACTTGGGGTAGGCGTCCCATACTCTGTAATTGTCGATCTTTCTTTCCATAAGCCGCACTCCTTAATGTTCGGAAGCAAAAAAGCGCTTATCGATGCGGGATGTCCGCATCAATAAGCGCCATTGCTTACAAATATTCGGTTATGCAATTTATACTCTTATCCTTATATCATGTCAAGGCAGCCTGTGACGATATGGATAATGTTGTTTTACGATTTTTGCCGAACTCACTTATTCTCGTTGAATACTGCCTTATCAACCACGATCTTGCCGTTGTCATCGTATCCGAAGTAGATATCGATGGTGCCGTACATATCGAATTTGCCGCCTTCCTTGCCGCACAGACCCTGGCGGGCGATCAGCTGATATTCATTATCTTTATCGACAACAAGCTTAATATCCCAGATACCCCAGTCAGCAGGACCTCCTATGACATCGCCGGAATTATACTTTGTTCCGTCAAGGTATCCTTTGGAGATGTCGCCGAGATCGTTGCCCTTCTCCTGCTTATACAGTTTCTTGTAGTGCTTTTCGAGATCGAAAGTGATCTTCTGGTCGGTTCCGTCGATGGTGATGATGCCGGTCTTGCGGTCATCCCCTACAGTAACTTTGACAGGGAATGAGTTATTGGGATTACCGTTGTCATCCGTCATGCCGAACTCGGCAGAATTCTGGAGTTCTTTCCATACGGATCCGTTCTTTTCCAGAACAAGATACTTCATATAAGGCAGGGAATTTGTATGGGGCTCCAAGAACATGATTATCTCATCCTTGCCGTCTCCATTGATATCACCGGTACTTAAGAACTTGACATCAGTGTCCATGTCGAATTTCCCCGAATCGATATCCTCGCCGTTCAGTTCGAGATACCATGCGCCTGCGCCGTACTCATCGTACTTGTCCAAAAGGACCTTGTCCTTGGTGCCGTCACCGTCGATATCTCCCTCAAAGATCACGTCATAAGTGATTACGTTTTTATCGGAGTCTTCATCCTGCAAGGGCATGCTCTTGACGATCATCTCGACCTGATCGATCAGCTTCTCTTTGTCTGCGATCTCGCCGGAAAATTCGAGGGTATAGGTTTTCCCGTCAGAGGAATTCTGAGCGTCCAACGACTTCAACGCCGTCTCTATCTGCCGGGTATAATCGCCGCTGCCGTTCTCATCCAAAAGCTTGATCACAACCACCCTGCCGTTATCTAAAGTCACGCTAAGTGTATTGCCCGGCTGTATCTCCTCATCTTTAAAGGAAAGGCTGTAGACTCCTCCATCAGCAGTTACAAACTTGACTGCTTTTCCGGAATCATCATTAGTAATCTCGACCGGACCGGATTCATCCGTCTGTTTTTCTTCTGTCTGTTTGTCTTCTGCTTCAGTTTCCGATTCGCGGATCTTAACATCCGAATTTGATATAACTGCTTCCTTCTGCGTCGGATTCGTCAGGAAGCATCCTGTTACTGCTGCGCAGCAAACAACGCCTGTTGCAATGAGCCAGACAGCCGGCTTCTTATAACTTAATATACTTTTCACTCTTTGTTTCACTCCTATCTCTGCAAATGCTACAGGACACGCGCTGATGAGCTTGCCGGGAACAGACATCCTTAACAATGTCTGCATGTACCCTACCTTATCAGTTTTGTCCATATCCCTTACGGCCTTCTCGTCGCAGGCAAGTTCTATATCCCTTCCGAAAAGGATATATGCCACCCAGCACAGAGGGTTGAACCAGTGTACTGCCAGGAGGGCGAAGCCCAAGGGCTTCCACCAGTGGTCGTGCCTTGCAAGATGTGCCTTCTCATGTTCTAAAACATACTCCTGCGACTTGCCGTCAAGATCTGACGGAAGGTATATAACGGGCTTTACTACGCCTAAGATGAACGGCTGGTCGATCTCATCGCACAGCATTACCCTGTCAGATAACCTGACTGACGCCGCAACAGTTTTTCTTAACCTTACATAACTTACGACCCCGTATATCAGGAATCCCATAACCCCGATGATCCAAACCGTTGCCGCCACATTAAAGGTAACGATTACGGTCTTGGGAGTGGCCGTATCCTTGGCAGGATTGGCAGGATCCTGGGTATGCGAATAACTTGAAGGATCGTTGACATTTCCGCGCCTTAAGATATCGTTTGCCACCGAATCCACGATCGTAACACCGGACTCCACATAAGGAGAAGCTGTCACGATGGAAGTCTTGACGGGCTCTGCCGTCGGCAACACGCTCATGGGGCTCTCGAAAGTGATGGGGCAGATAAGCCTTACCGCCACGAGTGCCCACAGAAGGCACGATATCCACTTCGGCGCCTTCTTGAAGAGGAGCCTCAGAAGTATGACCGCAACAATGAGCAGCACGGCTGTCATGCTCATGTTGAAGATCTTGAGAAATACTTCGTTCACTTCTTACCCCTCCCCGCCTTCGCGGAATGCGTCGATCATCTTCTGGATCTCATCGGCTTCGGCAGGTGTCAGTTTCTTCTTGGAAACGAATGCCGCAACGAATGCCGGAAGCGATCCTTCGAAAGACTCTTCGACTATCTGCTGGCTTCTGGAAGAATAGAATTCTTCCTTGGAGATCCTGGATGTGACAACACCGTTGTCGTTCTGCAATAATCCTTTCTCACAGAGCTTACGGAGCACGGTGTAGGTAGTAGGCTTCTTCCAGCCCAGCTCCTTCTCGCAGATCTTCACGAGGTCTCCGGAACCTACGGGTTCTTCGGCCCAAACGATATCCGCGAATCTCTCCTGTACAGCTCCAAGTTCAAAATCGATCATTGTCCTGTCTCCTTTTGTTTTTGTTTCTAATCTTCCCTTTTTTCTGCCGGCCGCCGGTCGTCACCGGCTGGTTGCATCTTTGTCGACTCGTCGGGTTTATCCGGATAAACCCTGATGCACTATGAGTTTATCGCGATAAACCGGATAAGTCAAGAGGTTTTTCGAGAAAAAAACATGAATCGTTCAATATGATCATCCCGAGCGATAAAACCAGGGCTGCCTCAGATATTTGAGACAGCCCCGTTCCGGGTCGGATATCTTTTTGGGGGAGATTATCCTTTTCCGTTTATGAATTTGTCGTACTTGTAGAGGAATGTAACCATCTGGCGTCTTAAGCAGAGGCCGTCGGGCTTGAAGGTTCCGTCGGAGTATCCTGCCAGGATCTTCTTCTCGGATGCCCAGAGGGTTGCCTTATAGTAGTAAGCACTGCTCTTGACATCACTGAACTTGTTGACCGTTGACTTGGGGTTGGGCTTTCCTGCCATTCTCCAAAGGAACGTAACTGTCTGTGCTCTGCTGCAGACTGTCTGAGGTTTGAATGTTCCGTCCTTGTAGCCGGTGGTTATGCCTTTCTCAACAGCCCAGATTACAGGCTTGAAGAAATAGTCAGAACTCTTTACATCAGGGAACGAACACTTGGTCGATTTAGGAGCAGGGCTGCCTGCAAGACGCCACATGAATGTCAGCATCTGAGCTCTGGTGCACTCTACGGTGGGCTTAAAGAGAGTCTGCTTGTCGTAGCCCTTGACGACATCCAGGTTAACAAGGTAGTAGGTAGGAGCATACCAGAATTCCTTGGTGTCCGTTACATCCTTGAAGAGGACCTGGACTACACACTGAGCGCTCTTGCCTTCCACAGTAGCAGTTATCGTTGCTGATCCTGCCTGCTTTGCCGTGACCTTACCGGATGCATCAACGGATGCGATCTTGGAATTGGAAGAATTCCAGGAAACCTTAGAAGATGTACCCTTGACCGCAGCCTTAAGAGTAACAGTCTTTCCGCAGACAACACTTGAAGAAGACTTATCAAGCTTTATGCTTACGGATGAATCCGCTGCCGGCTTAGAAGTTACAGTTGCATCAGGCTTGGAAGGCTTAACAGTTGCCTTGGGGGCATCCGTAGGTGCTGCCGGCTTAGGTGTTGCTGTAGGTGTGGCAGTAGCGGTAGGTGTAGGGACAAATACTTTCTTGAACGCGACATCGACAGTTACGGCTGCTCTGGGCATCGTAAACTTTCCGGCATTTGTGATATCAACAGCCGCACCGCCTTCGGGAGTATATGTGATCTTATCGATCCCGTATCCGTTGGCAGGAACGGGGTTTACGCTGACCTCGCTCCCCCACTCTGCGGAAGGAGAAGATACTGATGCTGTTCCGTTGACCGTATTGTTTACGGTGACTTTGTACTGATCCTTAGCGAAAACAACATTCACCGCTACATTGCCTGCAGGCATCTCAAAACCGGTTCCTTCGATCTCATCACCGTTGACCTTGACTGCAGCAAGATAGTAGCCGTCGTCTGCCGTGATATCGAGCGTGATCTCATCTCCATAGTTTGCGGAGGTCTTGGAAATCTCAGCAGAACCGCCTTCACTTGTGTTCAATGTGATATTGTATAGAACTTTCTTGAAAGTAACTTCAACTTTCACATTCCATCCCGGCATCTTGAAGGTTGTGCCGCTGATAACTTTATCGTTCACCTTGATCTCATCGACCTCATATCCTTTGTCAGGAGTTGCGGTTACGGTAATGTCTTCGCCAATTGTTGCTGTATCGGAAGAAACTTTAGCAGAACCGCCATCACCTGCATTTACGGATACCGAGAGGATTTCCTTTTCGAATGTTACCTCAACAATTACATCAGCTGCGGGCATATAGAAAGCAGCGCCGCTGATAACTTCTCCGTTCACTATGATATCGCCGGGTCTATAGCCCATCTGAGGTGCAACCATCATACCTATCAGATCCTGATAGTTTGCAGTAGTGGCAGAAGCTCCGGCACTTCCTCCTTCACCTGCAATTACAGTGATCGAATATTTAACCATCTTAAAGGCTATTTCTATTATTACATTTCCTGCAGGCATATCGAATGTATTGCCGCTGATAGGATTGCCGTTTACCTTGATATAATCGACCTCATATCCGGTGTTGGGCGTTGCAGTAACCGTTATCTTCTCGCCGTAGGTTGCAGTCGCAGAAGAAACATCAACACTCCCGCCGTCTGTGTCAGTGAAGGCATAGATATTATAGACAATCTTCTTAAACGTTACATCAACTTTAGTATTCTGAGCAGGCATCTTAAAGCTTGTGCCACTGATAACCTCGCCGTTCACTTTGATCTGATCGACCTCATAGCCGGTGTCAGGCACAGCATTTACAGTGATGGGATCCTGGTAGTTTGCTTTGCTTGAAGAAACAGTAGCACTTCCGCCATCACCTGCATTTACGGTGATCGAATAATCTTCCTTACTGAATCCTACATCTATTGTTACATTTCCTGCCGGCATGAAGAAAGAATCACCGCTGATAGCACTGCCGTTTACCTTGATATAATCGACCTCATATCCGGTGTTGGGTGTTGCAGTGATCAATATTTCATCTCCGTAAGTTGCAGTCGAAGAAGAAACCCGTACTCTCCCGCCTGTGACATCAGAGACCGTGATATTGTAAACTGTCTTTTTGAATGTAACATCAACAGTTACATTTTCTGCAGGCATATTGAAAATATAGCCGCTATTGATGCTGATGGCTTTACCATTCACCTTGATCTTATCGAGTTCATATCCGGTAGAAGGATAAATCCAGACGCCGACCAGATCGCCATAATATGCAGTATCAGGAACATAGGCAGTTCCGCCATCACCTGTATTTAAGGTGATATTGTAACTGATCTTTTTGAACTGAACATAAACCTCAACATCTCTGCCGGGCATAAAGAATTGATTGCCGCCAACAGACTTACCGTTGACAGTGATCTTATCGATCTCATAACCTTTGTCGGGATTAGTAGTGATACTGATCAACTCGCCTGCTTTAGCAGACGTTTTCAATAATGAAGCATTTCCGCCTGCGCCATAATCCAATGACAAGGAATATAATTTATCAGGATTATAATTGGTCGATGAGAGCGTCAGCTGTGGCTCACTAAAATAATCGGTGGTATCAGGGTTATAGGTATAGTACAAACTATTTTTGCTATAACCTCCGCTTACAGATCCTGCGACTCCCGGCATAAACAGAGCCGTAGTATTATTCGTATCATTGTTAGTAACATCAACCAGATAGTTTTTATCGTCATCCATATGAACGATGTTCCACTGGTGACCCCCTCCCCCAAGAAAACCTCTTACAGTTATTGCATAAACATCGTCACCGCGGAATACAGAGTTATCACAAAGGTACTGGAAAGCCTTGGCATAACCTTCACAGACCACCTTAGTATTGGGATCTCCGTCAAAGACCCAAATATACTGCCAGGGATTTCCGTAAGATACACCACCGCCGGCTGCGTCACGGTTATAATCTGTTAATTCACAGATTTTGTTATTATATGCAAAAAGCTTGTGGTAATCATCCAGGTCTTTATTTTGTTTTATGATATTGCCTGCATTTTGGGCTGCGCTCTTAACAGCTTGACCATATTCGGTATTCACCGTCACATTGCTATTACCACGGTATTCATCCGCCACAATAAATAAAAATGTAAACCCTGACACAGTCAGCAGATCGTTACCTTTTACCTTTGTGAAATTCATGCCAAATCCCTGCGTCTTGTCAAACCAGTACATATTATCCGGATTGGCAAACATCAAAGCATTAATAAACTTATTCGTGTCAAACTTTTTATCTATTACATTTTGTACAAGTTCCAGTACTTCTGTCTGGGACAAACCCTCAAAGGTTTCCACCCCCGCTTCAGTAGTTGAAACAGTCATCGAAAAATCTTCATCGGGAAGACCGATCCAGGTGCCCGCACGTTCTCCTGCGGCGATCTGAGCAATAATAGGATTAAGACATTGAAACGCCCTCTGTTCATCTTCATTCAACTGATTCACGAAGTCAAATCTTCTGTACTCTGCTGACTTGCTTCCCGACATTTTGTTAGCTATGTAACGTTCTGCCATTTCATCATTATCGATATCATAATCCGGAACAACTCTATGCTCCATATCAGGATCATCGATAACAATGTCCCAGGTATCACCCTCCCCGGTCTCATCAGCGTGAATAACCCCGGCAAACGACAGCGCGATAGCCGCTGCAAGAGTCATGCTCATAAACTTGGTGAAAACTCGTTTTTTCATGGCCAAAAACCTCCCCCTGAAATAATAGATTTTTGGCATTCACAAAAGTTGCTCTTGTGAAAACCATTTAATATATTCCATAGAAGTTTCTTTGTCAATACCCGAAAACAAAATTCTTCAGCACCATTATTAACACCATAAAACAACAGAGCCGCCTCATGAAGAAGCGGCTCCGGCAAGATAAAGATCAAAAACACTATTTCTTGTTTATAAACTTGTCGTACTTGTTCGTCACAACATATCGCTCTTGGCGTCGGACGAGTCCTCGTCGCTTCGCTCCTGCGGAACTAGCAGAGCGATGTGTTGTTCCTCGGGTTATCCTTTGTTGTTGATAAATTTATCATACTTATACAAGAACGTTACCATCTGGCGGCGTAAGCAGTCGCCGTTGGGCTTGAAGGTTCCGTCGGAATATCCTGCCAGAATCCCCTTCTCGGATGCCCAGAGAGTTGCCTTATAGAAATAGTCTTTCTCCTTAACATCCTTGAACTTGTTCTTAGTTGATGATGGCTTGGGCTGTCCTGCAAGTCTCCAGAGGAATGTAACGGCGTGCTTTCTTGCGCACACGATCTGA
>JAGCSR010000038.1 GCA_017964005.1 Clostridiales bacterium
ATATTTATTTGCACATTTGTGTACAAGATTGAATTCGGCATGTCCGAAGATCTTCCGTTCAAAATCAGCGGTATTCTCCGCTTCCTCTAATATCTCTCCGTTATGGACCAGAACTGCGCCAAAAGATTCATGACCTTTTTTCCCTGCGCTAATAGCCAGTTCATAACACTTTCTTATGTATTCTTCGTTGCTCATTCTATCCTCATATACTGCTGATTTTCCCGACTAAGGGATCACTCCTTCAAACAAGATAATTATATCGTTCGGGAAAAGAACACTATCCCTCACAACTCGAATACAAATCTGTCATAGTCATTTGTGTCGCCGTTAATGTATGTCTGAAATATGCTGTCAAGATCCTCTTCGGAATGGAATCTCACATCATGGGAATCAGTGTCCTTGCCTTCGAATCTTTTGTAAGCGACCTTTCCTTTTTCATCAACCTTAATGTTCTCTGCGGCAGTGCAGTAGTACATCTCCTTTGTCCTTCCGTCTATGTTTTCAAAAGTCAGCTTGAAGATGATGTAAAGAGCATTGCTGTCTTCCTGGGTGATAAGGCATCTTTCGATGACCTCGGGATCCTTGTTGACACTCCAGATCTCATCGGCAGAGAAGATGACAGAGCCGTTGCTGTCGTAACCTTCCTTGGTCTCTTTGATGATGTCATCGGTGATGTATTTCCAGAATTTCTTATCGTTCTTGAGGTCGCTCGGAGTCAGCCTGTAGCCGGGATCCCAGACGGCTGTCTCAACTGTGTTCTGGGTCTTTCTGCTCCTGACGGTCTGCACGAACCCGAAGAGCCCTGCCTGGATCACGAACCAGATGACCATGTCGAGACATACGAATATGGCTATAATAGACAGAACTTTTACCATTCTGTTGCGTCTTGCCCGAAGATCGCTGTCGCGCTTTTCCTGGTTGATCTTCTCCTGGTTCTTGTAGCTGTTCTCAAGGTCCAGGATGGATTTTGCAAGTTCCAGCCTTATGTAGTCTTCGGCGTTGATTATCCTGTCGTATTCGATATCGTTTGCATCGCTCGGGATATCAAATACCGATCCGCAGGATCTGCAGACAAGCTTGTCGCCTTCCTGTCTTAAGGGAGTTGCGCAATTCTTACAATCAAGTGTTCTTAATTTCATTTGAGCTTACCCCCTTTCTCAGATATCGACCCGGAAGAACTTGCAGTTTTCCGGGAATGTATTATCTTCAAAGACGCCGTCAGCGTCTTCATAACCGTTCCATTCATCGTCTTTTCCGTCTCCGGAGACCCGGTCGCAATCGTAATCTGATTTGATGTGACCTGTCTCATCCAGACTGATGTCATCGATAACGATGCAGTCGTAGATGTCTTTTGTTATGTCATCTTCACTGTACTTATAGGTGATCTTGTATACGATGCAAAGACTGTTGCTTTTGTCGGTCTTCATGAGGCGGCAGGTAACCGGGACAGGATCGCCTTCGACATAAGTTTCGTCCCCGTCATCATCCTTGACGGGTTTATCTCTTTTTGCGGCTTCAAGAGCAATACCGCCGGCAATGGCATTTTCGAGGAAATTCTTATCGTTCTCAATGTCAGCGGCAGAAAGCTTCTCAATGCTTTCTATCTTTGCCTGTTCTCTCTTCGCAATGTCAGCTTCGGCATTTTTCCATGCGCTGAAAAAGATAGCGGCAACTGCAATGATGCACAAAAGCGTGCTCATGCCGCCTATGATCAAGGCATAGACCCAGGCACCCGCGAAGGTCATGCCCTGTTTTTTTACCTCCTGGACGATCTCCTTTCTTCTCTCACCGGTAATGAATTTTTTTCGGAGTTCTTCATTCTTCTCCAGAAGGATGCGGTTGTTTTCCAGAAGAAGCCTTGTTCTTTCAGGCTCGGTTACGAGCTTTGCATACTCGACATCAGCCTCATCGTAATCGATATTGAATGCGGAACCGCAGCTCGTGCAATAGAACCTGTCACCCTGCTGGTTGAGCTGGCCTGCACACTGCGGACAATCTATGTTTGTAAGTCTCATGTATAACCCCTCCTTCTATCCCGGAACATTATAGCATGAAAGATTATTTTCTTCAGGAGTTTCTAAAGACAGATTTTTCTCTTCTTGAGATCCGAAAGGTCGGGCAGGTTGATAGACGAAGTTGTTTTTCACTGAGCAGGTGATAAAAAAGGCTCGGATTTCTCCGAGCCCAGGGTAGATCATATTAAGGATTAATGATCCAAATATAACCGATCCCACAAGGCGTTTTCAAAAAAGGCACATCTCTCAAATACACGGCACATTTCGTTTGCCGTCTCATTGTCGAGACCTGTTCCAAGTTCATCCAAAAGATCTATCCAGATCTGATTGGTATCAATATAACTCTTACAGGAATAAGCTTCGAACCAGGATCTGTATTCGGACTCCGCTATCTCCTTGGAATACTTGCTCATGCATTCCGCACTGATATACGCATACACCCAGGAACACTGAAGAAGGCTCGTAACACCTCCCAAAAGGCCGTACTGTTCCACGCATTTACGCATGAAATCAACATATTCGGAAATAACGGTGAATTTCACGCACTTCGCGATATCCTCATCGCTTATCCCGAGTCTTCTCATACCGGCAAGATGAACGCGTTCAGTCTCATCGACAGTCCCGTCGATGATCCTTCTCAAAAAGGCCCTCGTCTTTTCATCTTCAGCGATATCCAACATCTGTTTCAGTATCCCGATGTAATCCTGAAGATACAGATAATCCTGCAGCATATACTGCTTGAACGATCCGGTGTCCAGGTTGCCCTTTGCCATATCGATGACAAAGGGCTTGGATGCGGACTGGTCCCATAAATCTTTTGTTTTCGAGAAAAGAAGTTCTGACAGTTTCATGGAAGATCCTTATTTTTCAGCGATGATGGCAACATAACCGCCGCTCTTGTAACCTTCGATAACCTCTTCGGGTTCCTCATTAGTATAGAGCGGATTCTTAACAAGTGTCTGATAGAAATTGAACTTGCTGATCCCCAGATCCTTCAGGACGTTGATCTTCTCCTCTGTCGTGTGCCATACGCCTGAGGATGCAAGAGCCAACGGGTAAGGGAGCTGGGGCATTGCGCCTGCGAGATACTCGTGGTCGTATGTGTTGAGGCTCTTTCCAAGCAGGTACATGAAGCCGAAAGCACTCTCCTTCGGAACATCGAGAAGAATGAGTCTTCCGCCTGCCTTCAGAGCCTTGAGGCACTTCCCGTAAACGGGAACAAGATCTTCAATGTAGCTTGAGCTGCCGTTGAAATAGATAACATCGTATTCGTTATCGGGAAGATCAACGTCTTCGATCAGACCGAACTTGATGACATTTACTCCGCGCTTTACCGCAATGTTTCCCATATCTTCCGAGGGCTCGATGCCTTCAACGTTCGAGCAGTCGATATAACTCTCGAAAAGACCGCTTCCGCAGCCTACGGACAGGAGTTTCTTTCCTGAAATATCGCCCAGGACTTTCTGGAAAAGTCTCAACTCACTGAGGAAAAGGTTCTCGTTCTTCATGAACCATTCGTCGTATTTTGCTGCATATCCGTCAAATTTCTGTTTTACTTCGCTCATATTATTTCTCCTGATAGTTTGTTGATTATTTTACAGTATTGAGTAATTGTGGCACAGAGGGCCGCTGCCGTTACCAAGATCCAGCATTGCCGCAAGAGCTCCTGAAATGTAATCCTTGGCATTCCTGACCGCGTTATCCAGGTCCTCACCCTTGGCAAGGTTTGCGGCGATCGCACTTGAAAGCGTGCAGCCTGTTCCGTGGGTATTCGGATTATCTATCCGCTTGCCCTTGAACCAGACATGATCACCGTTACGGTAAAGCAGGTCGTTGGCATCGTTTATCTGATGACCGCCCTTGCAGAGAACGCTGCATCCGAATCTTCCGTTGATCTCCCTTGCCGCATTGACCATGTCATCCTCATTCCCGATCGTCATGCCCGAAAGCACTTCCGCCTCGGGAATGTTAGGCGTGATGACATCAGCCAGAGGAAGAAGCTCCGACTTTAACGTCTCGATCGCGTCATCACTGATAAGCTTTGCGCCGCTCGTTGCGACCATGACCGGATCGACTACGATGTTCTTTGCATTGTAGTGTCTGATCTTTTCCGCAATGACCCTGATGAGATCACTTGAAGCGACCATTCCCGTCTTTACCGCATCGGGATAGATATCCGTGAACACCGCGTCAAGCTGAGAAGCCAGAAAATCCGGCGTGACCTCCATGATGCCTGTTACGCCGGTAGTATTTTGGGCAGTAAGAGCTGTAATGGCCGACATGGCATAAACGCCATTCATCGTCATTGTCTTGATGTCTGCCTGTATACCGGCGCCTCCGCAGGAATCGCTTCCCGCGATCGTTAATGCTGTTTTCATAACATTTACCTTCTTTCGTAAATTTGTTTTCGCATTACTTTTATATAGCGGCATAAGGTGGTGCCCCCGATATACCGCTCTTAACAGATCTCTCTCTGTTAAAAACTATTTAATTGTTTCAAATATCGCGGGAAACTCATTAAGTTCAGTAACATAATATTTTCCCGCGTTCTTCACTCCCTCCCGGTCGCGCTCTCCTTTTGCGTCGTATACTCCTACGGTTACAAAACCGGCTTCTTCAGCTGTCTTCAACGCATATAATGAATCCTCGAAAACAAGAGTCTCGTCAGGCCTTGTTTCCATATATGCGGCGGCCTGATCGTAGATCTCCGGAGAATGCTTGCTCGCGCCGACCTCGGAATTCGTGAATATCTTTTCGACAAACTTGAGCATCCCGTTTCTTTCGAGAGCCTTCTCGATATGAAGCCTCGGGCTTGATGTGGCGGCTGTGATCTTTATCCCATTCGCCTTAACAAACTCCAGAAGTTCCTTTGCGCCCGGTTTCGGGAGCACTTCATTGAAGTAGAAATCCTCTATCATCTGAGACAGCCCCATGTGAACCTCGGTGTCTGACTTTTGCAGGTTATAGTGCCCGTTAAGATATGAAGCGCCCTGCTCCATGCTCATAGAGAAGAGTATCCCGCTCAGACCCTCTTCAGGCTCAACGCCGATATTCATGAGATATCTCGCTCCGAGGTCATCCCAGATCCCCAGTGAATCGAGCAGTACCCCGTCTATGTCGAAAATGACGCCTTTTATCATTTGGACTCTACCATCTTTACCGTAGCTGCCTTCAAGTTTTCAGCAGCTTTCTTTATGTCTTCCTGCGCATATATCGCACTGATAACGGCGATCCCGCAGATGCCGCTTCCGGAGAGCTCGGATACATTCTGCTGAGAGATCCCTCCGATAGCGATTACGGGGATCGAAACAGCTTCACAGATAGCCTTAAGAGTCTCGTGAGGAACGTCTATGGCGTCATCTTTCGAACCGGTAGGGAAGACCGCTCCCACACCGAGATAGTCAGCGCCTCTCTTTTCAGCGAGGATCGCTTCCTCAACAGTTCCTGCGGATACTCCGATGATCTTGCCGGGCCCGAGCTTTGCACGGACATCGCCGGCCTCCATATCGCTCTGTCCCACATGAACTCCGTCGGCGTCCATTGCGGCAGCGATATCGACATTGTCATTGATGACGAAAGGCACATTGTATTCCCGGCAGAGCTTCTGAAGTTCTTTTGCCTCCTCCAGAAAAGTCTCCTCATCGAGTGTCTTCTCACGCAACTGAACAAAGGTAACGCCGCCGTCGAGGCTCTCCTTTACCACTTCATAAAGAGTTCTCCCGTTAAGCCAGTGACGGTCGGTTACCGCATAGAGCAAAAGATCTTTCTTATTGCACTTCATATTTTGCCCCCTTTTCAAGAGTGTCACTGTCCATGTTGTAGATCGCATCGATTATGCGGTTGCGGTATGTTGAGTTACCGTCACCGGGCTGCATGTTTGTCCAACCGATCTCGCCTGCAAGGCCCATTGCACAGACGGACGCTGCTGCCGCCTCCAATTCATTGCCGGGATTGGCAACAATGAATGCAGTCATCATGCCGGAAAGCTGGCAGCCTGTACCCGTGATCTTGCCCATTTCGGGACGGCCGTTTCTGATCACGTAGCATCTTTCGCTGTCACTTACAAGATCGATAGCGCCTGTGACAGCAACGATCGAACCTGTACTCTTCGCAAAACTCTTTACAAATGACACAGCCTGATCAAGCGTATCTTCAGTGACCGCGTCTGCCACATCGGCGTCAACACCCTTTGTGGTCCCGCTGCCGAGTGCAAGAGTCTTGATCTCTGAGATGTTACCTCTGATAACGTTAAAACGGATCTCATCCAGGAGTTTGACCGCCGTATCCGTACGGAGTGCGGATGCTCCTGCTCCCACAGGATCGAGCAGGACCTTATGTCCCAGTTCATTTGCCTTTTTTCCTGCGAGGAACATTCCTTTGATGCTGCTCTGGTTAAGAGTACCGATATTGATATTGAGACCTCCGCAGATGGAAGTGATATCTTCAACATCAAGGGGTTCATCCGACATGATCGGACTTCCTCCGCATGCGAGCAATATGTTTGCCACATCGTTGACTGTTACATAATTGGTAATGTTATGTACCAAAGGTACTGACTTACGCACATTTTCCAAACAAGAACCTAACATTTTCTTTTCCTCCTGAATATAAAGATAAAAAAACAGATATATCTGGTTACGATATATCTGCTTAACTGCTGTTTTTGTTCATAGTATTTCCCTCCGTTGGCATTATCCAAATCAGGTTTAAGGGTCCAGGATATGATCCTGTTCTCAGCCTGTCACACAAGCTCCCCATTGTATCTTAAACACATGTTCCGATTAACATGTATTTAAAGCATACACATTATAGGTCTACAACATTACAATTTCAATATGCAGATTATAACAAAAGAACCGGACTGATCCGGTTCCTGGTTCTTTTTGCTGATGGTAAAACCCAATAGTCCCATAACTGCTTTAGTATGTTTTATTCCAGATTATCACTACTTATTATATCTTTCCTCAAACTGATTCAGGACACGCTTTAGTCCGCTGTCGAGAATCAATTTGCCTCTGCTGACTATATGGTTTGGTATTTCTCTGTAATACGCTTCAGCAATTCCTCCGGCTATTGCCGCTATAGTATCACTGTCTCCACCTAAGGAAATTGCTCTTCTGATACATGACTCATAGTCTTCTGTCTCGAAAAAGGCTTCAATGGCAGGAGGAACTGAATAAATAGATCTTGAATCAAACTGATATTCGTCTCTTAAATCAGCTATAGAAACAAAAGACAGATTAAACTCTTCTGCCAATCGATGTTTGATTTCAGATTTATCAATACCCTTGCGGGCATAATACACTGCCAAAGCAACTGCTTGTGCGCATTTTACAGCCTCACGATTGTGATGGGTATAATAGCAACTCTCACTGACCTGTTTCTTTATTGTCTCAACATCATCGAATGCCCATCCAATTGCGGAAACTCTCATCGATGCACCATTTCCGTAGCTTCTTTGGACATGGAGAGAATCAGATTCCGCCCAATCAATAAACATCTGTCCAAAACCCGCATGCGGATACCGGTTGTAATAAGTCCTGATATGCTGCGCATAGCATTTTCGCGGAGAATTGTTATCCATATTAAGAATGCTGTCAGCTATAGCAACCGTCAGAACTGAATCATCCGTAAATCTTGCTTCTCTCGGGAACAGCTCAAAATCTTCTGATTTGACATTATGCCACTCATAGCAAGATCCTATTATGTCTCCAAATACAGCACCGTACATTTTTCTTCCCTTAAACAAATATACTGATAATTTATACGTCTATCATTTCCATCGACTTCTTGCCGGTAAATCTCTCTCCCAAATGGTTCGCCCACTTTTCGGTGTAAAACAAAAAGTATGACTGTTCGGGCTTTTTTACCATTCCCCATATAACACTTGGCAATCCTACTATCAGAAAGTAAAGCGGACCCAGTATAAGTGACTGTATAGTGTGGCCATACTCATGAATAACAAGTCTTTCACGTATCTCATCATCGCTGAAATGATATCTATCCGCGTTATAAAACCTTGCCCGGGGCGGAATAAAAATGAACAGACCCAAAGATATTCCATACGGTCTTTTCCAAAACGTGGCTATAGAGCCTTTATAGAAAATATGCTTTTCACCATGATCGATCAGATACATGATCAGTCCGGCCAGTGTTTGAAATATCCCCCAGGTGCATTGAAAGATAATATACGGAAAATACTTAATGATCATTTGTTTCTTTCTGAGTTTTGTATTACTGACTGATGATTATCCTATCTAAGGGTTGCCCCTCAATATGGATTATAACATGCCCAGTAAAGAAAGATTGATTTTTCTCTGTTACCCGATAATCTACTGTCCCATTAATGGACAGACATCGCAAATAGTGAAGAGACATTTATTCAAGTCGCTTCAAAATCGCTGCCGTGATGTCACGAGTTCAAGCAGACGGGCTAACCGGATCTACTTTGAAGGGGCTGACGACTTCACGGTAAATCTATTAAGAAGGAGGAAAAGGCATTGGAAGACAAATGCAAAGTGACTGCGATCGCCAACCAAAAGGGCGGCGTCGGGAAAACAACCACTGCAGTCAATCTCGGTGTCGCACTCGGCCATATGGGAAAGAAAGTCTTGCTGGTAGATGCTGATCCGCAAGGATCTCTGACGCGCTGCTGCAATATCGATAACCCTGATGTCGAGCTGGATGTGACGCTTTCCGAGCTCATGGCTTATGAGATGACTGGAGAAGATAAGGATTATATATTAATTAATAATGCTATAGAGCATTTCGAGACAGTCGATCTTATCCCATCCAACATCAGTCTTTCCGGTACTGAAACAGCTTTGTTCAACTGTATGAGCAGAGAATCAGTACTTAAGAGGACGCTGGCTCCGCTCAGAAGCCGTTACGACGTGATACTGATCGACTGTATGCCGTCACTCGGCATGATGACCATCAACTCCCTTGTGGCAGCTGATTCGGTCATAATACCTTGTGAACCGTCTTTTCTGTCTGTAAAGGGACTTGATCTGTTGCTTCATTCGATAGCAAAGGTCAAGAGACAGATAAACCCGGGTCTAAAGGTAGATGGCGTGCTGATGACGATGGTTGATTCCAGGACGATCAACGCAAGGGAGATCACAGCAGCTCTTCGAGATGCAATGGGTATTATTATTAATGTGTTTAATATAGAGATATATATGATGACTTTTTGTATAATATGAATATTGTTTTAAAAGTAAAACTGGATGCTATATAGGTGAATCATGATTGAAACAAAAAATAGAGATAATGCTATAGACCTTATGAAAGGCATCCTTGTCGTTTTCATGACGTTATCACACTTTTTATACTTTACAAATTGGTGGGATTTTGCACCCTATCACTTAATACATGATACAGTGAATCTGGTTGCATTTCCGGGATTTATGTTTTGCTTTGGATATGTAAGTTGGGGGGCTTATATAAATAGTACTAAAAATGATGTATATTGGCGAATTATTAAGGCTTCGATAAAGGTTTTAATTGCTTACTATTTTTCTGGAATTTTGTTTCTGCTTACCAAAGACATGTTGTCAGGAATTAATATTTTTAAATTGTTGACTTTTCAGATGAATCCTTTTCTAGTGGAGTTTTTATTAAGCTTCTTTCTGTTGGATATGATGCTTATGGTAATAAGAGTTCCATTAAAAAAAGCAAATAATTGGTCTTTGGTAATATGTGGTTTTCTGTGCCTTTGCATGTGTTTTTTTCCGTATAAGCCTTCAAAGTTACCGATATTAGGTTGTTTGATAGGGATGGATAAAGGATTTTATGATCCTATAGTCCAATACTTTCCGCACTTTCTTTTCGGAATGGTATTGTCGAAGGAGAAGATAATGTTTAATAAAATAGTATTGTTTGTTGTTGCAGTTGCAACAATAGCGTATTATGTATTTTCGGCAATAATTGATATTCCATCTCGTTTTCCTCCTGATGTTTTGTATGTGTTAGGCTCGTCTTTATTTGTGTACTCATTGTTTATATTTTGCAAAAAAGTAGAATTGTTGAAATTTAAAGTGAGTTGTGTCGAGTTTGTCGGAAAGAATACACTGGTATATCTTGTTACTGGGAATTTTGTTATATATACTATCCAAGCTGGAATATCACATGGTGTTGTAAAACAAGAATTTAATTCGGCTAATGACATATGGAAATTTATAATCGTATATTTTTTCTGTATTGTAATTGCTTCTGCAATATCCCTGATTATTAAATCTATTGCTCGCAATATTGTGAAAAAAGCAACAATAAAGGAAAGACAATATCAATAATCAAATGAATGGTCACCGGAGGATAGTGTGCCGTAGCACAGGGGATCGCAGATTATTATCTGCAGGCCGCCTATCGGATAAGGTGTCGGGTGAGCCCGGAAAGATGTTTTACATCGCCGGGTTTTTGTGTTTCCGGCGAAGATAGGAGAATAAAATGAACAAGTCGAGAGTAGAATTGGTCCCTTTATATGCAGAAGACCGTGAGCAATTCATCAAAGATAATCAGTGGGCCTTTAAGTATGGCTCAATGGAGGAATTCGGATTGCGTAATGATCAGATGGAAGAAGATGGTGAGATCATCTCGCGCAAGACAATCGAAGACAGTATTGATCAGGGTGAAGCATATAGGATCATATGTGACGGCAAAGTCTCAGGTGGTGTTGTAATCCATATTGAAAAAGACAGAGGCTTTCTCGATCTCCTGTTTACTTTGCCGGATGACCATAGCAAAGGGATCGGATATGGTGCATGGTGTGAAATTGAGAAACTACACCCGGAAGTGCGCGTGTGGGAAACATTCACTTCTATGTAAATAAATGCGGATTTCATATAGTTGAGTTTTATAACCCTTTCCATAAAGGTCCTGATGAGCATATGGATCCTGGTGAAGAGGATTGTGGTGGCACCGGAATGGATTTTTGCTTCGAAAAGGTGGTAAGAAAACAGCATTCTTGACATATGTCAAATAAGAGAATAGTATAAAACTGACATATGTCAGAAAAGAGGTGTTGCTATGACACGTAGACCAAGATGCCGTTGCATTAGTCAGTATCCGGATCACTGGTCGTTTTCTCCTGATGAAGTTTCTTCTGACGAGACTGTCGTGATGAGTCTTGATGAGTTCGAGACTATAAGGCTGATCGATAAAGAAGGCATGACACAGGAAGAATGCTCCAACCGAATGGGTGTAGCAAGGACGACCGTAACTTCTATTTACGATTCGGCAAGAAAGAAGATCGCTGATGCTTTGATAGATGGTAAAAGGCTTCAGATAAGTGGCGGAGCATACCAATTGAAAGAAATGTTCAATATCGGAGCTATTAAGAAAGGAACGAATATTATGAGAATTGCAGTAACATATGAGAACGGAAATGTTTTTCAACACTTTGGACACACAGAACAGTTTAAGCTCTATGATGTCGAGAACGGACAGATCGTATGTAGCCAGATCGTTGATACGAACGGAAGCGGACACGGTGCTCTTGCCGGATTCCTTAAGGCAGCAGAAGTCGATGCTCTTATCTGTGGTGGAATAGGAATGGGAGCACAGATGGCACTAGCCGAAGCCGGGATCAAACTTTACGGCGGAGTTCAGGGATCTGCAGATGAGGCTGCGGAAGCTCTTGCTGAAGAGAATCTCAACTATGATCCTGAGGCCAGATGTGATCACCATGATCATGAAGAAGGCCATGAATGCGGTCACGGAAATCACGGATGTGGTCACGGCGGCTGTCATAACTGACAGTCGTGAATATCCCGAATTAAATATACTATGCTTTCCTAGTTTATGGTATTATATTAAAATCAGCAGGATATCCTAGTGACATGTGTTTAGCGTACAACACTAAATACCCTGGAAGCCCTGAAAACTGGGCGGTACACAAAAAACAGAAAGTCCTACATTTGACACATAGATTGACACAATAACGTGTTGACCAGTGCCAAATTCCAAAGACAAGAAAACAGGCGGTTTGGTGATTTGTTGATGAGCAAAATAACTCCAAGAGGGTTTCCCACGCTGAAAAGTTTGAACTGAAAATATGAAGATATATAACAAAAACATGGGGGAAAATAAAATCATGAAAAAAATTTTATTAACATTAACATCTGCTCTAGTAATAACGGGACTTCTCTGCAGCTGCGGATCTAATAAGCCGGTCGTTGAACCTTCTTCTGATACTACAGTTTCCGAAGCTGCTTCCGAAGAGACCTCAGGATCAACAACGGAAACAACAAAGGAAACTACAACGGCAACAACAAAGGAAGAGATCGTATATAACTACGAGACTGAGATCCCTGCAGATTACACGATGGCCTTTAAGGGCGGTGAGTCCGGAAAAGTAGAAAAGATCACATATTTTGCAAAGGACTATATCGGAGACGGCGAAGGCAGTGAGAAGAGTGCATACGTATATCTTCCTGCAGGCTATGATCCTAAGGGTCAGTACAACGTTATCTATCTGATGCACGGCATGGGAGGAGACGAGACCATGTGGGGACTTAATCTCGAAGAATCTGAACTTAAGTCCATCCTTGATAACCTTATCGGCAACGGCGATATTGATCCTGTGATCGTAGTTACACCTGACAATATGGCACTAGGCTGGAGGTTTGATGAAAGGGATGCTTTCTACAACTATGGAAAGGAACTCCGTAATGATCTTATCCCGTGTATCGAAAAGAACTATGCTACATATGCGGATTTCTCAGATGACGGTTATGACCTCAGTGCCGCACGTGAACACAGGGCTATGGCAGGTTTTTCCATGGGCGGTATGCAGACCGTCAACGTCGGTATCGGTGAGTGCTTGGATCTGTTCGCATGGTTCGGTGCTTTCTCCGCTCCCGGAACAACGAATGATGCTTCCGTTACAGCAGAGACGATCAAGAATTCCGAATATACTGTCAAATATTTCTACAACATCTGCGGAACAGATGATACCGGCTCATATTATTTCGCAAGCGCCGCTGCAAAGAAGCTTCCGGACCTCTGCGATAAGATGATCCCTAATGAGAATTTCACATGGCAAGAGCAGCCGGGCGGCCACGACTGGCCAATCTGGTACGTTGGTATCTACAACTTCGCAAAGATCGCATTTGCAAAATAAGTCTCTGCTTAACCAGATAATTAGGTAAATATAAACCCTTGATTCTGCCGGATCAAGGGTTTATATTTTCGATTTTGAATCCTAAACGGAGACTTTAATGAGTCTATTGAAAAATATAGGATAATCAGATAGAATACAAATAAGGAATTGCACTCCCTATTTGTATAAGAGGTGATCAGATGTATATTAAAAGAAGTCTTGAGGCAAAAGTCAAAGATATGGCTGAACACTTTCCTGTTGTTTTGGTATGTGGAGCAAGGCAAGTCGGAAAGACCACACTTTTGAAAAAGATCGCTGAGGATAAGAATGATATTCAATATGTAACTCTTGACCACCCGAGAATCAGGGAGCTTGCAAAAACGGATCCGGAGTTGTTTCTGCAACAATACTCTGCACCTGTTATCATTGATGAGATTCAGTATGCCCCGGAGTTGCTGCCGTTTATCAAGATAAGGGTTGATGAACTGAAGTTAAACGGACAGTACTATCTGACGGGCTCTCAGATGTTTAACATGATGAGCAACGTCAGTGAGTCTTTGGCAGGCGGAGTCGGCGTATTATCTATGTATTCCATGTCGCGATCTGAGATAGAAGGAAGAGACAGTATTCCTTTTAATCCTTCCACCATTAAGGGTTTCACATCTGATGATACTATCTCTGATGTTTTCGATAAGATATTGCGAGGCGGAATGCCACAGATCATAAGTGATCCCGGATTATCTTACGAGGATTACTACGGTTCATACTTGCAGACATATATTGAGCGAGATATACGTGATTTTATCAATGTGAAAAATGAAGGTAAGTTTATCAAGTTTATTTCTTGTGTCGCAGCAAGAACAAGTCAGGAAGTAAATCTTGCTGATCTTGCCAAGGATGTTGATGTTGATCGGAAAACTGCTGACAGTTGGCTTTCGATTCTTGTTACATCAGGTATAGTTGTGCTTTTATATCCGTATTCCGGCAATACCATAAAACGAATCGTTAAAAGACCCAAAATGTATTTTATGGATACCGGTCTCGCATGCTATTTAAGCATGTGGAACAATGCAAGAGCATTGGAATTATCAGCGATGGCCGGAGCGATGTTTGAAAACTATGTTATTTCCGAAATATACAAGAGTTATGCCAATAACGGCATTGAAACCAGAAGCAGATTTACTTATTACAGAGACAATAATGGAAAAGAGATTGATCTGATGATAATAGAGAACGGAATGTTATACCCCGTAGAGATCAAAATGAATGCTGATCCCGGGAAGACTGCTCTTAAGAACTTCTCGGTATTGGATTCTCTCCGGGAAGAAATTGCTGAGGGTGTCGTTCTATGTATGTCATCATCGGTAATCCCTTTGGATGCCCATAACAAATTGGTTCCGATTAAAGCTGTCTGATGCTTTATATGTTGACGTAATTTTCGAAAATCTATAGAATCAAGACATGCACAGTGATGATATGGGGGGATAGGACGTGGCAACGTTATGTAAGAATTGCAGCCATGCGCTGGTATTTAATCCGAGATCGCAGATGCTCGAATGTTCTTACTGCGGGAGTTCTTTTGCGCCCGAAGAGATCCAATCTGAAGCCAAAGAATTCAGGGAAGACCTGAAGGCGGAAAATGCGGCCGAGATCTATAACTCCCAAGATGAGAAACTCATGGATTGCTACATTTATTCGTGCAGTGAGTGTGGCGGCGAGATCATTGTAAACGGCACTGAGGCGTCGACGACATGTATTTACTGCGGCAACCCGAATGTCGTTTTCAGCAGGATAGCAAAGCAGAAGCAGCCGGAGTTCATAATGCCTTTCAGGATTACGAAGGAGGATGCCGTAAAGAGGGCCAGAGATACTATAAGGAAGGGTGCTTTTGTGCCCCGGGCTATCAAGAAATTCCCGGTCGATTGCTGCAGGGGAATATATCTGCCTTACTGGATCGTCAATGGCACCTATTACGATACGGTGATCGTCGAAGGGTCTGTAACGGAAGACAAGAAAACCGTTAAGAGGTATTTCGGACGCACGGGACATTTAAAGTTCAAGGATCTTCCTATCGATGCATCCAAGGCTCTCTCGGATGACAGCAGTTCAAAGCTGGAGCCTTTCGATCTTACGCATTTGAAGCCATTTGACGAGGATTATCTTGCCGGCTTCTATTCAAATGTATCGGACGTTACATACAGTGATGTAAGGATGGCAGCACAGAAGAGGGGACAGGAGTTCTTTGCCGAAGCGGCGATCAAAGACGTTGATGCATTTGACAAGAAGGTCGTAGATTCCTATCCGTCAATACAAGTCGATACCGATGTGAAATATGCAATGCTCCCTGCGTGGTTCATTACTTTCGATTACAAAGATAAGCACCACACCATTCTTGTTAACGGCGACACCGGCAAAGTCGTTTGCGCTCTGCCGTGGAAGAAGGCGCTGTTCAATACCCTCCTCCTTACTATAGCTGTTATAGCAACGGTACTGTCGTGTGTTGTGTGTTGGGGGATGCTGACGTCGATGTTTAAGGGTCCTGATGTGGACATCGACAAAACCGATATAAGGATATTGTTGTTCATCGTTGTCGGTATCATCACGCTCTTCTCGACAGGAGTCCATAAGGTTAAGAGAGTTGTTGAAAACATCCGTCTTACGCAGGACAAGGCGATGTTCAACTTTATGAAGAAAAGGCAGGGGTGATATTATGGTTATAATCTTTTTCTCTTGTCTTTTAGCATTAGGATTCGGATTCGGACTTGCATTCTGGATCTGCGGATCTATGCTCGATAAATCCAATAATATCGGCGACAGCCGTGGAGACGGCGCGACATACAATGCCGAGACAACATTTACTTCAAGAAACAACAGGATGGACAGATCTGCGAGCAAGGAATATTTCAAGCAGAGTGCAGTCTGGAAGGGAGACACCAAAGGCCCTGCAGGTTACGAGCAGGTCAGAAGGCTGACCGAGGAAGAGCGCCAAAAGAAGGCAGCAGAAGAGAAGAAGGCCAATGTTCCCAAGGGTGCTTTTGTCTCCCAAAATACAAGCGCCTCACCTTCTTCCGATAAATACGATAAACCGGATTGGGAGAAACGCGCCGAACACTACTATTAAGGCGGCCTGAAAAAGGGATTATATAAGTTTCTTTCCTCTTACCGTAGCCTTATCGTTGATCACGAGGAACCTGTCGCCTGTAAGGACCTCATCAAAATCATCCGGATCTGCATGAACGACACAGAGAGTATTATCCATTCCGTCAACCGTAATAACGATCCAGCGGTAGGTGCGTCTGCTCCGGTTGTTGATGGAACCCGCGCTTTTACTTTCCTTCTTTACCACGATTCCCGTAGCAACAAGATTGCTTGCTTTGCCCTGTTTCATTTTAACGATTCCGATTATTAGAGGCGCAAGTCCCATTAAAGCCAGCATGATGCCGCCAAACTGCATATTGACCACTGCCAGCACTCCCAGAGCAATAAGGACCGCTCCGACAACCAAAAGGATTATCGACTCTTTGCCCGTGGTCTTTCTAAGAGAAGCTGCCGTTTGGCGTTCGGCATCATTAGAAGCCGGTCTGAAGTTAAGCTGATCGGACTGAATTAATCTGTACTCTTTGTATTCGTCGCCTAATTCCGAATATACGTCAAAAACCATATGAGATCCTCCTTTGGTCTATCCTTGATCCGATACTATTATACAGATTTTTGTTTGACAGATAGTACTTTTGAACTCTAGTGATATAATCTTCCCCGGGTGTTAATTCCCGGAACGGATGATGAGATGGCGAGAAAGAATCATAACTGTAAGCAGAAGGTAGTAAAGAAAGCAGAAAAGAAAGCTTCAGCTCCGAAGAAAGATCGAAGGAAATTTCTAAAGATCGAATCGAAGCTTTTCGCGACAAAATACACTAACGAGCGCATACGCAGACAGATAGATAACGACAGTATTCTGTTTTTCGTGATCCTGGGCATGTTTATATTTGCTATTGTCATCATTACCATGAGCTTTGTTAGGGCGTATATGGATGTGAGCGCAGATTGGTCTTTCGCACACTGGCTGGGTTCGGTGCGCAGCGATCACCCGTTGGGGCTGGTATTCGGCATTACCACCATCATTGTTGCGTATATAGGGGCCGATGAACTTGGGACTTTAAACATGGCCAAGCACATCTTTCCTGCTACGAGCGGAAGGCGTTACAGTGCAGCCGAGATCGATGAACTTGCAAACGATCCTGATACGGTCTGGATAGATGATGCGCGGGTTTACGCGACCCCCAAAGCCCTGATCGGTTTTACGAGGGGTCTTGCTGTAGCCGAGTACGGCGATATCGCCGAAGTCATCGTAAGATCAAAACACCACAGCAAAAACACGAGCTACACCGCCGGACGCCGCGCAATAACGGGCCCCACAATGGCTGCCTACTATGCCCTGACCGACCACTATCATGAGTGGGACACATATTACATTATTATCAAGACCAAAGATCGCAGACGCTTTGTCCTGACCGAGACAGGTTATAAAGAGGGTTACAAGTCGCTGATCCCGATCCTTGACGAGAAATGCGGGAAGGTCGAATACAAGATCAAGGGGCAGTGTTGACCTGCTCAGGGTGTTTTGATTTGCTCTTACTCATAGTAATAAATGAGACAACAAAATGGATGATCGCCAATACAAAAGCAGGAATAGAGATGAAGAACCAGATAAGCTCAGCATCCAATCCTCTCAATACAAAGCTGTGATCATTCACATAGGATATCCCGCCGATGACAGCTGATATTATCGCTGTTACCAGACAAACTAACGGTAAGACTATAGTTTGAGCATTTCCTTTGATCTTCGAAATCAGATAATATACAAGGTATGCAATCCCGTTTATCACGAGCGGAACAGTTATAAATTCCAAAAGAAAACATGCCCCCGGTAATATATCAAACACAAAGACCATATAGGCTATCAAAACAGACAGCACCGCCATAACTAATCCCAAAATCATAAATGATTTTGCGTGTGAATTTCGTTTTTCTTTTTCCATTTCTCTACTCCCTATATTCCACAATAGATTCCCTATTGTCCCCCATGAACGATTGTTTATTTTATCGAAAAGCTGTCCCTCGAAAGGATTATAACATATCGGGTGTTCTGCCGGGTGTGATATAATCAAATGGTTGAAGAGGGGAATCAGGATATGAGCAAGATCAAGAAACATCAGTGTCCTTCATGCGGCAGCCATCTTACCGTCAATAACGACAAGCAGATCTATTACTGCACATTCTGCGGGTCAACTTTCGATTACGAATATTTCAGAGAAGAACAGATGCATGAGTTGGGTGAGACATGTCTTTCCAGGGGAGAGTTTATGTCTGCGGTCGATGCGTTTAAGTTCATATTGAACAAGGACCCTCACGATTTCTTTGCTCTCAGGGGATTAATGCTTGCAGCTGCCAACTTAAAAAACATTGATGAACTTGACAGGATAAATCAGACTAAATCTTTCTCTTACGATTCCGACATGGTCAAGGAAGCAGTTGAGGCTGCATCGGAAGAAGACAAGGAATACTTTAAGGAGTTTGCCAGGGTATATTCCGAGAAAACTATACTGGCTGATGATATGAGGGAGATCAAATCTCTTGAGAAGGAGAAGAGTAAGATCATTACCGAAGCCAAGGCCACCAACTTAGACAGCGGAGACTTCTATTACTATTCCAAGTATGGCACGAAGCAATCTCCCCTCTTCATTTTTGTATTGTTCTGGGTGTTGACCTCTATGTGGCTCTATTTTGCGATTATGTGCATTGTTGGACTTTGTGATTCGATCGCTTCAGGTGACGATAATCAAGGACTATTCATCGGATTTGCGATCTTCTTCGGCATATTTGCTGTCGGATCTGCCGCGTATAACATGTTCGGTGTCTTCCCAAGGCTTAGGAAGCTGAACCTTTATAACGCATATAACAAAAGCCTCTATGCAGAAACAAATATGCTGGATGAGAGGATAAAATACCTTGAAGGGGAAGCAGAGAAGACCTCGGACGATATCAAGAGGTCCATCCATGAGTTTGTAAGAAAAGATAAGCAGATAGTCAGAGATAAGAGATCGTCATGAATCCCGCATTAGAAAAAATGTATCTGTACCATTATTTTGATAAAAGATCCGGACCTTTCCTAAGCGTTACCGCGGTCCCTAAGGAAGAGGGGAACACCATCCTGGATCAGATGAAGCGCGAACGACCGGGTTCAATGTGCGCAAGAAGGGATGCGGACTATATCGCCAAGCGCCGGGCAACTGAAGCGATCCTTCGACAAGAGTTTACGGCAAAGGGCGGGATAGTCGAACTGGAATCGCCCTATTATATGGTCGTGGAACACAGCCCATGGCTCAGCACCTGGTATGAGCAGGGCGATTATATAAAGATACCGATCGAAGAATTCGATGTTCGCAAGATCTCGTTCACATACGGCGATTCGATGCCGACATTCAGCCCTAAAGTGAACGACGGCAAAGAATACCGCAAGCACGTATATACCTACGAAGAGATACTGAAGATAATCGACAAGTACGGCCTTCCGCAAGAGTGGAATGACGACGGGAAACATGGCCCCGAAAGATATATAGAGGCACACGTTTGGTCAAAAGAGCCGATAGCATGTATAATTGGCAGAAGTAAGGATTAACGTATTGGGAGGACAAGATGACTGAACAAATGGAACAGGCAATGTATGCCAGACACACCGTCAGAAAGTTCGAAGAAAAACCTTTATCTGAATCTGATAAAAGCATCTTAAGTTCAAGAGTTGATGAACTGAACAAACAATTTGATCTGTCGATCGCATTGATCGAGAGTGAGAAGACACCAGTTAATTTCATGGGCAAAACTGTTTTGGGCGGAAAGGGTGTGTATTCATATTTTGTTCTGGCAGGCAACGACCGTGAAGGCATAGATGAACAACTGGGATATGCAGGTTCCGATCTCTGTCTTTGTGCTCAGATGAATGGTCTCAACACCTGGTGGATGGCAGGAACGTTTAACAGGAAATATGTCGAAGGTCTGGTCCCCGGCAAAAAGATCGTAAGCATTATCGCTGTCGGCCACGGCAAGACACAGGGAGTCCCGCATAAGAGCAAGTCGGCAGATCAGGTCAGCAGTTACAAGGGCGAAGCTCCGGATTGGTTTGAGAATGGTGTAAAGGCAGCTCTTCTGGCGCCGACCGCGCTTAACAAACAGTCTTTTACTATTGAAGGTAATGGTAATAAAGTAAGTCTGACGTATAAGAGCGGACCTATGTCCGGGATAGACAAAGGGATCGTTAAGCACCATTTCGAACTTGGTGCAGGCAAAGAGAACTTTGAGTGGAGTTAACGAGAGAGGGGAAGAAATGAGTACATCTGAGAAAGAAAAGCGCGTTGAATACGGTTCTGACAGGACCGCTGATAAGCAAAAAGCTCTTAGAGAATCCGGTAATCTGAATGCCGGCTTTTTGGAGATTGCAAGAAACGTATATGCGCATCTTAACGATGAGATATCAAAGAAGATCTTCGAAGCTAAGATCCTGTATGCCGCCACCGGAGATGTAGGATATATTACAGGGCTTGAGTCTAAGTACAGAACTCTGAACAGCGACATGCAGGTGTATGTTGAGAAGATTCAGAAAGGCTCGCACTGCCTGATATACGGAACAGGCAGGGGAGGACATTATCTTGCCGGAAGATTTAAGAGGTTCGGTGTGAAGGTTGATGCGTTCATTGACCCGGATGAGAGCAATGGCCCTGTTGATAGTGCGACCGGGATCAAGGTGATCTGCGAGAAAGAACTCCAAGAGAATAAAGCTCTTTATGGCGATAAGACTTTTGTTATTTCTTATTCGTCGAAGACTTTAGCCTATGAGGTCAGGAACCGTCTTGCCGAAGATATCGGAATAGATGAGAAGAATATCTGCATGGGAATCTATGACTGGCGCAATAACCAGAGCCAGTACTTCGATTTTTTCGAGGCGAAAGACAATGAAGTCTTTGTGGACTGCGGATGTTTTGACGGAGCTACCTGCTACAATTTCGCAGCCTGGTGCGGCGGAAAGGGTTTTGACCATATTTATTCTTTCGAAGCAGATCCTAAGAATTACGAGAAAAGCAAGGAGATCCTTGCGCCGCTCGGAAAATGCGATCTTTATCCTTATGGCACAGCAGATACTAATAAGAAGGTATATTTTGCAGCAGATGCTTTTGAGACTTCCTGTATGATCAGCAAAGAAGAGGCGGAGAAGAGGAACTTCGAAGGTGTTGAGGAGATCGAGACGATAGCTCTTGATGATGTGCTTGAGGGCAAGAGGATCACATTCATAAAAATGGATATTGAAGGCGCGGAGTACGAAGCGTTGCTCGGTGCCCGAAAACTTATTATGGAGAACCGTCCGAGGATGGCAATTTCCGTCTACCACAAGTTTGAAGACTTTGTTACGTTAGCGGACCTCGTTCTTAAGATGCATCCTGACTACCGGATCACATTCAGACACTATGGATTTGATGAGCTGGAAACGATCATGTATGTGGAATAAATGAAGAGCAATCGATTACTGCAAGCACCCGGTTGATGTCAGGAAAGTATATGAGCAAATGGAAGAACAGATAATAGCGAAGAATAAACAATACTGGGATGATCACGCTGATCTCTGGTTCGGGACGACCGCTTTGCCTCAGTATGGAGTCAGATTTGTAACCGAAGATGATCTTCATTTCTTTGATGATGTTGAAGGGAAGAAGGTCCTGGAATTATGCTGCGGCAGCGGACATTCCCTGAGATATCTTGCACAAAGAGGTGCCGGTGAGCTCTGGGGCTTGGATCTGTCTCGAAAACAGTTGGACAATGCCGAGAACCTCCTGGCCGAAAGCGGCTGCAATTCCAGGCTCATCTGCGCGCCTATGGAAGCGGAGAGTGATATTCCCAAAGAATATTTTGACTATGTTTTCTCGATATACGGTATAGGCTGGACTACGGATCTTGAAGGTACATTAAAAAGGATCGCATCGTACCTCAAAAAAGACGGTATCTTCATATTCAGCTGGGGTCATCCTCTTCATTACTGTGTCGGTAAATCGTATGAGACCGGAGAAGATGTCGTCGATAACGGGGCATTGGTCTTCTCGCGCAGCTACTTCGATGAGTCTTATCTTAAGATGCCGGTTCACGACACGACGGTGACCTTCGCGAACAGGAAGATCTCAACGTATGTTAATGCACTGTATGAAGCCGGATTTATTATCGAGAAAATGGTAGAGCAAACCGATGATCAGTCTTTATCAGATACTGAAGATAACAGCGCCAAGGCGCAAAAAGCGAGAATGGTACCGCTTTCAATGTGTTTTAAGTGCAGAAAGCTATGGTGACCTGACAAAACTCCGCAAACGCGGAAATGTACCTTTTACCGTTCTTGTCCATAATGAACGTGTAAGAAGGAGGACAAAAGCATGGAATGGATCGAAGCATTACAAAAAGCCATCACATACATGGAAGATCATCTTCTCGAGGAGATCAACTATGAAGACGTAGCAAAACAGGTGCACACGTCGAGCTACGAATTTCACAGGGCTTTCAGTTTTGTGACCGGCTTAACGGCCAATGCGTATATCCGGAACCGCCGCTTATCTCTGGCGGGAAGAGAGCTCGTTGAGACCGATGCGAAGATCACGGATCTGGCATTGAAATACGGCTACGAGACACCGGAAAGCTTTACCAAAGCCTTCACAAGATTTCATGGTGTCGCACCGAAGACGGCCAGAGAAGAAGCCGGCAAACTTGTGCTTTTCAATCCGATTACGATTACATTATCTGTGAAAGGTGGTAAGAGTATGGATTACCGTATAGTTCAAACAAAAGAAAAGAAGTTTCTCGCACTGGAAAGAGAGTTCAGCAACGCGATCATTAACGATGAAGCCAACCACGATGTTGCTGACTTTTGGGGCGAGGTCAACAGCAATGAGATGCTGTCTCCCATCTGGATGCTGAGGGAGGATGGAAAGCGCGACCTCTATGGTCTTTGCAGTCCTACAAAAGAAGGACAGGACACCTTCGAGTACGGCATCGGCATCATCATCGACGAGGACACCAAGGAGTTCGATCAGGCAGATCTCGAACAGAAAGGCTTCCGCATCTGGGACGTTAATCCCGGTACCTATGTTGTCTTTGATTGTGTAGGAGAAGACGGTGACTGCATCGCGAAGACCTGGGTAAAGTTCTATAAGGAGTTCCTGCCTCAGATGGGTTATGAGGCATCCGAAGAGACGGACTATGAACTTTACTTCGATGGCACAAGACCGGATATATTCTGTGAATTGTGGATTCCGATCAGGAAGAAATAAGCTGATCTTAACTTCAGACAAAACATCAGATACCGCTCGACCTGTCAAGGCCGGGCGGTATTTCCTTTATGGTATGATTCGGGTGATAACAGGAAGGGGCGCAATTGTGAAAAATCGATTGACAAAAGCTGGCGCAAATGTGAAAATCATCACAAAGAATAGTTGCTCAATGTCTCAGAGCAAACGGAAACAAGGCGTTTTTCTATAAATCAGTCAGTAAAGAAACAAAAAAGACTGAGATGGAAATTGATTTTCTCATCCGCAAAGGCGGCAAGATCACTCCCGTTGAGGTTAAATCCGGTGATCATAAGAGCATTAAGTCTATTACCAAATTTATGGATTCGTTTGGAAACCGCATCGGAAAGGGTATAATCTTACACCATGGTGAGATAAAGAAGGAAGACAATATGCTATGGCTTCCATATTACACGGCTTCAGTAATATAGAGTTAGAAAAACGGAGAATAATATGGAACTTAAGAAACTGTCTGATCACATATGGTATATGCCTTTCGAGGAAGAGAGGGACCGCCCGAACCTCGGGTATGTCAAGGGCGATAAAATGAGCCTTGCGATCGATGCGGGCCACTCGGAGGCGCACATCAGGGAGTTTTACGATCTTCTCCAAAAGGAAGGGCTGCCGCTTCCTTCGCTTACGGTCATTACCCATTGGCACTGGGATCATACTTTCGCGATGCACGCCGTAACAGGACTTACAATGGCAAACAAAAAAACGAACGGGCATCTTCTGGAATGCATGAAGAAGATAGAGGAGAATGGGCCGGATGCGTTCCTGAATATTCACGACAGTATCCGGATCGAATATGCAGGCGGCCAAGAAATGATAGTTGTTCCTGCTGATATTGTTGTCGAGGGAGACATATCGATCGATCTTGGCGGTTGCACGGTCAAGCTTATTCAGACGCAGGCGCCTCACACTGACGATTCAACACTTGTTTATGTGTGCGAAGACAAGACTCTCTTCATCGGAGATGCCGCCTGCTCGGATTTCCAAAACGGGATCAAAGATATGAATCTGGCCGAAGCCCTTGCCGACAAGATCCGTTCGATAGACCCAGTCACTTGTGTTGAGGGCCACTGGCAGCCTGAAGCGACAGAAAACACGCTGGCGGATCTTATGATCTGAGACTATAGAGCAGAAGATCATCAGGCAAACTGACTATGAGTGTTTTCGATGACGTTAATAAATGGGAGAAAGAGGCAGGCGTATGATGAAGTTGGAAGATCTTTTTTTGTTTGTACCGAGTAATGCGGTTTGTCGTAAGATAATTATTCAGAAATATCCATCAGGTGTTGAGAGCCGATGGGACATTTTTTACGACGAACATAATAATGAGGTTTGTAATTTCTGCACTTCAGATATATTAGAAGATGAAAGGATCAATACGTCCACGTTAAGAAGCTCTCCGGACTTTGTTGAAACGTCATATATTTATAATGCCGATGGAACGATCGCATCCAGAACAGTCCGTTCCTGGGATACTGTCATGACATATCGATTCGAATACGAGGATAAGAAGGTTATTCGTGAGAGTCTTGATGAGACTACTGTCATCGTTTACGAGAATGATGATCATGGAAACCCGGTAAAAGAACATCATTATGTTGACGGAACGTTTCTCCATACAGATGATAACGAATATACATATGACGATAAAGGTCGGATCACCCATAAGATCAACAAGAACAGGATGTGGACAGAGCACGTTACCCAAACCTGGTACGAATATGATGAGCGGGGTAACGTTACAGGCATCAGAAAATTGATTGGAGAAGCGACCTCGCCGTCTTATCAGAAATTCTTCTATGATGAAGATGATCGTATGGTTAAAGAGGAATACTACCTGGGTAATGGCAAGCTTTTAAGTGATACGTTTTATGAGTATGAGACAGTGGACATGACATTAGCCGAATAAGTTGCCGTTGTAAAGGAAATCCCGCCTGTCAATCCTGCGGGAGCAGGTCGTTGAATTCACACCTTATGAACAGGGCAACATACTGATATCTCGGATTGGGGATCTTATCGTATTCGTACCAGTCGTAGGGCTGTATCTTAAGGTCTTTATCGTATTTCATGTCAACGTTAGCGCCGAAGTCGCCGCCGAAGAGAAGTACATCGCATTTCTTTGCAGGTTCGGTGTGGTAGTCCTGATATGTGAACTTCCCGTCGAGCATATCTTTCCAGCCGGAATACAGCTGATCGTAAACGGCCTGATCGAGCCCCAATTCATCAGCCGTCTTCTCCGTCATGTCCTCGTAGGTTATAAGCCTTCTTGTCTCTTCTGCTGCGGGCTTATCCGACTCGATGCACATGAGGTTGTACCAGTAAAGAGAACCGACGGAAGCTTTCTTTATCGAATCGTAATCTGTATCTTTCGTCACATCGCCGGGATGGTCGGCGTCGAAAAACACAAACCCTTCATCCGCCTTCCTGTTCAGGATGCAGCCGGTGATATATTCGTCGGTCAGGTCTTTATTGCAAAAAACATTGAACTCCATCTCGACCGTATCGGCATCTTCAAATTCCAATGGGAACTTTATCTCCCGCATCTCATCGTAATGTCGCTTGCCTTTGGATTCGCTGTAAAGATCGTACCCGCCATCCTCATTCTCGAAAGCGATGAAATCGTTGCCGTCGATTCTGGACCCAAGCGGAAAATTCTTCGACCACCCGCCAACGGGCTTAAGGTATCCGTTCTCGAACAGCTTATCCGGATCCGCTTCTTTGAAGTCGTATACCGCAAGAAAATAGGCTTGCAATTTTCCTGCAATACCGCCGGAAACATGCTGCGCGTCGTATCTTATCTTATAGATCCCGCCGGGCTTAACATCACAAAGTCCGTCAGGGTCGTATGACAAAGGTTTCTCGGCATTAAGGGGATAGAGATACAGCTTGCCGTCGCGGGCCTTATATGCGATGAAATTATCGGTCTGGCCTTCCTCGGTCCAATAATTGAAGCCGTCCGCGAAGTCATCGGATTTGTTGATGTAGGGTTTGCCACTCTTAATCCCTTTGCTGCACGAACACATGGACAGAACGATTGTTACTGTCAATACAATAACTATGACTTTTCGTATCATTATCTCTTATTCCCCCGCCCCGAAAACAAATTGTTTTTTGTTTCCACTTAAAGGTTAACACTTCCATTCCGTATTCAACAGGGGACAAACTCTGACAGAATTACAGTCAAAGTATGGATTTTTGAGGACAGCTTTTGCGGCTGTGCTATAATCGAACTGTTTGATTCGAACTTCATAGGGGGATCGATAAGCCAATGGGAAAAATGTTTTATGACATCCGTCAAAGATCAGTGGCAGCAGTATTATGTATTGCAATGGTAATGGGGTTTGCGGGCTGTGATATGTTTGGAGTCCGAAAGCAGATGGGAGTAATGTATGGCAGGCTCACTAACTTCAACAAGGCCATGAATGAATTGGATATTGAAGCTGCAAGAGAAAATACGGATTGGACTGAAGAAGATGATGACTATAAGGCAGTCAAGGATCTTTTCGATATAACTTACAACGGTGATGCTGTTGACGAAGGATTTGTTTCCTGCACGGAATATATTGCTTCCACGATCAACATCAAATTCGATATCACCTCAGCGAAGATCGATGATGATCCGGTAACTCTGAATATGAAATATGAGACAGTCGATTGGCAGTCGGTCTACGGGAAATCGCATAACAGTTACGATGAAGTCTTAGAAGATCTTAAGAACTGTCAGGACAAGATCACAGTCGATGGTGTTGTCACTTTCGTGAACGCAGATGAGGAAGGAGACTGGAAGATCTCAGAGATCACTGAGTTGAGCGAAGTAATGAACTTTGTTCATACCCTTCCTGACATCTCATAACAGACCTGGTATCCTTTAGCTGATCATTTTTTTCTCCAGATCATAAAGTGGAATCCTTTGCCGTATCCGATCTTCTCATAGAAAGGATCTCCGCCTCCGGTCATATGCGTTGCCCCGAGAGACTTCATTCTGCGGTAATGCTTTGTAAGAGCTGCGGCAGCAAGTCCTTTCCTGCGGTGCTCCGGAGAAGTGCAAAGAGGTTCCATGTAAGCCAGCTTATTTTGCGGGACCCACCACATTCCGGCAAAACACGCATAGTCACCTTTGTCATCCGCAATGACAACATCGAATTCATGTGTGGAATGAGGCGACGGCGACGTCCATTCCGCTACGCAGTCTTTATGAGATTTTGCTGGTGTCCAGTCATTGCTGTCATCATACTTATCCCAGTCGGAGAATTCCTGTTTATCACCATGGTCGAATCCGTACCAGCATAGCCTGGACAGTTTGAGAACATCAATATCCGAAGGTTCGACAAAATGATATCCTTCCGGCAGTTCGTAATTCAATTCGTTCTCAAAATCAAAGATGCGGCTCTCGTATTCATATACCATCTCAAAGCCCCGCTTCTTTGCGGATTCGATCAGGGCTTCCTGTCCGTTGAAGAGCACGAATTGCTGATTGCCGTCAAAATTCGGCATAGTCGTGACCGCATATTCTGTCAGTTCGTCGGCAAGATATTCGTAACCCCTGCGAAGAGCAAAATATATATCAGTTAACGGTGCCTCATAATAAACGAAAGCGACCACCTTATCACCGTCAAACCAAAATCTGTCCAGATGCGAATAAGACGCATCCATCCACGATGCCCGGATCGCATGTTCGAAAAACGGAGCCGGCATGCCGCTGCCGTTCTCCCGGTCATAGATATCCGTCAGGAAATCCCATACAAGGTTTATATCCGTCAATAATTGAAATTGTCTTGTAGTTACAGCCATATCTCTTACATTCCCCTCATTGATCTGCTGTGTGTATTATATCATACAAGGGCTGTGTTATAATCGTACTGTACAAGTAGGGTATATTAAGGAAAGAAGTGTTATGAGAAAAAGACTGTTATGTATTCTGATCATCTTTGTCATAATGATCGGTATGGTTCCGGGTTCGGTTTTTGCATTATCTGCGATCCCGGTTGATTCACAAACAAACTACGGAAGTTTCGTAAGCGGCGCTGAAGTCATCAGTGACATGATCGCTAAGCACGGGGAACAAGCTCATCCCAGGATCATCATGACGGATGATAAGTTTGCAAGACTTAAGAAGCATATAGGAGACGGTTCGACTACGGCAGTCCTTCTTGAGAAACTTAAGCGGGAAGCCGACAGCAAGATCGGAGCAGAAGAACTTAAATACGAGATCCCCGACGGCATAAGGCTCCTTGAGACTTCGAAGAGAGTCCAGCGCCGCGTTGCCGACCTTGCTTTGGCATATAATATTTTCGGTGATGATAAATATGCTCTTCAGGCGTATAAGGAACTTAAGAATGCTGCTAATTTCCCGGATTGGAATCCCAGTCATTTCCTTGATACCGCCGAGATGTGCACGGCTTTCGCGATAGGTTACGACTGGCTCTACGATTGGCTGAATCAGGAACAGAGGGACTTCTTAAGGAAGGCTCTTATCGAGAAGGGCTTAGAGCAGGTCATGGAGGACTATAAAGACATAGAAGGGCGCGAGCGCACCTATAAGTGGTATCAGGATCCCAAAGGAGACAACTGGAAGCTCGTATGTACCGGAAGTACGAACATGGCAGCCCTTGCGATAGGAGATGAGGCTAATGCCAAAGATATCGCAGCCCAGGTCCTCGACTACGGCTATAAGGAAGCTTATTCTTTCGTCCGCCGTGCATACAGCACCAAAGACGGAACATACACCGAAGGATTAGGTTATTGGGATTACGCCACATACTACTTAGGTCTTAATTCATCAGCATTGAAGAGTGCCACGGGAACAGACTATGGTCTCGCTGATCACGAAGGTTTGCGTAAATCTGTTGACTTCGTCCGATACATGAGTTCCAACACTCCCAAATCTTTCAGCTTCGGCGATGACCGCGACAGCCGCGACACAGGCTGGGCAGTTTTCCTCTGGCTTGGTGAGTACTATAAGTCTTACGATATTGCTTCGGTCCGTCTCAAGAAGATAGCAACTGACAGTTTCAACTATCTTGATGTCCTGTGGATCGATGAAGACAACATAACCGGCACGCAAACCGCAAGTCCCACTGACTGGGGATCCGTTGGAGCATCCAACGCAAGCTTCAGAGACACCTGGGATGAGACAGGGCTCGTTGCGGCTCTTCACACAGGTCTTAACAATTATCTCTACCACGGCCACTACGATCTTGGCACATTCTACCTCGAGTCGAACGGATCCAGATTCTTCACCGACCTCGGCAATGAGGACTACGAACTTGATAACCGTGTCTATTCCTACCGCATCAGAGCTGAAGGCCACAACACACTGGTGATAAACCCGTCGCAGGATCTTGATCAGGCAGAAGGTGTGGAATGTTACATAACCAAATACAAGTCAGGCAACGAAGCCTGTGCCGCAACCGACCTGACAGATGCATACAAAGACAGCGGCGCGAAAAGTGTCGTCCGCACACTCAGCATGCTCAAGGATAAGAAGTGTGTGATCATCCAAGACGATATCTCTCTTAACGATCCGAGTGAGATATACTGGTTTGCGCATACCACAGGTAAGATCGATGTCGCATCTGACGGAAGAAGCGCCATCGTAACCGTCGGCGATGACAGGTTATGGGTAGGACTCGTAAGCGAAGGCGGCAAGTTTACCGTAATGAAGGCTGAACTTCTTCCCACATCCCGTGCCGTACCGGGTCAGACCGACAGCAGTGAATACAGGAAACTTGCGATCCATCTGACAAATACCAAAGATACGACTATCAAGGTAGCTTGCATTCCTCTGAAGAACGGTGAGACTGTCCCCTCATGGACCCCGATGCCTACTGTCACACCGACAGCAAACGCAACAGTCAAACCGACTGCCGGTCCGTCAGCAGATCCTACAATTGCATCTAATATATCTATTATGCTCAACAAGACAAGTGATACTATCGTCTGCGGTAAGACCGATACGTTGAAGGCAACTGTTAAGGGCACATCTTCTGCGGTATCCTGGAAATCTTCAGACACAAAGATCGCAACTGTTGATTCCTATGGAAAGGTTACTGCAAAGATGGCAGGCACCGCACAGATTACGGCGACCGCGGCAGGGAAGAGCGTGAAGTGTAACGTTACGGTCCTCTATAAGGATGTAACTAAGACGAAGGATTTCTGGTTTGCTCCGACGAACTATCTTACTGCCAAGGGCGTTGTTAAGGGTTACGACAAACAGACCATGTTCAAACCTGCAAATAAGTGTACGCGTGCTCAGATGGTAACATTTATCTGGAGACTTATGGGAGAGCCTGCACCGAAGGCGAAGACCTGTAAGTTCAAGGATGTAAAGAAAACAGACTACTTCTACAAAGCCTGTATCTGGGGCAACGAGAACCACATAGTAGAAGGCTACAAGGACGGCACTTTCGGACCTCAGATCGTCTGCGCCAGAAAGCATGCAGTAACGTTCCTGTGGAGGCTTGCAGGTAAGCCGAAGCCTTCTTCAACAAAGAATAAGTTCTCCGACGTAAAGAAGAGTGACTATTTCTATAGGGCTACTCTTTGGGCTGCTGAGAAGGGTATCCTCGCAGGCTATTCTGACGGAACCTTCAAACCTGACGGCGACTGCCTGAGAAGACAAATGGTAACGTTTCTTTATAAGTATGATAAGTATGTGAACGGGAAAGGGTAAAGCACATGATCTGTGAATTGGAAGACACATCTAAAGTTGAGGCATTGTTCGAAGGCTGGGAAGAAACATTGATATATTCCTGCCTTCAGAAAGTTATGGGCAAGGTATTTGTAACTGATCCTGTCAGTCCCGTATCTGCTATGGCTTTTGTCGGATGTTTTGCATTCTATGCCGGAGAGCCTGACAGGGAACTTGTAACAGAGAAGCCCGACGGTTTTGTGATCATGGTCCCGCAGGATGACAGATGGTCTGAGGTTATTGAGGATTGTTTCCCCGATGCCCGGCAAGTTACCCGTTACGCTATCAGGAAAGATACGGTTTTCGATAAGGAGAAACTGTCTTCGACGGTTGCAGGTTTGCCCGAAGGATATGAACTCAAAAAGATAGATTCAGATATCTACGATCTGTGCCTGGAAGATCCCGTAACCGCTGATTTTGTGTCAGCGTTCGGGAGCAAGGACAAGTATCTTGAACTGGGACGCGGCATGGTTATCTTAAAAGACGGGAAGTTCGTGTCCGGAGCATCTTCTTATACCAGATACAAAGAAGGGATCGAGATCGAAGTCGATACTGTCCCTTTTGAACGCCGAAAGGGCCTTGCGGGTATCGTATGTTCTGCATTGATCCTAGCCTGCCTTGAAGAAGGGCTATATCCGAGCTGGGATGCCCACGATATGAATTCGGTTCAGCTGGCCCGGAAGTTCGGTTATGAATTCGACCATGAGTATACTGCTTATGAGGTAGCTTCGGACAGAAGAACTCATTAGTTTGCGGATCTTGCCGTGAGCACACCATAAATACACTATAATTCTTTCAAATTGTTTAGTTGTGGTATAGTAATATTTATTATCGGATAGAATATTAGATTTGATACGGAGGATCTATCAGATGAAGATAATAAGGAAGATCGGGACTGCCCTGTTGGCGGCGTCTGTTTTGTTGTCTGTTGCCGCAGGCGGATGCGCGAAGAAAGACAACAATGCACTCCTGGATGAATCGGGACTTGTCTTAAGCGGCAAGATGCCGGATAAGCTCCCTGAAGGACTTTCATGGTATGACTTCTCGGAAGATACGGCGATCTATGATTATCTGGATGAAACGGTCGGGGAATATTTCCTGTCAGATATTTCCTGGTTTAATGACCATACATGGGTCTTCTACACGGAGAAGGAATCCAGGATACCCGTTAATCACGTAACATCGTTTGATAAAGATAATAAGATGGTCACGGATTTTGTCGTCAAAGATGAATTCGGCGATAACATAAGCATTGACCGTATGGTCTTAGGCGACCGTCTCTATATGGAAGCTTTCGATTTTGCTACACTTAAGCAATACCTTTACCCGATAGATGAGAACACGGGAACTTATTCTCCTGATAACAAGATCGAGCTGCCCCAGGGTGCACCGGGCAATTATTCAGGCGACAGATTCGCATTTGTCGGGCAGGATGTTGCTCTCCTCAGGGTGAACGATACTACAAGTATCGATCTTGCTGACCTTGCCACAGGTACTGTAAAGAAGAATATTCCCCTGGGGGATCTCACGGTTGATTTCTCTATCAGATATCCCGAGGGGATCCTCAGCGCCGGCGAGAATAAAGTCGTCGTCTGGGGCAACATATCCACTAACTATAATTTCGGTGAGATAAGGTATTTGTTGGTCGATCTTGAATCAGGGAAGGTATCAGCTCTCGATGAGATGGAATATATCAATATCCCGCTTAGGAATCTTGCTTACTGCAACGGCCGTCTTGTAACCGTAACAGACGGCGGCGTTTACGACATTGATGTGAATGCCGGTACATGCAAGATGACATTGTCGTTCAACTGTTCTGTCTGCAACAGATACATTGCCAGCAATGCGGAATTAAAGTATGCGGATGACGACAGGCTTCTGTTCAGCTACAGCTCAAGATATGTTGGCGCCAACCAGATCCCTTTTGTTCTGTGTACATTTACCAAGTCCGCAGAATACCCTGCAGCAGGCAGGAACATCATTACCGTAGCTTCAACCGAGGATCTTGATTTCAGTGTTTCCGAAGCCATAATGCGCTTTAACAAGGAAAGCGACACATCTTTTATACTCTTCGATAACCGCTATAAAGCGAACACCACTATCGACTATAAGAATACAGACAACACAGACCGCAAAGAGCAAAGCACCCTCAATTCCTATGCTCAGATCTCAGACCGTCTGTCAATGAATATCATGTCAGGTGAAGGTCCTGATATCCTGATAACGAACGGCGCGAATGAGCGTCTCTCCAATAAATCTCTCTTCATGGATCTTAACGACTATCTTACGAACGAGAGTGGCATAAACGAGTCCGATTACTTCATGAATGCCATTGAAGCTTCGAAGTTTAACGGCGCCCTTTATCAGTTCCCCATAGGATTTTATGTTGATGGTATCCTGGCTCCCAAAGATGCTGTCGGAGGTAAGAACGGATTGACTTTTGATGAGTACAGATCAATGGTTGATAAGGAATGCAGCGGACTGGATCCCTTGTACGATCACCAGCTGTATTTCTCGAGAGCGCAGGTTGCGACAAAGCTGTTCGCGAATACGAGCGAGAAGTTTATCAAGGACGGCAAGATCGATGTGAACAACAGTGATTTCGAAGCGATCTTAGACTACTGTAAGGAGCTTCCTGCCGAAGGATATTTCGAAGGCAAGGATGTCGACTCCGAATGGGAAGACCTGATGTACGCCCAGGAGCATATGAAGGTTCAGCCTTCGCAGGTCTTCGGCTTCTATGAGTACGAACAATTTGCCACCAAATTTGAGAATGCCATGATCGTAGGTTATCCCTCCGTTGACGGAAGACCTGCAACAGTCGGTTCCAATATGGCTGTCTCGATCCTTTCCGCCACCAAAGATCCGGACGCATGTAAGCGGTTCCTCAGCATCCTCCTGTCGGAAGATGTCCAGATGTCGCTATACATGAATATCCCGATCAACAAGAAGTGTGCCAGAGATATTGCTCTTATGGAGATCGAAGAGACCAACAAGAATGTTGCCTCGAGTGAAGGCAATAAGTACGCGAAAACAGGCGATTCTCTCGACCCCGCGCTCGCCGACAGATATATTGAACAGCTCTCTTCGGCATCAACATCGAGCTTTGTTTACCACAGCATCTCGATCATAATCTATGAAGAGATCCCTGCGTACTTTGAAGGACAGAAGTCATTTGAGGATGTTGCAAAGATCATAAACGACAGGGCGCAGAAAGTACTTGATGAGCAGAAATGATTTTCCCCGATAATCGTTTCTGATCCCGAAAAGTTTTTCCAGGATCCCAAGGAAACATTTCCTTGGGATCTTGTCATATTTGTTGTTCTAAGTTGTCTATACAGGTAAAGGGGGTAACCGGATATGAATAACAGATCTTACGTAATGATGCGTTTTCTTGTGATAACAGTAGCTGTATCTCTTTTTGCATCGGCTGCCTGTGCATGCAATAAAGTAAATGACAAAGACACCATGCTGATCTACTTCGGTAAGGATTATATATATGACGAAGATACGGAGACATCAACGGAATATCCGGTCTTCGAATATCTCTATCCGAGCAAGGAATTCGACAATACGGACTTTGCCCGTCTGGCCGTGGTCTATAAGGGTGAATACAAGGATAACTTCAAGTACGGAGACATCGTGACCCCAAGTATTCAGATAGATATAAGTTCTTACGATCTTACCTTCCGTCAGGACGGAGAAGCTATGTGTAATCCTTATGCCGATTATCATGAACTCGATCCTGCAACGGAGTTTACTTATAAGGGAAACGTTTACGATGACATGGAGAAAAAGACCCTGACCGTGACAAACGAAAGATACTGGACGGATTACGAAGGGAGTTTCACGACACTTACATTGAAGGATAAGGAGAATCGGATCTATTCCTTTTCCTATATGTGGAGGAATCCGGAAGAAGGGAGACCGGATATCTTAAACAACGGGATCGGGTGTACTGTTGATTTTGCCGTCTATAAAAACAATGCGATCTGGAAAATATCTGATACAGAAGGACCGGAAGAAGGGGAACTGATAGTTCCTGACGATAAAGGATCTTTCGATGAAGAAGCGTTCTTTATCTTCATCGGCAGGGAAGGGGGAGACCCTGTTTTTGACTACTGCACATCTGACAGCAGCGGAACTGACGGGAACCTTGATTGTCAGCAGGTCTTCTATCAGGGAAGCCTGCCGGAAGATCTTAAGTACGGTGATGTCTTTGTCGTCAGGGATGGCGCGGTCAATATCTCAAGGACCCGCAATATCGACGATAACAGTCACGAGAGGGAATACCGCATATCGTATGAATTGGACAGAACCACCGGCCTCGAATATATAGGCAACGGGTTTGAGATAATGCCGAAGAAAAAACTTGTCTTGGGAAGCGTTGATTATGTCGGATTTTATCTCTTCAGTTGTAATCTGGTAGAGCCGGACTACAGCGCCAAATATACTTACGACTATTACCCGACAGTTAACGAGGTTGGTCTTGATAACTTTGATCAGGGTAATCAGGTTGAATTTATATGCTATAAGAATACACTGATCCTTCCTGCCCGCCCGTGAATACCATGCATTTATATGAGTAATATCCCCGCTGTGTTATAATCGAACTGTTTGAGAGGGGAGTATAAATGCATGCGTTATCCGATAGATAAAGAACTTAAGAGTCTGTCAATATTCAGTGGTTCGATGGTGGGTCGTCTGTATCCTGTGATCAATATCGGATACAGGCTGAAAAAATGCAGGTCAGATAAAAATGTATCCGTGAGGAAATACTCCACCCCGGGATATAACGGAGCGGAGATCTCCACGTTGATCATTGAACCAAAACAAAGCATCGGTGATCTTCCGTGCATCGTCTTCTTCCATGGCGGAGGATTTCTGATGAGCGCATCCGGATCGCATTATCAGTTGGCAAAACATTATGTGCAGAAAGCAAACTGCAAAGTGATCATGCCGGATTACAGATTATTGCCCAAGCACCGTTATCCTGTAGCTGTAGAGGATTGTTATAACACATATCTTTGGCTTCTTGAAAATGCTTCCGGGTTGGGCATCGACAAAGATCGTATCATAGTGACCGGCGACAGTGCCGGAGGAAATATCGCAAGTGCGGTGACCGTGATGCTGAAGGACCGCGGCCAGAACCTTCCCCGAGGCGCAATGCTGATCTATCCTGTTCTGGATAAAAGGATGATCACCGATTCCATGAAAAAGTATTCGGATACTCCTATCTGGGACTCAAAGTGCAACAGGATGTTTTGGGATATGTACCTTAAGGATCAGGATGCAAGTGGGGCAAAGTATGCATCTATATCAGAGATCGATCATTTGGATTTCTTTCCGGATACATATGTTGAGACAGCGGAATTTGACTGCCTTTGTGATGAAGGGATCGAGTTTACCCGCAAACTTACAGAAGTAGGTGTCCCATCAGAGTATCATCTCGTGAAGGGGACTTGTCACGGCTTTGAGGCGGCAACGCGAAGCCATATACTTGAAGAGTGTATAATAAGACGCATAGAGTGGATCAGGAAAGTGTGGGGATAGGACAATGCATAAAAAATTAAACAAAGGAAGATTGCTCAAGACATTTTCTTCATTGATGGTGCTTATTGTTTGTGCCGGTTCGATCTCTTCCTGCGTGAAGAAGGATGGATTCGATTACGGTGCAGTCAGGCACAACATGAATAAACCGAAGCATATCGCTGCCGAGGATGAATGGTGGGACAGCACGGAGTTTTCCGTTATAGCGGATGGAGCATCTTTCGATATCAATTCCCCTGATGTGGTGGTCAACTGCAATATTAAGGCCGTAACAGAGAACAATGTATATATGTATTACGGAGGGTTCGAATACGCGGCCGATTCTGACAGGAGCATCAATGAGATAGCATGTTTCAGTATCGCTCCGGGAAGTGAAGGGAAAACGGTCGGGCTGATCGACATCAGGTCTATTGTTCCTTCAGAAGAAGGCTTTGTTAATGATGTAGGCGGAGTCTATGAGGAGAACGGGAAGACAAAGATGATCGTCCAGATCCAGTATCTTGATACACGGGGGCTTCAAACATGCGTGTGTGATGTTGATATGTCCAAAGGTACTGTCGGGGCGTTGACCGAGATCGACTTTGATCCCGGTTCCGACGTTGAAAACGTAACAGTAAATGATGTTGTCTTTATTAACGGAACAGCTTTCATGAAGTGCTATGCCGGCGGCTCGGGGGAAGAAGGCGGGTATTGTGTTTATGCATTGGAGGGTGATGACTGTTACAAGGTTCGGACGGACAATATCGACAATATTGATGTTTTCGAGCGATATGATGACAAGAACATAATAATGTCCGTTACTGTTTACGACAAGCAGGCGTACAAGCTCCTTAACACTGAAACTCTTTCCATAAGTGAGGTGCCTGATTACCGGGGAGAGATCAAAGCAGAAGGACACTGTCTGATCGCAAAGGGTGCATCGGATTCAGACCGGAAAGTCCTTTTGGATTTCAATAATACGTTATTGTCGTACAATCTCTATTACTCCTGTCTTCCCATTGCGGTAAGTGATGACCGGATAATCATCAAAGGGAACGGTTCCGGTACGGAAAACACGATGGCAGTTCTTCATAAGGCAGATACTAATCCCAATGCGGGCAAACAGATCATAAAAGCGGCTCATCTTGAACCTGTAACGGAACTGGAAGCTGAGGGAATATGCGCTTTCAATAAGACGAACGAGAACTATTTTGTTATAAACGATGAGGAGTACAACTACTGGAATATTTTCGATTGGGATGCTGCTGAAGTTAATTACAATGCAGAGAGGATCAGGGCAAGAAGTGAGAAAGTCAATAAACTGATGACGGATATTGCGTCCGCAGAAGGTCCTGATGTGATACTGGGAGCATCTGAATTCAGGGATATCCAAAATGATAAGTATCTGGCAAATATAGCTTCTAAGATATCTGATCTTAACCTGAGTCCCGAAGATTATTTTACGGGTCTTATTGATGCTGCTGAAAGAAACGGAAGGAAATATGTGCTTCCTTATGATGTGTCAGTGAACGGGATCATCCTCAACAGCAGTGATGCATCGGGATTGGGTGACGGGATCAAGATACAGGATTACGGTGCTTTCGTTGCCAATGTGTGCAACGGCAAAGACCCTATGCTTTGTTATTCCGACAGACTCGACTACTTTAATCACCTGATGGGGTTAACGTTTGAATCTTATGAGAATGATGACGGGACGATGGATTTTGATGTCTACGATTTCCGTTCTATAGCGCAATATGTATATGATAATGTTCCCGGGCAGATCTCTTTCAAAGAGGGTAAGACGAGAGTTGTAAGTCTCGGGAATATCTCTTTTGACTTTGGCCAATACGGGCAGTCGTTCGGGGACAAGAAGCTGATAGGATTACCGTCTCCTGACGGGCGGGGACCGTACTGTACCTGTAATTCCTCAGCATCCATCACGGTGTGTTCATCCTGCGAGGGCGGATGCTGGGAATTCATCTCTTCCATGATCAATGATGAAGTGCTTAGCCATGCGGCGGGAATACCGATCAGCAGGAAGGCACTGACTTCTTCAGCTGTCAACATGACTGACGGTACGCCAATCGAACAGAATGTTATAGATGATTACGTTGCGCTGATCGATAAAGCATCCTTCTATTACTCGACGGACTACACGATAACAAAGATCATCTCAGAGGAGATGCCTGCATATTTTGACGGGCAGAAGAGCCTGGATGCGGTGATAAAGATAATCAATGAGAGGGTAGGGATCCTGGTTAAGGAGAGAGGATGATCTGATAAACGATCTCTTCGTACTCCGCGTATCTCTTTGCTTTCAGCAGGCGTTTGATATCGCGTTCCTTTCCGTCGAACAGGACCTGCCAGTAAGACCACAGCTCTCTCATCTTGAACAGGACATTGATATCAGGTGACATGACCTTCTGATATTCGTGATAGAGAGTATCGTGTAATCTCCTGAACTTCTCGAAGTCCGTTTCCGATGCTATCCCCTTAAGTTTGTCGGCAAGAGAAGGATCGGATATCAGACCTCTTCCGGTCATTACCGGATCAAGGCTGATGTTGAACTGCTTTGTCAGATCATCGTAGTCCTTTACCGCAAAGATATTTCCATTGTACACGAGAGGGTTCTTTGAATGCTCCAAAGCATATGCGAAGTGTGCTTTTCGGGGATCCCCCTTATAGAAGTCTGATCTTATCCTGGGATGAATGATCAGTTCGCTCACAGGATAATCATTGAAGATATCCATAAGATCATAGAACTCATCCGGGTTATAATAGCCGAGCCTTGTCTTGATCGATATCTTCATATCTTCGGTTGCGGCATAAGAGTAGATGTCATCTAAGAAACTTTGAAGTTCCGGTGTGTCCGTAAGGAATGCTGCGCCTTTGCCTTTGGCGCAGACGGTTCCGGAAGGGCATCCGAGATTCAGGTTTACTTCCCCGTATCCCATTGTATGAAGTTCTCTTGCCGCTTCGATAAAGTATTCTGACTTGCGGGTAAGTATCTGGGGGACCAGGTTTATCCCGGAGTTGTTTTCGGGGATAAGATCTTTTCTCTCGCGGGGTGTCAGGGGACACTTCTCGGAGGGAGATATAAACGGCGCGAAGAACTTATCTGCGCTGCCGTAGATCCCGTTATAAGCATTGCGGAATATGTAACCTGTAATCCCTTCCAGCGGGGCAAGATATATCTTCATCTGAAGCCTTATGTCCTCCATGATCGACCATTCATTCTCTCGAAAACATATTTTACCCCAATATCAGATCTGTTGGGAAATAGAACTTATGCCGATACTTGTTCATGCTATAATGGATAAGAATAAAAATCGGGGAAGACAAATATGGGATTTATAAGCAATATTGCCGGCACCTTGTCGGATTCAATAGAATCAGAACTTAAAGACCAGTATATCGAGACGTTCAGAACAGATTCCTTAGGTCAGGAAATACTCGTTAAACGCGCACAGCGCATGAATGCCAAAGGCTTCAATCAGGGCAATAACGAGATAATCTCTGCAGGATCCAAGGTGATCGTTCCGGAAGGGACTTACGCTCTCATGATCGACAACGGCCAGATCGTCGATACCGTCATGGAGGCGGGTACTTATACTTGGGAGAATTCATCGTCTGCCTCTCTTCTGTCCGGAAACGTCAAAGGTGTAATGGGAGATGTTTTCGACAGGTTCAGATTCGCGGGCGAGATCCCGAAGATGCAGAGGATCTACTATGTCAACGGCCTCGAGATAATGAACCAGACCTCGAATCAATATCTTAAAGCTCCTTACCCCGATCCGGTCTACGGGAATCTGTACTTCAAGTTCAGGATAACGTTCTCGTTCAGGATCGTAGACCCGGCCAAGTTCTATAAGCGCTCTGCCAAGGACACTACCGTGTACGATTATATGGGATCTCCTGCCTGTCCCAAGATGCCTTTCCTGGAAGTCAGAGATCACATGGAAGAAGCCCTCAACCTCTGTGCTTCCCGTGATAAAATTCCTTTCCCCCAGCTCCTCTCCAACAAGAGCAAGCTGAGGGATGCCGTTAACGAAGCGGTATCGAAGGTGTGGCTCGAGCAGCGCGGAATGGTCGTTGCGTCCATCGCGCTGACCGATCTGACTCTTGACGAGGCTTCAAGAAGCCGTGTCGAACAGTTTGATTCGGCGAAGATCTTTGCTGACGATCCGGATGCGCTTCAGGCACTGGCAAAATTAGGATTCATCGAAGCCATGAACACCGCGGCCGCAAATCCGGCGGGTGCCATGACAGGTTTTGCGGGAATGGGGATGGCCGGCGCCTTCTCAGGCAGCACACAAGAGCCCGCTTCGGGCATTGACGGACAGACCGCCACGGTCCCTGCAACTTGTCCGTTCTGCGGGATACAGCTTCCTTCTCAGGGAGGGCTGGCAAACTGCCCGGCATGTAATGCGGATATCAAACAATAAGGAGATAAGAGGAATGGCTGAAGTTAACAATATGCAGAATGATTTTTATACATTGCCTCCCAAGCCTGCAGCCCCAAATCTTCGTGGCGGCAAGCTGTCTTTGGCGGCCATGATCATGGGTATCGTAAGCTATCCCTTATCACTCGTCTCGTTATGGGCCGTATTCTGGCTCGCATATGGACGCGAGAATATGCTTGTGATCCGGATTGCATCTTTTTCCATACTGTTTGCGGTTATGGCAGTCCTTGCGATCATCCTGGGTATCATAGCCAAGAAGTTAGGTTCCAGAACAAGCATGCTTATCGTGACACTTGTAACCTCGGTCCTGACGATCCCTGTTATCGCGCTCAACGTGTATATCCTGATCTACTACATCGGCATGACTTACTGATGCCGGCTATGGTGTATAATAGGGGACGGAAGTTTATTTTCCGCGGTGGAGGATTTGAGAATGAACAATCGGATAGCTATATTTGCCAATGGATTCAGCAATGAATTTGTTGAACATATAGTTACGGGTTTATGGAAGAAGGCAAAAGAAGACTGCGTGGATCTTTTTGCTTTCGTCACTTATTGCAGTCCGGGAGATCACGAACTTCAGAATAAGTGCCAGCTCAATATCTTCCATCTTCCTGATCCCAAAGAATTCGACGGAGCGATCATGCTCACCAATACATATAATTTCCCGGATGAGCAGGAACGTGTATGCGCGCGCTTCCAAAGGGCGGGAGTACCCATGCTTTCGTTGGAAGTTGATGTTCCCAATATGTCCTGTATCAAATCCGAGAACTATAAGGGTGTCAGAGATCTTGCCAACCACCTGATCGAACATCACAACGTTAAGAAGATCCTCTTTGTAAACGGCGTAAAGGAGAATGTGGAGAATGCCACAAGACGACAGGCGCTCATTGATGCTCTTGAAGAACACGGCCTTAAGCTGTTTGATGAATTCTACTGTGACTTCGGATTCTATACTGCGTACAGGGCGATGAAAAAGTATGCGGATGAAGGTAAAGAAATTCCCGATGCCATCGTATGTGCCAATGACCATATGGCCCTCGGCATTAATTCCGCACTGACAGAACTTGGCTACAGTGTTCCGGAAGATGTGCTTCTTACGGGCTTTGACATGACCAAGGACGGTCAGCATACATTCCCTATCTTATCAACGGTTTCCAGGGATTGGGATAAGTTCGGCGAGCGGGCCTACGATAAACTCAAATATCAGATCTCCCATCCTGATGAACGTTTCACAGAAGAGTACAGTTCTGTTTTTATTCCGTCGGAAAGCTGCGGGTGTCCTGCTACCAAAGAAGCGATAAAGAACCGTTATAATGCGATCAGGAATGTTTATTTCGATAATCTTCAGAAGGAGATAATGGATGTCTTTTTTATGGGTCTGCAGGTCCCTCTGTCCTTTGCCGTAAAGAAAGAGGATTTCTATGAGAAGGGAATGATGAGTACCTACGATGTTCCTTTGCTGGGTCCCGACTATTGCCTTTGTACCGAGCCTGCATTCTTTGAACTGGATGATGATCAGTATCCTGACAGGATCCGCGGTTACAGTTCGCACATGGATATACTGTTTGAACTCCGCGACAGGAAGAGAATGCCCTTAAGGCACTTTGATTCCAAACAGCTTTACCCCGATTATGCTCATGTTGACGGTCAGTCCGATCTTTATATCTTTGCACCGCTTAACTATCTCGGATTCATCATCGGTTATATTGCTATTAAGAACTCGCCAGCACTGCTCTATAATCTCAGTCTCAGCGGGTTCATCAAGAACATGAATGCCCAACTGTTCAGCATGCGCCGCCATATCTTCTCTGACCGTACGAACAAGGAACTCAAGAAGATCTACATGACGGATGGACTTACGGGACTGTATAACCGAATGGGTTGCGAGAAAGTCTTATATGATTTCATTTCTTCGCGAAAAGAACACGATCAGAAGTCGATCCTGGTTTTCGCAGATATCGACAGGATGAAGACCATCAACGATCTGTACGGACACCTTAACGGCGACCTTGCCATTAAGGCAACGGCTGAAGCATTCAGAAAGTATTCGCCCGAAGACTGGCTGTTCGGAAGATATGGCGGAGATGAGTTTATCGCAGTGGGCCCATGCCCGGATGAAGATACCATCGAGCAGCTTATAAGGCAGATATCACAATCCATGAGCAGCGAATTCGCAACTCTTAATCTGTCTTTTATCCTTCATGCGAGTATCGGTTATACCATAATCGAGCCCGGCGATGATGCATCTATCGAAGATTATATAGACCGTGCTGATAAGTACATGTATTCAGAGAAAGAAAAATATCACGAGTTTATCGATTCGATAAGCGGACAAAAAGGCAGTGATAATTAAACATAAAAGCCCCGTTACCCAAAAGGAACGGGGCTTGATCTTTTGAGGTTTATCTCTTTTTGACCGGGATCCAGATGGCGCTCTTGTAGTCTGCTGCTGCAGGATCACCGTCAGCGTACCACTCGACATTTGCATTGCCGGAGAGTTCGTAGTCGGGATTGCCGGGAAGCCATTCGGTGAAGATCTTCGTGTTGACCGACTGCAATGCTCCGGGGCAGGGACCTTCAATGTCAAATACAGCCCAGTCGCAGTCGGGGAACTCATAAAGTTCCATACCTTCGGGAACCTCGCCTCCCATATACTTTCCTGCGATCAGATATCTGAAGCTTGTACCTCCGATGTCATCTATGCAGATTCCGAACTCGCCGATAGAGTTATCGCGTACAGCCTTCTCAAATTCATTTGCAGGTTCTTTTCCTGCGAAGATGTTTGACATGTACTTATCCATAATCTCAGTCCAGAACTTGGGGATCTCGGTATAAGAGGTCTCGCTGTCAAAGATCTTCTGGAATCCTATGACCTTAAAGTTAACCATTGGTGTGATCTTGTAATCCATGTTGTCTCCTCCTTGAACGGTTATATTGATCTTTACGGGAAGGAATGTCTTGAACGGTGCACCTGTGCGAACCTGCGAAGGTGTTGCTCCGTGGAAACGCGAGAATGCCTTGGTAAAGCTCTCAGGTGTCTCATAACAGTAGCGGTAAGCGATATCGATAACCGGATCTTCCGTGCTCCTCAGCTCGATCGCTGCCTGATAGAGCCTGCGGTTCCTCATGTACTCGCCGATGTTATAACCGGTCAGTATCGAGAACCCCCGCTGAAGAAAGATGGGTGAGATAAATACCTTGTTTGCGACATCCTGTACACTGATGTCTTCCTCAAGGTTATTCTCGATAAAGTCTATCGCGGTTCGGATACCTGTAAGCCATTCCATTGATGCGTTCCTCCTTCCTTGATGATGTCAGTATAACTTCAGGGAGCAAAGACTGCCTGTCATTTACGATCCGTTTTTGTCCGGTCTCTGCAAACCTGTCTTCATTATATTGCATAACAGTTATAATGACATAGATGTATAATCAGTAGATGATATAACAAATAAGGGAGACTTGGGATGAACAGCAAGATCCTGGTTCGCAAAGCAGAACAACAAGATGTCAGACAGATAGCCGAGATCTGTGTTGAAGACTGGCAAAGAGCATACCGCGGGATAATCGACAGCGACTACCTGGATTCTTTGAATGTGGATGACCGGTACGATATCGAGATGAGAAGATATCAGGAACTTACCGTTGCAGCAGATGAGGATAAGGTCTTGGGATACGCCTGGCTTGCAGAAACAGAAGAAGAACCTGCGGACTGCGAAGTCATCGCTTTGTATGTCAGATACGAATACCGCAATAAGGGGATCGGCAAACTTCTGATGCAGTATGCCTTCGATCATTTCAAGAAGAAGGGAAAGAAGAAAATGGTCATCTGGTGTCTTGAAGAAAACCACGAATCAAGAAAGTTCTACGAGGCTTTGGGCGGCATAGAATCTGAGACCGGCTCTCATAACTGGGGCGGCAGGGATTACGATATGATCTCTTATCTTTATGATCTGGAGTAGGCATGCACAATAATATATTCCTTACATCATTGTAGCTATTTGACGGTACAAACTTAAGAATTTGTCCTCTATAGATTTATCTTTCCACATGTTAATCTTTAGACAGAAGCAGGTTTCTTTTCGAACGGGGGAGGAAAGAATATGTGTGCTAAGAAGAGCAAGATCCTGTTTACGATCGCGGCTGCGGTTATTGCGGCCGTGGTTATGTTTTCGTCAGGGTTGCTCATATACAGATATGTTTATCTTCAGAAGATCCCGGAACTTGCTCTTGTGGAAGATCTGACGGAAGAAGGATTCTCCTTATATGCCTACAAGGGTGAAGCTGATAAGGGGATCACAAGTCATGCGCAGATCAAGAATAAAGATGATTTCCGTAAGATGCAGGATAATGTGCGCAAACTCGTTTCTGCAAGAGGCAGGAAGGTAACAGGGGATATAGAAAATAAACTTGTTTATCCCGCTTATGCAATGACCATACAGTCGGTCACAATGGGAGAAGAACGAAAGCCCGGACAGACGATCGTCTATTGCAACGGGAACCTGTATACGGAATCAGGGAATGTATATAAGTGTGATATGGATATGGAACAGTTTTTCGACAGTGATAATGACATGTACAGCATGAGGGTCTATGAATGGAAAGGCATAACGGGTTCGGAAGTATTCAGACCCATGTGCTATTCCAATGGTAAGTGGGATAAGGATCTTCTTAAGCCTGCAAGAGATGAGATCATGGAGCAGGGACGTGATATTACAGGGGAGATAGTTAAGCTTACCGAAGGCGACAGATGTGATGTATTGGATATAAAACTTAAGAATAATACCGATAAAGACTGGTGCTATGAAGATTGTTTCCAATATATCGCAGTTGGTGTGGAGATAGACGGCAAGCTCTATACCATTCCCGGCAATCCCAGTGAAGACACTTATGTAGGAGTTATGCCGATGTACAGCAGTGAGCTTAAGGCCGGTGAAGAGATCGTCAATTCTTTCAATCTCGGAATGTTCGGCAAGCTCCCTCCGGGTGACTACAAGATCGTGATCTTCGGTTTCTTCGGTGATGACAGCTATTGCGCGCTTGTGCCGTATCAGGCCAGGTGAGTGTTTATCCGTATCTCTCAAACCGGCACTGCTCAACGACTTTATCGCCCAGAAGTGTTATGGCTTTCTTGGGGCATTGACTTATGCAGCGATAGCACATGGCGCACCTGTCAGATGAGATCGCTTTGCCGTTCGTGATCTTAAGGTTACATTAAGGTAAACCGTGTTCTTCCTTAAGGTTTAACAGATATCTTATTATCATGACGAACCGGAAAGGGGAAATAGAGATGAGATTTTTAAGCAATGGAACAAAGGTTGGATTGATGATCATGTTGGCCGCCGGTATCGCCATGGCACTGATCGTTCTGGTAAGCAAGCCTATTCCTGATCCGGTTGCATTGGTATTTTTTGCAGGGGTGGTAATATCGATCGTGTCCGCTTTTGCCGGCAAGGGCAGAAGACCGATCCTTGCTTGACGGTGGCAGGTTATGTGCGTCTCGCTTGTCTTGGACATAATTCGTTATCTTTGGATTTGGTATAATTCAAGACGAAGTGCGACCAAAACGACATTCGATTGCTGTTTTGGTCGAAAAGCGGATATGCGGGAGGTGACAACATGTTAAAGAAACCCATGATCTTTGCTTACGGTATCAAGCTGATCGCAATGTGGATGCTTATTCCGTTTATAGTTATGTTCATCCCGATGCTTGCCGAAGAGTTTAGTGTGAAGGTAACCACGCAGCAAGTCGTTCTGGGGGAGCAGACACACAGTCCCTACTCCGATGAGATATTGTTCTTTAAGGCTGATGTCAACGGCAAGGAGAGGGATGTAGGTGCACCCGTTACCTGCAAGACGGGAGATACTGTCACGATCGTCTTAAGAGACGGCAGTTACTATATTACCCCGGATGATGCTCAGGAACTTGCTGACTGTACGACGTTTGGAGGACGCTTCCTTAAGATCTGCAACAATAACTTCGGATACCATACGGTCGTCATAGCCGCAGTTCTCCTGATAACCTTTCTTGTCACTTTCAGGAAGAGGAAAGATCTTCGAGCTGAACTTCCTACTCTGTCCAAAGTAACAGATATAACAGGCTTGTCATGTTCTGTCATTATGTCGGCTGCAGTGTTGTATGCCTTGGCAGATAACGGACTGGGTGCAATAGGTATTGCCTACTTAGGTCTGTTACTGGGAATAGCGTACACGGTGATCTTCATAATATCCTGGATAATCGGAAGCGCCCTTGAATGATCCGGATCTTTCGGTATGATAAAATAATCGGGACAGGTGATGAGTTCAGAGGGGACCGGGACCGGTATCGGGTCCTGTAAGGTATATGGGGAAAAAGAGGAACAAAAAAGCGATCATCATAACGGCAATGATAATGCTGGTTGGCATTCTGCTTGTGCTGACGGGTCTTTTCGGAGGCTGGTTTACAGGGCTATTCTATAAGGATTTCGATTTCAAAAACATCAAGTCCGAGGACTTAGGCAAAGAGATAAAGACTGACATAAAAGTCTACTACGAGCCTATGGAGATACCGGGCAGGGCGCTGCAGATGTTCGGAGACTTTGACGGCGATTCGGCGTTTATCCTGCTGGATTTCGCCGGCGTGGGCGAGAAAGGCGAACGCCTGTATTTCTCGAAATACTATCAGCATATCACGATCCAAGGGAAGCTCAGGGCCTTGGATGACGCCGAATACAAAGACCTCTGCGACAGGCTCTATGAAGCCTACGACCCTTATTACTACAAGAACATCGAAAGCGGAAAATGGAAAGATGTCACGCTGGAAGAATTTCACAAGACGCTGATAGAAGATAGGATCGGTGTTCTTCCTTACTGCATGGAAGTCAGTTCGATCGGCGCAATTAACTGGCTGCCTTTTATCCCCGCGGGATAGTCATCTTCGTACTGTCTTTGGTTGTTGAGATATGCCTCGTTTTCAAGCTCAAAAAGCGGATCGTGCTGCCAATCGTTTACGGGCTTCTGATAGTTGTTCCCGCGGTCATGTTCTTCACTCAGATCAGGACCATGCTGACGATAAAGAAGGCGGGTGACGGATTATATACGATGAGAAACATCGAGTGCACCGATACGCAGGGCATGCTTGATTCGGGCGCGGCTAGCGTCAACGATCTATTGAACTGGATCTTTAACAGGCATCTGTACGGCATCAGGCCCCAGATCGAGGTTGAAAAGTACGGTTGTGCGGCTTTCTCGGCAGTCACGCCTGACGGGGACCATCTTTTCGGGCGCAACTTCGATTACCCTGAGACAGATACCGTGCTGTTATATTCGCATCCCGAGGACTGCTATGAATCGATCGGTGTCGCCGACCTTGGCATCTTCGGTGTAGGACAAAATTACCCGGTAAGTCCGGATTCTCCTATCGGCAAACTCCTAATGACCGTCACTCCTTATGCGATCGTGGACGGCATGAACGAGAAGGGCGTCGGCGCCGGGATCCTTGAACTCGCTACCGAGGAAATCCATCAGGATAACGGCAAGCCGGATCTTTTGATCTTCTGCGCGGTCAGGGCGGTCCTTGATAAATGCGCCTCGGTCGATGAGGCACTCAAGCTGCTTTCTTCCTACGATATGCATTCAGACCTCGGAGTAACATATCACCTGTTCATAACGGACAAGACCGGCAGATATGTTGTCGTCGAGTGGCTCGACGGGGAGATGGTAACCGTGGAGCATCCGTGCTGTACCAACAGCGTTATCGCGCCCGGAAAGCATTACGGTGAAGGCGCTCCTGATGAGAGACTCCAGACGATTGAACAAAGCTTAGACAAAGGCAACGTAACTGAAAAGGATGCGATGACGATCCTCGGGAAAGTCAGAAACGATACAATGACCGAATGGTCCTGCGTTTATAATCTTGACGACTTCACCGTTGATATATGTCTTGACGGTGATTACAGTAAGGTCTATACCTTCAGCGCGGATGATCTGCGAAAATAAGTAAAGGAAGGGTTGCTTCTATGTTCAGAGGAATGAGACGGTTTAAGCAGCAGATAAGCGATGAGGAATGTATCCGCATCTTGGAAGAACAGCCCAGGGGAGTCCTGTCCCTGATCGGAGATGACGGATACCCTTACGGAATCCCGCTCGATCATTGGTACTGCGAGGAAGACGGAAAGATCTATTTCCACGGTGCCCGTGAAGGCCATAAGATCGATGCGATAAAAGCCTGTGACAAAGTAAGTTATTGTGTCATGGATGAAGGTTTTCGCAAAGAAGGGGAATGGGCGCTCAATATAAATTCGGTTATTGTTTTCGGAAGGATAAGTCTCGTGACGGATACCGACAAGGCTAAGATGATCTGCACGAACCTTTGCCGTAAGTTTACGGATGATGAAGAGTACCTTCAGCATGAACTGACTCATGCTTTCCCGAGGGTGCAGTGCCTTGAGCTTACCCCCGAGCATATGACCGGGAAACTGGTAAATGAATCGTAGGTGCAAAGTATGGAACTTTTGACAGGGCGCCCTGAAGATCTGAGCGGAAGACTTGAGCGGGAGATCAGGACATACGATCTTCTCGACAGTCTCGGCATCACATATCAGCGGACGGACCACGAAGCGACCGATACGATGGCAGAGTGCAACGAGATCGATGCGATCCTCGGTGTGGTAATCTGCAAGAACCTCTTTCTTTGCAATAAGCAGGAGACGAAGTTCTATCTCCTCATGATGCCCGGAGACAAACCCTTCAAGACGAAAGAAGTATCACATCAGATCGGATCGACCAGACTGTCGTTCGCATCCCCCGACAATATGCTCCGTTATCTGGGATTGGAACCTGGGTCCGTCAGCATCATGGGGCTCATGAACGACACGGCAGGTCAGGTGGGGCTCTTGATAGACGAAGACGTCCTTAAGGACGAATACCTTGGCTGCCATCCGTGCGTCAATACGTCAAGCCTTAAGATCAGGACATCGGACATAATCGATAAGTTCCTTCCGGCAATTAAGCATGAGTACCGGACGGTCCATCTGACAAGCGAATGACGGATATATCAGATATAATGTGACTAAGTATCAATAACAAAAGGGGATCTCAACATGGCAAGTGTATTCAAAGTATTCGGACTGGAAGGCGACGCCAAAGAATGGTTCGCAAAGCAATATCCTGGTGAAGTAAACTGGGAATATGATGAGACTTTATCGTGTTACCGCACCGGGAACATCTATCTGACAACAAAGGCCGGCAGCGCGTCTTTCGATGATCTTGACGAGACGGTGTTTTTTGACTGTGGCACGGATTTTTGGATCAAGCTTGCCGGAGACAAGGAATTGATCTACGGATACTTCAGTGAAGATACGGGTTCTGCGGAATTCATCCATATAAAGGATGGTGCCTGCATCAGAGAATATATGGAATGTGATTTTGGCGAGGTCATTACGGACGAAGGCGAAGACCCTGTCTTCGGCAGTTGGGTCGACGTGGCAACTTATGTTGACAGTAAACTGTTCTGAGCATGACAGATACCTTCGGGTAAACAGGAGAGATATGGATACTGATTCGATTAAAGAACTTAAGGGCGCTAATATGGACATAGATCTGGTCAGTAAGAATGTTGACTGGGATCAAAGCAGTTGTCCGTGGAATGAAGCCGAGAACACCAATGAGCACAGATGCGCGGTGAAAGATACTTCAATATGCAAATACTTCTGCGGGATCAAATATCTGGACAGTGTGCTCTGCAGCTATCCTCTCGAAAACAAAGATGTTCAGGGTCAATAGAATAAACCGGCAGAATTGGAGAAAAAAAGATTGAGTCACTTTAGTTACTGCAATAAGCAAGTTTATTACGAGGAGACGGGTGAAGGAACACCGCTTTTCCTGTTGCATGGGAATACTTCATGTGGAAGGATGTTCGAACAGATAGTCCCTAAGTTTGCTGAAAGATACAAGGTTTTTGTACCTGACTTTCTCGGTAACGGCCGTTCTGACCGTTTGGAGAAATGGCCTTCGGATCTTTGGTTTGAATGGGCAAAACAAGTTAAAGCCCTTTGTGAACATTTGGGCCTTGAAAAGGTTGATCTGATAGGCAGCAGCGGAGGCGCATTGGCAGCAATTAATGTGGCACTTGAATATCCGAAGATCGTTAATGCCGTAATTGCTGACAGCTTTGAAGGTCTGGAAGCTGATCCCGGTATTACGGATATTATCCGGACCGGCCGTGCTCAGGCAAAACAATTTGAAGGGTTCGTTAACTATCTGAGATCAATTCACGGAGATGACTGGGAAGAAGTTTTCGATGCCGATACCGATGCTGTTTTGAGGCATGCAGAAGAAGTCGGTTCTTTTTTCCATAAACCTATAGAAGAGTTGTCTGTCAGAATGCTCCTGACGGGAAGCATTGAGGATGAGATGTTTCCGAAGGGACATTGCAAGGTGCTGTTTGATGATATATGTTCGAAGACCTGTATGGCGGAAGTGCATGTTTTCGAGCATGGCGGGCATCCTGCCATGATGAGCAACATGGATGAGTTTGTTGAATTGTGCGATGTGTTTTTGTCAGGAGGTAAAGAATGATACTGTTGGTCGTAGATACACAAAAGGGATGTTTTAGTGAGAAATTGTATATGTTTGAAACGGTAAAGGAAAACATTAAACAGTTGATTACTGTTGCAAGAGAGAATAACGTTGAGGTCGTATATGTCCAGCATGATGACGGCCCGGGTACTGATCTTGACAGATCTGCGGATAATTATGAGATATACGAAGAATTCGCGCCGGTAGAAGGGGAAAAGCGTTTTGAAAAGAATGTAAACAGTGCTTTCCATCCCATGACGGGATTAACGGAATACCTTAGGTCCAAGGGTGAGAAAGATATCATAACGATCGGTGTAACAACAGACTATTGTATGGATGCAACGATCAAGAGCGGATTCGAAAACGGGTTCAATATATTAGTTCCTTCATACACAAATTCAACCTATGATAATCCATACTTTGACAGGGAGACAGCTTACAAGTACTACAATGAATATATGTGGGGAACGCGTTACGCAAAGATCATTACCGTTGAACAGGCGCTCAGACTCCTGCGGGAGAAGTGCTGGAGAAAAATGTAGGAAACCTTACCGTTGCGGATGTTTATTCGATCTTGGAGGGATAAAGCTTTGGTCTATAAGAATGCAGACATAAGTGATGCAAAGATACTGACAGAGATATATAACTCTGCTTTTTATGACGACTTCATTCGTTATGGTCAATGCCAGGCGTACGGCCGTTCCGTCGAGGATATGGAACAGTCGGTGAGAGATTATCCGAAGATCATAGCTTACGATCAGGATAAGCCCGTCGGGGTCATCTCCTACAAAACAGAAGAGCCGGGGAAGTATTACATCGGATGTCTTGCAGTAATAAAAGAAGAACAAGGACGTGGAATAGGAACAGCATTGATGAACCATTTTATGAGTGAATATCCGGATTGGAATGAACTCACGCTGGTAACACCCAAAGATAACGAACGCAATATCAGGTTTTATACCAGGCGCTTCGGGTTTGATATAGTCGGGCAAGAGGTTGACGGGGCAGTAACGGTCCTTTGGTTCAAACTCACAAGGTGAATACCTTGTATGTTAAAATATCCAATACAGACAAACTGATAAGACAGGGGGGAAAACAATGGACAGTTTAACTTTTATGAAGGAAGCATTCGAGGCTTTGGTTACGAGGGGAGTTATCGACGGGTCGGCGCTGACTGAGGTGAATATCCCGGATGAGGAGTTTGAAGTTTTCGAGAAGGAATTTGGTGTGTGCGTGCCGGAGGAAGTCCGTTCGTATCTTAGGGCTTACGGGCGTTCGTTCCGTATGCTGGCAGCGCCGGTTCCGGATGATCTTTATTGCGCAAGTCCCTATAATGCCGATGTTATGAAGCAGATCTGCGAGATGACGCCCGATGAGATCGCCGGGATCGATGAAGACGACAGGTTTGACCTTACAGTTACATGGAGCGATATCCTCAATGTCGATAAAGAAGATCCTCTGAAGGACCTTCGCGAGGCAACAGAAGGCCTTAGGTTCTTTGCGTCTCAGGTAAAGAATCCGGATATCGATGAAGAGAAGATGAAGAGATTCCTTCCGGTGGGCTCCTGGATGAGTGCCGGAGCTTTGTGCATAGATACGTCCAAGAAGAAAGAGGATGTTGATCTTGACGATCTTTCGACCTGGCAGATCAGATGGTTCGACCATGAGGAGTTTGACTGGGAAGAAGCAGGATACATCGGGGAAGACGGCGAAGTTACAGGCGGGATCATGTTCCCGGATCTGGAGGCGTTCATAAAGCTGTATCTTTACGGCGCTTACGATGAGGCATATCTCGTTCAGTGTGAGGATTGGGAAGAAGACCCGGAAGATAAGAGTGATTGGGTTCAGTAAAGGAAGCCGGTAATGGGAATCGACAAAAAGGATCTTAAGAATGTCTATTTTGTAATAGGAACTTCCTATGCGGGTAAGTCCACGATAGTGAAGAATCTCGCCCGCAAACATAACGGTATTGCTCTGGAAGAGAACTACCACGATGTTAAGCTCCCGGAACTGGACAGTTCCGAGTTCCCAAATCTCACCTATCCCCGGGACCTTCAGGACTGGCACGAGTTCATAAGAAGGACGCCGGATGAGTATTACACGTGGCTTCTCAACGCCAAGAAGGAATGCGAGATCGTCGAACTTCAGATACTGGAAGAGTTGCTGCAAAAGCCTGAGACAAAAGACAAGAAGATCTTTGTCGACACCAATATCTGTATCGATACGCTCCATAAGATCTCGGACACTGATCACGTTCTGGTGATGCTGGCAGATCCTTCGATCGGGGTCAACAGGTTCTTCGACAGGCCCGATTCCGAGAAACAGTTTCTGTATCAGCTCATGCTGGAAGAACCGGATCCGCAGGCATCTCTTGATAATTACCGCAAGATGCTGGAAATGATCAATTCTCAGGAGAGTTACGACGAGCTTGAGAATTCAGGATTCAAGGTTATCTACAGGGACGAGGACAGAAGTCAGGAAGACACTGTCCTTTTGGCAGAGAAACTCCTGAATATCGGGGAATGTTAACATCCGTTGCTTGCCGCAACGGCCTGAACCGGGGTATCTTGACTGCGAAAGGAGGTTGTCACGTATGCTGAACGAAAACATCAAAGCCGTAAGACAATCCAAAGGACTTTCGCAGGAGGAACTCGCAGTAAAGCTTAACGTGGTCCGCCAGACCGTATCCAAATGGGAGCGCGGACTGTCCGTTCCGGATTCCGAGATGCTGATCTCAATATCGGAGGTGTTGGAGACACCGGTAAGTGTCCTGCTGGGAGAGACGGTTGAGGATAAAACCCCCGATGATCTTAAGGTGATATCGGAAAAACTCGAGGTCATCAATCTTCAACTGGTGCAGCAGAAGGCCGCCAAAAGGAAAGCTTTGTTCTGGTTCTTTGTCATCCTGGCGGCACTTATGGCACTGATATTTATCGTCATCCTTGCGGCAGGGAGTCCTTACTCTGATTGGAATTACAATGATCCGGAGACGGCGGTGTTCGGCGCGGCATACCATGTGTTTGAATGGATCTTCGTAAGGATCGCGCCCTTTGTATTTGCCGGCGCTGTGGCAGGCGCTATCTTGACACGCAAGAGATCCTGATCAATCAGATTTTCGAAAAGAAAGTTGATCGAGGCAGCACGCATAATGTGTGCTGTCATATTTTGGAGGAATAATCATGAAGAAAAAGATTATCATAATTGTTTGTTCAATAGTATTTGTACTGCTTGCGGCGGTATCGGGATGGATCTTGTATAACCGGTTTTTCCCTGAAGAATATAAAGTGGGAGAAGATGAGATCGCCCTTAGGATCCAGATGGATACCAAAGAAGATATAGGACTTCTGGTATACGATTACAACATCGCCGGGCACGACTGCGGCGGCGGCATATCCAATCCGGACAGGTCGATGATCAAGCATGACGAAGAGCTGATCGCTACGTGGGATAAGGAACAGCTTAAACTGGCAACAGGATGCGAGGACTTTGAGGATGAACTTCCGATCAATATGAGGTTTCGGATCATAACCGAATACCAAGATCCGAACTTCGATAATGTATATCCGGAGAGTATAACCTCTTATCTTGAACCGATCGAGTGGACAGCCCATATAGGACAGGAATATAAAGTCCGGATCACGGGTGATAAGGCCAAAGGATATGTCGTTTCCCCGGCTTGAAAATCTCCTGATTACTGCACTATGCAAGGGCGCCCGCCTAATATATAATTAGGATATTCTATTCGGGGGTTTCTACTATGTTCAAAAAAACTTTATCAGCAATGTGTGCAGCGGCAATGGTCGTATCGATGTTCGGAGTTTGCTCCACTGTTTTGGCAGACGATGATAATAACTACTCCATAACTTTTGATCCGAACGGCGGATCGGGTACTATGGATGCGCAGACGATGCCCGTGGGAGTGAAGACACCGCTTAACGCCAACAAGTTCGAATACAAGGTAAACGTGACATACGACACGGCCGGCGGAACTCCCATTAATACAGATGTACTTGAATATCCGTTCCAGGGGTGGACTTCAATGTCACAGGTAACCGAGACGGCTACAAATATGGGCTTCTGGTCTATCAGGTTCCCTAACAATGTCCAGGTCTCACATAATGATGAGACGGGTGTAGATACAGTTACTGTTGAGGCACAGAGTTATACTTGGGAGAAGGCAAACTCCGAAGCTATATATCTTGAACCGCAGGCCGATTACAAGCTCTCGATCAAATACCGTATGGACGAAGATCTTAAGCATCTGTCAGCCGGGAATCCGGATGAGAATATGAGATTTACGGTTATGTCGGATGTCAGCAACGGAAATAACGATCCTTCACAGTACACTCTCGGGAAATTCATATATGAGACTGAGGCTACGGATGCCGATGTTTGGCACGAAGGAGTCTTGACGTTTAAAACTCCCGAGTCGGGCGTCGTATATCTGTCCACCAATTACGGCAATCTGTCGGACGGACGCACATACAAGATAATGTATAAAGATATGGAGATCATAAAGGTCAATATCAAGGATGATGAGATCACTCCTGTTCCCGAGGCACTGTTCTATACTGACGGAGCGGAAGTTGCCAATATCGGCGAGAGCAAGGACGGAATATTCGAATTCAAGGCAACCTGGGATATGGATAAGTCGGTTGCTTTGCCGAAGCCTGTAAAGTCCTGTTCCGTTTTTGCCGGATGGACTGATGGTAACAAGACTTATGCTGCAGGCGATAAGATCTCCCCGACAGAAGATATCAAGCTTACGGCACTTTGGGAGTCGGAACTCATTCACGATTGGGGCGATGCGGAATATAAGTGGTCAGACGACAACTCGACCTGTACGGCACAGAGGGTTTGCAATAACGATCCTGCGCATGTTGAGACTGAGACTGTTGATTCCGTAAAGAGCGCTGTCAAGTGCACATGTACGGAAGACGGATTATTCATATTCACTGCCAAGTTTACCAACCCTTCATTCACAGAGCAGGAGACAGAGAGCCTGGACGAACCTGCAACAGGACATGACTGGGGCGAGTGGAAAGATACAAAGGCAGCAACAACACAGGCGGAAGGTGAGCAGACACGCACATGTTCCGCATGCGGTATAACCGAAACCAGATCAGTCCCGAAGCTTATACCTGCTCCCACTGCAAAGCCCACTGAGCCTGCTAAGGAAGATGATGTAACCCTGACCCTCGATAAGACTAAGGTCAACATCATATGCGGTAAGAATGATACCCTCAAGGCAACACTCAAGGGTGCTGAAGGGAATATCACCTGGAAGACTTCCGACAAGAAGATCGCAACGGTAGACGCCAACGGTAAGGTGACAGCTAAGATGGCAGGAACCGTAACTGTCACTGCAAGCGCTGCAGGAAAGACAGCTGAGTGTGAAGTAACGGTCCTCTATAAGGATGTAACCAACATCAAGGATTTCTGGTATGCTCCTACCAACTATCTGACAGCTGCAGGAGTCGTAAAGGGTTACGATAAGCAGACGAACTTCAAGCCTGCGAATATGTGCACCAGAGCGCAGATGGTAACGTTCATCTGGAGACTAATGGGAGAACCTGCACCTAAGACTAAGACATGCAAGTTCAAGGACGTCAAGGAGAAGGATTACTTCTACAAGGCTTGTATTTGGGGCAACGAGAACCACATTGTCGAAGGATATAAAGACGGCACATTCGGTCCTCAGATCGTATGCGCAAGAAAGCATGCCGTAACATTCCTTTGGAGACTGGCAGGACAGCCCAAGCCTGCATCTACAAAGAATAAGTTCAAGGACGTTAAGGAGAAGGATTACTTCTACAAGGCAACCCTGTGGGCATCCGAGAAGGGTATCCTGGCAGGCTATTCCGACGGAACATTCAAGCCGGACGGCGACTGCCTGAGACGTCAGATGGTAACCTTCCTCTATAAGTACGACAAGTTCGTAAATGGTAAAGGGTAAAGAAGACCGTTTTGGATAATTACGTTGACGAAAGAGACTATAAGCTTCTTGAGAATGACAGGTATACATTCTCTGTTTTGGCGAGGATAATTCGAGGGGAGAATTCTCTTCTCCTGTCTGACCATGAGAGGATAATAATCTGCTTTACAGGGCAACCGTATCCTGTCTGGATATGGACGCCGGATGACGCCTCGGAAGATGAGATGGAGCGTGCCTACAGATTGGCAGGAGAGAATGGTCTTTTGGACGGCGAACATCACTTCAACATGAAGTATGAGCTTGCGGAGTTCTTCATTAGCAGGGCTAAGTCGGAAGGGATCGTTTTCGATATCACGATGAATATGTATGCATACGATTGTCCGGAACCGATCGCACCCCGAGATCCTGCGGAAGGTGAGATGCATAAGTGCACCGGAGAAGATCTTGATGCGGCTGTGGATTTCTTCGAGGACTTCTTCAATGCCGTGGGTATAGATAAGCAGAGCCGGGAAGAATACCGGACCATGGCAGAAGAAAATATTGCGGACGGTTATCTGTATCTTTGGAAGGATCCTTCGGGAAGATTCGTGTCCAGCTGCAACTGGCATCCCGCCAACGACCTGGCATCCATCGGGCTGGTGTATACGCGCAACGAGGAACGCAGAAAGCATTACGCCGAACATCTTGTCTATCAGGTCACCATGATCGCAAAGGATGCAGGCTACACTCCCATGCTCTATACGGACGCGGACTATACGGCTTCCAACGCATGTTACGAGAAGATCGGGTATGTCCTGAGGGGGAAGCTCTGTACTGTTGGTATCAGTCACAGTGATGACTGAGGGAGGTTTGACATGAAGCTGGTATTCCCTGATATAACTTACAAAGACAAAGCGATTGACTACATAGACGAGTTCTATGAATACGGATCTGAGATCAACGGGAGCGGAGGGCTGGACCGGTATCTCAGGGAATGGAATTCCACTTACGAAGAGTGGCTCAAGAAGGTCCTTAAAGATATGGATATAGCCAATATAGAAGAATCGAGGGTTCCGGCTCTTACGTATTTTTATGTGCGCGAAGAAGATGACAGGATCGTCGGCATGGTCAATATCCGTCTGGCATTAAACGACTTCCTTCGTTCGGAGGGCGGGCATATCGGGTATTCGGTAAGACCCACCGAGAGGCGTCGACATTATGCTACGGAGATGCTCAAGGCCGCATTGAAGGTCACTGATACCATCGGGATAAAAGACGTCCTGGTCTCGTGCGACAAGGACAACGCCGCGTCGGCCGGAGTTATCAAGAACTGCGGCGGAGTCTTCAGGAACGAAGTCTATTGCGAGAGTTTCCAAGAGACGCTGCATATGTATGTGATCAGAAGATAATTTCTTTATTTACCGTAGTGATATGCCTTGCTGTAGTTCTCGTCCATATAGACATCAGCGGAAAACTTACTGAGGTTATATACGGATGACCACTGTGTAAAGTTGGCCTGGCTTACATCATCCAGCAGATCTCTTGCCTGTTCGGCAGTTAAAGTATTGTTTGCCAAAGCCAGCTTTTTTTGCAGGACCGGAAGTCTCCAATCGGCTTCTTCGTCGAAGCGGTCGCCGGGGGTTACGACAGAGTTTGTTACGGCATTCAGTTCGTTGACATACATCTCGTCATCCATCCATTCGACTACCACTGAGCGCCCCGATTTGTCCGCGATGAACAGGTGCTGGGAGACATTGTTGTGGGTGTGGATGTCGTAGTTCCCCAGGAGAGCTACGGCATCGTCAACAGTGGCGCAGCGGTCGAGCAGGACGCGGATGGCAGTATAGATGAACAGGTCGTCTTTATATCCATTCTGATGAAGTTCGCCGATGGCCAGTTCGAGTGTGCTTACGCCCAGACCTTTCTCGTTGACTCCGTCCAATACAACATAAGGGGTTGCGGCCATCATGAACCTGCCGAGAGGTGAATCCGGGTCGATCTCGTCAGTGCCTCTTCCGATCCCGAGTACGGCAAGATCTGCCATGGCATACGATGCGTAACCGTCGGGAGGATCCATATATATCATGACCGCATCGGTCTCGGGATATTCGAAGTTGCGCCCGAAGAGGACGTCTCCTTCGGGAGTCTTTGCCGAGAAAGACGAGCACGCGTACCTGCCCGAATCGAGAGTGATGGGACACAAGCCGTGATACTCGGCTCTGCTGATCCAGTCAAGTAATTCCGGGTCAGAGGTGATGTTTGCCGCAAGCATATCGTCAAGTTTTAACTGTCCCTTGTACTCCATGTAGTAGACGCCGACATCGTCTTTCCTGATGTTGCACATGGCTCCGAATTGTCTGTTGAACAGGATGGCGAAGATAATGAACGCCGTGACCGGCACGATCACTACAATGATCAATGCGATCTTCAGAACTGACTGTCTTGATATTATCGAGATCCATAAGATCAAGGCAGCGATAAGGAGCACAGTTCCCAAGATTAAGGCAACGGTCCTTACGATCTTTATCGTCTCGGCATCAGTCGAAGTCACCTCGACAAAATAAACGGATATGGAGCTTCGGATCAGGTCTTTCTCTTCTTCGGTAACTTCATAACCGTCCATTGTCTTTGCCAGTGACTCCATATAGGAGATCATGAAAGATTCTGTCTCTTCCTTCATCCAATCCGGAGTTTTTCCGACTGTGCCTGTCAGTGTAACAGTAAAATTTCCCAGGGTATTAGAGTCGAACTTCTTACTGATATTGTATGGCATGATGATTCGCATGTAAGTATCATCATCGCAGCTAAAGACCCATTTGTTATAGTCGTAAGAGAATTTTCCAGTATCTTCGGAATAAACAACAAAGGGTGACAGATTATCTTCGTTCGCCCGGATATGAACGGTCTTGCCGACGGTCTCATCCGTAAAGGTACTAACGTCGTCTGACGGAGTAAGTGACCTTACGAACAGTCCCGCAAGGATTGCGCATATGCCAAGGACTGTAATGATTGATGCGGTTATTATCTTCTTCTTCATGAACAGATTCCCCTCAAGTGTTATCCCCGACAGGATTATAACATGACTCCCCTTCGAAAAATAAATTTTTCGAACAGAACGGTCTTTTGCATATGATAAAATATCTTTATCAAAGATATAAATGACATCAACGGGGGAAAACGATGAGCAGTAAGCCGAAGCCTACGGGAAGATATCCGGTCGGAACAAGGACATTCACTGTATATAACACGCGCAAAGAGGAACTGGATCTGAAGGGCGATTCTATGCGCCATATTCCTGCAAGGATCTATTACCCTGCGCCGGTCGATCTGGACACCGGTTATGTCAAAGCGGAAAGCCTGTCGAGAAGTGAGGCGCAGGGGATCCGGAAAGTGTTCATGATCCCCGTAAACTACGATAAGATCAGTTCCGACGGAAGCAACGAGGCCGAATGTTATATCGATCCGCCTTTCGCGGAAGGGGAGAAGTTTCCGCTGATCGTTTTCAACCACGGATACTTCAGTTATATCGAAGGCAATTCCTATCTTCTAATCGAACTTGCATCCCACGGCTATATCGTGCTGTCCGTCGGGCACCCTTATGAAGCGGTAAGCACGGACTTTGACGACGGCACGTATATCCTTGCGGATAAGTCCCTGTCGAGGAAGATGTATCATCCGTTCTTAGGCGGACTTCTTGCCGCTTCGAAACTCGTGAAGATGAAGGGCACTCTCGAAGAACAGGCGGCGGCTTTCGATGTGTTCCAGAATAAGTACTGCACATTCATTAAGCACCGTGTAGACGAGTGGATCAAGGATACCGCTTTTGCTGTAGATCATGTAAGGAAGACCATGGCGGATAAGATCGACTTTACGAACGGCATAGGGTGTGCGGGGCACTCGAACGGAGGTGCGGTAGCGTATTCCCTGTGCCTTAATGACGACGACTACACCTGCGGGATCAATATAGACGGAGGACTTTTCGGCGACTATAAGGACAAGACGATGCATAAGCCATTTATGCAGCTGTCCTGTAAGGATAACGAGAATGTCGTAACAAGAGGTTACCTGCGTCACACGGCCCCCGCATATAAGGTCCTTGTGAGAGACATGAAGCATATGGGTTTTGCGGATATTAAGTATGCAATGAAGCCCGGTGCAACGGTGGGAAAACTGGATCCGGATCTGGCTCACAGGTATACCTGCAAAAGCTATCTGGAATTCTTCGATTGTTATCTCAAGAAAGCGAAGGATAAACCTGATCTTGCAAGTGATGATGTGATAACAGTTACGGAATTTGCACCTGATACAGAAATGAAGGGATAGAGAAATGAGTACAGTTATGGATTATGCAAAGATGGCAGCGGAGACCGTGTTAATCCTCGCTGCGATCATAGCCTATGCGATGAGCTTACTCCCTTATATACACCGGCATCTCAAGATACTCGCGCTTCTCGGAGAAGAACGTGCCCTGTGTTAAGACCCGCCGGTCCTTCCCGTCAACTGATACCCAGGTTCCCTCAGGAAGATAGAATTCCACCGTGCCGTCTTCTTCGAATACAGGTGCTGCTAAGATCTTATCTCCCAGCATATATTGTCTGTCCAGGAATGCGCAGACCGGGTCGTCCTGATACTCCAGGACCATTGGGCGCATTACCGGGAGTCCGTACTGCGAGGCTTCATCCCGGGCCTTGTCTATATACGGCATCAGGGACTTCTTGAGATCTGTATAATGCTTTACCACTTCCACCGATTCTTCATCATAGTTCCACGGCACCCTGTAAGAAGAACTTCCGTGAAGACGGCTGTGTGAACTCAATAGTCCGAAAGCAGCCCAGCGCTTGTAAACATCAGGTGTTGATGTATCTTCGAATCCTCCGATATCGTGGCTCCAGTAAGCAAATCCCGAGAGCATGAGGGACAGTCCGCCTCTTATAGTCTGTTCCATTGACTGGTAGTCGGAGTGGCAGTCGCCGCCCCAGTGGACCGGGAACTTCTGGCATCCCGCGGTGGCGCTCCTTGCGAACACTATCGCTTCTTCTTCGCCCTTTGTATCTTTGAGCAGATCGAAAACCGTCTTGTTGTAAAGATACGTGTAGTAGTTTCTCATCCGCTTCGGGTCCTGTCCACCCGCGTACATAACATCTTCTGTCGGTATCCTCTCGCCGAAGTCAGTCTTAAAGCAATCGACCCCCATATCAAGGAGAGCCTTGAGCTTGTCCTGATACCAATGTGCCGCGTCTGAGTTGGTGAAGTCCACTATCCCCATTCCTGCCTGCCAAAGATCGTTCTGCCAAACGCTGCCGTCCCGCTTCCTGATGAGATAACCGTTCTTTGCCGCCTCGTCGAAAAGCTCCGATTGCTGGGCGATATAAGGGTTGATCCAGACACATACATGAAGGCCTCTGTCGTGGAGTTTTGCGATGAGTCCTTCAGGGTCCGGGAACATGTCCTTATCCCAGCAGAAGTTGCACCAGTGGCTGTCTTTCATCCAGAAGCAGTCGAAGTGAAATACGGACAGGTAGATCCCGCGGTCGCGCATCCCGTCGACGAAAGACAGCACGGTCTCCTCATCGTAGTCTGTCGTAAAGGAAGTTGACAGCCACAGCCCGAAGGACCAGTCAGGGATCTTCGGAGGTCTGCCGGTAAGACCTGTATAGAGAGTAATTACATCCTTCATGGAATCTCCTGCGAAAAGGAAATAATCAAGGCACTCGCCGGCAACGGAGAATTGGACTTTTGATACGTTCTCGGATGCGGCTTCGAAGCTGATCTCCTCGGTGTGGTTTACGAACACGCCCAGGTTGTTGTCCGTAATATAGAAGGGGATATTCTTGTATGCCTGTTCGGAGAATGTTCCTCCGTCTTTGTTGATGATATCGATGCTCTGCCCGTTCCTGATGAAGCTGCCGAAGCGTTCGCCGAGCCCGTATACGTGTTCTCCCACACGAAGGTCCAGTTGTTCTCTCATGAAGGAACCATTGCTGCCGTCGATATAGGCAAGGGCGCCCTCACGTGAGGACGTTATCCTGCGTCCCGAACGTTTGAGCACATAGCCGTAATTGTCTTTATCTATCGTAAGAGTAGAATCGCCGCTTGCAACGGTAATGGTATTCTCATCTTCCTCGACCTTGAGCGCGGCACTTCCTTCGGTGAGATCAAAATAAGAAGGCTCAAGAGAGTTGTCGCCCTTGAAGTGGTATGTCCTTATATGGAAAACATTCTCATAAGGAGATGAGATCTCCATCGTTATATAGGGACCGCTTAAGGTCATGCCCTTGCCGGTGATATAGAATGTCGGCATCGTAAGCGTTATCCTGTCAGGGTCTGTCTTAACGAACCTTACCTGCCTTGCAGGGTGGATATCAAAACCTTCTGCCGTAAGCCATGCGCCGTTGGTAAATCTCATAACATGCTCCTTTGGATCTTACTTTGTGATCTTCCGCATCTTCTGTGATTTTAACACGAAGGATGCATAATGTTATAATCCGTATTGGAAGTGCTGAAAAATGAAAAGGAGATAATATGCCGCTGGTAAAAGTTGAGATGCTGAAGGGCAAAGACCCCGAATACAAGAAGACCGTTCTTGACTGTATACATCAGGGACTTATCGATTCTATCGGGATCGAAGACTGGGACAGGTTCCAAAGGATTACGGAGTACGACAGGGAAGATATGGAATTCCCTTCGTTCAAGACAGACAGCTTCATGATCATCGGGATCAAGTTATTCCCGGGAAGGACAAAGGAACAGAAGGCCGCACTTATCGAGACCGTCACGGGTAATCTTAACAAGAGCCTCGGTATCGCTACGTCTGATGTGTTCATAGTAATAGACGAACCGCCTCTCGAGAACTGGGGGATCGGCGGCAAACAGAAAGGGTAGCTTCCGGTATTCTGATATGCGAAAACTCAAACTCATCAACGACGACTATCTTGGACATTTTGATCATGTCCGTCACGCCTCCAGAGGCATAGTGATAAAGGAGGGCAAGGTCCTTTTGATCTATGAGAAGAACGAGGATAAATACATTATCCCCGGAGGCGGAACGGAAGACGGTGAGAGTCTTGAAGAATGCTGCGAGCGTGAGATGTTAGAGGAGACCGGCCTGATCGTCCGGGCAGGGGAGCGCGTGCTTGAAGTGGAAGAACTCTTCTTGAACTGGCAGCATTTCCAGCACTACTTTATGTGTGAGATAGTAGAAGATACGGGACGGCAGAACCTTACGGATGCGGAGGTCATTAACGGTGATGAGCCCCGCTGGGTCCCGGTCGAAGAAGCAAAAGAGATCTTCGGAAGATACGAAGATTACCGCAAGACTTCCGTCGCGGATTACGGGTTGTACAAAAGAGAATATCTGGTATTGCAGGAATTGACTTAACAGGGGAGAAGCAATGGATCTGATCAGGATAAATGATATAAATGCGCAGGAGATGGATATCTTCGCAAGGGCCACTGAGCCGCAGCTGCGGGAGCAGGGAATCTTCCTGGCAGAGACTGCAGAAGTAATCCTTCGGGCGTTGGAAGCAGGGTACGAGCCGAAGCAGATGCTGGTGGAGACCGAGCGCCTCGAAGCTGAAGCGCGCCCGGTGTTCGATGCGATAGAGAAACTGTTCGGTAAGGAGATCTTGGAATCTTTGCCCGTATATGTAGCGGACCGCGAAGTCGTGGTGGAGATGACAGGCCACCATCTGGTCCGGGGCCTTTGGATGATACTGGGACGCAAGCCGGAGACTTCGGTTGGTGAGTTTTTGGCGGACAAGAAACGCATCGCGGTCTTAACTGATGTAGTAAATCCTGCCAATGTCGGCGCGATCTTCCGGTCGGCCGCAGCACTCGGAATGGACGGTGTTCTCCTGACTCACGCAACGGTGGATCCCCTGACCCGCCGTACCGCAAGAGTCAGTATGGGGACAGTGTTCCAGATTCCCTGGGCGCAGGCTTCTTTGGAAGATTCGGAGGGGATGAACCTTCTGAAGCTCCTCGGTTCCTGCGGATATAAGACCGTTGCGATGGCACTGACTGAAGATTCCGTCGGAGTAGATAATGAGGAGATCAGATCGAACGCAAAAGTCGCGGTGCTCCTCGGCACGGAAGGCACGGGACTTCCCAAAGATGTCATTGCCGGATGCGACTACAGGGTCATGATCCCCATGCAGCGCGGCGTTGATTCTCTGAATGTTGCCGCAGCCAGCGCCATTTGTTTCTGGGAGCTTATGAAGTAGTTTTGTCCCGAATCCTGATTTTCGAGAACAAGAACACATAGGAAGGGGCTGCCCCTCATGTGAGACAGCCCCGGAAGATGTTTTAATATTCCCCCCGGATAATTACATCTTCACTGTTGCTATGAATCTGTCATCTTCAGTCTTGAGGTCGAGCTTGAAGCCAAGCATTGCCAGGTTGTTGTCGGCTATTGCAAGACCCAATCCCGTACCCTTGCTGCCTCGGGTGGAGCTGCCTTTGGCAAAGGGCTGCCGTAACTGGTCTATGTTTTCGATCTTCTCATCAACGGTGTTGATAATAAGAATGATCTTGTCGCCGCAGCTTATGTCGATGGAAGTTCCTTCTTTGCAGTGGATGACGGCATTGCCGATAAGGTTTGCCAGCGCCTGCTTCATGAGGTCAGGATCGCACTTTACCATAACGGGCTTTTGCTCGTAGTTGATCTTAAGCGATCTCTCATTTACGGTGTGCTCGTTGTCGGAGATGATCCTTGCGATGAGGGCGCCGATATCGACGTCTTCCTTATTGACTTTGACGGAAGAATTCTCGGTCTTTGAGAAATCAAGAATACTGTTGACCATACCGTTCATCTCGGAGATCTTCTCTTCGATCTTGCCTGCGTAGTACTCCTGTTTATCCGATCCGATATGGCCGGAGAGGTTCTCCGCGTATGCCGAGATTGCAGCCATCGGAGTCTTAAGGTCGTGGGCCATGGCATCGATCATCTGTCTTCTGTATTCGAAGATCTGATATCTTCTCATCCTGACGTTATAGATTATCGTAGCCGGGATGAAGGCGAGGATAAATGCTGCCAGTATCAGGAAGGTTGCACCGAGACGAAGTTCGTCTTTATAGACTTCAGTGAAGGGCCTTGTTTTGAGATCTGTTATCTGATAATCGGCGAAGAGGTGGTCATTGGTAAGGATGCCTTCCGAATAACCGATCCAATCTGCATTTTCTATATCATCACACCCTGCGATCTCGCCGTACTGTTGGAGAACATCATGTTGTTTTTCTTCGTCAAAACTGAAGATCTCCGGTTTTTCCGGTTTGATAAGCGTGTATCCCTCTGTGTTGCCGGGATCGATGCTTATGGTAACTCCCGTGTGTTTTGCGTCTCCCGCACCATGAGCTGAGCTCTTCATTATCTCGACTTCTGTTGGAATGAACCTTGAATTCTCAAGATCAGCATAGAACTCTTTACAGATGAATGTAAGTTTGGGCTTGGGAATGAATGTACGGCTAAAACTGTCATAGTAGTAATAGGCTTCAACTTCAGGAGTGTCGAATGCATTAAGATATTTGCTGTCTGCCAAAGACAGAGTATGCATATTCTTATCTTCATCCACGTACATTAAGAAGGCGGTTTTGGATGTGTCCATCCAAAACGCAAGTTGATTAGACAATGCAAGGTCGGCTTCTCCATTTTTTGTATGGTAAGCATTTATCCTCATGTTCTGACCCGTCTCAGAATACAGATCTGTCAGATACCATTTGAAATTGACAAGTTCTTCTGATGATATGTCTTCTTTGTTCAGAGCTTCTGTAAAATAAGAATAGATTCCGCTGTCGAGATCCTGATCTGACAGAAACGCATATTTGTCGGTTGTAACTTCCATTTCATATTCGGAATATCCTGTCATGGCGATACACGCTCCGATAAGACCGAATATTAGCAGCAATATGAGCGAAATTACAAAATACGGGATCAGAAACTTTGGCTGTTTTATCGTTCCTTTGCGAACTTTCATTTTTAATCCTCCGTGATGCGGTAACCTCTTCCGATTACCGTCTTGACCTGACCCGATGCGTCACCCAGGCATTCACGAAGTCTTCTTATGGTGTTGTCAACGACTCTGTCATTGACATCAAGATCGTCACCCCACACATGATCGAGAATGGACTTGCGCGTAAGAACGGAGCCCTTGTTCTCGAGAAGGTAGAGCAGGAGAAAATATTCTCTTGAGCAGATCTCGATCTCACTTCCTGATACCTGAACGAGCATGGTCTTTTTGTTCAGTGTTATGTTGCCGCATCTTAATTCCTCACCGCCGCCGGCCTTCTGCGCGCGCTTTAAGAGCGCCAGGCTCTTGGCGTAGAGGTGTCTTGTCGAGAAAGGCTTTACGACATAGTCGTCGCACCCTGTCTCATAACCTTTCAAGATGCTGGAATCGGAACCCAGGGCGGTTACGAATATGATCGGGCAGTCGCTCTTATTCCTTGCTGCTCTGCATATGTCGAATCCGGATGCCCCGGGAAGCATTATGTCTAAGATCATGAGGTCGAAGGATCCGTCCCTGACCTTGGCCAAAGCATCATTACCGTCTGATGCGGTCACGACTTCCCAGAGCCCCGCGCCTTCCTCGCGAAAAAAGTCGCTGACGGCTTCGAGAAGTTCGGGCGAATCTTCAACTATCAATAATCTGTACGACATATCTTCCTCCTCCTTGGCAACATGATAAACAAAAGTTGTGTCGCCAGTATGTCACGGATGGATTTTTTATCTGTACCTGAATAATTGGATTATACCCGTAATTATCGACAAAAGTATTATCCCCACAAAAAGATACATGGGCCACGCAGGGAATCCCTGATATATGCACATAAGTCCCGCAAATGCGCAGACCAGGACCGCGGATATCTTGATGACCCCGAACATATTGCGGACGGTCCTTACGATATCCTCTGCGTTGTCCTCCGTAACTTCCACGGGAATGTTCCAGATCTTGGGGAAAGATTCTGCCAGGGCAAGAAGAAGGAACAGTCCGATCATGGCCGCAGGATCTATAAGTAGAGTTGTCCTCGGTCCGAAGGAATCCGCAACTCCCGCCGCGTTAAAATGCTTGGGGACTTCGGCAGGGAAATTGTTCCATCCGACCGCCAGAAAAATGATATATCCCAATATAAGAACAATGCAGATTATGTTAGTTGCTTTTCGCATAATGAAGACCCCCCTCCTTACTGTACCAACCGTAAGGATTATATCATTGTCGGGAACGGCCATACTACTTGGCGTTTACGTAAAAGTGTTCATCCCTCAGGAAGTAAGGGTTGGCATGGATGGTAACGTAGTGGTCGAAGTTGAGCGGAAGGAGGCCGTCGGCTTCAGCCCAATTCTTACGGATCAGATCCGCCATCTCATCGAAGGATGCCTTATAGTACCCCGATGACCACCCGTGGTTACTGTAATCGTAGACTACATGATCGCCTAAAACTATTACATCGATGTACCTTCCCGGATCGTGTATGGAGACGCCGTAATCCTTGTCCCAGAATACAAGTTGCTGCCGGTTTGTAAGGAGCATCAGAAGGTCTTTGATCATCTCCTTTGTCGGGATATCCGGGTAAAAAATCTTCATCCTGTCGCGTACGGTACCGGATGGGTCAAACCCTAATTGACGGATCTTCTCTTTAAGCTCTTTTTTGTACCCGAACATCAGTTGGTCGTACTTCCCCTCGTTGTCTCTTATGAGCGAACAGATCTTTAAGGCATCATCGAAGTCTTCTTCTGTTACGCCCAATGCCCACATGTCCGGCAGGACTCTTTCTTTGTAGACTGCAAGGTGTTCCGGGTAGGATTCATCTAAGAGCATGTAGGTTTTCGCGTAGTCGAACAGGGGCGGCGCGATGCAGCATTTCACCCAGTCCAGGATGATGTAATCGCCGGATCCGGGCTTTGCCAGGATGTTATGGAGATCAAGATTAAAGTGGCACAGGCAATGGCCGTATTTACGGTCGAGGCGGCCGTCGGATTTGTACACAAGTTCCCGCTTCTCGTTGTCCGGCATATGTTCTCCGTAATACGACAGATTCCCGACGGTAACAGTCCAGTTATCATGTTTATAGAGTTTCCGGAAGGCATCGGCCATCATGTCAAAACATGTAAGGTCCCTGGCGTTGGCACGGACTTCCAGGGGCTCCGCTTCTATATGATCCATTTTTATGATGTGCGGGTCGTCCGTGTCGTAGTATTTGACAGGGGTAAGCCCCACTTTATTTACCTTGGCCTGATCCCACTTCTCGTGTGTGACCCAATCTTCCGGATAGTCGGGGTCATAGATCTTGTAAGCATACCCGTGATAGAGCACGATCTCGTAATATTTCCCCCGTCCTATCGTTTTCTGTGTTCCGTCGAATTCCATAGCTGTTCCCCCAAAAAAGTTCTATGCCGTTACTTGCGATTTTATCATAAAGACATCTCAGTGGAAGTAACAGAAGAGGCTGCCTTCGTACTTATCTCATCCTCCAAGATCCCGATCGCGGCTTAACTCTTACAGGACTATTCTGTCACAAGGGCAAATTTATCTTCTTTTACGGCCGTGGTATAATCCAAGACGATATCGTTTTATTGAACAGAGGGGAGATCGATATGCCGGCACCGAGAGGTATGGGCGGTCCTATGGGCGGCAAGTTCCTGACGGAAGAAGAGAAGGCTAATCAGCCTAAGGTTACGCCTGCGCTCTTAAAACGTGTCTTCTCATATCTCAAGCCCTATACGAAGCAGCTGATACTTGTACTTCTGTGCATCATAGTATCGTCATTCTTCTCTCTCATGCCTTCCATGATCACCGGCAAGATCCTGGATGACGGTCTCCTCAAAAAAGACTTCCGGGCACTCATCTACTACATTGTTCTCTCGCTGATAGTAACTCTTGCGGCAAGCCTTATAGGAGTCGCGGAGACTTATATCAACACCTGGGTTGCTCAGCACATAACATACGACATGCGCAACCAGATGTATTCCCATCTTCAGAGCATGTCCCAGAGGTTCTTTACCACCAACAACCAGGGCGACATCATCACCAGGATGACCAGTGACATTGACGGTGTTAAGTCTGTAATAACCAACACTTTCTCCAGCATACTGTCTAATTCCATAACGCTCATCATCGCAATGATCGCCATGTTCCAGAAAAACTGGATACTGGCTCTGGTGGGGATAGTGATCGTTCCGATCTTCACTGTCCCGACGAGGCAGGCCGGCAAGAAGAGATGGTCTCTTACCAACGAGTCCCAGCAGGTGAACGATGAGGTCAACGGGATACTGAACGAGACATTGTCCGTAAGCGGCCAGCTCCTGGTAAAGCTTTTCGGCAAAGAACAATACGAGTACGACAGGTACGAGAAAGCCAACCGCAGGATGATCGGCCTCAACATCAAAGAGAGCATGGCAGGAAGATGGTTCAGGGTGGTGCTGACGACTTTTACCAGTATCGGCCCTATGCTCTTGTACCTTGCAGGCGGCATCCTCATGATGAAGTACGATTCGAACATCACCATCGGTGACATCTCCGTGCTGGTTGCACTCCTGGGCAGGATGTATATGCCGGTCAACAGCCTCCTTAATATCCAGGTGGACTGGATCCGGTCCATGGCGCTCTTTACCAGGATCTTCGATTACTTCGATATCCCCGTGGAGATCAGGAACGCGCCCGATGCTGTGACACCGTCGGAGGTTACCGGGGATGTTGTTTTCGAGCATGTGGAATTCTCCTACGATGAATCCAAGAAGATACTTAAGGATATAAGCTTCACCCTCAACGCGGGCAAGAGCATCGCGATAGTGGGACCGTCGGGGTCAGGCAAGAGTACGATCGTAAATCTTATTCCGAGGCTCTACGATGTCGACAGCGGCAGCGTTACTTTCGACGGGATAGATGTGAGGAAACTGGATCTCAGGTTCTTAAGGGATAAGGTTGGTGTTGTGTCCCAGGAAACGTATCTCTTCAACGGGACCATCAGGGACAATCTCCTATACGCCAAGCCTGACGCCGCTGAAGAGGACATGGTTGAAGCTTTGAAGAAAGCCAACATCTGGGACTTTGTTGAGTCACAGGAGAAGGGCCTCGACACTGAAGTCGGGAACCGCGGACTGAAGCTGTCCGGCGGCGAGAAGCAGCGCATCTCCATCGCCAGAATAATTCTCAAGGACCCCGTGATCTTTATTTTCGATGAGGCCACATCCGCGCTTGACTCCATCTCGGAGAAGAAGATCCAGGATGCCATCGATCCCATCATCAAGAGCAAGACCAGTATCCTTATAGCCCACCGCCTTTCCACGATCCTCGCAGCCGACGAGATCCTGGTGGTCAAGGACGGCACCATCGCCGAGCGCGGAACTCATAAAGAACTCCTGAACAAGGAAGGCATCTACCGCGAGCTTTACGAGACCCAGTTCAGCAAGGCGATCATCGAGGATGAGGGAGCGTCCGAACTCGAGCAGTACATCTGGGGTACCCAGCCGGCTGATGAGCCCTTCGAAGGGGTGTAGACTGGCGGCAAGATCTACAATGTGGCAGCCAGCGGCCATAACGGCACGGGCAAATGCACAAGACCTTTCTCCGTGCCCAAGCTTATCGTGCTCCTGTTATTAATCGCGGCATTCTTTATCCTGGCAAAGTTCCTTAATATGGTTCCGCTGTTTATGGCTTTGGGGGTCATGGCAGTCATTACATTCTTTATCATCTATCTGGTTATGTTCATTACGGAATTCAGCGCCCAGAAGAGTGAAGAGCAAAAGAGCCCTCCTCCGAAGCAGTAGATCCGGCTCACATAAAGTTCAGATACACCCCCTAGTTGTGATATAGTTATCCTATATCAGACAGGGGGTGTTTGTATGAGGACTATCCGTTTGGGGAAGACCGGGATCGAAGTTCCCCAGAATGCTTTCGGCGCGCTCCCGATACAGCGCGTCAGTGTTGATGAGGCAGTGAGCCTGCTTAGGCGCGCATACGACGGCGGGATGAGGTTTTTCGATACCGCACGTGCATATACGGACAGCGAGATCAAGGTTGGCAAAGCTTTTGCCGGCATGCGCGACAAGGTCTTTATCTCATCCAAGACACAGGCCACCACGCGCGCCAAATTCGAAGAGGATCTTGATACGACACTTAAGAACCTTCAGACGGATTATGTGGATATCTACCAGCTTCACTGCGCCGCGAAGTGCTATACGGAAGAAGACGAGATCTATCAGGCTTTGGCAGATGCAAAGAAGCAGGGGAAGGTCCGGCATATCGGCATCACAGCGCATAAGATCGGCGTCGCTGAAGATATAGTTGAATCCGGGCTCTACGAGACCTTGCAGTTCCCGTTCTGCTATCTTGCCACGGACCGCGACATTGCCCTCGTCAGAAGCTGCGCGGAACACGATATGGGGTTCATCGCCATGAAGGGACTGTCAGGCGGTCTTCTGACAAACTCCGTTGCCTGCATGGCGTTCATGAGCCAGTACGATGCGCTTCCGATATGGGGTGTGCAAAGGCAGTCTGAACTGGACGAGTGGCTTTCTTTTTTCGATAAGGAAGTTGCCATGACCGATGAGATCGCAGACTTCATCGCAAAGGACAGGGAAGAACTCTTAGGCGAGTTTTGCAGGGGCTGCGGTTACTGCATGCCCTGCACGGTGGAGATCCAGATCAACCAGTGCGCCAGGATGAGCCAGATGATCAGGCGCTCCCCCTCGGAGAACTTCCTGTCGGAATTCTGGCAGCAGGAGATGTTCAAGATCGATTCATGTGTGGGGTGCGGGATCTGCAAGACCAGGTGCCCATACGAACTGGATATCCCGACGCTGCTTGCAAAGAACCTGGAGGACTATAAGAATATATTGTCAGGATCAGTAAAGATATAAGTTGAAAGGAAACATACTAAGGTGAGGATCGTAAGAACAAAGAAGGCGAAGATATTGGCAGGGTGCGCTGCCGCGGCGGCAGTGGCAGCCGGCATGATCTTAGCTTCTGCCGCAGGCGCTTCGGAGGTTAATGCCGCGTCGCAGAAGATCAGGATAGATGCAGCCCATTTTCCGGACCCCGTGTTCAGGTCGGTGATCGCGAGCACCGTTCACGACAAGAATCAGGACGGCTATATCGATCCGGATGAGATATTAACTTCCCGCAATATCCATTGTGAGAACATGGGTGTCAAGTCCATCAAGGGAGTTGAGTACTTCACCGAACTTCGGGGACTTTGGATCAACGACAACAGCATCTCCGACATGGATATCAGCAACAACAAGGAGATCACGGGCGTTTGGTGTTCGGGCAATAAATTCACATCGCTGGATTTTTCCGGCAACCCGGAACTTGTGTGGGTATTCTGCTTCGACTGCAAGATCACTTCCATCAATGTCAGCAACAACCCCAAGCTCGCATTTCTTGAGATCAACACCAACCCCTTGAAGACTTTGGACGTGACCCATAACCCGGAGCTCGAGCACCTGACCTGCGGGTCCTGCGAACTTACGACACTGGATCTCAGTAATAATCCCAAGCTCGCCCACCTGGACGCGTTCAGGAATCACTTCAAGAAACTTGACGTTACCCATAATCCCAAGATGAAGAGACTGGATGTTTGGGACAACAAGGGACTCGGCAGCATCGATGTCAGCAAGTGCCCGGGTCTTCAGTACTACAACTGCGCAAATAACGGCGCGACAAATATCGACGTTACCCGTAACCCGGAGCTTACAAAACTCATCTGCAGTTATAACTCCATCAGTAAGCTCGATCTGTCCGGCAATCCCAAGCTGGTATATCTGGACTGCGCGATCAACAACATCTCCAAACTCGACCTGTCACATAACTACTATCTGTACTTCCTCCAGGCATTCACCAATCCCTTCAAGACTTTGGATATCGGCTATAACCCCTTCCTCATCAAGACATATAAGGAAGGTGTAAAGCGCGCCGAGTACGATGTCTGCAAGGGACATTCCTGGACCATAGATTACGGCGGAGACACCTCCACAGGCGGGGACAATATCTATTTCCTCTGCTTCGACGATGCGGTCAAGCTTTCAACTAAGCCCAAGTACAAAGAACCTGCCCGCACCCCGGGTCAGATGCCCGCCGGCGCTTCCGAATCTGATCTCATGACCCGCGAAGCCGTGGTACAGGCTCTCTACGAGATGGCAGGCAAGCCTTCTGTTGCCGGGCTTAAGTCCCGCTTTACCGATGTGGAGCCGGGCTCCTGGTACGAAAACGCGCTGCTCTGGGGCGAGAAGTATTCCATATGCATGGGCTTCCCTTATGTGTCCTCCGACACCTTCGGCACCGACGAATATATCGAGCGCCAGGACCTGATCTTCATGCTGATGAGATTCGCCGAATACATGAAGTACCAAAGGTCCATCGACTTCGGCCGCGCCGACGACTTCATCGACTACTTCGACGTGGACTACTACGCCTGGGAACCCGTAACCTGGGCTGCGACCTGGAACATAATGCAGGGCAAAGGCGATCCTGATGCCCCCAAAGAAGAGCGCCGCATCGCGCCCCACGACTATGCTACGCGAAAAGAATTCCAGGACATGTTTAACCGTATGCGGGAAGTCAACGGCCTTAAGAATGCCAAGCTCAACATCCGGAAGAACAGCGGCAAAGCTGCACTCGACCTCACCTTCGGAAAGACATCCTCTTCCAATATCGTCTGCGGCAATACCATGAAGCTTAACGCAGTCCTGACAGGGTCTTCCGCCGCGGTCACTTGGACCTCTTCGGATCCTTCCGTCGCCACGGTCGATTCAACCGGCAAGGTTACCGCCAAGGCCGCAGGTTCCGTGACCATCACCGCATCCGCCGCCGGCAAGACTGCCAAGCTGACCCTGCAGGTTCAGTTCAAGGACGTAACGAACGCCAAAGACTTCTGGTACAAGCCGACCTACTCTCTAGCCAACACCGGAGTCGTCAAAGGCTACGACAAGCAGACCCTCTTTAAGCCCGCCAACAAGTGCACCCGCGCCCAGATGGTAACATTCATCTGGAGACTCATGGGTGAGCCTGCACCTAAGACTAAGACCTGCAAGTTCTCCGACGTCAAGAAGACGGACTACTTCTACAAAGCCTGCATCTGGGGCAACGAGAACAAGATCGTGGAAGGTTATAAGAACGGTACCTTCGGCCCGCAGATAGTCTGCGCCCGCCGTCACGCGGTAACGTTCCTCTGGCGTCTGGCAGGACAGCCGAAGCCTTCTTCTTCGGCGAACAAGTTTTCCGACGTTAAGAAGAGCGACTACTTCTATACCGCCACCTTGTGGGCATCCGAGAAAGGCATCCTTGCAGGCTATTCCGACGGCACATTCCGCCCCAACGGCGACTGCCTGAGAAGACAGATGGTCACATTCTTATATAAGTACGATAAGTTTGTAAACAACAGAGGATAACTGTCCTAATATGGCCTCTACTCACAAAAACACTCACAAAATCTCTTCAAAAAAGTGAGTAAAATTGTGAGTAACCGCTCTATACGGCCTCTACTCACAAAAACACTCACAAAATCTCTTCAAAAAAGTGAGTAAAATTGTGAGTAACCGCTCTATACGGTCTCTACTCACAAAAACACTCACAAAATCTCTTCAAAAAAGTGAGTAAAATTGTGAGTAACCGCTCTATATGGTCTCTAGACACTAAATCATTCACTAAAACGCCCTCTAAAAGTGACTAATCCGGTGACTAATGGTCATCTGCTCACTCAACCACTCACTGAAAATCATTTTGAGTGAGCATTTCAGTGAATAAAGCTCCCAAACGGCCGTTTACTCACTCAACCACTCACTGAAAATCATTTTGAGTGAGCATTTCAGTGAATAAAGCCCCCAAACGGCCGTTTACTCACTCGATTGCTCACGGAAAAACATTCTGAGTGAGCGTTTCAGTGAGCAGCAGCCTCCAAAACTTTGAACATCAAACAAACAGTGATATACTTGCAGGAGTGCGCAATTGCACGAGTTTATTTAAGGGGAATACTCAAATGAAGAAAGTTATCATTGTCGGAGCAGGGATCTCCGGAATGACCGCAGGCATTATCCTGCAGAACTCCGGCTTCCAAACAGAGATCTACGAGAAGAATGCGGTACCGGGAGGAGAGCTCACCGGCTGGAAGCGCGACGGTGTCTATATCGACAACTGTATCGACTACCTTATGTGCAGTAAGAAGGGAAGTGCCATGAACGAACTGTGGCACGAGATCGGGATGCTCGAAGAGGGCCTGCCCATGTACAGCAAGGATTACTTCTTCAAGTATGAGGGCCACGGCGGCCAGATCACTTTCTGGAGAGATAAGGAGAGGACCAAGAAGGAGATGCTGGAACTGTCCCCCGAGGACAAGGACGTGATTGAGAAGTTTTTCGAGAACGTGGTAAGGGCTGAGAGCATGATCATGCCGATCGATAAGCCCATGGATAAGATGGGCCCCAGAGACTTCATGAAGCTGGGCGATTTTGTCAAGAACGTTCCGGCGGCGCAGAAGGCTTACAAGGGCGTGAGCGTCAAGGACCTGGCAGACAGTTTTAAGAGTCCGGTGCTGAGGAGCGCGGTGCAGCTCATGCACCCTGAGGACACCCAGGCTTATTCTTTCATCATGAGCTACGCGATGGTTACGTCCGGATCGGGCGATATCCCCGAGGGCGGATCTTTGGCGGCAGCAAGGAGGATCGCCAAGAGATATGAGGACAAGGGCGGCAAGATCCACCTGAATTCTCCGGTTAAGAACGTTAAGATCAACGGCAAGATCGCAGAGGGCATCGTCCTCGAAGACGGTACCGAAGTTACCGCGGACTACGTTATCTGCGCATCTGACGCAAACCATACTTTCACAAAGCTCCTGCCGTCGAACCTTATGCCCAAGAAGCTCAAGGCCGAGTTCGACAACAAGGATCACTTCTCGGTATTCAGTAAGTACCATGCGGCATTCCTGGTGGACGGCAAGACCGATCTTCCCAAGGATACGTCTTTCTGGGAATGCGACGGCATCAATGTCTGGGGCGACAGGGTGATCAACGATGTCGGAGTTATCTGCTACGACTACGATCCCACATTCGCGCCCGAAGACAAGACAGTTCTTCAGATGAAGCTGTTCCAGTACACCGACGAGGTCGACAAGTGGTTTGCAATAGCAGACGATGAGGAGAAGTATGAAGCCAAGAAAGCCGAGATCGCCGATGCTATGGTCAAGATCATCGAAAAGCACTGCCCCGGCACCGAAGGCAAGATAAAGGTTCTCGACACCTGGACCCCCGTAACCTACGCCAAGAGGTTCAATGCCTACAGGGGCGCTTATATGGCTTTCGTTGCGGATAAGGACACCAAGACTGTTACGACACCCGGCGTTGTTAAGCCCCTTAAGAACGTGTTCCTCGCAGGCCAGTGGCTCATGGGTTCCGGCGGACTTCCCCCGGCAACAGCTCAGGGCAAGTATGCCGCCTGGAGGATATGCAAGAAGGAAGGCGTCGAGTGCAAGTAAGTCTGCGCAAATGACAAAACAAAACGATGGGGCTGTCTCACAGGATGAGGCAGCCCCATATGTTTTCTGACTAAACACTTAATATGTGACCATTTAGTCAGTAAATTTCCCGGATTTTCTGACTAAACCTCTCAATAAGCCCCGTTTAGTCAGAAAAAGACTGCCCCGGATTCCCGAGACAGTCTTTGCGGAAACAATTGATATCAAGTGCCTGTAAATATCAGAGCTGAGGCGTCTCGTTGAACTGGGTCCTTGCGCTCTTGTTGACATGGATGAACATGTTGTGCAGGAGGTTGACGGACGTCAGGATGACTTCGCCCTGATTGAGCTTTCTTACGTGCTTGATCGCGTAATCGTCCAGGTGGCTTTCGACCGCGCGGATCTCATCGTTGAGCATGAGCCTGTGGATGAGGATCGTACCGATCTGACCGAAGAGGATAGGGGATACGTCCTTAGGGTTCTGGGTCGTAAGATACAGGAAGATACCCTTCTTACGTCCTTCTCTTGCCAGAAGTGTAAGACCGCCGTGGAACTCCTTGTCAGAGTATCTGGACTTGGCGTATCTGTGTACCTCGTCGATGAAGAAGACGAAGGGGTAGATATCCTCGCGGGAGATTACGAAGTTGGATACGAGGTCGATGACCATGCCGCCGATACCTTCCGAAGCACCGAGGGAAGATGTGTCGATATAAAGACTCTCTTCGGGTGTGTGCAGGAACTCGTCGATGACATCGAGGAGGTTGAACATGGAAGGGTCGTTGGAGAAGAAGGACAGGAACCTGGTGTTGGTCATCTGGTACTGGATCTTCTGGATGAGGGAGGCATTGGTGTTGGCCTTGAGCGTATCGTAACGGTACTGGAAGTTGTAGTCGTTGTCCCTGTCAGGCTCGCAGACGGATTCCGCCTGGATCTGCTCGGGAAGCAGCTCGATGTTGAAGTCCGTGTCGTCCTTGCCGACGGTAACGAGGTTCTCCTGAACCTGGTCGATGTCCTGACCGATCTTGGTGTACCAGGAATCGGATCCGATCTTCTTCATGTAACGCAGGGATGTGATGGCCTCAGCGAGGACCGCGCCCTGGCTGGAGTTCTCTGTCTCGAAAAGCTTCTCCCACTGCTCCATCGTGATCTTGCCGGGGGAGACTGTGGTATCGACACCGAGGGTGAGCTTTCTGATCTCATCGTCGTTGAACGCGTTGCGGTACTCGCCGGTAGGGTCGATTATGAGAGCCTTGCGCCTTGTGGATACGACGCGGTCGAGGATGGCAAGAGCCGTGGTGGACTTACCGGAGTTGGTGGCGCCGACGCACATCAGGTGACGGTTGAACAGGGTGCTGGGTTTGAGCGTAACGTCAGCCTGGGATCTGTTGAGATATGTCGCGAAAGAAGGGAGAGCCTCTTCGTTGTCGCCTGTAAATTCCAGGGACTGCAGGAAGAGCTTATAGATGTAGTCTGTTGCAAGATAGACCTTGTCGGTGATGCCGAGGGTCTTAAAGCCCGCCAGCTCGAACTTGCGGGAGTCGGGTGACATGATGGCGATGGTGTCTATGCAGATCTCCTGGTAGTCGTTGGGTCTGTCTTCGGCACCAACCTCGAAAATACTCTTTCTGGAAGCTTTGTTCTCGAAAACCTCTCCTAAGAACAAGCCCACTACCGATTCGACCAGAACGAAGTAGTTAATGGTGTTGGGCAGGAAGGAGCTGTTGAACTTGCTGCGGTCGGACATAAGAGTGAAGTTGTCGATCTGCGCGATGGAGTTGCTCCTGTAAACCTGCGTAACTTTGCCGATATAGTAATCCTGAGGGTTCTTGCCCTCATAAAGTTCTTCCAGTGTCATATAGATCCTCCGTGAAAATTAGTCGTATGAATATTATATGCCGTCAGGAACAGGAATGGGGAACTTTTTGCAGATACATCGAAATATTTTTATACAGCCGATCCCGTGTATAATATCCTTATACATTCGAAGAGGTTGATATGGACGGCAATATCCTGAGTTTTACAAGTCCCGCGTCCGACTGGAACGAAGCATTCCCCGTAGGGTGCGGCAGGCTGGGCGCTATGGTATTCGGAGGGGTGGGAACGGAACTCCTCCAGCTTAACGAGGACAGCGTCTGGTACGGCGGTCCCAAGGACCGCATCAATCTGTCCGCCAAAGATGCCATCCCAAAGATCCGCAAAGCCATAGACGAGGGAAGGATAACAGAGGCCCAGGACCTTTGCGCCCTGGCACTGTCAGGGATCCCTGACACCCAGAGCCACTATGAGCCTCTCTGTAACCTGTATATACTTTTCGATCATGAGACCGACGATACGGAAGAATACAGAAGGGAACTGGATCTTGAAGAATCCGGGGTCCGGATCACATATAAGAAGGACGGCGCGGTCTTCAGAAGATCCGTTATCGCGAGCTTTCCTGATAAAGTGATAGCCACAGATCTGGGGTGCGATAAGCCGGGGAGGATATCTTTCAGGACCCAGATTGCCAGAGGCAACATCACCTGGGATATGCGCCCCTATAAGACTCAGATTTACAGGAACCCCGGATATAACAGCTGTGTGGATTCCATAGAGAATACCGGAGGTAATGTGACGGTCCTGACCGGAAGATGCGGCGGGTCCGGATCTTCAGAGTTTGCCTGCGGTATCAAGGTGATCTGCAAAGGCGGCTCAGTATCTTCCGTAGGGAGCAGTATCGTTGTGGAAGGCGCAGACGAGGCGCAGATCCTCATAGCCGCGACCTCGGAATTCTATGAGAGCGATATAAGAGGGTATCTGGATAAGACTTTGGAAGATGCCGCAGCAAAAGGTTTCCGGAAGATACAAGAAGACCACAGAGCAGATTACAAATGGCTATACGGCAGGACATCCCTTACTCTTCCGGAAGGACAGCAGGATGTCGTACGGATGTTCAACTTCGGCAAGTACCTTACGATCAGCGGAAGCCGCCCGGGGTCCCAGCCCCTCAATCTTCAGGGGATCTGGAACAAGGATACCGATCCTGCCTGGGGGTCCAAGTACACCATCAATATCAATACCGAGATGAACTACTGGCCCTGTGAAGCACTGGACCTTCCCGAGTGTCATCTGCCTCTGATGGACCTTATCGAACGCATGAAGCCCAGGGGGCAGGAAGTTGCCCGAAGGATGTACGGGGCAAGAGGGTTTGCTGCACACCATAACACCGACCTGTTCGGAGACTGCGCGCCCCAGGATACATGCCTTTCTTCGACCTACTGGGTATTGGGCGCCGCGTGGCTCTGCCTTCATATATGGGAACATTACCGTTACACAGGGGACGTTGCATTCCTCTCAGAGCACTTCGATACCATGGTGGAAGCCGCGGTCTTCATCGTAGATTACAAGATCTTGGACAACGGGTATCTTGCGCTGTCGCCGACACTGTCTCCCGAGAATGAATATGTGCTTGAGAACGGTGAGACGGGATGCGTCTGCAAGGGCGCTTCGATGGACGATCAGATAATCGGAGAACTTTTCGGAGCGGTCCTTAAAGCAGAAGATATCTTAAAGACCGGAAGATCCGAGATAGAAGAGATAAGGGAGGCGATGAACCTCATAAAGCCGGTAACCATAGGAAGCGACGGCAGGATCTTAGAATGGCACGAAGAATATGAAGAGAAAGATCCCGGACACAGACACATATCACATCTGTTCGGACTCTTCCCCGGCACTTCGATACAAGGTGAGGAACTTATTGCCGCGGCAACCGAAACTCTCGCCAAGCGCCTTGAGTCCGGAAGCGGCCACACCGGCTGGAGCAGGGCATGGATAATCAATCTCTATGCGGCGGCAGGACAGGGGGAAGAAGCATATAAGCACTTAAGGCTCCTGATGAGTAACTCCCTTCTTCCGAACCTTCTGGATAACCACCCGCCCTTCCAGATCGACGGCAACTTCGGTCTTGTATCCGGCATCATCAGGATGATCCTGGGAAGAGAAGGCGAGTGCCTCCCGGCACTTCCCGCAGCATGGAAGTCCGGCTCGGTAAGAGGCTTAAAGCTCCCCGGCGGAGATAAGATAGACCTTGTCTGGGAAGACGGCAAGGTGGTATCCGAACACATATATCACGGATGAAGTTAAGAGAACTCAGGTGTGGGCTGCAGTCTTTACCTGATCTGCGGGGCTGATCGTTTTGACGGATGCCCGGATGCTGAGCTGACCGGCTTCGCGCACGGGACCTTTGACTTTGGTCTTAATGTAGTAAACATATCTCATCCACGCGGTAACTCCGCTTATGAGCCATACGATCCCGGACGACAGCCAGATGCCTGTCTCGCCGAAGCCGAGCCATGCGGTAAGCATAACGGGGATCGTGAATCTTCCGATAACTTCGATCACTCCGTTGAACAGTGCGAAGAACGCATCTCCCATGCCTGTCAGGACACCTCTTACAACGTAGATTACGCCGAGTATGAGGTAGAAGAAACTCGTGATCTTAAGACCGGATGAAGCCAGGGTAATGACATCCTGCTCGGACACGAACACACTTGCGATCGCCCTTCCGAAAACCTGCATCACGAACATCAGGAATGCCGTAAGGACTGCCATCATGATCATGCCTGTCTTATATCCTTTGAGCACGCGGTCCTGCTTCTTGGCTCCGAAATTCTGGCCGGTGAAAGTCGAGATCGCCGCAGCAAGGGTCATATAAGGCTGATGGATAAACTGTTCGATCCTGTTGGTTGCGGTGAAGGCTGCGATGACCGTTGTGCCGAAGGTGTTGACCACACGCTGGAGCGCCATGGATGATATGGCGATCAGGGCAAACTGGAGCGACATGGGGACGCCGAGCCTTACGACCTTAAAGATCATCGAACGGTCCAAAGAGATGTCTTTGCGGCTGATCTTGAAATAGGGATTCTTCCTGTATGCATGGATCCCGGAGAATACGACGGACAGGAACTGCGAGACCACGGTCGCCAGAGCGACGCCGATGATACCCAGCCTGAAAGCGAGGACGAACAGAAGGTCGAGTACGACATTGATGATCGTGGATACTATGAGGAAAAACAAGGGAGTTCTTGAGTCGCCCAGGGCTTTCAGAATGGAGGATATGAAATTATATAACGATACGAACAGGAGTCCCACGCACATGAAGCGTACATATAAGACCGAGTCCGCCATTATCTCGTATGGAGTCTCGAGAAGTGCAAGAAGGTAAGGAGCAAGAAAGAACCCCAAGGTTCCGAAGATGACCGGAACGATCAGCATGATGAAGCCGCAGTTGACGATGCACTTCTTGACGTTGCCGTCTTCTTTGGCGCCGTAGTACTGCGAGACCACGACTCCGCCACCGGAACCTATCCCGTTGCAGAGAGCAAAAAATAGGAAAGTGATGGAAGCCGTGGCGCCCACCGCCGCGAAAGCGTCGGCACCAAGGAATTGTCCAACGATCATTGAGTCCGTGAGGTTATAGACCTGCTGGAATATATTGCCTATAAGTGTTGGCAAGGCGAATATCAGAATATGTCTTGCGGGGCTTCCCGTTGTCATGTCCCTGATGCTGCTCTTCATTCAAGACCTCTTTCGTATACAATGTTTTCCAATGCAAACGGATTATATTCCTCGTTGCCGGATAAGCCCTCTCAGGAATAGTCATCAGATTTATCATTTTTTGACATTGAATGCAAAAACCGACACAACCCGTTCGGGGTGGATTATAATATCCGGTAAGAGGGGGTCTGTGCTATGGATTACAGTAATTACGAGATATATGATTTCGATCATGTCAGCGCTTTCAATATGTCCACGGGCTTTAAGGAGAGGAACTATCAGGCTCACTGGCACTCTTACGGAGAGATCCTGCTGGTAGGTCCCGGGAATCCCAATATATACTGTGTCGGCAAGAGTACTTACGAACTTGATCCTGACGATCTTGTCATAGCCTGGCCCATGGAGATGCATTCGATCGTTGATGCGGACAGGGAGAAATCTCTGGTCATACAGTTTTCGAACGGATTCATTAATTCGCTTTTCGACCTTCGGCGCATCATGCACATATACCGCAGCCTTCATGTCATTAGAGCCGCGAACCACCCTGAACTTGCCGCAAAGCTCAAGAAGATAACCGAGAGGATGAAGGACCAGTTTTTCTCGGAGCGGTCGGACCGTGAGATCCGCTGCTGCATGCTCCTCATGGAGTTCATGCTGACACTTTTGGATTACCGCAAGGAACTAGCTCCCGAGCTTGCCGAAGAAGGTCAGCCGGGATATGCGGATGATGTCATGAGGCGCATGATGACTGTAACCGATTACATCAAGAATAACCTTACCGCCGATGATCTGTCCCAGGGAGCCATGGCCGAGATGGCCGGGATAAGCCGCGACTATTTCTCCAGGATCTTCAAGAACATCACCGGCATGAATTACAGCAAATGGCTGAACACGATCCGGTTGGAGAAAGCGACCGAACTTCTGGCTGAGGAAGGCAGGTCACTTACCGAGGTGGCCATGCTGTCGGGCTTTCAGAGCATCCCCAGTTTTAACAGGGTCTTCCGTGAGGAGAAGGGGATGGCTCCCAGAGATTACCGCGCACATTTCGTAGGCGGCGGCAAATAGGGTTCCGCCCCTCCGCTTGTCTTATTCGCGCGCGATAGAGTATAATCATAACGCGGCTTCGCAAGACAACAAACGGCAGGAACCAGGACAAAGTGGACAAAAAGTTTTCCAGGAAAAGGATTGCGGTTACCATATTGGCGGGCATAGTGCTCGTACTGTTTGTCGCGACCGTAGCCGGCCTCATCTACTATTGGAAGATGATCCGCGACTTAAGCGAAGTCCAGGAAGAAGTCATAGAACACTATCCGAGGCTCTATGCTTATATTGCCGATGATCCCGACAGCAACCTGTCCAAGAGCATCTATAAAGAGATCGCCGAATACGCCAAAAACAACGGCTGCTACGTGGAGATGACGGGCCAGAACCTGTCGACCAGCTACTCCAAGGCAGACAGGATCAACATCGCCATATCCTCCAAGGTTGACGGCATCATTCTGGAAGGAGACAAGTCCGGCGAGACTTTGGACCTCATAGACCTTGCGACCGAGAAAGGGATCCCTGTCGTAACGGTCCTGTCCGACTGCGAGACTGAAGACAAGACCAGGCCTATCTCCAGGAAATGTTTTGTCGGCCTCAACAACTACAGACTCGGTCAGGAATACGGGGAAGCATTAGGAAAGATAGCATACGAGAAGAATGAACCTTCCCGGCCTCTGACAGCCCTCGTCCTCCACGACGCCGACAAGGGTGACGCCGACGATATCATCTATTCATCCATCAATGAGTACGCCAAAGGAAGACAGATCGAACTGACGGAGAGCGGTGTTGACGTATCGACGCCTTTCGCATCCCAGGAGAGCATCATGAATATCCTTGACGACCTTGAGCAGGTCCCGGATGTGATCATCTGCTTAAACGACAGAACATCCGAGAGCGCGGTCATGTGTATCGTCGAGAAGAACCTGGTCGGCCAGACACAGATACTTGCGTACTACGATTCGGAGACGGTGCTCAAGGCCATTGAGAAAGGTTCGGTGTATGCGACTTTCGGAATAGAGAAGAAGAAGGTTGCCGAGCAGTGCGTTACTGCCCTCAACGAATATAACGACAGGGGAATCGTCAGTGAGTACCTGAATTCCAATTACATCCTGATCGACATCAACAATGTGGGCAATTACCGGGTGAAGGGAGAAGACAATGAAGCGTAATTTCTTCTCCGACATGAAGATATCCCGTAAGCTCGTAGCGGTGTTCCTGGCAACATCGGTCATTGCCATGGGCGTCAACCTCTTCATCTTCATCAATCTCAATTCCGCTCTCGAAAAGATCAACCAGGTGTTCTCCAGTAACATCAGTCTCAACCGCTTATCCGATAATCTCAACGAGATCCATACCGGTCTTACGGGCTACCTTGAGACCAAAGGCACGGACGACCTCGAGCTCTACTATTCATCTTCGCAGACCATGAGCATGCTCATGAGGGATCTCAATGACGACGTAACCGACAACAACGTCAAGCTTGCCGAAAGAGACATAAGGAATATGCTCACCACATACCTTGCGACGGCAGACGAAGCGATCCAGGCAAAGCGTGGCCGTAACATCGATGAGTACACCAACAAGTTCAACGAATGCAGCAGGATCAAGGATTACCTGAACACATATATCTATTCGATCAACAACGAACAGTTCAAGACGAACTCCAGTAACTACGCGGCTCTCACAAGTTCCCTGAGATACACGGAGCTGATGAGTATGCTGATCTTCGCCGTGGCATCCGTCATGAACATACTTCTCATCATCATCCTGACCAGCACCATCACGAGGCCTCTGACACTCCTGTCGGCCAAGGCCGAGGAGATCTCTGCCCAGAGCCCCGAGAATGTCGAGCCTCTTGAAGTCAGTTCCGATGACGAAGTCGGCAAGGTGACACGAGCCTTCAATGAGATGCTCGCCAGCATCAAAGATTACATCTCCCGCATCAGGACCCAGCTCATCACCGAGAGTGAGATGAAGGAGAAGAACCTCCTTATGGAGACCCACCTTAAGGACGCACAGCTCAAGTACCTGCAGTCCCAGATCAATCCCCACTTCCTGTTCAATACCCTCAATGCCGGAGCCCAACTGGCCATGATGGAAGGCGCCGACAGGACGGGCGAGTACATAAGGAACATGGCGGACTTCTTCCGCTATAACGTCAAGAAGAGCAGTGATACCGTTAAGCTCTCGGAGGAGATCGAACTGGTTGATTCTTATGTATATATCCTGAACGTAAGGTTTGCGGGAGAGATAGAATTCATCAAGGATATCGACGAGAGCCTTCTTGATGTGCATGTTCCTTCCATGATCATCCAGCCTCTGGTCGAGAACTCCATCAAGTACGGCATCAAGGATGTCGAACCCGGCGAAGGCAAGGTTACATTGTCCGTTTACCGCGAAGACGATTACGCCTGCATAAGGGTCAGCGACAACGGGATCGGCACCGACGAGGA
>JAGCSR010000039.1 GCA_017964005.1 Clostridiales bacterium
ACTCCTCCTGCGTTCCATGGCAATAGCCGTATACGACTCGGTGATCCTGGGGCACTTCGGTCTTGCGTCCAAGTACTACTGTCACTTTACGAGCCCTATAAGAAGATATCCCGATCTTTATATACACAGGATCATCAAGAGTTTCCTTAAGGGTGAAGACCGCACAGGTTACTTCGGAGGAAGAGTCGGTGTCGTAGCTGCCCACAGTTCCGATATGGAGCGCAATGCTGCAGAGGCCGAGAGGGCGTCCGTCCAGGTCAAGGTCTGCGAATATATGAAAGATAAGATCGGCGAGATCTTCGCAGGAAGGGTTTCGGGGATCATCGCGTCCGGCCTGTTCGTAACTCTCCCCAATACCATTGAAGGTTTCGTGCCTTTCAGGACATTGGAAGGCCATTATATCTTCGATGAGAGAAGGTACTGCGCGACATCGTCTCACGGGTCTTTCAGCGTGGGTGATGATGTTCAGGTGGAACTCGTCAATGTGGATATGGACTATAACCGCATTGATTTTGAGATAAGAAGTTGACAGGAACAGGGTTTTTGTTGTAATATCCCTTGCATAAATGCGATGACAAAGACAGGTCTTTCCGATTATCGCACAACAGAGAAGGCAGCCTGAGGCTGGAAGCTGCCGTGAATACCGAATCGGAACAGATAACACTTTCGAGCAGTGACCTGAACCGCTTAAGCGCAGTAGGTGATCCGTTACAGGCAGCGTTAATGCCTTTCAAGAGACCGTGCAAAAGTACGGTAAATCAGGTGGTACCGCGGACATGAAGAGTTCGTCCTGAGCAAAGGGTTGCTCGGGGCGTTTTTGTTTGGAGCAAAAAGGACTAAGATAAATTTACCTGGAGGTATCAGGATATGGCAAATATCTATAGAGACAAGGTTATCAATCAGATCAGCGAAGCCGACATCGGATCTTCACTTAAGGTCGCAGGATGGATCGAGAATATCCGTGACCACGGCGGCGTATCCTTCATCGACCTTCGCGATATGTACGGTGTGCTGCAGGTCGTTATGCGCGACACGTCTTTATTGGACGGTCTTGTTAAGGAAGACTGCATCTCCATCGAAGGCGTTATCGAGAAGCGTGACGAGGAGACATATAATCCCAAGATCGAGTCAGGTACGATCGAACTGGAGGCACATAAGGTCACCGTTCTCGGAAGAGTTACGGCACAGCTCCCCTTCGAGATCCAGACATCCAAGGAGATCAGGGAAGACGTACGTCTCAAGTACAGATACCTCGACATGCGTAACCGCAAAGTGCGCGACAACATAATCTTCCGTTCACAGGTAATCTCTTACTTAAGACAGAAGATGACCGACATGGGGTTCCTCGAGATCCAGACGCCTATCCTTACATCCTCTTCACCCGAGGGTGCCCGTGACTATATCGTTCCTTCCCGTAAGTTCAAGGGCAAGTTCTATGCGCTCCCTCAGGCTCCTCAGCAGTTCAAGCAGCTCCTGATGGTATCCGGTATCGATAAGTACTTCCAGATCGCGCCCTGCTTCCGTGATGAGGATGCAAGAGCCGACAGGTCTCCGGGAGAGTTCTATCAGCTGGACTTCGAGATGGCTTTCTCTACCCAGGAAGATGTTTTCGCTGCAGGCGAGGAGGTCCTGACGGCAGCATTCGAGAAGTTTGCTCCCGAAGGCGCTTCTGTTACGGCAGCTCCCTATCCTGTATACAGCTACGCCCAGGCAATGCTGGAATTCGGATCCGACAAGCCGGATCTCAGAAATCCCTTAAGGATCATCGATGTTACGGAGTTCTTCCAAAGATGCACTTTCGCGCCCTTCCACGGCAAGTGCGTACGCGCGATCAATGTTCATGCCAAGCTTTCCAAAGGCCAGCATGAGAAGATGCTCAAGTTCGCACAGAGCATCGGCATGGGAGGCCTCGGATACCTGGAAGTCCTGGAGGATATGTCCTATAAGGGACCTATCGATAAGTTCATTCCCGACGATATGAAGACAGAACTCCGCGACCTTGCAGGACTTACTGCCGGAGACACCATCTTCTTCATCGCCGATGTTGAAGCCCAGGCATGTCTTTATGCCGGCCAGATCCGCAACGAACTGGGCGCAAGGCTCGATCTTATCGAGAAGAACGCTTTCAGGTTCTGCTTCGTAAATGATTTCCCGATGTACGAATTCGATAAGGAACTCGGACATTACATCTTTACGCACAATCCTTTCTCCATGCCTCAGGGAGGCCTGGATGCACTTATGAACAAGAAGCCCGAAGAGATCCTTGCATACCAGTACGACATCGTCTGCAACGGTATCGAGCTGTCTTCCGGCGCTGTACGTAACCACGATCTTGAGATCATGAAGAAGGCTTTCGAGATCGCAGGCTATACGGAGGATGATCTTAAGACCAAGTTCGGAGCTCTCTATAACGCCTTCAAGTTCGGCGCTCCGCCTCATGCAGGTATGGCTCCCGGTGTTGACCGTATGCTCATGATATTGCGCGGAGAGGAGAACATCCGTGAAGTCATCGCCTTCCCTATGAACGGCAATGCCCAGGATCTCCTGTGCGGCGCTCCCGGCGATGTTACAGAGATGCAGCTTAGAGAGACACATATCAAAGTAAGACAGTGAGAGTCTTTTTTCTTACCTTAGGATGCAGAGTCAATCAGTATGAGACCGACGCGGTGAGAGCTCAGTTCATCGCGGCGGGACATACTGTTGCCGAGCGCCCCGAGGATGCGGACTGCCTTATAGTCAACACCTGTACCGTTACGGGTGAAGCGGACCGCAAATCCCGCCAGATGCTGAGGCGCATGGCAAGATCAAACCCTTCGGCGATCGTCGTTGCAATGGGGTGCGCTTCCGAATTGGCTGACGGCATCGTCGATGCCGATATAGTATTGGGGACCCGCGACAAGAATCAGTGCCTTGCCAGAGTGGAAGAATTCGCGGGGACCAGGTCTCATGCCACATCCCATTCGCGTCCCGAAGTGTCCCGGACCGATACATATCACGACTTCGGAACGGTGCTGTCCCCCGAAGGGACTCGTGCTTTCCTTAAGGTCGAAGACGGCTGCAACAAGTTCTGCACATATTGCGTGATCCCCTTTGCCAGAGGCCGTGTTGCTTCAAGAAGTGAAGAGTCTGCGGTCAGTGAGGCAAGGTTCCTTGCCCAAGCCGGGTACAGGGAGATAGTGGTATCAGGGATACATGTCTGTTCCTACGGCAAGGACCGCGGCGAGGACATAATGTCCCTTTTGGTTTTATTGCAGAAAATCTCAGATATCGACGGTATCGCCAGGATAAGACTGGGGTCCGTAGAACCCATGTCTTTGACACCCGAATTCCTTACGGGCCTTTCTCGTATCGGGAAAGCCTGCCCCCATTTCCACTTATCCTTACAGAGCGGATCGGATACAGTGCTTAAGCGCATGAACCGGGATTATATATCTTCTGAATTCGAAGAGAAGGTAAACCTTATAAGGAGCCTGTTCCCGAACGTGTCCATATCGACCGATATTATATGCGGCTTCCCGGGTGAGACGGACGAAGAGTTCGAGCAGACCTGTGATTTTGCCCGCAGGATAGGGTTCTCCAAGATCCACTGTTTCCCGTATTCCCTCAGGGAGGGAACCGTTGCCGCCAAGATGGAGCAGGTGGCGCCGGAGGTCAAAAAAGCCCGGAACGCAAGGCTGCTTAAGATCTCGGAGGAACTCGAAAAAGGGTTTGCCGAAGCTCAGGTGGGACATGAAGTTACCGTCCTTTGCGAGCAGGATAATTCCGGATATACGGCAAATTATGTCCGCGCCAGGATCTCGGGGGATAGGAAGTTCGAACCCGGGGCATTCGTTAAGGGGCGGGTTACCGCGTCATCTGGGACTTTTGTTGAGGTTTCCCCCGACTGATCCTTCTTTTCGCGAATAAATGAACATCAATAGATAAAAATCGGGATGTTTTATCCTCTAAGTGTGTTACAATAATCCATATAGATTAAGACAGTTTTCGGAGGGGATCGTAGATTGGATAATCAGGATACGACAAAATTTAATCTGTCAGGGGATAGATATGCGGACGTCAAAGCACTTATGACGTATGTTTTGAATGCTCTCAAGGAGAAGGGTTATAATCCGATCAACCAGCTTGTCGGATACTTTATCTCCGGAGATCCGACTTATATCACCAGTTACAAGGGCGCAAGAGGTCTGATCAGAAGGATCGACCGTGACGAACTGTTGGAGGTAATCATCTCCGAGTTCTGCGAGAAGCTCTGATACCGGTGTAGTCTGCCATGGGAAGGATAATGGGAATCGACTACGGCCTTCGCCGTATCGGGATCGCTCTGTCTGACGCTACTCATCTTATCGCCAAGGGATATGAGACCATCAATTGGAATGGCCGCGATATCGATTGGGCATTGAACCGCATATCCGAGATAATAAAGGAGCAGGATGTCACCGACATAGTGTTGGGGCGCCCTCTTCGTACCGACGGGACCAAGTCTGAGACTGAAGAGAAGGTAGAGGCTTTCGCAGGACTCCTTACCGAGACTGCAGGGCTTCCGATCCATTACATAGACGAGAGATTTACCACCGTAATAGCATCTCAGTACCTTCATGCCGCAGGCAAGAAGGCCGACAAGCACAAGAAGGTCATAGATCAGGTGGCGGCTGAAGTCCTGCTTCAGGATTGGCTTGACCGACATTGATCTTCAGCTGATAAGCAACTTTCCTTATTATTTGATATAATAAAGAACGGTTCAGGATGTGCTGAGCCAATAATTGCATGAGGTGGATAATATGGATCAGGAGAATATCATTACATTGAAGGACGAAGAGACAGGCAAGACCCAGTCTTTCTTCCTGGATGACAAATTCCTTCTCAACGGGAATGTATATGTGTCACTTATCGTGCTCCCCGAGGGCGCCGCAGAGAACCCCGACTTCGATTTCGACGATCTTCCCGAGGAGATCGATCTTGTTATCATGAAGGTCACAGAAGGTGAGGACGGCGAAGAGATGCTCTCTACCCTTGATGAGGAGGAAGAGGATATCGTATTCGACTATTACGACAAGATCTGTGAGATGTACGATGATGAGGAGCAGGGTGACGACGAGTAACCTGTTCGGGAACCGATCATGAAGAAGAACCGCGTCGACAGGAATACAAACCGCAGGAAAGCGGCTGCCATCAAGGCTGACCGCAGGGCCAAAGCGGCAGGCGAGCATATCAAGAAGAATGCCGGAGACGAGCTGATCGTTATCAGGGATCCTTACAACAAGAAGGATTTCTACATGATGATGATCGATAACTTCGTTCTGGCAAAGGTGGAATATGCCGTTATGTATAATTATGTTCCCGATGACGGCAACCACAGAAAGCCGGAACTGGTCATCATGAGGACCACATTCTCCGATAACGGGGAACAGTTCTTCTATTCCATTAAGGATGATGCCGAGTTGGAGAGGGCTTTCGTTCTGTTCATGAGAAGGTATTACGGATCATCTGTTCCGGATAAGCAGAGTAAGAACGGCGTAGCGACCGGAGGCCTTTGATGAGGAAGGTCATCCGGGATGTTGTCATAGCATGCCTTAAGGTCGCTTTGGCTTTGGGGATATTCCTGTTATGTAATTTTGCCGGATTGTATCTTTTCGATCTGGCCGGTATCGACAGGAAAGTATATGCAGGCGTTTGTGATGTGTTCATAAGCCTGCTGTCGCTGGGCTCATTATGTGTGTTCTGGCGGATCGACAGAAAGATATCAGGAGAATTCATAAGTTTTGCAAAGCCCCTGCCTTCCCGCACAGTCTGTTCTGCGATTACGGCGGTAGGACTTACGGGACTTGTGGTCATCTATATGCTGGCCGCAAACTATCTGTCGGATTATATCAACAGTTTCAAAGAGAATCTCGATCAGTACAAGGATGCGGTGAACCGCTATTCCGAAGTAAGCCAGAAGGAGGTCCCTTTGTGGGACAGCCTGATCTATATCGTTGCCCTGTTTACCATTATTCCTTTATCGGAGGAATTCCTTTTCAGGGGCATCGTGATGGGACAGCTCCGCAAGGCCGCTCCCGGGTGGCTTGCTTTGCTGCTCCAGGCCGTGATCTTCGGCCTGATGCACGGAATAACCATACATATAGGATATGCCCTGATCTGCGGGATCGTGCTGGGCGCGGTCTATATGTTCTGTGATAACCTCTGGATGTCTGTGCTGGTCCATGGGATCTTTAATCTCCTGGGTTCGGCCCTGCCGACGTTCCTTGCTCTCGAACAGTTCGGGATCCCGAAGGAGACCAGGCTCAATACAAGTTACATCATGTCTTTGGTTGAGTACTTCATGATGTTCCCGGCGGCTCTGGCTTTCGTATACCTGTGGTACAAGTATAAAAAGAGCAGGGAAGCAAACAGCCTTACGGCCGAAGAGCCCGAACCGGTTGAGGAGGGCGTGCCATGCTGAGATTATCCGAATTCAGGCTTGCCGCTACAAAGAGACGGGGACTGAGACTGTTCTTCATCATATCTTTCTCAATCATCATTATCTCCGGCATACTGCTTTTGTGGATGGGGATATTCGGATTCCGCACGGAACTCGTAAGCATAGGTTTTCAGGATGACATAAGGGACGATTCGTTCGCCGGCGCGGGATTAAACATAGATTATGTGCCCAGCGTCAATCTCATAAGGGATGCATCCTTTGAGACAGGGTATGAGTATGTAACTTTGGAAGCTGCCGATTTTGACGGCAGGAACATATATTTTAAGTCGGATTCCGTAAAAGGGAGCAGGACTGATCTGGCAAATCTTGCCGGCGGAGATCTTCGTATCCTGGGTTCTGACACTGACGGTGTCATGCGCCGGAAATATACAGGTTCGGTGGAGTCTTATTATCCCGAGTCCATGGCTGAAGTCACTGATATCATTACTTCCGTTGCGGGCGGCGTGATATCGGGCGTTGCGGATGTGGAAGTCTACGGCAACTGTGTTACGGTCCTTTCCGACGAAGGCGTGATATATGCCGATATTCAGGGAGCAACCCCGATCAAGACGGGAGGGAACGAACTGATCTTTACATGTCTTGCGTCCTCCGGCGATATCTGTTACGCGGTAGCATCCGACGGAACAATCTATGAAGCATCTGACGGAAGGACATTCGTTGCCGTAACAGACAAGAACGAAGAGATCAGCAATGTCGGATCCTGCGTTGCAGTAGCCAATAAGCTCCTGATATTGAACAGGGAAGGGCAGCTGTACCTTTACAACGGTGAACTGTTCAGCGTGGATCTTCCGGAGGGCGGCGCACCTTCATGCATAGGAAGGCTGGGAGAGATCTTTGTTGCCGTAAATGACAAAGGAATACACTATTCGGACAACGGGTATGTATTCAGGATAATGTCAGATGCCGTTATCCCGAAAGAAGAGATCGCTGATCTTGCCATGTCTGACGAGATCCTCTATATAGTCAAGCTGAACGGCGATCTTGTAATCTGTTCTGCGGAAGGCATTACCGAGAAGGAAGCAATATTTGAGACCGCAACGCCGGTCATCAGGTCCGCGGTATGCAATCAGAACGGCAAGCTCTTCGTATCCACATCAGACAGGGTCGCGATGTCATACGACCGTGACAGTGCCGCCTATTCGATCATCTCGACCGTAGATACTGCTGCAGATGACCTTCTGGCGGGGATTGGAGACGGATTTATATATTCTTCGGGAGTCAAGCTCTACAAGGCGTCTGTCCTCTCTCTGATAAGACTTGCCGAATCAGTAGCTCCCGACAGCATCGGCAGGGGAGATATCTGTTCCGTGAAGATCGAACCCACCCTCAATGTTACTGCTCCGATCATGGGAGACAGGTGGGAGAGTCTGGCTGATAATATGCTTTGGGATATCTGCGGCAAGGGCACATCAGCATCCTATACCTCGGATGCCGTGTCAGGAGGAAGGTCACTTAAGATAGTTGGGACAGGCAATACTGCCCATGTCATATCCCAAAAACTCCCGGGTACTTCGAAAGATAACTTTATCCCGGATAATTTCTACAGGCTGAGATTTGATGTCAAGACCACAGAAGATGTAAACGTTACCTGCTGGCTCGAAGGTGAAAGATTCGGAAGGATCGCCTTCGCAGGAGACGTTCCCAAGGCCGCGCCCAGGACATTGTCCACTCTGTTTGCGGTTACGGACAATATGGCAGGAGATGATACGGTAAGACTTTATATCTCCTTCGAAGGTGATGCGACTGTCATGATCGATGATGTCTATCTGGGTCCCGACAACGGGAAAGAAAACTATATCCCCGCATATCTTACCGATTCGGTCAGGAACGCGGCCCCGTCCGCAGTAAGGCTCGGAGGTATCGTGATAGGCTCCAACGGATACAGCCCTGATGTTATGTATGCGCATTCCCGGGCATCGCTGTCCCACGATATAGACATTGACGGTAATACAGCAAGGATATCTTCTTGCGATTCGCTGGAAGACTGTCTGGATATGGTATCGGATGCCGGAGCAGATCCTTGGCTCGTCATCGGATCCTGTGCCGCGGAAGCCGATATCGATAATCTCATGTCCTACATGTGCGGTCCCGTATCCGAAGGTTACGGTGCAAGAAGAGTTGCCAACGGCACGGCGGTCCCCTGGAGCAGAAAGTTCGACCGTATCTATATCGAGATAGCTGATACTGACGGAGCCTTCACCACTGATGCCGCCAGGGGAGGATATGTGGATTACACCATATCCCTGATAGAACAGTCTGAATACTATCCTGCCATCAAGGAGAAGGTTGTCTTCCTTGACGGAATGAATTACGAAGGCGGCATCAGACTGTCTTCTGCGGACAGCCATGCTCTGTCCGTTAATGCCACGGACATCATGGAGACCGGCAATTCCGATGATTCCTACATGATCAACGTGGCGTCGTTTTTCGATAAGATCAATACTGAGGCCGAGAGATCCAAGAACCTGTCTGACAGCGGCCAGTACATATCGTCCCTGTCTTTGGCAGAGTCTTCGAACTGCGCAGAATATACCGCCATGTTCCTTTGCGAGCAGGCCGGGTTCGTTGAACTTCCGATGATGAATGTCGCTATAGACTATAAACCTTCCTTGTATGAATCAGAGAAGATGTTCGCTGACGGGAAGAGTGCTTTGAACCTGTTCGCGACGATGAAGATGATATCAGATGTTACATCCGGATCTTCGGCAGTCATGTATATCCCTGAGCTTACCGATCCGATGGACCTGGCATCCAAGGAGAGCGTTGAAGACTTAGAGAAAGCTTGCGGAATATATGCTCTGTCGGGCGCGGGAGGAGATAAATACCTGATAATCGCCAATTGTTCCAACGATATCAGGCAGTTTGTTGTATCGTCTTCGGGTTCGGACCTGTTCAATTCCTACGCGACAAGATATTCTTCGTCCGGTAAGGTCGTCAGCGCCGGCAAGTTCGGCAAGCTCTTTAACCGCAGGGTATTGAACCCCGGCGAAGTCCTGATCATTAAAGTCGAGAACAGATAATTCCTGTTATTGATCCTGATCCTGTGTCTGGGATGCAGGCGGGTTCCTGTATATTGCCATATCATTGTTAGGCTCCAGGAAGTAGTAACCCCAGCGATGGGAATCGGCACCTACTTCGATAGCATAAGGTTCTCCGTTGATGTCGATGAACGCACGGTAGTGCTGTCTGTAACCGATCCTTGCGACCAGGTAAGCGTCGTATCCCAGATAGTTCATCATCATGACCAAAGCGCCGTTATACTGCAGGCACTGTCCGTATCTGTAATTGAAGATTACGTCTGCGAGGCTGTGTCTTCCCGAATATTTGTAAGATTTGTCGTAAGTGCTGTTGTAGTTGATCCACTGCAGCGTGAACAGGACTTTCTCCGCATCCGACCAGTTCTTGTGGAAGTAATCCTTCTCGAACTGCTTGACAGCCTTACGGTCGGCATCCGTGAAGTTGATGGTGTGCGACGAATACTTCTTGGAGCTGTCCGAGGAGTTGTACATATAGCACTTGATGGACTTTGTATTGGATTCTCCGGGCTTTAAGTTCTTGGTGAAGAACTCCAGTTTCTCGGGCTGGCTCCGCCTTACATCCTCGATATAAGGTACGATTATGGGGGTCTTGGCGATCTTTATGGATGCCCGGCTCTCACGGGTGTTGCCGGTCTCGTCGATGCAGATAGCGGTAAGATAGATCTTGCATTTGCCGTTCTCACCCTTTAGTCCCGGATAGCAGGAACGTCTGAGGGACGTTGAAGTCTTGGATCCGTCGATGAACTTGATGAGGGCACGCTCACCTTTATTGTAGTAGTAAAGAGCATATTTGGAGCAGGAAACCGGCTTCCAGGAGATATCCGCCTTGGCGCTGTCCACCTTGAAGGACTTGATGACCGGCTTGGAAGGAGATGTGGTGGCATTAATAGCGGACGGGGAAGTATAGATGGTGCTGTCACCGGAACGCCTGTAAGCCTTGACTCCGATCTTATACGTTGTTCCGCCCTTAAGACCCGTAAGCTTATAGTCAAGGGTCATGCGGTCCACTGTGGCAACGGTCTTCTCGTTGCCGCCCTCATCGATATAGACCACATATCCGTTGGCTCCGGCAAGAGACTGCCAGCAAAGCTTTATCTTTGTCTCGTAGCTCATGTAACCCTGGGTTATGGTCACCTTCATTGCCTTGAACTCATCATCGGTGATGGTGTCGTCGGAATCGTTGTCTGCCCTGGCATTCGCGAAAAAGAATACAGGGAAGATAAGGCACAGCACCGCTATGGCTAAAGTCAGAATGCATTTTTTCTTCAAGGTAATGTTCATATCAGATCTCCTCCGGAGTGTCGGTAAGTGTTCTTATGATGGTATCCGACAATTTCTGGCCTTGCTGCCTCCAATTATCGCAGATAATATCGGCCAGGGAAGGGTCGGAACAGGTAATTTCGAGTGAAATGTCGTCTGATAAGAGCTTAACTGCAACTTTCCCGTCGCCTGAAGGCTCGCTGGATGCGGTGAACCTGGCAAGGTCGGCTATCTTGGCGTTCAGCTCTCTGCAGGCAGAATCCAGGTGGGATAACACCTCAAGATTGATGGAAGGGACTATATCTTCCAGAACAGCGACTCCTCCGGCGCTCAGTGTCAGCTGCTCTGTTCCGCCGATGGCTTCGCCCATGCCGTTCTCTCCCCGGGTCATATCCATGAGATTCCCGGCTATAAGTTCCTGGTAAGCCTTGCTGAAAGTAAAGAAATCCATATACAGGGACGACAAGCACTTATCCATCAGCATGTGATAGGATATCCCCGGAACATGCCCGACGATATAGAGAATATGCACTTTAGCGTCCGCTGAAGACAGATCCGACATGAGTAATCCCTTCTTTTGCCGTATTTTGCACATATTATATAATATTTTGTAAAAAAGTTCTCTTTTCGAAAAATATGTGTTTATGAGATCGGCTTCGGGGTGTATACTCTGTAATGCTTTTGAAACAATAATACTCAAGGAGATGTATTTATGATCACATTTGACTATCAGAACGCGCTTGATTTCATCGGCGGACAGGAAGCCATCGATCGCATTGAACCCCAGGTTAAGGTTGCATCCGACATGCTCGCTAAGAAGAACGGTCCCGGCAACGATTTTTTGGGCTGGCTCAATCTCCCCACAGCATACGATAAGGATGAGTTCAACCGTATCCGTAAGGCAGCACAGAAGATCAGAAGAGATTCTGACGTGCTCGTAGTTATCGGCATCGGCGGTTCATATCTCGGTGCAAGAGCTGTTATCGAGCTCTTAAACCACTCTTTTGCAAATGCTCTGTCCAAGAAGGACCGCAAGTCCCCCATGATCTTATTCTGCGGTAACTCCATCAGCGCTACATATCTGGCTGACATGATGGATGTCATCGAGGGCAAGAACATATCTCTTAACATAATCTCCAAGTCCGGTACAACGACCGAACCTGCAATCGCTTTCAGGATCCTCCGTGCTTACATGGAGAAGAAGTACGGCCGTGAGGGCGCAAGAGACAGGATCTATGCTACAACGGACAAGAAGAAGGGCGTTTTGAAGGGTCTGGCAGATAAGGAAGGATACGAGACATTCGTAGTTCCTGACGATGTCGGAGGCAGATTCTCCGTTCTTACGGCTGTAGGCCTTCTTCCCATCGCTGTATCCGGTATCGACATCCGTGAACTCATGAAGGGTGCAAGAGACGCATCCAAGGCTTATAAGAAGATGCCTTTGTCCGAGAATCCCTGCTATCAGTACGCTGCAGTACGTAATTGTCTGCTCCGCTCCGGTTATTCCACAGAGGTTATGGTCAACTACGAGCCTTCCTTCCACTACATGACAGAATGGTGGAAGCAGCTCTACGGTGAGTCCGAAGGTAAGGATCTCCGCGGTATATTCCCCGCAGGCGTAGACAACACGACAGACCTTCACTCCATGGGCCAGTTCATCCAGGACGGCGCAAGGATCATGTTCGAGACAGTAGTCGAGATCGATCAGGCAAGAAGATCTTTCGAGATCCCCAAGGATCCCGCTAACCTTGACGGCCTTAACTTTCTCGCAGGCATGGATATGAACGAAGTTAACAAGAAGGCTATGCAGGGAACAGTCCTCGCACACGTTGACGGTAAGGTTCCCAACCTTGCCATCCATATGTCCGAGTGCACACCTTACTGCTTAGGTGAGCTCATCTACTTCTTCGAGAAGGCTTGCGGCATCTCAGGTTACATCCTTGCCGTCAATCCCTTCAACCAGCCCGGTGTTGAAGCATACAAGAAGAACATGTTCGCTCTTCTCGGCAAGCCCGGCTACGAAGATATGAAGGCAGAGCTTGAGGCAAGGCTCAAGGGCTGATTAACAAAATGTAAAGATTGCATTCCCCGGCGGCTGTTTACTCCCGCCGGGGTGTTTTTTGTAATATAATCTCATCTGTATGGATAATAAGGCGTTAACTCAGAAGATCTTCCGGACGGCAACGGCGTTTGCCGTTGTTTTCGGTATCGTGATATTCATCTATGTCCTGGGAGGCTTTGCGCCTTTCGGGGATATGTCTTTCACATACCGTGACGGAGATATCCAGATGCTGGATTTCTTAAGATGCTTTAAGCGGTTTCTCCAAGGTGACGGCAGCATGCTCTACTCATTCTCTAAGGGATTGGGTGATAACATGTATCCTCTGTTCACTTACTATCTGGCATCCCCGGTCAATCTCCTTGTATTCTTCTTCAGTTACGACAGTATCCCGGCTTTCGTTAATATCGCGGCCGCTATAAAACTGGCATCGGCTGCAGCTGCATTCAGCTTCTATGTCGAGAGCAGATATGATATATGTGACAACAAGAGGATGATATTCTCTTTGCTGTTGTCGGTATCATACGGTCTTTGCTCCTTCGGCATTACCGCAGGGTGTTTCCTTCCGTTCCTCGAAGGCCTGGTATTCATGCCTCTGTTTGCTGCCGGAGTTCATAAGGCCGTTTGTGAAGGTAAGAGGATCACTCTTATCGTATCCTGCGCCCTGTCGATTATTTTTTCCTGGTATATGGGTGCTTTGTGCTGTCTTTACTCGGTAGTTATCCTGTTCGTGGAACTGTTCGCAGAGCAAAGGGACATCAAGACCCTGATAAGATCAACATTAAGGTATGCATACTGCATGGCGATGGGTATCCTCATATCCACAGTAGTCCTGCTTCCGACACTCAATGCTCTGGGATCTCACGGCGGTGTTGATGTCAAAGGGTTCATGATCCCCGATCTTGTAGGGAATCCATTATCTTTCATCACCAACTATAAGATCCTCTCCATGTCGGATCTGGGGAGCCCTGCAATCTTTGCCGGATCATTTGTCTTTATCGCGACTGTAGCTTTCTTTGCATCAAGGAGACCCGCAAGACAAAAGATAGTATATGGTATCGCTCTCTTCTTTACGGTGGCGATATTCCATTTCAGACCGCTCATCAATCTTTATCTTCTCCTGCATGAGAATACGGCTTTCGTTTACGGATACAGATATGCATATGCGGCATCGTTCCTGCTGTGCATGATGTCCGCCGAACTGATCCTGTCTTTGGATAAAAACGGCCTTCGGCCTGTTGCGGTCTTTGTATCAGGATCCTTATTGGCTACATTGGTCCTGTCGTCGGATCTGATATCCGGCAACACGCAGGTAACGGGATTCTCGGTAGGACTTATCGCTCTTATAACGGCTGTCGGAACATTCATGGCATCCAAGAAGATAAGAAACGATCTGAGAAAGACGTTTGCCGGGATCCTGATAGTCGTATGTCTTTTGGAATCCTCCGTGAACGCTTATACGGTCCTGCCGCTCTACAGCTTGCCGAATGCAGACTCGTATTCGAGATACGAACAGGATGCTGAGAAGTTCGCAGCAAGCCTTCCCAAGGACGGGCAGTACCGTGTGACCAGGACTACATTCAGAGAGAATAACCTGTATCCCGGGCTTACCTGCTGTTACAACGATCCTCTGGCATACGGATATATGGGATTGTCATCTTATTCATCCGCTCAGTCGGACAGGGCCGGATCATTCCTCGATAGAGCAGGTTACCCTTATTCGGCATCCACGATGTCCATAGTCAATTCTCCGAACCTTGCCGTTGATTCCCTTTTGGGAGTCAGGTACATAATGACTGATTATAATGTGGCGGAATTATTGCCTGCGGGGCTTTCAGACTATGAAAGCCTGAATGTCTATCAGAATCACTATGCCGCCGATATAGCTTTTGTTGTCCCTTCGGAAGCAAAAGACAGAGTAAAAGATCCGGTCACAGGGGAAGATTACTTCGATTATATGAATGAAGTCTGGAGCAGGATAACGGGAACAGAGGCAAAGGTCTTTGTCCCGGCAGAATACGAGACAACGGACGAAGAAGGGATCAGGTCGTATAAGATCACTCCTTCTGAGGGGAACTTCCTTTACTACGGATACATGACCGCAGGTAATGACACCGGCGTAATGCTGGATGTTAACAGCAAATATGAGACGGCCTATTCCAATTGGGTTGCGCCTTCCGTATTCCTGATTCCCGAGGCAGGGGAAGAGGATGTATACGAAGTTAAGGTCACCCAAGGTTCTGAAAGCATATCGAAAGCAGTCTTTGCAAAGCTGGATCTGGATGAACTTGAGAGGGTGTCCAAGATCCTTCAGGATTCTGACGGCGTCACGGTCCATAAGTTTGAAGGCAGGCATATGGTCTACAGCGTTGAGGCCAAACAACAGGGATATCTTTGCATTACGGTTCCCTACGACGAACAGTGGACGCTCAAGGTCAACGGAAGACTTACAGAACCTGCGCTCTTCGCAGATACATTCTTCCTTATACCGATCGAAGAAGGCAAAAACACGATACAGTTGGATTACAATGTAAGATATCTGGCACCGTCCCTGGCAGTCAGCATCATTGCCGTCCTCGTTGTCGTAACCGCGGAAGTGTCAATGTATATGAGAAGAAGAGAAGATAAGGAAAAGAGCGGTGAACAAAAGTAAACTTGCCAAAAACATATTTGCTCTTGCCGTGCTCGTTGCGGTGCTTTTTGTTGCCGTGATAACCTGTATGTCCCTGAAGTATGAGAATCAGAGGACATCAGATATCATACCTTACGACAAGGAGAGCACATTCTTATCTGACGGAGATGTCCTGGAGCAGCAGGTTGAAGCCGGTGAGGGTGAACAGAACCTTGCAGGTTTTGCCCTCTTCATGACACAGGAACGTCCCAATCCCACAAGTAAGCTCAAGGTCTCGTTCAAAGAAGACGGCAAGGTCATCTATTCTCACGAAGAGAGCGCCATGACCATCCAATATACGGAGTATAAGTATTTTTATTTCGAAGAGCCTGTCAAACTTAATGCCGGCAGCAGATATACGATCGAACTTCAGGTCGAAGGATCAGACAACGGCAACAGGATAGGCGTATATACGGGTTCCAAAGAAGGGCTCGGCAAGTGCACGGTCAACGGCACCCCCGACACCGGGGTTGCCTGTCATATGCTGGTCTATGAGAAGGTCACGCTTGCAAAGATGATCGCAATCCCGGCAGCCGTCTTCGGTGTCATGATATTGGCAACTGTCATTATCCTTATCTTAAACAGGACAGCCTTAAAGGATCGTAACAACAAAGAACTTATAGGCTTTGCTGTCTTCTACGCAGCACTCCTGATAATGTATTCGTTCATAGTGCCCCAGTGTTCAGTTAACGATGAGGCTGACCACTTCATAAGATCCTATGCGGTAGCTCACGGAAGTTTCGTATCTGATGTCGTGGGAGATAACGGGCAGGGAGGATCCGTCCTTCCGGGAGTATTCGCTCAATACCGTGACGAACAGTACCGCAACTGGCATCACGACGGTCAGAGAGACAATGACTCTCACATAAAAGATCTTACGATCGACAACAACGATCTTACTGAAGTCGAATATACGAACAGTTCGATCAATGTCCCTTATCTTTATATCCCTCAGGCGATCGGCATAAGGGTCACCGAACTGTTTACCGGAAGACTTTATATCCTGATGTATGCCGCCAGGATAATGAACATGATCGCGATCTTCACAATGGTGCTCCTTGCCATAAGGATAACTCCGGTCGCAAAGGAACTCTTCATGACAGTCGCTTGTTTCCCGTTCATGCTCCAGGACTCCGTGTCCTGTTCGCCGGATTCATTCATAACCGCATTGATATTCTTGTTCGCGGCGCTTGTTCTCTACATGCGGTACAAAGTGGAAGGCACGATGAAGATCAAACATCTGGCGATCCTGTTTGCGGTCACGGTCCTTATGTGCGGAGTCAAGCTCGTATATGCCCCGTTGGCTCTGATACTGTTCTTCATTCCCAAGAAGAAGTTCGGGGATGACAAGAAGTATATACTCTCCGTTGCCATCTTCGGTGCCGCCTCTGCGGTAATGTGCCTTATGTGGCTGACCGTGATAACAGGATATAACATGCTCTTAGGCAACTGGTCCAACCACTATCTCCAAAAGGACCTGATGTTCTCAGATCCGATGCCGTTCATCAAGGCTGTCTGCGGTGTCATAACCGATGCCGGCAAGTACATCTTTGACATGATCGGTCTTAATATCGGCAATGAGAACATATACACATCTCATCTGATCCCGTTAACGATGATCTTGATACTGGCATATATCGTCATTACAATAAACCGCACATCTCCTGACAGGAAGAAAGCATCCTGGGTATTGTGGCTTATCGCGCCCGCGATTTCTGCTTTCCTTGTGCTCGTAAGCGAATATTTCTATTGGACCAAGGTAGGGGCTTCGGTTATGGCAGGCGTTGCGGGAAGATATTTCCTTCCCTGCGCGATCGCGGTCATAATCGGACTTGCAAGGCCCTCTGTAAATGTCGGACAGAAGGCAGTAACTGTCGGTTACAAGAAGACGATAGCTTTCGCTGTTGCCCTTTGTAATCTGTACTGTCTCGTAATGTATTGGATCTACACGGTGTATTGATATGGATTATCTCGTAACTTTTGCAGAAGGCATAATGTCGTTCATATCTCCTTGCATCCTGCCGATGATCCCGGTATATCTTCTGTATTTTGCAGGAGAGAGGAGCGAGGAGACAAACAATAAGAAGACCTGGCGGACGCTGATCAATTCCATAGGATTCGTTCTGGGATTTACGATCCTGTTCGTGACAATTGGTCTTGCTGCGGGTTTTGCCGGCAGGATCCTTACAAGATACGGCCGTGTCGTGGATATAGTCGCAGGTGTTTTCGTTATTCTCTTCGGTCTTATCTACATGGGTGTTATCAAGATCCCCGGGATGTCCCACTTCACACCGGCCAAGGTCAACAGGATAAATTTCATCAAGGCAATGATCTTCGGTATGGGAGTTGCGATCGCATGGACTCCCTGCATAGGACCTCTTCTGGGATCTGCTCTCATGCTGGCGGCAAGACAGGATACGGCAGTGAAGGGCGCAGTGCTCCTTCTTTGTTATTCTCTGGGACTCGGGATCCCTCTGATACTCTGTACATTCCTTCTGGATCTTCTCAAGAACTTTTTTAATGCTATCAAGCGTCATTACAGGATAGTTCAGATCGTCTGCGGAATATTCCTCGTGGTAATGGGGATCCTCATGATCGCCGGAATTTATTCAAGGATAATGACATCACTTGCAGGATAAGGAGCAGATATGACTAACAGAAAATACCTTTTGGTTACGATAACGGTTATCCTGGCATCGTTCATGCTGGCATCTTGCAGTGTCCCCAAGAAGACCGAGCTCACGACAGAGCCGACCACGACTGAACAGAGAACAACGGAACAGACCACTACGACTGCCGCAACATCGGAAGATACGACACAGGAGTCGACAGAAGATTCAACGCTTCCCGCAAATCCTAATGCCCTGGCCGATTTTACGGTCTATGACAGGGAAGGCAATCCCAAGAAACTGTCGGATCTTCGGGGCAAACCCGTTGTGTTGAATTTCTGGGCGACCTGGTGCCATTACTGCGTAGAAGAGATGCCTCTTTTTGAAGAAGCCTACAAGAAGTACGGCGACAGTGTGGAGTTCATGCTGGTCGATCTTACCGACGGATATCAGGAGAAGCAGGAATGGGGAGAGGAGTTCATCGACAATAAGAATATAACTGCACCCGTATTCTTTGACCTTGATCAGGATGCAGCAGTCACTCACTCGATCTATTCCATCCCGGTAACATACCTTATCTATTCAGACGGTTCCGTCTACGACTGCACCATCGGTCAGATCGGTAAGACTTATCTTGACGACCATATCCCGAATCTCGATTAAACAAAACAAAGAGACTGCCATCTTAGAGGATGACAGTCTCTTATGATATCTGCGATCGTCCTTATTCCACGCTTATTGACCGCGGTTACCTTATGGAGGAATGGTATATGTTGTTATCGTTCTCCGTTATCCTGACTATCGTGTTCTTGTAATGCTCGTGGAAGTTATCCACGGTAAAGGAATCTCCGTCGAACCTAATGATCTCAATGGTGTAGTAGCTGTATTCTCCCGGTTTCTCACAGAACAGTGTAGCATTCTTGTCCACCACGGATGAGCTGTTTGAAGGTTCGGTATATTTCTTTACGACGTTATAGTCTTCGTCATAGAAGGTCCATGTGACTGCCTGTACATCGTTATTGATCTCCAGTTGTACTTCACACATGTCCTTGGAACCGAGGGCAGAGAATATACCCGATACGATGCATACGATGATGTATGTTGACATGATGATAACAGTCCAGATCCTCATATAATCCTTTTTATCAATGAACAGGGAAATAATGACCAGGATGCATCCTGCGCCGAGGAAGATCGTTCCCCACATTGACATGAGCCTCTTTGCCGTATAGCCGTATATCGAGAAGTACAACACGAGCTTGGACAGGGAGGAGACGGCGAAAATAAGGCTCTGACACATAAGGAGCGTCAGCAGGACTTTGTTGAATACCGACTTATATTCTTCCTTCAGTGTAAGGAACCTGATGACACAGAAGACAAAGAGGTTTACAGCCATGATCCCGCACAGTTCGAAGAATCCCTGTCTTGCGTATTCAGCCAGTGTGAACCCTTCGCCGATCTTGCCCGAGAAGGCATCGAAGTAGTAGTTGCCGCGGAAGCAGAAGAATACTATATACAGAAGATCGAAGAGGATAAGAAGGATCCTGCTGATGACAACCGGTGCTGCACGGAGCTTATCGAAGAACATGTCTGTGCGTCTTCCGTCATCGAGCATCTCGGCTTCATCCTTACGGGCGCATCCGGACAGCATTCCGTACAGGAACATTCCCACGGGCCCTGCAGCGAATATGGAGAACACATCTTTCATCACTTCGTCTTCAGAGATGTAGTCGGTGATGTTGGACAGAACCTGACCGAAGGTCGCGTCGAGTTCACCGAGAAGGTATAGGGCAATAAAGAATGCGGGAACGACGAACAATACCGCAATAACTCCTATAACAACCTTGCCCTTGGCCTTCTTCTCGCCTGAAAACAGTCTTATATCCTGGAATACCCTGGCAAAGTTTGCGAAGGGGCGGATTACGGTAGTGATGAAGAAGTCCCCGATAATATAGCAGGATGTCTGACCCATCAGGAGTCCCCGGGATCTTACGGCAGTCGCGTAAATGACTACTATATGAAGTATCAGCACCGCGGATTCGTATTCGGGTGCGAAGTACAGAAGTGCGGCGGTAAGGATCAGCGATCCGTACCAGAAGCAGTCGGATACGGACAAACGGCGCTGCTTTAATCGTCCTGCAAGAACGCACTCGTTCCACAAGATGAACAGCAGACAGAACATGAATTTGCCGATCCCGTCCGCGAGCGTACCATAGGAATCAAGTCCGAACAGGAATAACCTTACATACAGAAAGGCGATAGGGAAGGCAAGATAAATACCCCATTTGCCGAATTTTTTGTTCACTTGTCCGGGCGCAGGCCCTGCGGGCTGCACCATGATCGTGTTTTCCATTTTAAATTCTCCTTTGAGTTAGTTCTCTTCGTCTTCTTCGTCAGGCCGGTACTCGAGTATGTCTCCGGGCTGGCAGTCGAGGGCTTTGCATATATCGTTTAATGTCGAGAACCTTACGGCTTTGGCCTTCTGGTTCTTTAATATCGACAGGTTTGCCTGTGTGATTCCGATCCTGCTTGCGAGTTCTCCGGAACTCATCTTGCGGCGGGCCATCATAACATCAAGATTAACTATTATCATCAGTCCACCTCCGTCAGATCGTAAGGTCCATCTCGTCCTTCATCAGGATGGCTTTATCGAAAGCCGTCTTGACACACAGGACGATCAGCGCCATGAACCATGCAACTATACTTATGAATATCGCACCGGGCCAGGTGAATGTCTCGCAGGCGCAGGCGAACCCTGCCGCGATCAGCCCCATGGTGATATATCCCATAAGCTTCGTATTCTTTGTATCGAAAACAATATCCTTCTCCATATTGGACAGGAGCTTATATACGCTGAACAACACGATATATCCGCACACGGTCGCCGCATAGAAGACTACGGTGGTCAGTATAAGCGACATGATATCGAACTTGCCTATCCAGCAGAAGGTGACATACTTTGCGATGGGCCACCCGACGATATCAGCCATAACTACCAGGGCGATGAATACGATGGATGCAAGCTTAGACAGACGGATTACATCTGACTTATACTTTCTTTCTTCTGTTTTCTCAGCCATGATGAGCTCCTTTCAGGATCCGGATTACTTCATTACGATTGCAATATAACATAACGTTTTTTGTAAATCAACACTTTTTTATCGAAAAACAATAAAATTATTTCGAATAACTTGAATTACATGGACGGAAAGGGTAAACAGATTTGCAACCTGCGGGGGTGTTGGTGTACATTATATCCAATATGTGAATAAGGGAGGCAGAGTATATGCCACATTCATCAGGCGGCGGAGGCGGCTCATTCGGAGGGGGCGGCGGTTCTTTCGGCGGGGGCAGTTCCGGTTCGGGAGGATCTTCATCCCGTGTTTCCAAGTCATATTTCCCGGGTGCCACCAGATATGTTTACTACGACGGCGGCTCGCCTCACTATATCTATTCGGACAAGGATCCTGCCAAGACCGCAGGTAAATGGAGATATCTGTTTCTTCTATTTTATATCCCGTTCTTTGCATTTATAGCACCGCTTCTTTCGGATATACGTCACGCTCCTTCCAAACTGGAGATGGATTACGATGCCAAAGTAGTGATCGAAGCTGATGCCGCAATAATGGGCGATATGATGGATTTGGCCGGTGCTTTGGAGGATTTCAGGGATGAGACAGGGATAACACCTGCCCTCGTCACAGTCAATAACGAGGAGTGGGAAGGCCGTATGTCCCTGGAAGACTATGCCTATAACTACTATGTAAACCGTTTCCCCGATGAGAAACACTGGGTCATAATGTATTCCGAACCCAAACAACCTAAAGACAACGATAAGTACTATTGGGAAGGAATGCAGGGTGACGAAACGGACGAGATCTTAAACGACAAGTACCTGGATGAGTTCAACAGCAACCTCAACGATCTTTTGGCCCAGGGGAACAGACCGGATGTTTCCGGTTCCGTAGCCAAGGCATTCAGGAACATAACGCCTAAAGTGATGAAACCCTATATCGCTTACGGTAAGGTCAGCATTGCGGTCTTCTTCATAGGGTTCATTCTGATCCATTTTGCCATCATGACCGTAAGCCTCATCAAGATGGGCAAATACAAGAATGCAGTCCCCGTAAGCCTCAATATAGGCGAGACCAAGTGTACATCCTGCGGCGGAGGCTATGTCAAGGGCACCTGCTCGACCTGTCCTCATTGCGGAGCTCCCATCGGAAGGGAAGAAGATATCCATATCTCAACAGACTTCGACCGTCAGGAGAAGACAGCCGGCGTACCCGCGGAATCGGGAGCTGTGGCAACACCTATTCCCAAGAACGAGCTGGACGAATATCTTTATACCAACACCGGCAAAGTCAGGGCAGAGGATATAGACGATTCCGAGCTCCCGCTCTCAGAACGGGTCAAAGGCATATTCAAGTCCAAAAACGACGAGGAGTAATATATGGCATACAGGTTTTACGGCAGCGATAACTGCGACTGCCAAGCGGTGACAGAAGAATACAGGGGAATAGGGAATCCAAAGGATCTCTACGATGCCCTGGATCATGTCTGGTGCGCCGATACCTGCGCCCCCAGGATGCGGGATGAATGGTCCGAAGACAATAAGACCCTGGGCCAGTGCTCTATCACCGCATTCCTTGTCCAGGACATTTTCGGAGGCAAAGTCTTCGGCGTAGAGCTCCCCGACGGCAATTTCCACTGCTATAACAAAGTCGGTGACAAGGTCTTCGACTTGACAAGCGAGCAGTTCGGAGACGAGGAGCTTGAATATATCGATAATCCCGAACAGACAAGGGAAGTACACTTCGCCAAGGAAGAGAAGCGTCTCCGTTACGAACTCCTGCGCCAAAGGCTAAATGAATACCTGGAAGGCAGGTAAATCAGTCCTATTATCGGGACAAAAACGCAAAATATAATTATTTTTTGTAATTTGTTTGAAATATTTGATTGGAATATCCCTCCCAAGAGTTTATAATCTATGTTGTATATTTATCAATATACCCGCTTCGTGCGGGAAAAAATTACAGGAGGGTATTATGCTAAAAGTAGTAAAAAAGAGTTTGTCAGCATTACTCGCAGTAGTGATGATCATCTCAACCTGGTCTGTCGTATGGGCAGCCGATGGAGACACTTCAAATTATGAAGTTGAGATTGTAGATGAATTAGAATACGACGGAGTAACTTACAGCAATCTGGCAAATCACGGAAAGTATGTTAAACCTGCGGGTGGTTCAGGTACGATCTATTTGGATCAGAGTCCGGAATCGCTCGACGACGGAAGATTAAAACTCAAGAACAAGCTCGATCCTGATGAGACCGAGCCGGGTTTTGACGATACAACCAACCCGATGCAGTTGTACAGAGGTACTGATACTGCTTTGAGAAATTTAAGCATTGCCAGAGATGAGTTGTATGCAAATTACAGCGCCAATTATTTCACGGTTATTCATGTCAGTACAAAGAATAAGACAGGTAATCCGATCTCATTTGGTTCTTCTGACCCTATGGTTTTGAATGTACGACATGTATGTTGCTATGAGATGACCGAACTCAGCTCTGATTACGACAAGTACTTTCTTGTGTATGTCACGAAAGAATCTTTGCCTGACAGTGAGTTCTTGATCTCACAGGGTGAGGGAACCTCGGTTCTCAGGATTACGATGCATAAAGCCGTTAGGCTTACCAAGTGCTATTGTAAAGAGACGGAGTTCATTGAACAGTACTCCACTTCTACAATGGCAGGCTATGACAGAGTTACCATGAATGATGCTACTGTCTTTGCAAAGCAGGTCAGTATGCCTATCGATTATATCCAGGGCGAGACACTTCATTTTGTATTCGACAGGACAGAAACATCTGAAGGAAAAACTGATGACACGATAGAGTACGAATTGTATGACGGTAATACACGGATCCTTCCTCCGAATTTTATCGTTTCTAAAGACGAAGATGGTCTTGGTGCAATGGTTCAAATCCCGGAGAACATTGCTCAGGTCGGTAAAGTGTTTAAGTTAAGAATGGTCAACACTCCGGTTGGAGATGTGGATACAAAGACAGGCAATAATCTCGCAAGACCTTATTGGGACATTAATATCAATGTCGTTAAGTCTAATCCTATAACCAGTCTTAAATTCTCGAAAGACAGTTACAACCTTACAATGGTAAATAACAAGACCATGGAGCTGAAGCCTGAGTTGACTATTGCTCCGACTGATGTTACTGACAAAGTCTATTTCTCGTCTTCTGATGCTAGTGTTGCTACAGTTGATAAGAATACCGGTATAGTGACAGCAGTTGCTATAGGTGAAGCAGAGATTACTGCATATTCAAGGCACAATCCGAATGTCAAGACAACTTGTACTATTTGTGTCAGACCTGATCTTCAGGCTATCCTGATCGATGGCCCAGATAATATTGTGCAAGGTCAAACATTGTCAGTAGAATACTCTCTTACTCCGAGCATAGCTGACGGCATTGATCCTACGGACATTGTATGGACATCAAGTAATACAGACTATCTCACTGTTACTGCCCCTGATGCCCAGGGTACTGTAAAGATCACAGCTACAGACAAGGCTATTTCCGGCTCGGATAACTATGTGTCTGTAACATTGACAGCAAAGTCTTCAAACAGCGCTGTTACTGCTACAAAGAACATATTGGTTTGGGCGGATACTCCTTCAGGAGACATGATCTTTACTCCTGAACTGGTGGGAGAGACTCATACTAATCTCAAGAAGTCGTTGGTAACTCTCGGTGCCGACGAATATAACATCTACGACGAACAGTCGGTAAAGATCGGCACTCAGTTATTGAATTCACAAGGCCAGACTTCTACAGATAAGCTTAACTGGAGAGTCACTATTGACGGAACGAGTATCACGAACAGTCCGTTAAGTGCTGCATCTTCATATTTTTCTTACACATATAATAAAAATGCTGAAGACAAGAATCTTACATTGAATTTCCTGAGAAGTAAGTATGCTAAGATCACACTCACCGGTTATGCTGTAGTGGACGACACAAATGATAATATTTCCAATCCTCATTTTGTTAAGTCGATAGTTTTCCATGTAAACAGGAAGACAACGAGCATTACTACCGCGGTTATCGAAGGACCTAAGTTGGACAGTGTTGGAACAGGAGACGAGATTACGGTTCAATATACTTTGAACAGCAATGTCCAGACTAATGTTGACCGCGCATATATCATTTCCGATGACCCTGATGTTTTATTTGTTGAATCTTATACGAATGTCGGAAGGATCGGAACGATCAAGTTGAAGGCTCTGAAAGAGGGAAGCGCAAATCTGAAAATGTATGCAACATATGATGTTGCGCTTACTACCGGAGATACAACGTATTACACATGCCTCAATTCCGTTAATATTCCGGTTAAATACAACATAAATGATGCAACGGTCGAGAGCTCGTTCTCTGACAAGGTATACAAGAATAATCCATACACTGTTGATCAGATCAAGAATGAGTTGTCGCTCTCTTATGAAGGGTCAGCTTTGACTTATAACACTAATTATTCCATCAGTGAGATTAAGAACAATAGGGATGTCGGAGAGTGTACAGTTATTGTTTCCGGTAAGGGAGACTATGCAGGCACGATGGAACTGACATTTAATATTACCCCTTACATTTTGTCTGATGACGACTCAATGACTGTTGATTCGAATAATGTTTATACAGGTCTGCAGGTAACACCCGGCGTAAGCCTTCGCGCACCTTCGATCGGCGCTACCCTTACGAAGAACACGGATTATACTGTGTCCTATGACAACAACATTGAAGCCGGGGAAGATACCGCTACAGTTACTGTAGAAGGTGTTGGAAACTACGCAGGATTGGTTGAGAAGACATTTACCATTAAGCCCAGGAGCATTACAGATGGTGCTTTTGTTCAGATCAACAATCTCTATCCTGATTCGAATGGAATTGTTATCTATGACGGACAGGCTTATACACCTGACATTGATGCCAAGAACCTCAAGACGGGTAACGCTCTTGTTGACGGAGTAGACTATACTCTTACTTACACGGGTAATACTGCAGCAGGTTCTGCAAAGGTTACTATCAATGGTATTGGTAACTACTATAATACTACGAGCAAATCGTTCACGATCTCTGCCAGAGATATAAAGGATAATGATATCGTAGTAGCTGATGTTCCGGCTTTGACCTATTCTGGTGGGGCACATCTTACACCTATTCCTACTATCACATACAACGATATGACTCTGGTGAAGGATGTAGATTACACCATAAGTTACACTAACAATCAGAAAGCCGGAACAGCAACCATTGTCATCAACGGTTCAAAGAATTACAGTAACGGTAATCCCAATGAAGCAAGGAAAGTCAATTTTACCATCGATCCGTTTGAGTTAACTGCAGCGAACACTTCTGTTACGGTTAATCCGATCGAATATACCGGCTTGCCTCTTACACCTAATTTTGATGTGAAATCAATCACATTCAATACGGGTCTTAGTAAGAACAATGATGGTACGGGTGATGTCAAATACTCTTATTCCAACAATATCAATGTTGGATCTACGGGTGTAATAACCATTTCGGGTACAAATAACTACACCGGAACATTTACCACAAACTTCACTATCACTCCTACTCATGTTAATAACATGGATATTGAGAATCCGCCTGAGGCATTCTATGATGGAACTGAGCATAGACCTGACATCGTAGCAAAGAACAAGAATACCGGTGCCAGACTCAAGGCAGGTATCGACTACTATCTCGAGTATGAGAACAATACCGATGTTGGAAATGCTAAGGTCATCATCAACGGTATGGGCAACTACACGGGTAAGACTGAAAGAACCTTCAAGATCGCTGCATGCAACATCGCCGATACAAAGATCTCTGCTATTCCGGATCAGACATTCCAGTTCGGTGAAGGCATCAGACCTGCTGTAACTCTTGTCTATGACGGAAGAACACTTACTCAGGATGTTGATTACAGGATCGAGTACAGGGACAACTACAATGTCGGTACAGCTACCATGACATTCGTCGGCTTGGGTGATTTCGGCGGCACGACCACCAGAACATTCAAGATCAATCCTTATGTGCTGACAGCTTCCAACACGAAGATCACGGTTGATGAGGTTAACTACGACGGTAAGGCAAAGACTCCTGGCGTTAAGGTTGAGCTGACCGAGAACGGCAGAGGCCTTGCACGTAACGATGAAGGCAACGCTGACTTCAAGGTTACTTATTCCAACAATGTTAACTCCGGTACAGATTCTGCATCCGTTGTTATCACAGGTACAAAGAACTTCACAGGTTCCGTTACCAAGAAGTTCTCCATCAAGGGTATCGATATCAACCGTGCAGGCAATGAGAATGTTGAGCCTGTTGCTTACACCGGAAGTGCTGTCACACCTAAGGTCAAGCTGACATTTGATGGCAAGACATTGACGGAAGGCACAGATTACAAGCTTTCCTACAAGGATAATGTCAACCCCGGTGAGGCTACGATCATCGTAACAGGTCTCGGCAACTTCAACGGCACCAAGGAGATCAAGTTCAGGATCAAGTCCGCTGCAGTCCGCTTCAATGCTGACAGCATGGATGTTGTTGCAGGCGATACTAAGAGAATGCCTTTCGATGCAGACGAGAAGGTAACCTGGACTTCTTCCGACAAGAAGATCTGTACGGTCAATGTCAACGGCGAAGTAACCGGTAAGATGGCAGGCAAGGTAACGATCACAGGTAAGACTGCATCCGGTATCTCTGCTTCCATCAGTGTTCAGGTTCTCTATAAGGACGTTACGAATACAGGCGACTTCTGGTACAAGCCTACTTACTACCTCACAAATATCGATGTAGTTAAGGGTTATGACAACCAGACAACCTTCAAGCCTGCTAACGAGTGTACGAGAGGCCAGATGGTTACATTCCTGTGGAGACTCCAGGGATGCCCGAATCCTAAGACCACCGTATCCAAGTTCAAGGATGTAAAGAAGAGCGACTACTTCTTCAAGGCAGTCCTCTGGGGCAACGAGAACCACATCGTTGAGGGTTACAAGGACGGAACATTCGGTCCTAAGATCGTTTGCCAGAGAAAGCATGCCGTAACATTCATGTGGAGATTGGCCGGTAAGCCTGCTCCTAAGACAACCAAGAACAAGTTCAAGGATGTTAAGAAGAGTGATTACTTCTACAAGGCAGTGCTCTGGGCATCCGAGAAGAAGATCGTTGAAGGCTACGCAGGCGGCAAGTTCAAGCCTGACGGAAACTGCCTGAGACGTCAGATGGTTACATTCCTGTATAAGTACGACAAGTACGTAAACGGGAAAGGGTAATCTGAACGGGTTCAACCCTAAGTCGAACTGAGAATGCCGGGGCTGTCCATCGGGGCAGCCCCGGTTTATTGTTTATTTATTTTTTTATAATAGAAATAATATCCCGGGGAGGATATAATACAAAGGTTTGAATATATCTGTCCTTGGACAGTAAAAACAGGAGGATCTTATGCTTAGACAGTTTAAGAAAGGCATCTCGGCATTGCTTGCGACAGCAATGGTATTCTCGAGCTGGGCTATGGCCTGGGCAGATACCGGCGCTGACATTTTGAGCGATTACCAGATAACGCTTAAAGACAAAATCACTTATAGTGATTACGCTACTTTCTCTTCGGATTCAGGACTCATTCAAGATTCCAATTCCGTTGAGGTAAAAGCCAGCGCAGGACACAGCAAGCTTGTCCTGGATGACAATGACGAAGAGGGTGTTCTTTATATCGATCAGGGACCTGCAGGCAGTGACCCTGTCAGTATGGAAGACATTCTGAACGGATATTTTGAAGAGCATCCCGATGCCGATCAGGATGCGTATAATGCTGCCCGGGATGAGTTGATCAAGGATCATGATCCGCTGGGCCTTAAGGGCAAGCCTTATGTTGCGATCCTTCATATCGAGGGTGATCCTGATAAGGGCGATGTAAGAGTTACTGTTCAGGATCCGACTGTCGGATCAAACAAGAGATGGTCTTTGTTCAAGGTTAACCAGATGGGTACGGATAATGATTTTATCCTGTATGCCAATCCGGGATCTTCTGACGAGACATCCCTGTCTATAACACAGAGCGAATCAAGTGCTGTAACGAGAAAGCTTACTGTAAAGAAAGCGATCCCCTTCACTGAATTCTTTATCAGGGAGGAAGCGGTACTCGGGCAGAGCGAAGGTCAGGCCATCGCATCTTACGAGAACGGAAAGGTCAACAGCATCCAGTCCATAGAATGCATGTGCGATGACGAATTCCATTTTGTTTTCGACAGGACGAAGACCTTGGCCGGAACTTCAGGCGACACAGTTGTCTATAAGCTTGAAGAGAATAACGGGGAGGTAGATGGCGCTGTTACCGTTACATATGATGATGAGACAAAAACAAGCGCAAAGGTTAAGATCAACGGCGATCTTTTGGATCTGTCAAAGCCGCATCTGCTTGTGATCGATGTGAACTCTTCCGCTTTCGATGAGGCGACCGGAGCTGAACGTCTCACCAGACCGTTGATAGCTATCGGGCTTGATATCCTTCCCCTTAAGCCTTTTACAGCAGTTGATATAGCAGAAGATACTTATGAGATCTCTACTGTAAAGACACCTGCATTTGATCTTGCAGCAGAGATCGCTACAGAACCTGCTGATGCAGTAGACCGTCTGATCTATACATCTTCTGATGAGAATGTTGCTACTGTTGACGAGAACGGTGTTATTACTGCCGTTGGCCCCGGTACAGTTACTGTTACGGCAGCATCCGAGAAGGGTGCCGAGTCAGACTCCTGCGAGATAACGGTAAAACCTGATGTAACATCTATTGTGATCAATGATCCTTCCGAGATCGTAGTCGGTGAGGAGAAGGATGTTGAGTTCACGGTTGTTCCTGCATATGATGCTGTAGATAATCCGTCAGATCCTGAAGATGTAACCTGGTCTTCCGAGGATGATACGATCCTTACAGTAACACAGGACACGGACGGATCCGTTAAGATCGCCGTTCCCGATACTGCGGATCTTGGAGGAAAGACCAGCACTAAGGTAAAGATCTTCGCAACAACCAATTATGGCGTTGAGAATGAGACTAAGGCTGAAAAAGAGATCACCGTATATACAAACACTGCAACCACGGCTATTACCAATACCGTAGAGCAGACCGATACTGATCCCGTTAATCTGTCGAAGTCCCTTAATGAGATCACGGCAGGGGAAGAGTATTCCATCTATGACGGACAGTCTGTTAAGATCACTTCTGATACAAAGGGTACAGATGACAAGCCTACTATCGATACTATTACATGGAAGGCGACCATCGGTTCTACAATTACAGATGCAGACCTTACAGATTCCAAAGTCCAGAAGTGGATCTCTACATCTTACGATCCGGATACGAAGGAACTCAGCGTAACATTCCTTGACGGAAAGAACGGTGATGTTATCCTGACTGCATATGCTGATTCTGATGATACCGTCAGAAGCACGGTTACATTCCATGTAAATAAGAAGACGACAGGATTGGATTATTCCGCTTCCACCGAACTTGATCAGCTGGTGGCAGGTCAGGAATTTACTGTCGATTACACATTGCAGCCTAACGATTCTCTTAATGTTGATTCTGTCTATGTTGAATCTTCCGATGACACAGTTCTTGAGGTTACGGATTATGCAACTCCCGGAACTATCAGCCTTAAGGCCGTAGGCGCAGGTAATGCTAAGATCCTGGTATATGCAACTTACGATAATGCTCTGACAGGGTCGGATACGACATACTACACATATATCGAGCAGATCGATGTTGTGGTTAAGAAAGATATCAAGGATGCAGAGATTTCCGCTATCTCCGACAAGATCTTCAAGAATGCCCGGTTTACTGTAGAAGATATTGCGGATGAAGTAGTTGTAAAGCACGGCGGAACAACTCTCGTAAGCGGCACGGATTATGATCTGGCCATAACCGACGGCGGATTTGATGTTGGAACTTGCACTGTTACCGTTACAGGTAAGGGTGCAAGCTACGCTGGTTCTGCAAAAGTGACTTTTGAGATCTTACCTTATGATGTTACGGGATCTGCCATCGAAGTAGTCGATCCTGATAAGATCTTCTATACAGGTCTTCCTGTAGAACCCGAGGTTAAGATCACGGTTGCAGGCCTGAATGATGTTGTTCTCAAGGCCGGCACAGATTATGCGCTTTCTTATACCTCCAACACTGATGTTGCAGAAGGTCCGGCAACCGTTACGGCTACTGCAACAGGCAATTATACAGGCACACTGGATACAACATTTGATGTCCTGCCCAGAGCTATAGGAAATACAACGGTTGTCTCTATCGACACCTTGTATGAGGATTCCGGCAATAGGACTGTTTATACCGGAGCTCCCATCGAGCCTACGATCACTGCCAAGAACGTTAATACGGGCGATGAACTTGTTGAAGGCACTGATTATGAACTGTCATATGAAGATAATGAGAATATAGGATTTGCGCACGTTATAGTTACAGGTAAGGGTAATTACGATAACACAACAATGCTCGTCTTTGAGATCGTGCCCCATGACTTTACTGATGTTGATATCGAGCCTATCGCAGATCTTATCTATAACGGCGAGGATCAGTGCCCTGAGCCTAAGGTAACTTTCGATGGCAATGATCTTGTTAAGGATGTTGATTATGAGCTCTCCTGGAGTGACAACAGGGATGTCGGAACAGGTCATGTTACTGTTACCGGTATCGGCAATTTCGACTTCAGCGAGACTTGCGATTTTGCCATCACAGAGTATGAACTGACAGAAGCTAATACGGAGATCACATATGACAGGATCGTATATAACGGTCTTGATCAGACTCCGGAGCTCGTAGTTAAGATCAAGGATTCCGCATCCCCTCTGAACGGCACTGTTATCGCAAGAGCGGATGACGGCAGTGCGGATTACAAAGTTGCATACAGCGACAACATCGATGCAACGGAAGAGGCTATTGCTACCATAACCGCTACCAATAACTACACCGGTGAGTTTGATTTCAAGTTCACAATCAGCCGTGCTCCCATCACTGAGATCGAGATAGATGATCAGCCTAATATGGTCTATACAGGCGATGCTTTGGAGCCTGATATCTCCGCAAGGTTTATCGTTAAGTCGGTCGACGCAGGCGGATATCCCGTAGAAACAGCTGTAGATCTTGTTCTCGGAACAGATTATGATCTTGCTTATGACAACAACTTCAATGCAAGCAATACTTCCATTAACAGTCATATGGCAAAGATCACGATCAAAGCGACAAAGAACTTTATCGGTTCTACCGATATCTTCTTTACTATCGATCCTCTGGACATCGGTGACGCAACCGTTACGGTAGATCCCATCGCAGACGAGACTTATGATCTTGATTACCATACACCTGATCCGGTCGTAAATTTCGACAACGGCAACGGTGTATCCTATGTGATGAAGCCCGGCGAGGATTATGAGGTTGACTGGAACAATAACTTCGACGCTACAACCGCAGCGGAAGTCAACATCTCCGGTCTTAACAACTTCACATCCTCAAGGATCGAGAACTTTGTTATCAATCCTTATGATATCGAAGCAGCTAATACTGACGGCAAGCTCGGTATCGAGTTCGAGCGAGTTGTCTATAATGGACTGCCCCAGACTCCTGAGTTTACTATCGTCGTTGATGATGCCGATAACGGCTTCAAGGGATATTATCTCTTCAGGAACGACAAGGGCTACGGTGACTTTACTGTCGCATATACCGATAATGTCAATGCTGTTGACGATTCCAAGGTAACGATCACGGGTACAGGAAACTATACAGGTTCCTTCGATGTTGACTTCGATATCGTTCCCGCAGAAGTAACAGACAGCAACTTCGTTATCACAAAGCTCGACGATATTATCTATGACGGTGCAAAGCACACACCCGAGATCGAAGCTAAGTGGATGCAGCCTGATCCCAATCCCGATGTGGATCCTACACCTGTCGATCTTGTAAAGGATACTGATTACACCCTTGATTACGGCGAGAATACCAATGCCGGAACTGCTGATGTTATCGTAACCGGTACAGGCAACTTCAAGGGCACAAAGACTATCCACTTCACGATCGAGCGTAAGGACATCAGTGCTGATGATGTCGCATTCACCGCTATTGCTGATGAGACTTATACGACCAAAGAGATCACGCCTTTCCCTGAGATCGTCTATAACGAGATGACTCTGGTTAACGGCAAGGATGTCAGCTGTGAGTATAAGGATAATGTGAATGCCGGCACCGCACTCGTCACAGTTACCGGTATCGGCAATTACAAGGGTTCGAAGGATGTTGAGTTCACTATCCTTCCTTATGAACTGACTGCCGACAACACCAAGGTCACCATCGATGCTATCGAGTACACCGGTGTTGCCCGCGAGCCTGCTGTTACGGTTTTCGTAAATGATTTCGACAGGTTCATCGGCAGGAAGGACAACGGTACCGCCGACTTCAAGATCTCCTATAAGGATAATGTCAATGCCGGTAACGAAGCCGTTGCTACAGTTACAGGTACAAAGAACTACACAGGCGAGTTTGATGTTAAGTTTACGATCGATCCTGCGAACGTAAGCAATATGAGCATCAAAGCTATGGATGACCTTATCTATAACGGCGCAGCTCAGGAGCCTGACATCAACGCCACCAATAAGGTTACTCAGGATAAGCTCGTATCCGGAACAGATTACGAACTCGAGTACAAGAACAACGAGAATGTTGGAACTGCGATCGTTACGGTCAAGGGTCTCGGCAACTATACGGGCACCAGGACAGTTAACTTCAGGATCGCAGCAGAATCCATTGCCAATACCAAGATCGCAGATATCGAGGATCAGGTATATGCATTCGGTAAAGCGATCAAGCCTTCTTTGACCATCACATTTGCTGATAAGACTCTTGTTGAGGGCAAGGATTACAGAGTCGTTTACAAGGATAATATCGATGCAGGAACCGCAACTGTTACGATAACCGGTATCGGCAACTTCGGCAGCACGAAGGCAGTTACATTCAAGATCACACCTTTCGAACTTACAGATTTCAACGCTGATATCGCGATCGATGCTGTAAGCTATGACGGAACGGCCAAGACTCCTAACGTGACTGTAACCGTTAAGGATTCCGGTCGTGTGATCGCCCGCAATGATATGGGCACCGCAGACTTCAAGGTAACCTATTCCGATAATACTGCTTCCGGCCAGGATACAGCTTCCGCTGTTATTACCGGTACGAACAACTTCACGGGTTCTGTTACCAAGAAGTTCACCATCAATGCCGTTAATATCGATTATGCAGGCGCAGAGTCAATTCCTGCCAAGAATTACACCGGCAAGGAGATCACACCTAAGGTCAACCTGACATACAAGACAAAGAAGCTTGTTGAAGGTACCGATTATGAGGTTGCTTACTCCAATAACATCGAGTCCGGTGAGGCTAAGATCACCATCACGGGTATCGGCAATTTCTACGGCACGAAGATCATGACATTCAAGATCAAGACTTCTCCGATCCTCTTCAACGCTGAGAGCATCACTGTTGTGGCAGGCGAGACCGCTAAGATCCCTTATACAGCTTCGGAGAAGGTGAAGTTCACGAGCTCCAACAAGAAGATCTGTAAGGTAAGCTCTGACGGAACCGTCATGGGTCTTATGGCAGGTCAGGTTACCGTAACCGCCAAGTCCGAGTCCGGTGTCAAGAAGACCATCACCGTACAGGTTCTCTATAAGGATGTAACATCCGAGTTCGATTTCTGGTATAAGCCCTGCTACTACCTCACCAACAACGGTGTTGTAAAGGGTTACGACAATCAGACGAACTTCAAGCCTGCAAACGAGTGCACCAGAGCTCAGATGGTTACTTTCCTTTGGAGACTCGAAGGCAGCCCGAAGCCTGAGTCTGATGAATGCAAGTTCTCTGATGTCAAGGAATCCGATTACTTCTACAAGGCAGTGCTCTGGGCATCCGAGAAGAAGGTTGTCGAAGGCTATAAGGACGGAACATTCGGTCCTAAGAATGTCTGCCAGAGAAAGCATGCCGTAACATTCATGTGGAGACTTGCAGGCAAGCCGAAGCCGACAACAACGAAGAATAAGTTCTCTGATGTTAAGAAGAGCGACTACTTCTATAAGGCAGTGCTCTGGGCATCCGAGATGAAGATCGTCGAAGGCTACAAGGGCGGCTTGTTCAAGCCTGAAGGCAACTGCCTGAGACGTCAGATGGTCACATTCCTCTATAAGTACGACAAGTACGTGAACGGGAAAGGCTGATAAGACGATCTGATTTCTGATCAACTGCATGGGCTGTCCTTCGGGGCAGCCCATTTCTTATGCTGATGATATTGTTTTCGCGTATAAAAAACTGCCCCGGCTGATGCCGGGACAGTTTCTTCGTTTTTGATCGTTAATCGATATTACTTAGCTACGATGTTTGCAAGTCTTCCTTTGACATAGATGAACTTGACGATGTTCCTGCCTGCAAGGGCTTCGTCGAATCTTGCATCTGCCTTGACGATCTCTTCTACGGCTGCCTGATCTGCATCGGAAGGAATGTTGATCTTGAACTGGATCTTGCCGTTGATCTGTACTGCGATCTCAACTGTATCGAGTACGAGAGCCGATTCATCGAACTCGGGCCATTCTTCGTTGAAGATCGAATAACCGTTGCCCAGAGTCTCCCAGATCTCTTCTGCGAAGTGAGGAGCGAAGGGGGAGAGGATGAGGACGAGCTTCTCGAAAGCGGCTCTTAAGACCTGAGGATCAGCGTCAGGTGTCTGCTGGTACTTGCCGATAGCGTTCAGGAGCTCCATCATACGTGCGATGGCCGTATTGAACTGGAATCTGTCGATATCGGCGGTAGCTGCCTTGATAGCGTAGTTAACAGCATAGTTAAGATCTTTTGCTGAAGCTGTTGCTGCGGCTCCGTCTGCAGGATCTGCCTTGGCGGGAGCAGCGGCTGCTACATCTTCTGTCAGTCTTTCGATCCTTCTTATGAACTTAACGATAGCCTGCAGGCCTTCGTCGTTCCAGGGACCGCCGTCGATATAGGAGAAACCGAATCCCAGATATGTCCTGAAGACATCGGAACCGTACTTAATGATGTAATCGTCAGGCATAACGGTGTTGCCCTTGGACTTACTCATCTTCTGGCCGTCTGAACCAAGGATTACACCTTGGTGTACGAGGCTCTTGAAGGGCTCGTCGAAATCGAGCAGGCCCATGTCACGCATTGCCTTTGTGAAGAATCTTGCGTAGAGGAGATGCATTGAAGCATGCTCAGCACCGCCTACGTACTTATCGACAGGGCACATCTTGTTGATCTTGTCCTTGTCGAAGATCTTATCTGCGTTTTTGTTATCTGCATAACGGAACTGATACCAGGAAGAGTCAACGAATGTATCCATAGTGTCAGGATCGCGCTTTGCATCGCCGCCGCACTTGGGGCACTTGCAGTTGATGAAACTGTCACACTTTGCAAGCGGGGACTCTCCGTCCGGCTTGAACTCGACATCGTAAGGGAGAAGGACAGGAAGGTCTTCTTCCGGAACGGGTACCACGCCGCACTCGGGGCAGTGGATCATGGGGATAGGTGTGCCCCAGTAACGCTGACGGGAGATGAGCCAGTCACGGAGTCTGTAATTGACTTTCTTCTCGCCCATGCCCATTGTATTGAGCTTTGCAACGATAGCATCGATCGCTTCGTGCATATCGAGCCCGTCGAATTCGCCGGAATTTACGAGGACACCGCTTTTCTCACAGTAAGGGAGTTCATCATCGACTCCGGGAGCGGACTGTACTACACGGATTATCTCAAGACCGTACTTCTTTGCGAATTCAAAGTCACGCTCGTCGTGGGAAGGAACTGCCATGACAACGCCGGTGCCGTAGCCTGCGATTACATAATCTGCAGCCCAGATCGGGACTTTGCGGCCGTTCAAAGGATGGATCGCATAAGAACCCGTGAAGACACCTGTCTTCTCACGTGTTGTGGACATTCTGTCGATGTCCGTTACCTTTGAGGTCTGTCTCTTATATTCTTCGACTGCCTCGCGGCATTCGTCTGTTGTCAGCTTATCGCAGAGCTCGGATTCTGGAGCAACAACTACGTATGTGCAGCCCATGAACGTATCCGCACGGGTAGTGAAGACCTCGAGCTTTACGGGATTGCCGTCTTCGTCCTTAAGTTCTTCGCCGTTCTTCTCAACGTAGAGGGCTACCTGTGAACCTTCGGAGCGGCCGATCCAGTTGGTCTGGATCTTCTTGGTCTTCTCCGGCCAGTCGAGGTCGGGGATGCAGTCCAGGAGTTCCTGAGCGTAGTCTGTGATCTTGAAGAACCACTGTGTCATGTGCTTATGGATGACTTCGGAGCCGCATCTCTCGCATGCACCGTCTACGACCTGCTCGTTGGCAAGAACGGTGTTGCAGGAAGGACACCAGTTGACGGGTGCGTTCTTCCTGTATGCAAGACCCTTCTCGAATAACTTGATGAAGAACCACTGATTCCACTTATAGTATTCGGGAGTGCAGGTAGCTAGCTCGTAGTTCCAGTCGAAGGTCGCGCCCATCTCGCGGAGCTGCTTCTCCATAGTCTCTATGTTCTTCATTGTGGAATCCTTGGGATGGATCCCCGTCTTGATAGCATAGTTCTCGGCAGGGAGGCCGAAAGCGTCGAATCCCATGGGATGGAACACGTTGAATCCCTGCATTCTCTTCATTCTGGACCAGGAATCCGTCAGGGAGTAGTTATACCAGTGTCCCAGGTGGAGATTGGCTCCTGAAGGATATGAGAACATCTCCAAGCAGTAAAGCTTCTTCTTGTCGGAGTTCTCGTCAAACTTGTAAAGTTCGGTATCTGCCCATTTCTTTTGCCATTTACGGTCGATATCGATTGAATATCTCATTATTCTTGTCTCCCGTTCTTATTATCGTTAACGACTAATTGTAACACTTGTAAGGCTACTTGTGATTGATTTTTATTGAATGTAATGTAATAATCTATCTGTTTGTGAAGAATGATTCGCACCTTTTTGCGTGCGTTACTGATATACGAGGTAATTTATATGGCTTTAGGAATGGAAATAGGTATCGATCTTGGCACGAGTTCTGTCCTCATCTATCAAAGAGGACAGGGAGTTAAGCTCGTACAGCCCTCGGTAGTCGCAGTCAACAGCAAGACCGGTAAGGTCCTGGCAGTTGGCGAGCAGGCAAGTCTCATGTTGGGAAGGACTCCTAACGTTGTAGAGGCTATCCGTCCTTTGAGAGAGGGTGTTATCTCCGATTTCCGCGCTACAGAAGTTATGCTCAAAGCCTTTATCGGCGAGGTCTGCAAAGGTTTTCGTGCAACATACTTCAAGCCTACTATCGTTGTCTGCGTTCCTTCGGTCATTACTCCCGTTGAGCAGCAGGCAGTAGAGAATGCCTGCCGTCACGCAGGTGCCAAGGATGTATTCCTTATCAGAGAGCCTATCGCGGCCGCCATCGGTGCCGGAATAGATATTACCAAGGCCTGCGGTTCCATGATCGTCGATATCGGCGGCGGAACCACGGATATCGCTGTTATATCCCTGTGCGAGCCTGTTGTTGACGCATCGTTGAAGGTTGCGGGCGACAAGTTCGACGAGGCTATCATCAAGCATGTACGTAAGCGCCATAACATCCTTATCGGTGAGAAGACAGCTGAGAAGCTGAAGATCGAGATCGGCTGTGCTTATCCCCGTGACGAAGAGCTTACACTGGATGTCCAGGGACGTAACATCATCACCGGACTTCCTTCTACGGTTACCGTATCCTCCACGGAGATGCTGGAAGCTTTGGAAGAGCCTATCGGACAGATCTTCGAAGCTGTTCATAACGTTCTTGAGAGGACACCTCCGGAACTCATGGCTGATATCTCCCAGAGAGGTATCGTCATGACAGGCGGCGGCGCAATGCTCTACGGCTTGGATCACATGCTGTCGAACCGTATCGGTATCGATGTATCCCTGGCTCAGGACCCCATAAGATGCGTTGTTATCGGAACAGGAAAGTCACTGGATCTCATGGATAAGTTCGCAGCTTTGAGTGACGAGTAATATTGGTAAGAAAGCAATGAAGAAGGGATGTCTCAGACTGCTGAGGCATCCTTTTTGTTAGTTTTCTATCAAATCGTTAGAAATTGATTTTTGATAGGAAAAACTGCAGCTGTTTTTCTATCATTTTCGAGAAAAGAGAGATTTGATAGAAAAAATCGGCAGATATTTCTATCAAACTTGCAGAACTTGGAATTTTTGAAGTGGTAACGTAAAAGTAGACACCTGACGAAAAGTATATACACCTAAAGGAGTTTCAGCTACATTATTAAGTATCAAATAAACAGAGGTGTAAAAATGTTCGGCACAAAAGAAGAAAGATTAGCCATTGGTAAGCGTGTTCACGATGGTGAATTAACAAAACATGAGGCTTCCGTTAAATATGGCATCCCGGAAAACACAATTAGAGGTTGGGTGGTCCAATATGAGAAATCAATTGGCGAAAGAAAACCAAACAATGTTCTCAGCAACGAAAGAGCTGCATATGAGAACATGACCAGAGATGAACTGATCGATGCACTTATCTTGGCTAAAGCCAATGAATTGCGGGCAAAAAAAGGATACGAAGTGAGAGGAGATGGTGCAAACAAGGAATTCATTCCTTTAAACAACAAGAATTCGAAATAGTGTTTGAACTATCCGGTGAATTCCCGGTAAAGAGACTCTGCAGAGTGTTGAGTGTCAATCGAAGTGGATTCTATAAATGGAAGAAACGCTTGGAGAACCCTTCGCCCAAGATGCAATCCTTTATCCAGGATGTGCAGATATTTAGGGAATATCACGAGAAGTATCCTTCACATGGCTACAGATGGCTCAATGCGAAGATACGCTTGGATGAAGGTTTATTGATGTCAGATCAGAGAGCACACAGATGCTGTAAGTTTGCAGGAATAGCCAGCAAAGCAAAACGATACCGTTACAAGAAGGCAGGAACACCGGACCGCTTATTCCCTAATCTCCTTATGGCCGGAATAAAGATAGATGGTCCTCTTCAGTGTGTAGTAAGCGACATGACCGCCTTCAAAGTTGATGGTACATACTATGAACTCACACTCTATATGGATCTGTGGAACAACGAGATAGTGGCCCACGAGCTATCTGCGAAGAAAGGTGACAGAATGACATATCTTAACGGTCTGCATACACTTATAGATCTTAAGAAAGAGAATCCTGAACTTAATATGGTTCTACATACAGATCAAGGCTCTGTGTATTCTTCGAAGGAATTCAACGAATTGCTTCCGCTGTACAATATTACCCGTTCTATGTCCAGGGCCGGCACACCCACGGACAATGCAGCAATGGAGGCTATTAACGGATGGATTAAAGAAGAAATGAAACTGGACTTCCACATATCCGGAGAGGATGTAAAGAAAGAGGTAGACGACTACATCGTGTTCTTCAACGAGAGAAGACCTGCCTACTCTTTAAATTATCTGACTCCAAAAGAGTTCAAAGCTATCTACAGTTCCAATTGAAGGTATATATTTCTTGTTTGGGTGTCTACATTCGCTTGACTAGTGCA
>JAGCSR010000040.1 GCA_017964005.1 Clostridiales bacterium
ACTTAGTACTCCTCTGTGTCGGTGAGCAGTCTTATGCGGAGTGGAACGGCGATACGGAAGATCTTGAGCTTTGCGGAGCATTAGGCCTTCCCGGCAACAAAGACGCGATAGATGAAGCCGGTAAATCCGGTAAGCCCACTGTAACATGCATCGTGGCAGGAAGACATGTCATACTGGATAAGAAAGATTACGGTAACTGGGACAGCGTTGTTATGTGTTATCTCCCGGGATCCGAAGGCAAAGGCATCTCAGATGTCCTCTGCGGCTGCGCTGACTTCAGAGGCAAACTGCCCTCTCCCTGGTACGGTTCTGTTGACGAGATCGGAACGGATAAGTGTTTCCTTGAAAGAGGTTACGGTCTTAACTACGGAGACGGGTTTACTGCCCGTACCGAACCCGATATGACAGCCGATAAGCCTGCTGAAGATACGCCCGTCCAAGATCCTATGGCAGGGACCAACTACACCAAAGGACTTTTTAAAGACGGCGACTATGTAAACGATTATGCTGATATTCAAGTGTCGATACCTTCAAATCTGCATATGGTAAGTGAAGACGAGCTTAACAGCGACAAAAAACAAAACCTGGCGGAGATCGCTGATGAAGATGATAAGAGAGTTGAATCTGCCACGACATGGGATGCATGGTTTGTCGACAGCGGTAACGGTTTCTCCTTTAATTTTATCAATCTGGATCAGGCTTTCCCCGATGATCCTGACTTCAGCGAAGAGGATTTCCTGGATTATTACATGAAACGTGAGCTGACAAACTTATCTCAATACAATATCAAAGTTGATGATAAGGGCAGATCGAAGGTCAAACTCGGAGATCAGGAATACGTAAGTCAGTATGTCATTCTCTCACAGGAAGGCGGCTCTGAGCAGAAAGTCTGCGGTTATGTGAGAAAACTTGATGATAAGCTTATGTGCATCATTGAGATCTACTACTTTGGCGACAAAGATCCTTCAGTATATGAGAAGATGTTTAAATAAAGCGATCGATATAGTGTAAAATAATCTCAGGTTGATATGCTTAATATTTTCAGAAGGGGGAAGTATATCACGTGAGAAAGTTCCTATCACTGCTCATAGCATCGGTAATGCTGTTTTCGATGGTTGCCTGCAGCGGCAAGGCACCTGTTGATGACGCAAGTCTGAAGTATCACAGATATGCAAAGATGACTCCCGAGGAGATCGTCAATGAACTTACGTTAGAACAGAAAGCTGCCCAGATGGTCCAGCCGGCCGTTTATATGACGGATACGGAAGATATGAGGATCAACGATTACGGGAGCATCCTGTCGACGGCAGGCTGTATCGATGCGCATGAATGGCGCAAACTCGTGGACTCTTTCCAGCAGAGCGCGATCGAATCCGAGAGCGGGATCCCTTATATCTACGGTCAGGATGATGTGCACGGTGTCAACTACTGCCTTGATGCTGTATATTTCCCCCATAATATAGGTGTCGGTGCCGCAAACGATGAAGAACTTGCTTATCAGGCAGGTCTTATTACTGCAGATGAAGCCAAGCTCTGTCACATGATGTGGAACTTTGCTCCCGTAGTGGCTCAGTCAGTAGACCCCAGATGGGGAAGGACATATGAATCCTACGGATCAGATCTTGAGACGATAACAAGACTTTCCACAGCATACACCAAGGGGCTTATCGACGGAGGGATAGTTGCCTGCGCCAAGCATTTTTTTGCAGACGGCAATATAAGTTACGGTACGGGCGAGCAGTCTCCTCTTGACCGCGGTGACTCAAAACTGACGGAAGATCAGATCAACGAACTCCTCAAGGTCTATCAGGCCCAGATAGATGCCGGTGTGCAGACGATAATGATCTCTCATTCTGCGCTAAACGGCGTCAAGATGCACGAGAACGGCGAATATATCATGAAACTCAAAAATGAGATGGGGTTCGAGGGCTTCATCGTAAGTGACTGGGAATCCGTCGGCAACATTCCCGGAGATTCCTACAAGTCAAAGGTCGTAAGATGCGTTAATGCCGGGATCGACATGCTCATGGAGCCTGAACGCTTTGATGAGACACGAAGGATAATAATCGAAGCCGTCGGCAACGGTGAGATACCGGAGTCTCGTATAAATGATGCGGTAAGAAGGATCATCAAGGTCAAAAAGGATATAGGTCTTTTCGACGATCCCAAACTTTTGTCCCTTCAGACGAAGCAGTCTGTTACGGGAACTCCCGAATATCGAAAAGTTGCAGAGCGCCTGGTGGAAGAAAGCCTCGTTCTCATTAAGAACGATAAGAACCTGCTGCCTCTGAAGAAAGGAACGAAGGTATATATAACCGGACCTGCCGCAGATAACGGTCAGGCTCAGTGCGGTGGCTGGACCATCGAATGGAACAATGCTCCGGAGAAAGAAGTCGAGGGAGTAACAACCATCCTTGATGCTTTTTCTTTTTATTCCCGTTACTACGGGATAGATATAATAACAGATCCTGCTTTAGCATCTTCCGCGGATGTTGTTGTTCTTTGTGTGGGAGAAGATGCCTATGCAGAGTGGAACGGTGATACGGATGATCTTGCGCTTTGCGGTCATCTGGGGCTTCCGGAAAACAGGGCTGCCATCGACGAGGTCAAGGCATTGGGCAAACCTACCGTAACCTGTATCGTTGCGGGCAGGAATGTTATTCTGGATAAGTCTGATCTTGATTCCTGGGACAGTGTGGTCATGTGCTACCTTCCGGGATCAGAAGGAAAGGGAGTATCTGATGTCCTTTGCGGTTATGCTGATTTCGTAGGACGCCTTCCTTCGCCCTGGTATGGCTCGATCGATCAGATAGGTACTGACATGTGTTTTCTCGAAAAAGGATACGGTCTTACATACGGGGATGGTTTTAAGCCCAGGCTCGACAATACGGCAAGAGATCCTTTCGCGTACCGTTTCCGCAAATACCGCGGTGCCGGCCCCGAAGATGAAGAAAGCAATACTTCAGCCGATGATGTCCTTAAGGGAACAAATTATACACAGGGAACATTTGATGATGGTGTCTATGTCAATTCTTATGCCGGAATAAAACTGGATGTTCCGAGTGAATTCGTTCAGGCAAGGGAGCGGGATCAGGTGCTTGCGATGAAGAACCTGATAACGCAGTGCGA
>JAGCSR010000041.1 GCA_017964005.1 Clostridiales bacterium
CATGGGTGAGCCGGATCCTAAGGCGAAGACCTGTAAGTTCAAGGATGTCAAGAAGACAGATTACTTCTATAAGGCATGTATCTGGGGTAATGAGAACCACATTGTTGAAGGATACAAGGACGGTACTTTCGGACCTCAGATCGTATGCGCAAGGAAGCACGCAGTAACATTCCTTTGGAGACTGGCAGGACAGCCTTCAGCAAAATCTTCCAAGAACCCCTTCAAGGATGTAAAGCAGAAGGATTATTTCTATAAGGCAACTCTTTGGGCATCTGAGATGAAGATCCTTGCAGGCTATTCTGACGGTACCTTCAAGCCCGACGGAGATTGCCTCAGACGTCAGATGGTTACATTCCTCTATAAATACGACAAATACGTTAACGGCAAAGGTTGAAAAGAAATTTAATTTGAACGTAAAGAGCAGTCTCCCGGAGGCTGCTCTTTTTACTGTATGTTTACATTGTTAACGAATGCCTGATGTTATCATTGAGATATAGGGAGATTCGGTATGTGAGAAAGGAGCGGTTGTTATGAAGAAGTTGATCGTTAATGTAACAGCAATAGTTCTTATCCTGTCCTTCGGGTTGTCTTCATGCAGCGCCCCCGGTAAATCCGAAAATAAAGACGATAAAGGTTCGACCGTTACCGAAGAAGAGACTTCCGAAGAGACATCCGAGTCTTCGACCGAATCAGAGAGTGTTCCCGGGACTGAAGTTACGACTACTGAGACTTCAGTTGTTGAGACTACGACTGAGCCCACCACTGAGGCAACGACTACCGAGACAACGGCAAATCCCATCGAGCCTTATGCAGGTACTTATATACTTGCGGCAGCACAGTTCTCGGAAGAGTTCCTCGGAGCAGATAATGCCTGGAGGACCAATTATACTTTCAAAGTAAATGAATATCCGGGAGCGCCTGAATCTTCCATGGCATTGAATGCTGACGGATCTGGAAAGCTGACCATCAAGAAGGGTGATCAGATTGCAGAAGCAGATCTGTCATGGGGGATGTCAGGGACGGATATATCGGTCTCATCCGCTCAGATCATCTTGAGCGGAACGCTTGCGGACAGTATGTGGACGGTAATACTTCCTGACGGCATGTTCTATTATGTCCCGGAAGGTGCGGAATTGTCGGGGATCAAGACTACCACAGTCGATAAGGCTTTGATCTCAGAAGGTAATTCATATTATTACGGCACTGCCGAATCAGGGTGCGATCTTAAGAAAGCCGAGTCGTTCTATAAGGTCCTTGCTGACATGGATAATCCTTACGGCTGGTATGCTCTTGGCCGCATCTACGGCAGTAATAAGATGCTTGATACCGAACATTACAAGAAGGCGATCGAATACTATAAGAAAGCTATAGACAAGAATTATGCGTTGGGATATCTCGGTATGGGATATCTGTACTTTAAAGGTTCCGAATATTCTACAGGTGTTAAACAGGATCTGGCAAAGGCCCATGAATATTTCCAGAAAGCTTATGATGCCGGACGCCTCGAAGGTGCTTTAGCTCTCGGAATGCTGTATTACAACGGCAGTATCGACGGCATGGACGGACCTGACGGACAGAAGGCCATAGAATATTATTCCGAAGCTGCTGCTTCAGATAACAGCCACATAAGAGGATGGGCTAATGAGTATCTGGGAGATCTGTACCTTTACGGGGCAGGTTCCGTGCCCGCCGATGTGTCCAAAGCCTTTGAGTGTTACGACAAGGCTGCGCAAGACGGCTATGCGGCAGCTTACGGAGATCTGGGTTATTGTTATCTGGAAGGAGTGGGCGTTACCAAAGATATTGCGAAGGCTTTATCGTATTTTGAGGAAGGCGCAAAGAGAGGAAACGGATATTCATACTGTAATCTCGCATCTATGTATAAAGACGGAAATGGCGTGGAAACTGATTACGACAAGGCTGTACAATTGTTTAAGAAAGCAGCCGATCACGGTTATTCATATGCTGTAGAGCGTTTGGGTGAGATATATTACTATGGTAATGCAGGGCAGGAGCAGGATTACGATAAGGCATTCAAGTACTACAGGATCGCATACAAAGAGAATTCCGCCAGGGCCTGCGGTCAATTAGCATATATGTACTATAACGGACTTGGCACCAAGAAAAGCAAGAAAGAGAACTACAATTTCGCGAAATTGGGAGATGAGAGGGGAGATCTGTATTCTAAATATATGCTGGGATTCTGTTATGCTTACGGTTACGGCACAAAGAAGAATTACAAGAAAGCCCTTGATTGTTTCGCAACTTACATCAAGAACTCTAACAATGAGAAACTCGTAAAAGACTCAAGGAAAGTATTGAAAGATCTTGTCAAATACAAACATCTGACTCAAAAGCAGGTGGATAAAGCCCTCAAATAGCCTTCTCATCGAAAAACAACTGACAAGTAAAAACGCTTGACACCTAATGCACCTTCCGATATAATTCGCAAGGTGCATTATTCTTAATGGAGGCGGAATATGTCGCAAAAGACTGCAAAAGATGCTCTTTTACTGGATTTCTACGGCAATCTGCTCACCGACAGGATGAGGGGCATCATGGAACTGTATCTGTTCGAGGATCTGTCTTTATCGGAGATCGCCGAGACCTGTGATATATCAAGGCAGGGCGTACATGACACGATCAAGAGGGGCAAGGCTCAGCTGGAAGAATATGAGAGCCGTCTCGGACTGATAGCAATGTTCGATAAACAGAAAGATCTGGCGAGAAGGGCCATTGACCGGCTCGACTCGGATGATAAAGAAGAAGCCAGGAGGTTGCTCGTAGAACTTACTGACGAGCTTTGACTTAAGAATAGATGTTTGAGAGTCTGTCGACAAAATTACAGAATATAACGGGCAAGATGCGCGGGAAGTCCCGCGTAACCGAAGCAGATCTTAAGGAGATGACCCGCGAGATCCGCATGGCTTTGCTCGAAGCAGACGTTGATTATAAGGTCACAAAGGAATTCGTTGAGGAGATGAATCAGAAGTGCTTAGGCGCCGATGTCATGTCCAGCCTGACTCCGGGACAGCAGATCGTCAAGATCGTAAGAGATTCCCTTACGGAATTGTTGGGATCGGAAGATGTTAAGCTGACCGTATCTCCTTCGGGTTTTACCACGATCATCCTTTACGGTCTCCAGGGCGCAGGTAAGACGACAACAGCCGTAAAGCTTGCCAAGCTCCTTAAGAAAGACGGCAAGAAGCCTATGGTCGTGTCCGTTGACGTTCACAGACCTGCAGCTGCCCAGCAATTGAAGATACTGGCAGACGGTGTAGGCGTTGACTGTTATATAGATCCCGAAGAGAAGGATCCGGTTAAGATCGCAAGAGACGGTGAGGCAAAAGCCAGATATAACCTCTGCAACTACCTTATCGTTGATACGGCAGGCCGTACTGTTGTAGATGATGAGCTCATGGGTGAGCTCAAGATGATCTCAAGAGAAGTCAATCCCACCGAGAAGCTGCTTGTTGCCGATGCAATGATCGGTCAGGAGGCCGTTAATGTTGCCAAGGCATTTGAAGAAGCTATCGGCATGGACGGATTTATAATGACCAAGCTCGACGGTGATGCCAGAGGCGGTGCGGCGCTGTCTATCCGCAAGCTTACCGGTAAGCCCATCAAGTACATCTGTGTCGGCGAGAAGGTCGATAATATAGAGAAGTTCTACCCTCAGCGTATGGCTGACAGGATCCTTGGTATGGGTGATGTAGTTTCCCTTATCGAGAAAGCTTCCCAGAATATTGACGAAGAAGCCGCAATGAAGTCCATGGAGAACATGCTCAACAATAAGTTCACCCTGGATGATCTTTATTCCCAGTTCGAACAGATCAAGAAGATGGGTTCCATCAAGGATGTCATGGGTATGCTTCCCGGATTCTCCACGGCTAAGATCGATGAAGCTGATATTGACGATAGGATCATAGACAGACAGATGGCGATCATCACGTCCATGACCAAGAAGGAGAGACGCAATCCTTCGATACTCGATGCGTCCCGCCGCAAGAGGATCGCAGCAGGATCAGGTGTCCAGGTATCAGATGTCAATAAGCTGATCCAGCAGTATGAGCAGTCCGCAAAGCTCATGAAGCAGTTCGCAGGTGGCAAGATGCCCAGAGGAATGGGCAAAGCAATGCGCGGCATGGGCGGAATGGGTTCCATGGGAATGGGCGGCTTCGGCGGATTCCCCGGTATGACCGCAGGCTCTTCTCTCGGACCCCACAGGAACAAGAAAAAGAAGCGTAAGGGCAGAAGATGATAATGGTTTATCCCGCGTAACTTTTCGACGCGTGATCATAAAAAACAAAATTATATTTTTGGAGGACAAAAAAATGGCAGTAAAGATTCGTTTGAGAAGAATGGGTAAGAAGAAGGCACCTTTCTATCGTATTGTTGTCGCTGATTCCAGATTCCCCAGAGACGGCAGATTCATCGAGGAGATCGGTTACTACAATCCCCTGACAGATCCTGCTGAGATCAAGATCGATGCAGAAGCCGCAAAGAAGTGGATCGGCAACGGTGCTCAGCCTACCGACACAGTTCGCGACCTTCTTAAGAAGCAGGGTATCATCTGATCTGATCAGATAGTCCCGACCAAGCATAACTTTAAGAAGGAGGTAGGGAGCAAAGGTTCCCGTAAATATATATGGATGAATTATTGACATATATTGCCAGAGAACTGGTCAACAATCCCGACGAAGTCGTAGTTAAGAAGACTGAGTCCGGCAATACGATCAAGTTTGAACTTTCCGTAGCTCCTGAAGATACCGGAAAGATCATCGGTAAGAACGGTAAGCGTGCCCAGGCTATCAGGGCCATCATGAAGGCTAAGTACGCCAAAGAGGGAAGACGCGTTATCGTCGATATCATGGGATAATACTTAAATGGCCGTTAATCAGTTTATAGTTATCGGCAAGATCACAAGCGCACACGGCATCCGCGGGGAGGTCAAGATCTACCCCCTGACGGATGACCCGAAGCGCTTTGTTCATTTGAAGGATTGCCATATAGCCAAAGAGGACGGCACCCCGATAAAGGATGCCATAGTTACTAATGCCCGAATCAACAAGAATATGGTCATAGCAAAACTGGAAGGTGTAGATGACCGTAATATGGCAGAATCCTTAAGGGATAAGTACCTGTCAGTTGACAGGGAAGATGCTGTAAAAAACGATGACAGCTTTTTCATCGTTGATATGATCGGCATGACCGTTATCGATGATGAGCGGGGAGAATTAGGCACTATACGCGATGTGTTCGAGACCGGTTCCAACTTCGTTATCACCGTTAAGCGCAAAGGCAAAAAGGACCTTCTTATACCTTTCCTCAAGGCCGTCTGCTATGAGACGGATATTGAATCAGAGGTAATGAAGGTCAAGCTTCCGGAAGGACTTTACGAGATATATGATTGATTACCATGTCCTGACATTGTTTCCCGATCAGGTAACAACATATTTCAACACCAGCATAACCGGCAGGGCCGTCACCAAAGGTCTTGTGGGTTTGGAATGCCTTTATATCAGGGACTTTGCGACTAACTCTTACGGCAAGATAGACGATACCATGTATGGCGGCGGCACCGGCCTCCTCATCCAGTGCGAGCCTGTATACCGCGCCTGGTCCTCTGTCGTCGAAAAGTGTGAGAATGCAGGAAAACCTAAGCCTCATACGTTGTATATGTCGCCCAAAGGGTATGTTTTCGATCAGAAAAAAGCACATGAACTGGCTTCGTATGAAGACCTTGTTATTATTTGCGGCCATTATGAAGGTATCGATTCAAGGGTCATTGACGAGATCTGTGATGAGGAGATATCGATCGGGGATTACATCCTGACAGGCGGTGAGACTGCCGCAATAGTAGTAATGGATGCAGTAACCCGGCTTATCCCGGGAGTCCTTCCTAATGAAGAGGCTTATACCAATGAATCCCATACTGCCGGACTCCTGGAAGCTCCGCAGTATACTAAGCCACCGGTCTGGCATGACAGGGAAGTACCGGAAGTGTTGAAAAACGGTAATGATGCATTGATCGATGACTACAATCACACTGCTGCATTGCTTGAAACAATGCTAAAACGCCCGGATATGTTCGATAAACTGGAATTAAGCGAGGACGAGCTCAAAAAAGTCCTTGCCTTACAAAAGTCGTTATGATAAACTTCATAGGCTTATCAGGATGGTCCTCTGCCGCTGATCCTTGGCAAGAACATCTGCAGGAAAGAGAGGAAACGTGAAATTATGGATTTAGTAAAAGTTGTTGCAGATGAACAGCTTCGTAACAGCTATCCTGATGTAGAGATCGGTGACTATGTCAAGGCCCACCTTAAGATCAAGGAAGGCACCCGTGAGCGTATTCAGGTATTTGAAGGTTACGTAATTGCCCGTAAAGGCAGCGGGATCTCCGAGACAATGACCATCCGCCGTATTTCTTACGGTGTTGGTGTTGAGAGGATTCTCCCCGTACATTCGCCTAAGATCGAGAAGATCGACATCATTCGTAAGGGTCGTGTAAGAAGAGCAAAGCTCTATTACCTCCGCGGACGTCAGGGCAAGGCTGCAAAGGTTCAGCAGAAGCTGTAATCTTTGTTAAGATTGTTTTAAGATTATGTAAGGCTGTCTTGTAATGAGACAGCCTTATGTTTATTATACATATCGACAAATAAGGATATTTGGGGAGTCGGATTACATTGCGTTACGCTTTTATCATCCTTAAGTGGGAGATACAGAAGATCATGTCCAGCTGGAAGAAGACCATGGCGGTCTTCCTTGTTCCTGCGGCCGTCATGGTCTTCGCGATAAATCTCTTCCCGAAGCTCCTTAATTACCTGACATCAGGTTCGGCAGGCAACCAGAAGATCGTTGTGGTTGACGCTCCCGATTCGTTCATGGAATTTTCCGGCAAGAAAGCCGATCTGTACAGATATGATTACATCACATCGGACGATATAGCAGGCGGTATATCTGAAGAGACTGTTTATCCGATGGTTGAAGACGGTAATATCGTTGTCCTTTTCCATTCCTCAACAGATGACTTCGATTCCGCAGTCCGGGAGAAATACAGAAGATTCTATATGGAAGGGATCGATGTACCGGGAGGAGCTTTTGTTGAACTGGTTTACAACGATGAGAAGTTCCTGACCGAGACCAAAGCGAACCAGTATGAATCGGATGTCCTGGATGCGTATAAGAGTTACCTTGACGATAAGTTTTTCGCAGCATATGTCGGTTCGGGCACGGAGGTGTTCAAGGTTGATGAGTTCAACCCGATTACATTCATACTCGACAACAGGAATACCGCCAACACTCAGGCATGCCGTGTGATCCCCGGCATCCTGGTCATCTTGATGTACTACTGTGTTTATTCCCTGTCCTGCGACATGATCGCTATGGAGAAGAACCGCGGATTCCTGAATAAACTGGTAATGACGCCTGCCTCCTGCAAGATGATATTGTGGGGTAAGGCTTTGGCTACTAATATCATGGTAACGGGATCATCATTCGTTACTTTCCTGTTCCTGTTCTTATCATCATGGATCAACCGCAGTAATGATGCAGGGTCGCTGCTGCCGTTCGGACTTATGCTCATGCCTGACCAGCTCCTTTATATGCTGTTATCCATTCCCGCAACGGTGCTCGTTCTTACCGCGTTCTGTTTCCTGGTCGCTTTGGAACTTGAGCGCTTCGAAGATGCGGTGGCGAATATGCAGTTCATCCTGTTGCTGCTTTTGGTGGGGTTCTTTGTCCAGATGTTTTATTTCTGGGATCCCATATTTATCGAATACCTTATCCCCGGGCACAACATGATAGTCCTGCTCAAGCAGATAATATTGTCGGAAGTTACGATCCTTCAGTTCATTGCCGTTCTTGCGGTCAATGTGCCTCTCGGTATCTTCCTTATGAACAGATGCGCAAAACTCTTGGAGGGAGGAGAATATGATAGAAGTAAAAAACGTAAGCAAAAGATACTCTTCTGATGAGTTGGTCGTAAAGGGTGTCTCGTTTACCGTAAAGCCCGGTATGATCTACGGGCTCCTCGGTCCTAACGGCGCGGGTAAGACGACTCTTATGCAGATGATGGCGACTTTGCTCAAACCTACTGACGGAACCATCAAGATCTGCGGCAAAGACATATCGGATAATACATTGGAGATCCATAAGATGATCGGATTCCTGACGACAGAGGTCAAGCTTGATCCTTTGTCAACCCCTGATAAACTCTATGATTTCTTCGCAGCCCTCTACGACCTCCCCAAAGAAGGCTACGAAGAGCGTAAATATAAGGATTTCTACAGGTTCGGAATTACCCCTTTTGCCAAAAAGAGAATAGTCGATCTGTCTACGGGAATGAAACAGAAGATATCTATCTGTATCTCGCTTATACATAACCCGCCGGTTATCATTTTCGATGAACCGACGAACGGACTTGATATCCTGACATCAAAGCAGGTTACGGATTATCTCAAAGAACTTGCCAAAGATGGCCGGACTATTATCCTGTCAACGCATATCTTCTCACTGGCGGAGAGCCTGTGCGACGAGATCGGTGTCTTGGTTGATGGTAATATCGTTGCGTCAGGTTCTGTAAAAGACCTGTGCGAACTTACGGGCAAGGACTCCTTCGAGGACGCTTTCTTCGACCTGTACACTAAGAACCATAAGGAAGGATAAGACTTAAGATGCGGGCATTTTGGGCAATAGCGAAAAGAGCATTCAGAGCATCAGGCTCGGGCGGCGCGAAAGCGTCCCGCTATGCTTTCTATGCCATGGCTCTGTCCGCGCTGGTTGTCTTCAGTATGATCGCCGCCGTATGGGTCAATGTTGTAAGGAGCTGGTTTGAACAGGACTCGTACGCGCAGCGGGTAGTTGTCGTTAATGCAACGGATTCATTCAAGGAATACCTTGATAAGCAGGATTTTGACTTTATCGAAGCCGTTTACAAGGAACATCCGTATGCTTATGATGTTGCGACTTTCTCGTCAATGATGAAGCAGGAGGGGTCTAATCTTGTCGTATTCTTCGATGAGCACGGCGATATCCTTACATACTATCCTGCGGATAAACTCGAGCACACTGACGACAAAGAAGCTTTCAAAGCGATCGTCTTAAGCGGCTTTGAGAATTACATTAAAGAGAAGGAACACATCCCGGTCTATAAAGAAGCCGCTATAGAGGTAAATTATGACGGTCTTACTGATCCTGCCCGTGATTCCTATTCGGATCCTTTCCTTGAAAGCATATCTTTCACACTTATACCACTCCTTTACTTTATCGCGGCTTTGTATGCCTCCATGATCAAAGGCACGAATGTAATCGCCGGCGCCAAAGAACAGAACACATTCGCCGCGATCCTCATGACCCCTGTGCCGAGGTGTGTGATTGTCATGGGCAATATCATGGGAGTGTGGCTGTCTGCAATGATCCCTGCAGCAGTGATCTCGCTGCCTTTGCTGTGCGTTCCCAAATACCGGGCAGGTGTGTTCCTCGCATTCCTTATCATGGCGGTCCTGTCAGTGTTCATAGCATCTCTGGTTATACTCATATCCATCTTGAGCAGTAATGTCATTACCGCGCAGACTGCGTTCCTGCCCGTATTCTTTGTGTTCGTTGCACTCTGCATCTCCTGTATGCAGAACCCGGATGAGTTTACCGGTATATATGAATTTGTTCCGCTGTACGGACAGTATCTCGGGATCGGCAGGGCGCTTGTCGGGCAGACGAATATCTTTGCGCTGCTCTGTTCGTCTGTTGTGACGCTCCTGTTGTCTTTCGGCTGTGTGATGATCTCCGTAAAACTTCTGGGAAGCGAGCGGTTCACGGTGTCCGTAATGTCCGCATCCGACAGGGAAGTGCTGCGCGCCAAGAAGCAGGCTGCCGCAGATGCCCGCAGGAAGACATTCCTTACATCCCGATGCTCGATATTCGGCTATAAGCCCAAGAGTTCCCTTAATGACCTGAGCTTCAGTCTTACACAGCTGTTCCGTCCGTTGGTACTGCTTTCCGTATTCCAGCTGATCGCAATGATACCGCCGCTGCTTATGACCAACGGCGAGTATCTGACGAACATAATCAATGACCTTCGGAAAGTCAACGGCGTGGCGGATATAATCACGTCAGGGTCATCCATTATCGGCGTTCTTATGAGTACCCCCGCATTTCTTCTGTCGATGGGATTAGGGTACATACTGATCGACTTGTACTACTGCGGAAGAGTTAAATTCATCGAGAGAACACCTCTGTCCTCAGGTCTCGGACTGCCGCGCGAGAATATCCTTCGCAGGTTGCTTACAGGCGCTGCCGTCGGTGCCGGAATGATGGGATTTGTATTCTTGTCCCTGCTTGCAACAGGACAGATAAAAGTAACCGGCTTTGGTATATCAGCAGATGCTTTGCCGTTGTTCTTCTCGTTCGTATTCATGTGGCTGTTCCAGGGTGCATGTGAAGAGATAATGTTCCGGGGTTACATGATGCCCCGTGTTGCCGCCCGTTACGGACTGATCCCTGCGATAGCCGTATCTGCCATCCTGTTCTGCCTTTTCCACGGAATGAACCCGGGCTTTACGGTGCTTGCAGCGGTCAATCTGATACTGGTGTCAGTGCTCTATGCTCTCATTGCGTATTTTACCGACAATATCTGGATCGTCTGTGCTGCCCACACTTTCTGGAATTTTACCCAGGGTAATGTTTTCGGCTTGGAAGTATCCGGTAATTCAGGTAATGTCACCCTGATCCATACCGCAGCCGGTGACAGTATCAATCCCTGGATCTCCGGAGGAGCCTTCGGTCCCGAAGGCGGCCTTGCCGTGACAGTCGCAACCGTTCTAGGAATTGCCATTGTGTTGTTCATGTTCAGGAAGAAGTTAAGGAAGGGTCATACAAACTCCTGACGACATCTAATGGAGTCTTTTCGCTGCATATATGTTAAAATATGCCGAAAAGATATTGAGATACGGAGTTCTTATGCCTTCTAACATTAACTGGTTTCCGGGACATATGCGTAAAGCCTTGAATGACACCAAGGCTTTGCTTCCGCAGGTCGATATGGTCATAGAGACCTGTGATGCCAGGATACCGTTCTCATCACGTAATCCCGAGTTGTCTTCGATAATCGCCAATAAGCCCAGGCTTATAGTTCTCAATAAGGCGGATCTTGCAGATCCCGAGAAGACGAAGATGTGGATAGAGTCGTTCAAGAAGGACAAGACTTCTGCGATCGCGGTTGAAGCTACAAACCGTAAAGGTATTGACAGGATCGCGCCTGAAGCCGTCAAACTCTGTTCCGATATCCTGGAGAGAGCCGAGGCTAAGGGAAGGAGCGGAAGACCTGTCCGGGCTATGGTCGTAGGGGTTCCGAATACCGGCAAATCCACGTTGATCAATGCTCTTGCCGGACGCAAGGTCGCGGTGACGGGGAATAAACCCGGTGTTACCAGGGATCCCAAATGGATCAAGACTGAAGGCAGGCTGGAACTTATGGATATGCCGGGAGTCCTTTGGCCGAAGATACAAAGTCACAGGATGGGTGTATGCCTGTCTGCAGCAGGGTCCGTAAAGGATGAAGTCAATGACCTTCTGGATGTGGCTTTCGATACCATGAAGATGTTAAATGAGCTTTATCCGGAATTAATGAAGGCCAGATACGGTGTAAGTGCTGATGAGTTCGAGTCAGAAGAAGACGAGTTCGGCTATCAGGATAAAGACTATGAGATGTTCCTGGAGATGGCAAAGAAGAAGGGATGCATCATGTCGGGCGGCAGGATAGATGAAGACCGGTTCGCCAAGATGCTCCTGGATGATTTCAGGGCAGGAAGGATAGGAAGGATCTCCTTGGAGATCCCGATGTAAGGGTGATAAAGATGGCAAGACTTACTACCGAACAGCTTATTGCTAAGTACGAAGAACTCTCGGCTTACGAGAAGGATTGTTACGATAAGGGATATAAGTTCCCGGGCGGAATAGATGAAGCCGGAAGAGGTCCTTTGGCGGGGCCTGTTGTTGCGGCCTGTTGTATATTGGACCCGGATAAGCCGGTTTTGG
>JAGCSR010000042.1 GCA_017964005.1 Clostridiales bacterium
GAAGAATTATACACAGGTATATGTAAAAAACAGTTTTGAAGCAGCAGAAACATACTGCAAAGCTTTTGGAGCAGAAATAACTCGTGAGTTTAAAAACGAAGATAACACTGCTTATGAGCACTGTGAGCTATCTGTAAACGGAGAAGGTTTTTTGGCATTGGCAGAAGCGAAAAATCCTTGTGATATAGATGTAGTACATAAATACAAGTGGGAAACTATGACCTTTAACGTTTTTGAAATGGGAACAGAAGAAGCTGTTTATAATGCTTTTCAAGTTTTGAGCGATGGGGGTGTAATTATCGAACCTATCGGAGAACTTCCATGGAGTAAATGTTGTGCCACCATTATTGATAAATATGGTGTGTGCTGGTGGATATCAATTTAACAAATTCAGATTTATCGGGATAATGTGATAGTAAGTTTTATCCTGAATATAATCTACTAAGAAGCCTGCGAAAAATGACTCGCAGGCTTCATTAATTCCGGGTTGTTTTATAGCGGAAAATCTGAAATGCCCGAAAACACTGCGCTTCGGGCATTTTTATATCTTGAATGAGTTCAAAATGAGTTCACTTTGATTTATTCCGGCACAAAAATAAACTTGTATCAAGTGTACACAGTTTCCTTTCTTGTGGGTTTGGAGAAGTTTTGTTTTATTCTTCAAGCCACTTTAATTCAGGTTCTATTTCCCAAAATGATTTTCCTTCGAAAATCTTTGCCTCAAGAAATTGTTTTTTGACATAATCCATGTCAGCATTTGTTACTCTGTATATTTCTTTGTAATTTACAAACTGACCGTTGGAATCTATTTTAGACTTGTAATAGCAGTCTTCAATTATGTCTGCTTCCCAGCTGTTAACAAAGAATGTAAATTGATTATCTTGCGTGTACCCTTCGCACCAGTATATCTTGCCTTTGAAAAATAATGTTGCTTCGTTATACCATCCTGTGTCAAGGAATTGTTCAAGTTCATTTTTAATCATAATCCAAGCTCCTTAAGGTATTTATAGTATTTTTTGTAAATCGGATGGTTGCATATCTCTGGTACTTATAGTCGTATTTTGCTTCCGTGGTTTCCGTGGTCGTCTTATCTCTTCCGGTCTGCATGCGGCTGCAGGCAGGATCTTAGAGATAACCAGCAACAGAGTAAGCGCTCTTTTTATAACAATTCCCTCCCGGTGGAGAAGATCTTTTAACGGATTTTCTCCATACTTATGAGTGAATGATAACAACATTGTTTGTGATTTGTGTGTAAGTATTATGAATTATATATGAAGAGCGGGGAGAGTGTTCTTCCCGTTTTCTGATATAATTAGTGTGCTATTGCTTATGGTGGGAGGTAGATTATGAAGCTTACAAGTTTGAATTGTCCCAATTGCGGGTCACCTTTGAGGACAGAAGGCAACACCCAGGTCTGCGAAAGCTGCGGATCTACTTTTGCGGTGGATTACGATGAGTCTGATGTCGAGTTTGAGAAGATACAGACTGAGGCAGAGCGCGAGCAGCTGAGGCTTGCCCATGAGAAGGAGCTTCTCGAGAAGCAGTATGAGCTGCAGGAGAGAGCCAACCTGGAAGCGGAGAAGAGAGCACGCAAGAGACAGCGTGAGCAGGCAGTTACCAGAACAGTTAAGAGCCTTATATCCTGGATCGTTACACTGGGAGTCATGGCGCTTATTGTCTTCGGAGTTTTCAAGCTCAGGGATTATATCAGGAACGGCGGAGATCTCGGTTCTTTGGGCGGGATCGACAAGATCGTTGCTACACCGACACCTGCTCCGAATTACGATGTCACACCCGAGGATGTTGAGCCTCAGATGGAGGACTTTATCGCTTCCGGCAAGAAGGTTCAGATGGGTATCGATCAGTGCGCCTATTGGGATACGCAGAGCGCTGTTGATTTCTACAAAAAGAAAGATGCCGAACTTGTGGATGCCTATATCGTAACCAATATTCCCGAGAAAGATCCCGACGAATCCAACAGGCTCGTTCTTATCTTCAAGGTAATATGGAATAACGAGGATGAGGGCGATAAGGAATGCTTCGATGCAGTTTACTTTGAAGGTATAAGAGTGAATCCCAACGGCGGCGGAGTCATCAGTGATTTCAATGGAAGAACGATCGACAGAAGCGATGCTGCGTGGGGCTGGTCCATGGCCTACAGTTTTGAGGAATACGATCAGTGCTATCGTGAGAACATCACCGCTTTGGGCGGGATGGTCACCCAGGTCAAAGGTGAACAATGATCACTGATTCTTTCGATAACAAAAGTGAGGCGATCATATCTCCGAGGGCGTTTTTCGGGGAACGGCAAAAACTGTGTGATATCGCTGTCGTAACTTTCTCCCGGGAGATATTGGCTAACGTTCTCGACAGATATCCTCATGAGATAATCGGCGAGATCAAAGCCGTGAATCATATAAGATCTTTATATCTGATCGAGGTTGACGGCATGAAGCTTGGGTTCTACATTACCGAGGTGGGATCCATGGCTTGTTCGACCGATATCATCGAGGTTAACTGGAAGATAGGAGCAGATAAGTTCATCCTGTTCGGATCCTGCGGTGATCTGGATCCCGATAAGACTTCCGGGAAATATATCATTCCGACGGCGGCGTACCGCGACGAAGGGATGAGCTATCATTACGCGCCTCCTTCGGATTACATCGATATCCGTAATGCTGATCTTATGGCGACGTGGTTTGAAGAGATGTCTCTTCCTTATGTCAAAGGGAGAGTATGGACTACGGATGCCATCTACATGGAGACCAGAGATCTTGTGGATAAGCGCAAGAAGGAAGGATGTATCGCAGTCGAGATGGAGCTTGCCGGCGTGCAGGCCGTTTGTGACTATTACGGTTTTGAACTCTATGATTTCCTGTGCGCAGGCGATATTGTGGATCAGTCAGACTACACTCCGGACGGACTTCATGACGCCAATCATTCCCCGGATAAATTCGATGTGGCGGTAAAGATCGCGAAGAGAATAGCAGATGACGGATCCTTGTCCGGTCATTGAATCCTTATGTGATGCAACTTTTTGCACGTCTCGGGTGTATATAGGTACAAAGGGAGGTACCTGATATGGATCTTACTAAGATTACTTCAGTCGCGGTAACTGCGGCTATGGGATTATCGTTAATGGCTGGGTGCAGCGGGGATCTCGCCCCGACTCAGGATACGGATGAGACTGAGGTTACGACCGTAACTTCACAGACTTCGGATAGTTCGGAAGCCGGGTCATCTCCGGAGGAGACTTTCGGGAGTGTCATGAATGTTGATGCGGATCTTGCGGCAGATCTTGATATACAGGATCTTTCTTCTGATAAAGAAAGGGAGTTCCGCAAAGGATATCTGGATTTTGCTTTCGGACTCATGAACAGCTGTGTCGAGGACGAGCAGCAGGGGGTTAATGTTATGGTATCTCCTGCTTCCGTTATGTTTGCTTTGGACCTTACCGGAGCCGGTGCCAAAGGACAGACATTGGCCGAGATGTGCGGACTGTTCGGGGGTGCCAAGGACCCCTCCGGACAGATATCCTATGCCGCCCATCTTATGAAGAGTATGAACGAGTCGGAATTCGTAAAACTCCATGCGGCCAACTCAGTATGGGTTAATAAGACAATTATGCCTGAAGGAATAAGACCTGAATATGTGTCATTTGTTCATGACAGCTTTGATGCCGAGTCCGAGTCCCTGATCTTTGATAAGACGGCTCAGGATAAGATCAACGGCTGGGTGAAAGAGAAGACGAACGGAATGATCCCTCAAGTAATAGATGAACTCGATCCTGTTATGGCCATGCTGCTGATAAATGCCATCTCATTCGAAGGAAAGTGGGAGACGCAGTACAGTGAAGGATCAGTTCAAGAAGAGCAGTTTACCGCTTATGACGGAACTTCTCAGACCGTACAGATGTTGAACGGATCAGCTCCTTTATATCTCGAAAATGATGCTGCGACAGGCTTTGCAAAATACTATGAGGGAGGCAGATACGCTTTCGTGGTAATGCTTCCCAAGGATAAGACGAGTAATGCCCGGGAGATGCTCTCCGCCTTTGACGGGAAGGCATTTGAAGAATACCTTGCAAATTCGGATGAAGACAGGGTGGTCTTAACTAAGATGCCTGAATTCTCTTACGATTGGAACAAATCCCTGGTCAAGCAGTTGAAGGTTTTGGGAATGAACACTCCCTTTGGTTCGGATGCGGATTTCTCTAAGATCGCAGATCTTGCTGCAGGAGAATACCTCAGCATAGGAGATGTTATCCATAAGACTCATATAGAGGTTGACCGCAACGGAACCAAAGCTGCTGCCGTTACTGCTGTGTCGCTCTATAAGAATGCAGTCGCGGTCGATCCGCGCGTACCTGTGCAAGTATATTGTGACAGGCCTTTTGCGTATGCGATCGTTGATATGGAAGATGCCGTTCCGCTGTTTATCGGGACCGTGGATCAGGTATCGAAGTAAAATAATATAGAAGTGTATCCGTGAGGTGTGTCCCGGGTCTTCTGCATATTGCGGAAGACCCGGGGTTTTTGTTGTGTCACAATTTATTCATTTATGTCGTGATGTTTATCTTTTTGAAATGTGAAGACAATGTGGCAAAATCGGCCCGATCAGTACCGGCCTTTCGTCTAAATATGTTAAAAAGCCCTCGTTCACGGATGTTTTTTTCGAAGCGAAAACACTGTTATAGTAATATCAATTATTATTTTGTTTTAAAATATGTCAAGAATTTGAACAAATTTCGTAAAAATGTTGCATTAATGTGAACCTCATGGTATGATTTGTCTCGTGAGGTAGAAGTTGTGTTTTCGTGGGGGAAACACAGAAGTGTTTTTACAAGAGGCAAATTTTTATGAACAAATTATCTGATTGGGGCCGCAAAGCGACCGCTTGTGTGCTTGGCATCTTTATGATCGTCGGCATGTTCTCCTTTAAGCCTGTCCAGGCTGCTCAGACTCTGGACGCAAAGATCGCAGTATCTTATGAATTCCAAAACGATTTCGACATGATCTTCAACTGCAAGATCTATTCCGAAGGTGATTTCAAGAATGTCCGCCTTCAGGTTGAATTCGGAGGCAAGACGACTGAGATCACGGAACCGGAATTCTCCAATCCTTCAACCGGACTTTACAGATTCATCTTCCGGGGTGTCTCTGCGGCAGAGATGACAACCGTTGCCAAGGCTACGCTTTGCGCAAAGATCGGAAATACGGATTACAAGAGTTCGGCCAAAGAGACATCAGTCAAGTCTTATGCGATGTCTCTTTTGAACTACTACAGCAATCTGACCGGAGACAAGATCAAGACGCAGCGCAATGCCATCTGCACAGCCATCGTAGATATGCTCAACTACGGCGCGGCAGCTCAGACCTACTTCGGGAAGAATACCAATGATCTTGCCAACAAGGATCTGACATCCGCTCAGAAGAATATGGCTTCGGCGCTGCCGAACAATCCCGGGACCTGCTATAAGAAAACAGACATACAGAATGCTTCGGCATCTATACAGAAGATAGCACTGTCTTTCGAAAATCCCGTCGATCTGGTCGTGTATGCATCTTTTACACAGGCTCCTTCGGCAAATGCTTATGCTAGGGTTACTTATCAGGACAGCTTCGGTATCTATCAGATGATCGATGTTAAGTCGTCCGCTTTCGAGTATCAGGAGGCTGACGGTCTTTATCGTATCGAGTTCAAGGATATTCCCACCGGATATCTCAGGAGCCCTCTCGAGATCGTTATCCGTAACGACAACAGCAATATAAGTTCGATCGTTACATACAGCTGCGAAAGTTATGTAAAAGCGATCCTTGAAGGAAACTACGATTCGAAGATCAAGGATCTCGCAAAGAAGATGCTGGCCTATGGTGAATCCGCAAAGGCATACGCGGCAACACTTCATACCGGCTGCGTAACATATCGTCAGTTCGGTGCCATGGGTAACGGCAAGACAGATGATTACTATGCAATCGTAATGACCCATGATTATGCCAATGCAAAGAATCTTCCGGTTAAGGCTGATATCGGTGCGCATTACTACGTTAAGTATATGGATCCCAGATCCTATAAGGGTGCGCAGATCAAGACCGATACCGAATGGGGCAACGATACTTGGGGTGATGCAAAGTTTACCATCGATGATGAGAAACTGGGGAACACATCTATTTCCAAGCCCAAAGACAATATGCAGTTAAACACTACAACGACCATCACGGAGGGTCATTGTTTCCTTTTCACTGTGGAGCCCAGCAAGCCTTCCGAGTATAAATACAGCAATTCCGCCAGGAAGATCTATCTTGGTGTAGATGCGAATCTTTCAAATTACCCTAACTATGATAGCCAGGATGATGCCATGGCAAGAACCTTTAAGAATAAGACCTTCTCAAAGGATACAACGAAGTTTGAGGGTAATTTTACCGAGGATGCTCTTTACTATATCAGGACGGATTCCGTAAAGCGTTTTGGAAGAAATCATATGGGCGGAACCAACGGAAAGGATCAGCAGGAGGTCATTATCGTTAACAAAACGAAGTCGGGATCAAACTACGGAATGTTGGACAGTTCCACTCCTCTCTGCTGGGACTGGGAAAAGATGTACATAATCGTTAAGTATCCCATGGATAAGGAAACCATCCAAGTCAAGGGCGGTGATTTTACGACTATCGTAAACACAGACAGACAGGAGAGCTATATCCATAGGGGTATATCGGTTTGCCGTTCCAATGTTGTACTGAAGGATATTAAACACGACCTTGCAGGCGAAGAGAAACAGTTTGTTGATGGATTAAGTTGGGATGAAAAGAAAAATGTCTATAAAGCACATACCGGAGCACCTTATCACGGATTTATAAGGGTTGATCATTGTGCCCATGTAACTATTGACGGATGTACGTTTACTGATCATCTGCGTAATTATCAACTCATAAACGATGATCAATCTCACTCGACTGCTCCCTATGATTTCTATGCCGAGTATGCAGTGGATGTCACGCTCAAAAACTGCAAATGCAACCCTACAAAAGTTGCAAAATATAATCTTTCAGATCCTACCGGTATCATGGATGAGACCACCAGATGGGGAACCATGGGAACCAATTACATGAAGGACTTCAAAGTTATCGGCTGCAAATTATCCCGTGTTGATGCACACCAGGGTGTATATAATCTGACAGTTAAGGATTCGGAACTCGGTATTCATGGTATCGCTACTGTCGGCTTCGGAAAACTACATGTCGAAAATACTCTGAACCATGCAACGTATTTCATCTCGTTAAGAAGAGATTTCGGGTCCGCCTGGTTCGGTGATGTCGAGGTCGTAGACTGTACTTGGGATATCAGAGATCAAACTTCCAGAGGTTTTTTCGAGGTTTATTATGATCCGACTTTCCAGTATTGTTATGAACCGTTCGAATATAACGGAAGAACATATTATTCTTCGTTGCCCAAAAATGTTACGATCACGAGACTTACCATAGATGGTACCGGACTATATGACGCTAACGGATATGGCTTCCATAACCGTGGATTCAATGTCTTTGATCAGGTAATACTCGGTGTTGGTACAGTAGATGAGGATTATCTCAGCAGAAAGAACGCACCTTCGTATGAGGTATATATGAGTACACAAAACGCTGTGGAACTCTATAAGCGTCCGTACTATTTCCCTCTCAAGGCTCCAGACAAAGTTACAGTATCAGGCTTGAAAGTAATCAATCCGGATGTTCCCAGGGTCAGAGACAGTAAGCTTGCAGGTGTATTCGTGAGAAGACCCGGTTATTCGCAGATACATGACTCTTATTTCTTCACGAAAGATTACGACGCGACAACCTTGATCTGGGATCAAAAAGTGGAATATGAAGTTAGGCCGTCAAGAGTCGAATGATCAGCTAATGTGAGGAAGTGATTATGAAGATAATGAATAAGATCATTTGCAGATCAATCGGAGCTTTGCTGGCGTTGGTTATGCTGATTTCAGTATTCTCTGGCATGGAGGTCATGGCAGACGGCACACAGCAGATGGCTGCGTCATGCAACATCACCTGTGAGTTTGACAACAACTTCTCACTGGTCTATTACTACAAGATCAATTCTACAGGTAACTTTACCGATCCTTACCTTAACGTTGTATTTTTCAAATACGCTGACCAAACCGGTACATATACCAGACAGACCATTAACGTAAAGGATTACACCTACGATTCCTCTTCCGGGACCTACCGTTTTGTATTCAGCGGGATATCGGCAGCTGAGATGGGCAATACCGTTAAAGCAAGGCTTTGCGCATATCTCGGTAATCAGGTATATGCAAGTGAGTATTCCGATTACAGTGTTAAGACATACGCAGAAGATGTTCTTGCCGCGAAGATGTCGAGCACTAAAAATGCTGACAGGAAACTCTGCACCCTGATGGTTGACATGCTCAACTACGGTACATCAGCTCAGGTTTACTTCGGAAGGCATACCAATTTCCTTGCGAACAGGAGTCTTACTTCCGAGCAGAAAGCAGTTGCATCTGACCTTGTCCTTTCTGCCCGGACCCATCTTGATAAGGGGAATCTTGCCAATGCTCAGGCAGTTCTCAGGAAGATCGCAATGTCCTTCGATAACTCTGTAGATCCCGTTGTGTATGCGTCTTTCACATCCGGACCTTCTGACAGTGTATATGCCGAATTGAGCTATACGGATATGGAAGGTGCGACTCAGAGCATGCGGGTCGGTTCGAAGGATTTTGAATACGACAGCGCGGCAGGTCTTTACCGAATGGAGTTTGAGGGGATCTCTCCTTTGTACTTCAGGACTCCATTCAAGATCGTATTCAAAGACGGTTCCAAAGCGATAAGTGCCGTGACGACATACAGCGTCGAGACCTACGTCCATGATATCCTTGGCGGGGACTACGAAGCTCAGACCAAGGACCTTGCTATGAACCTGCTTACTTACGGTGATTCGGCATGTGCTTTCTATGAAGCATACGGATCTTCGGAGCAGCCGATAATCGATGACGGTATATCAACATACAAGAACAGTAAGTATACCAAGGATATGCCTAATGCCGTTATTGTCATTCCGTCTTCCGCATCAATACAAGAACAGTATGCTGCAAATCTGATCCAAAAGTACATAGCAGCAGAAGATAACTACACGCCTTCCATCATCAAGGACTCTGTAGCTCAGGGTTCCAAGGGTTTTGAGATTTCCGTCGGCAATACCAACCGTCCTCACGGAACAGCTAAATATTCGTCTGACGGGTCTTACAAGATCTATTCATATGACAACGGAATCTCCATTAAGGGTGTAGGCAAGCGCGGCACCATCGACGGAGCCGGCAAGTTCCTTGCTCTTTGCGGAGGATACTATTGGTTGTCTTTCGAAGATGGATACAGAACGAACCAGACAAAGTTTAAGTATGAGACAAATATCAATTATGATTATCAGCGTGCCTTTACATTCACGGATATCGATGCTTGTTATGGTACCAAGAATACGAATGATTACTGCATGATGGATATATCGGGCAGCCTCAACGGACACTTCTCGCTGAACGATGTAACACTGAATGGCGTGAAAGTTGCGTCTGAAGAATGGTATCTTTATTCCAAGGATAATACTGCCGAGTACAACCCCGGTCAGGTGCATACCATGCTGACCGAGTACTTCCATATGGCTGACTACAATCAACACAAGGATTGGTTTGCCCTGATCAATGTTGCCGGACCCAATGAGCCTGCCAGGTATGAGCGCTGCTTTGTTCAGCCCTGCCTTACTAACGAAAACGTTTATAAGCGCATTAAGGAGCAGGTATTTAAGATCCTTAAGAATGAGAACGGTTACAGCAACTACAACAAGAATGCTCCTATGCAGATAATATCCTTGTGTCAGGATGATAATTCATCATATTGTACCTGCAGTAATTGTAAGGCTTTCCGCGAGAAATATCAGGGCAAAGATGTAAAAGGTGAGTATGATTCAACCTTTGAGACCTGTCTATATCTTGATCTTTGCAACAAGATCTCAAAAGAGGTAAAAGCTGCAGGATATAAGAATGTATATATCGATATGCTTGCATATACGACAACGATCAGACCTCCCGAAGGATTGAATGTCGATGATCACGTTATCATCCGCTATGCACCGCTCAACCGTTGTTATGCACATAACTGTGATGATACACAGTGCCAGAGGAACCTGGATTACGGATATTACCTTAAGACCTGGCTCAACATGTGCAAGAACGGCGGTCAGGTTTGGATCTGGGACTATAATGCCAACTGGCATTCTACGATAATGCCTTTCCCCAACGTCCAGGCAATGTGTCACGATATAGCCTATTACAAGCAGATGGGGGTAAAGGGAGTTTATCTTCAGAGTAACGACAGGCATACGGACTGTGATACGGAATTCGGAGATATAAGGCTCTATATCGAAAACGTTCTCCTCGAGAACCCCAATGCCGATGTTGATAAGGAACTCGAATTCTTCCTGAACGAATTCTACGGTGCGGGGGCACCCTACATCAAAGAGTATCTGGAGATCATGACCAACCAGGGTAAGAGGCACTTCTGCGGCTCTGATGCCCCGAAATGGGCTCCATGGCAGTTCAGATTGTTCTGCATGAAATATGATATCAGGCCGAGAGAGATGTTCAACAACACCTATATCGATTACGACGGAACTGATTACACTTCGACCATGAAGACGAATAACAGGATGCCCGATTCGGAAATAAACAAGTGTGAGAATATCTATAACGAAGCAATGGCCGCCGTCGCCAACGATACAGCCAGACATAAGTTTACGACAGGAAGGACCCTTGTCAGCTGGAAGCTTGTCAAGTCAGTCTTGAAGGTTAAGGAATTTGGGACTGCTTCCACTTATAAGTCGCAGAACGAGAAACTCTATAAAGAACTTGTAAATACATATAAGACGAGCATGTTCAGTCTGACCTGGAGAGATATAACAAATACCAAGTTAGATAAGGATCCCAGTGAGTGGGTCGTCAAAAAACAGTAATAAGAGATTTGATTGGAGGTATATATGATGTTTAAGAAGATCGCTTTGATAAGCTTTACGATGCTGATGGTTATGATGCTCATTCCCGCTGTTGCACTCAAGGCAGCAGGCGAATATGAAGGACCGGCTATCCAGATCGGTGATGCAGGCAGCGGCGATGTAACGCCCGTACCTACTGCAGTAACACCTGTTCCTACTGATGTGACGCCCGTTCCCACGGCGGTAACACCTGTACCTACGGGAAGTGGTGACGTAACACCTGTTCCAACTGATGTAACACCCGTTCCCACTACTGCAGACGGCGGTGATGTAACGCCTGTTCCCACAACCGCAGACGGCAGCGTTGGTACAACAGTTACGACCGCACCGGTCAATACGGCGACTCCTACGGCAACCTCCACTCCTACGGCAACGCCCACACCGGCAGTAACATTGTCTCTCAACAAGATCAATGCTGTTGTGGCATGTGATAAGGTAATCTCTCTGAATGCAACTCTTACGAATTCGACAGATAATGTTGTATGGACAACTTCCGATAAGAAGGTTGCAACGGTTGATGCTTACGGCAACATCAAGGCAAAGATGGCGGGTACGGTCGCTATAACAGCATCCGCTGCCGGAAAGAGTGCTTCCTGTACCGTTACGGTCCTCTATAAGGATGTAACGAACAGCAAGGATTTCTGGTATGGTCCGACCAATTATCTGACTGCTGCAGGTATCGTCAAGGGATATGACAAACAGACTATGTTCAAACCTGCCAACAACTGCACAAGAGCTCAGATGGTAACATTTATCTGGAGGCTTATGGGTGAGCCCGCACCTAAGGCTGCAACCTGCAAGTTCTCGGATGTCAAAGAGAAGGATTATTTCTACAAGGCATGCATCTGGGGTAATGAGAACGGAATCGTAGAAGGCTACAAGGACGGAACATTCGGTCCTCAGATCGTGTGCGCAAGAAAGCACGCCGTAACGTTCCTTTGGAGACTTGCAGGCAAGCCCGCTCCGAAGGACACGAAGAATAAGTTCTCCGATGTCAAGAAGACAGATTACTTCTACAAGGCAACCCTCTGGGCATCCGAACAGAATATCCTGGCAGGCTACTCTGACGGCACGTTCCGTCCGGACGGCGACTGCCTGAGACGTCAGATGGTTACATTCCTTTATAAGTACGATAAGAATGTCAACAAAAAAGGATAAGCCGGGCGTTTATAACTAAGACAATTTTCCAATTATAGATCCTCAAACACAAAGGTGGCAGAGACCTCTTCCGAAGAAGAATGAACTGCCACTTTTGTAATGCCCGCAAGATCGGTGATATAATACCCTTATGCTGATCAATTGTACTAATCATCCCTATGAGATATGGCATGAGTCGCAGCGCGAGGCCGCGGCTCAATACGGTGAGGTCAAAGATCTGCCGTTCCCCGATATATCTCCGGATCTGACACCCGATGATCTTCGGGCATTGGCTGCCGAGTACGGGGACACTATCGAGGCCATGTCTCCTGCGGCCGTACTCGTTGCAGGGGAATTCACTTTCGCGTTCATGCTGACGGACAGGCTCCTTAATGACGGAGTGAAGGTGGTTTGTACCTGTTCGAGGCGCGTTACCGAGGAAGTCAAAAAGCCTGACGGTACCAACGAGAAGAAGGTATCTTTCCTGTTCGAAGGTTTCCGGGAATATTCCAGGTACGATAAAGGGTAACGGTGATCTGCGATGGATAAGGAGTTGTTGGATAAAGAGGTCCTGTGCATTTTCGATACGAGGAAGATACAAAGATATATCTTCCGCAGTAATTCTTTTGTGGACACGATAGGCGCCAGTGATCTCGTAACGCACATCCTGAACGATGCCATCCTTAATGCCCTTCAGACCGTTGAACCTGCCCTTGATGAGTCAGAATACGATATCGATACATCCCCGGATGTTCCGGTCCCGTACTTCGATTCAGATAAGATAAAGTTCCAGCTGATATCATCTTCATCCGGCAATGCCCTGTGTATCGTGCGTACGGGGAGACTTTGTCAGAAGATAATCCGCAAGGTGTCCGGGTGGTATCTGAGGAACGGTTATTCTCTTAATCTTGCGGTTGCCGTAACGGAGAAAACGGACGATCCTGCGGCTGATATGTTCCGGTTATATCTGAGACTTAACGAGAACAAAGGGTCTGCCGAGAACCTCTCGCCGGCACCGCCGCTTCCGGTGGTCGTCAAAGAGGACAGAACCGGCGAGCCGTGCATAGGGATCGATGAGGATACGGGAGAATACTATTCTTCGACATCGCTGATCCGCCGCAGGGAAGCTGCGAAAAGGGATTCGATCGTGGACATGAATGACCTTAGAACGACCCGCGCTTTCAACGGCAGGGAATATATAGCTTTCATACATACAGACGGCAATAATCTGGGGATCACTGTAAGCAGGATCCTCTTCAATCAAAAAGACTATATCGGGAGTATCCGTGCGAGAAGGACGATCACGAAGAAGATATCGGAACTGTACGAGAAGATCACGCGGAGGACCATTGCCGATCTTAGGGAATATTTTGACAAAGACGGAGTTCCGGATAAAGGATCTTTCGAAGAGAATTTCTACCTGGTCCATCAGGGCGGAGACGATGTGAACTGCATCTGCAACGCTTCCCTTGCGATACAGTTCCTTAAGTTCTTCTATAAGAATCTTGAAGGCGAGTATCTTTGGGATTCGGAAGAATTCAAAGTACCGCTGTATGTATGTTCGGGAGTTGCTTTCGTTACGAAGGACATCAGCTTCCATACCGCGTTTCATAAAGCTGAGGAATGCTGTGACAATGCCAAGAGCGTTGCCAAGGAAGACAGGAACCTCAAGGACGGTCTTGCATCTAACTGGATGGATTATCAGGTCCTGGAGGATTCCGATTCACAGGAACTCGATGTCTTGAGAAGAAGGATATATGTTACCGGTGAGAGGATAAGGCTTCTTATGAGACCTTATAGTCTTGATCCTTCTGATGAGGATAAACCTTACTCTTATGCTAATCTTATTTCTTCTGCGAAGGCCGTAAGAGACCTGGATCTTCCAAGGTCATCCCAGGAGATGCTGAGGCTTTCCTACTCCATCGGAAGGACGGAATTCCGTAAATGGATATCCGATATGAGAAATGACGGTGTCGATCTTACGAAGATCCTTGGAAAGTCGCTTTATGAAGATGAGGATAAGATCTCACATGCCACATGGTTTGATGCATGTGAATTGTCTGAATTCATACCCGGAAGAGAGGAGGGGTGCTGATGTATACCGTTATCATCAAGACGATCGGCGAAGTCAGTTTCCCGCAGGGCATCAATTCCTCTGTCGGGTACAGGTATGACGTACCTCTCGGAAGGCTCGGAATCCCTCTTATTCCGCTGGAACACATACTGTCTGAGGATGAAGAACTGCCCTCGGGGATACGGGTGGGATTTGCTCATCCTGACGGATATCTCGGGCTTGTTAAGAGCGCCAACTCACTGTGCGGCATCATCCCCAACGGAGCTTCCTATGTAAGGAATTTCTTTACGAACGAGAGATTTATTCCCGACAAAAGATACAGTGTGAGATCGATCAAGCCGGGACTGACATTTACCGCGAATATCTTTTTCGATGAGAAAGACAAAGACCTGATCAAAAAGAAGCTGTCTTCCATCACGCATATCGGAGTCTGTGATGACGGGATTACCGGTGAAGTCAAGGTCAAGCTTACGACCACTTATGATGTAACTGAAGATATCCTGGAACTCCATGACAAATGCGATTACAGGAGGATCGATATCTCCTGGCTAATTATGACACCGATATGTTTTGCAAAACCTTATCAGGACGGTATCAAGACGGATCTGTTTATTCCGGGAGTTGAGATCTTCAGGGAACTTCAGAGAGGCATGGCCAAAGGATATGACGTCGACTGGGGGAGCCTGATATGTTCGAATGCTTACATATCCCAAAAAGGCGTAAGGTTTATCCCGACTCCCCTTTGCGCATCTGTCGTAAAGCTGGACAGGGAACAGTTACGGTACAGGCTGGCTCCGGGCAAAGACCCTTCGATACTGGAGCAGGACCTCACTTTGGAAGGAACATATACCAGAGATCCCGAAGAGCACACTATGGTCTACACGGTTCCTGAGACCGAGAAGATATTGTCGCGGAACAAAAAGACTTACGATGCGCTCATTCCGGGTCAGATATTTGCCGGGTCTGTCTATGGCAGCGACAAAGATATAAGAGCTATTGCAGAATATATCACAGCGCATCCTTCCACGAATATGGGGACATTGTCCACCGAAGGTTACGGCGAGGTTTACTGCCGTATCGATAGTGTCGCAGAAGATGTGATCTCCACTGAGATATTAAGCAGGAGCTTTGATGTGTGCTGTGCATCAAATGTTATGCTGCTCGGGGACAACGGTCTTCCCGTGGTATCTGCCGAGGCGCTCAAAGAAGAACTGGAATATGTTCTCGGAAATGACGTAAAGCTTAGGGTGACAGGCAAGTTCACGGATATGTATAAGGACTACGGGATAGATCCGGACCGCGGAGAAGTGCGTCCTGTCGTCGGATGCATTGCGGCTGGGTCGGTCCTTCGTATCGAGTGTGATGATGCGATCGATATCTCACCAATACTTCATACTTTCATCGGTGAACGCAACAGGTCGGGTTACGGCGAGATCGTAACATACCCTGCAAGAGGCGGGTACTACAGGCTTGCGGACAAAGTATTGATCTCAAGATATCAGATGGATCTCGATTCTTCGAGAAGGGATGTGCAGATCGGAGCGAACTTTACCAAGAGCGTGATCACAGATATGGTAAGATCCCGTATCCACGGGATCGCAATAAACGACCGCAAGGAGTTTCTTGAGGGAGTTCCCGCGGATGACCTGATCCCCATCGACATCTTAAGGATGATGAGGGACAGGTTCGATCCCACTCTGTCGGATGATATCCTGATTGAATGGTACAACGAAGGATTGGAGGGATAAGATATGGAATATGATTTTATAGATAAAGTTCCTTCCGAAGGCATTGTCCTTGCGTTCTTCTCGTACAGATCGGTATTCTTCCCGTATGAAGTTTCGGACGGCAACATCATTATCAAAGGAGAAGAAGATGTTGATCTGGCCAAAGCATACGAGTGTCACTTTTTCGATCGCGATTCGGAGTATCGGAGGATAAAGAGAGGGTCCAGAGGAGACATAAGGGAAGTGGTGCTTACCAAAGCGCAGGAGGATGATATGGATACGGATCTTATCTTCGAAGAAGAAGTCCTGGTCAAGCCTTCATATCTGGAGCGCGAAGGTATTCCCGCCAAGCTCCTTATCGTAAACCGCTACAGGTATTCCGACAACGATCTGACTGTTCTTGATGATTACAGGATAAGTTACAGATAAATATTCTCTCAACAGGTAGCCGAACAGGGCAGTTCCTTATATAATTACTATATTAACGATCCGGACTATAAGGAGGTTATGATCATGGCAGTTAATTTCTATCGTTGTCCCCATTGCGGCAATATCATCATCAAGGTAGTCGATAAGGGCGTTCCCGTTATGTGCTGCGGCCAGAAGATGGAGGAGCTCATTCCGTCTTCTGTTGACGCTTCAGTCGAAAAGCATGTTCCCGTCATTACCAAGGACGGTAATACCGTAAAGGTTGCTGTCGGTTCCGTTGCTCATCCCATGGCAGAAGAACACTTTATCTCTACTGTAGTTCTCGAGACATCTTCGGGTATCCAGATCGCCGATCTTAAGCCCGGTGACGCGCCTGAGGCTGCATTTGCCGTGATCGACGGTGCGGAAGTCATCGCAGCTTACGCTTACTGCAATCTTCACGGACTTTGGATAAGTGAATGACGGATAAGAACAGTCCTTCTTTATTTAGGCCGTACTTCGATAAAGAGATGACGGATTTCCTCAAAGGATTTGCTGTCATCATGATGTTCTGTCATCACATCCTGACATATCAAGGCTGGTACATCGACGGGATCTTCTTCCCGGAGATGGAGCCTTTCTGCACGTTCATGGCATTCCCCACAAAGATCTGCGTCGGGCTTTTTGCGTTCATGAACGGGTATTTCTACGCATTTAATACCAAGCCCCGGGTTAAGTTTGCAGCCACGAGGATATTGAGCCTTTATACCGTTTACTGGATGGTCTATGTTATGCTCGTTATTCCTGCGGTCAAGTTCAGCGGATACAGACCGGGATTGACCGATATCATCCGTGACATCCTGGCGATGCCCAACGATGTGGTGATATTCGGATGGTATGTATTTTTCTTTGCAACTATCATGATACTGCTGCCGTTGATAAAGCCTTTGCTCGATAAGAATATCGGTATTGCGGCAGGAATATCTTTTGTGATCGTTACGGTCCTTTATTCGGTCAACGCGACTTTCCCCAATCCCGTAACGGATGAGATCATCTATTACTACGGCTGGTGGCTCCCGGTAGCTTTGGCAGGATATATAGTTGCAAGATACCGTATTTTCGAGAAGGCCGGGGAGATCCTCGGGAAGATCGGGTCTGCTCCTGTAAGATTCGCTCTTGCGCTTTGCATCCTGATCCTGTCGTTTTTTGCCAGGGTATTTTTCCAGCATTTTACTTTCGACACGGGGATCGCCGGCATAAAGATCTGCATATTCGTATGTGTGGATGTTGTTCTCATTCCGGCCTTCGTTTTCGCACTGGTAACTTTGCGTAACATTGTTACAGTTCCTGTCGCAGACAGGGTCTTCAGGGAGTGCGGCAAGTACTCGATGTACATGTGGCTGCTGCACAGCGCCTTCTTCGGGATCAGTAAAGACATCTTCCAGAAGGTCATGTTCCTCCCGTATTTTCCGGTTCTGGCATTCCTCTGGGCGCTTGTCATATGTTATTTTCTCGGAAGGGTCCTGGCGATCCCGGCAGGTTTGGTTAATGATAAGATCAAGAAGATGGTATAATCTTTGGTGCAGGTGATCTTTATGGACAAGACAAAGATATTGGAAATGTTAAAAGAGATCTTTACGACGAAGCTTCTGGCTTCGATATTTATCGTGGTCCTGGCGATCATCTTGTATAAGGTCATCATGACCGTTCTTGACAAAGGTTCGAAAAAGTCATCTGACGGACTTCTTGCCAAAGGTAAGAACAGGACATATTTTGAACTGGCCAAGAATATCATCAGCAGTCTTATCCTTGTAGTTACCATCCTGATCCTTCTTCAGGTTAACGGGGTCAACGTATCTTCGCTCCTGGCAGGCGTCGGTATCGCCGGCATCGTTGTGGGTCTTGCGATCCAGGACTGGCTGAAGGATATAATACGGGGCACGACCATATTGTCGGATGACTACTTCTCCGTAGGAGACATCGTCAAATACGAAGGAATGGAAGGTGAAGTCCTGTCATTTGGTCTTAAGACCACGAAAATCAAGGATATTGCCACGGGCAATATCATATCAATTGCCAACAGAAGGATCGAGCAGATCGAAGTCGTTCCGAACCTGATCTTCTACAGGATCCCGATCCCTTATGAAGTAAGTCTTCCGGATGCGGATAAGGCAGTGGAAGATGTGATCGCTCTCATGAAGAAGAGCGAACTGATCACGGGGGTTACGTTGAGAGGTGTCGCTGAACTTGCAGACTCCAAGATAGAATATCTTTGTGCCGTAGGGTGCAAGGCCAAGGACAAGACGCAGGCTAGACGCGACTGCAACAGGGCAGTTATCGAAGGACTTGCAGCTAACGGCATATCCGTTCCTTATAACAAACTCGAGCTGGTCGGGGATAAGGAATAATGCAGCTCATATCATTGCCTTTCTTCGCAGGGTTTGTCCTGTCACTGGCGATATATTATCTGTTCCCCGCAAAATACAGATACCTTCTTCTGCTGGCATATTCGGGCATCTTCATTATCCTGTCCACTCCGGTCGCATTCCCGTTCGTTGTTATAAGTTCGATCACGGTCTGGGCTGCTGCATGTAAGAGAACGAGGACGGCTGTCGTTCTTTGTATCGTTTTCAATGTTCTCCTGTTGGCTGTAACCAAGTACTACGGATTTGCGATCACGAACATCAACAGGTTGATAGGGATCTTCGGGGCGGGTGAAGGTATTGCGATGCCAGAGATCATTGCGCCCATAGGTATCAGTTTTTATACACTGAGCATGACAGGATACCTCCTGGATGTTTACTGGGGACAGACAGAACCCTGTTCTTCCTTACTCAAGACTATGCTTTATATCGGTTACTATCCCCAGCTTACATCAGGTCCTGTTACGCGCTTTGCTGATGTATCCCAAAAGTTATTTGCCGGCAACCGTCCCACATATGAGAACATCACTTTCGGGATGCAAAGGATCTTGTGGGGCGTATTCAAGAAGATAGTTATCGCCGAGCGTGCGGGAATGATCGTCAACACCGTTTACGGGGATGTTGCAACTTATAACGGATTTTTTATTCCCTTCGCGGCATCGCTGTTTGTCGTTCAGCTCTATTCCGATTTCTCAGGATGCATGGATATCATCCTGGGTGTTTCCGAGTGTTACGGCATAGTCCTTCCCGAGAACTTCCGGGCACCGTTCCTTTCCCGGTCCGTAAGGGAATTCTGGCAAAGATGGCATATCACTCTGGGCGAATGGTTCAGGGACTATATCATGTATCCTCTTCAGAAATCCTCTCCGATGTCGTCTTGGATAATAGATTTTCGGAAGAAAACAAAGAACAAGACCATAAGGAATATACCGGTATATATCTGCATGCTGGCAGTTTGGCTCCTGATAGGTATCTGGCACGGAGGCGCATGGAAATATATCCTCGGAATGGGACTGTGGTTTTGGAGCATGATCTTTTTGTCTGAGATCACAAAACCTCTTATGTCCAGGATCAAGAGTAAGCTTAAGATCGACGACAGTTCACCGTTGTTCAGAGTATTGGGATATATCAGAGTATTTATACTGGTCGCGGTGGGCAACATGTTCTTCAGGATGAGTTCACTTACTGCGGTCTTTGTCGCGGTAAAGCAGACTTTTACCCATTGGAATCCTGAAGTCTTAGTCGACGGTTCTCTTCTGAAGCTCGGAGTCAACGGGAATAATATGGCAGTTCTGATCTTAGCGGTCATCATTATGGCTGCTGTATCTGTTCTCGGAAACAAAAAGAGTGTCAGGTCTCGTCTTAAAGAAACACATATCGCGGTAAGATGGGTGATCCTTTTGGCTTTGCTCTGGTGTGTCGTTGTGTTCGGTATATACGGTCCCGGTTACAACCCGGCAGATTTTATCTACGGGGGGTTCTGAGATGAGAAGGTCAGGTAAGATCATCAGGATAACGGTCTTTTTGCTCCTTGCAGTCATCATGCTGGCGGCAACGTTCAATGTGCTGTGGCTCAAAGATGACGATCATGCAAGGATAACCATGGATACCTTCTATAAACTCCCGAAGAACAGTGTCGATGTGATGCTGGTCGGACCGTCTTCCATCAGAGAGCATTACATTCCTCCTCTGGCATATGCGGAAAGCGGTGTGGTCTCTTATTCTCTTTCAACGGGAGCCCAGAACTTCGATGCGGCCAAATATCTGATATCGGAGGCGGAACTTACACAGGATCCCATGCTTTATGTTGTCGATGTCCGCGCGCTTGCGGGGATAAGCAGCATGTACTACAGCGAAGCTGCAATAAGGAAAGTCGCAGATTCGATGCATATCTATTCTCCATACAGGTTCGAATACATCAACAGGATGTATGACCGTTGGGACAGCACCTGGGGATATGATTCATCGCGGCTTGATCTCCTGTACGGAGCGGGAGTCTATCACTACAGGTGGGAGGATATCGATCCGGAAGATCTCGGGATCGAGTATTCTTCCTGGATGGGATACAGTCTTGAAGAGAGGGTCTGTGTTTTCGATAACGAAGACCGCCTTAAGAACATGACAGATGAGAGGGGGCCGCTGAAGTCTTACGCGGAAGAGATCCTTAATGATTTCCTGGATTACTGTGATGCAAATGACCTCAATGTCCTGTTTGTAAATATGCCGGGAGATTATGAGAAAGAATATAATCTTGCATTGAATACCATAGGGGATATGGTCGGTAACAGGGGTTATGAACTGCTCGACCTTAACCGTCATGTGGAGGAGATCGGTCTGGATACCGGTACGGATATGAGGGATTACATTCACGTGAATACCGGGGGTGCCGTTAAGGTGACGAGATATCTTGATGAATATCTCAAGGAGAATTACGGTATTTCGGACCGGAGGAATGAAGGAAAAGACATATACGCTATATGGCAAGATAAGTATGCTTCGTTTGTTGCGGAGACAGATAAAAGGTTTATAATAGACGATAGAATCAAGGGAGGATGAACAAGATGAGTTCTGACGAGAAAGCTTCACCCAAGAAGATACTGGGTCTTATAGGTATCTATATCGCTATTTATGCAGTGTGTACCGCACTCTTTATAGCGCTGTTCCATACACCGATCTTAGCGAACATGAAGGTCCTTATGTACAGAGGTATAGGGCTTCTTATAATAGCCGGGATCCTGGCGGCAGTCGTAATGGGTGTTCTCCGTAAGTTCTGGAAGTTCATTACCATAAGGGACATCATCATGGTGTTCGTGATCTTCTGCTGCGTTAACATGGTCATATTTACCCTTATCCCCGTAACGGTCGAAAGATCCGTATCCGTATTTATGCTGAGCTATATGGATGAGAACTCGGATCAGAAGTTCACCAAGGATGATATAGGAGAAGTATTTACCGCCAAGTACGTCAACGACTACGGCGCTTTCGACAAGAGATTTGATGAGCAGCTCGTGACGGGAACGATCGTTGATAACGGTGACGGAACATATACGATAACTGATCAGGGAAGGTTCATCGTTACGATGTTCAGAGGTGTTGCGAAGGTGTTCAACACCGACCAGCGTCTGGTATATCCTAACGAGAATTAAGTTTTGAGATGCATCCTGCCGTACTTATCAATCTGATACTTATCGGGGTCTTCCTCGTGTATATAATCGGGCCTGCCGCAGTAGGCTTCTATTCGACGTTCTCCAGGTTCAAATGTGAGTCTTTCGACAAGAAAGATATAAAGGGGACAGTTTTCGAGAAATATAAGGATCTGTATAAAGAGGTAATCCCCAAAGTTCAGGCGATGCCCCACGAGAGAGTAACCGTTACAAGTTCCGACGGGACAAAGCTGGCGGGAGACTTTTTCGATAACGGATCAGACGATACGGTCATTTTCGTCCACGGGTTCTCATCGAACAAGTATAACAACTTCGCAAAGCCCGCAGATGACCTGAAGGACAGGGTTAACTTCCTCATGATCGACCAGCGTGCCCATAACGACAGCGAAGGCAAGTGGGTAACATTCGGGATCCGTGAGCAATACGATCTTTGCGCATGGGCAGAATGGGCCGCTTCCAGAAAACCAGGCAAGATAATCATCTACGGGGTCTCCATGGGGGCCGCGACCGCCGGGTTTGCATCGGATAAGCTGGACCCTTCCCGTGTTGCCGGGATAATAATGGAGTCGGGGTTCAAGTCCCCCTTTACCATGCTCTACGATTCTTCCGTCGGCAAGTACACGGTGGTAAAGATCCTCACTCCGTTCATGGCGCTGTTTGCCCGTATATTTATCGGGATCGACATGAGGCAGAGGGTGGCAGACAGCCTGAAGAACACGAAGATCCCTGTCCTGTTTATACACGGCACGAAAGATGTTAAGGTTCCCATCGCTCATTCGTGCTATAATAGTGAAGTTTGCGCCTCTGAGAACCGCAAATTGTTCATCGAAGGCGGCGAACACGCCGTAACTTATATCTACGGCGGCAATAAGACCGCAGACGCGGTAAGATCATTTATTGACAACGGCTTCGACGACGGGGCCTTGTGAAAGGGAGGTAGGAAATGAACAAATTTACGATCATGGTTGATGCTACATCAGACATCCCCAAGAGTTTCTGTGAGAAGTATGACATCATCGTAATCCCCACACACATCAAGCTGCCTGCAGGCAATGAGATCATGTGGCAGTCGGATTGGGACCAGTATCCCAGAGACAAGTTCTATGCTGACTTGAGAAAGGATCCCAACGGTTTTGCTACAGCTCCGCCGTCAGTCGCAGAGTTTACCGATCACTTCGAGAAGGTCGCAAAAGAAGGTCAGGACATCCTCTTCATCACGATCTCCGAAGGTATGAGCGGAACATATAATTTCTCCAAGGCTGCAGCTGATGCCGTCATGAAGAAGTATCCGGATATCAAGATCCACTGCGTCGATTCCAGAAGATATTCCACAAGCTACGGACTTATGGCAGTCCACGCTGCAATGAAGCGTGAGGAAGGCAAGTCCATGCAGGAAGTTGCAGACTTTATCGAAGAAAACAAGAACTGCTATCACCAGGCAGGCTGGATGGATGATCTGTCGATCCTCGCCAAGAAGGGCCGTATCAGCAACGCCAAGGCTTTCTTCGGACAGCTGGCAGGCATCAAGCCCATCGGTGAAGTCGATGAGTCCGGTAAGACATCTATCCTCGGCAAGGCCCGCGGCGCAAAGGCAGGTTACAAGGTTCTTCTGAAGTACATGGAGGAGACCATCGAGAACCCTGAAGAGCAGATAATCTTCATCGCTCACACCATGAGACAGGCTCAGGCTGAAGAGTACAAGAAGATGATCGAAGAGAAGTTCCACCCCAAGGAGATCTATATCAACGATATCTTTCCTCCCTGCGGTGTCAACATCGGAACAGGTCTTATGGGCGCTTTCTATTGGGGCAAGCCCATCTCCGAAGGACTTGAGCGCGAGAAGGCGATCATCGAGTCTGCTCTTGCAGAGGGCTGATATATAAGGGATTAATATCGAAAAGGATCTATATAAATGAAGACGATGAGGGTAGACGGCAACGCCATGAGGGCGATGCTGAACAACGGGCTCGAGAATATCCGATGCCACGAAGAAGAAGTAAATATGCTGAACGTATTCCCCGTCCCCGACGGGGATACGGGCACGAACATGAGGCTGACACTGGAAGGCGGTCTTAAGGCCGCCAAGCCTGCAGCCGAATGCAACCTCTTCCTGCAGGAACTGTCCCGCGGGATGCTCTACAGCGCCAGAGGAAACTCCGGCGTTATCCTGTCCCAGTTCTTTAACGGCCTCTATCTCGAACTGTCAAGGTGTCCTACTGTCAGCGCGGCGGAACTCCGCAATGCCTGCATAAGAGGATACAGGAGCGCGTATAAGGCTGTCGTAAAGCCTACAGAAGGAACTATCCTCACCGTAACACGTCTCGGGATCGAGAACATCAGAGCCCAGATCGGAAGAAGGACTCCCATAGAAGACATGCTGTCCATGTATGTTGCGGAGATGAAGAAGACACTGACCTTCACTCCCGACATGTTGGCTGTCCTCAAGGAAGAGGGTGTTGTCGACAGCGGCGCCATCGGATTTATCTACATCGTCGAGGGAATGCTAAAGCACCTCTACGGCGAGAAGATCGAATTCAAGGGCAAGACCGTAGGAGACAATCTTCCTGCGGGAATGGCTGCTGCAGCGGAACCCCTCGTCGATTTCACTCACTTCAACGAGAATTCCGTTTTCGTTGACGGGTACTGCATGGAGTTCATCCTCCAGATGATGAAGGGTAAGGAATACCTTAAGAACTTCAGGCTCAATAAGTTCATTAACGATATGTCCGACTTCGGTAACTCCATCGTTGCCATCCAGGACGATTCGAGAGTCAAGGTCCATATCCATACCAAAAAGCCTGCCAAGGTCATCGAGACCGCTCAGGCTTACGGTGAGTTCCTGACCTTTAAGCTCGAGAATATGCAGGTCATGCATAACCACCGTGACACATTGAAGATCAAGAAAGAGAACCGCAAGCCCCTCGCCATCACCGCTGTCGTTAACGGTGACGGAATGGTCAGTATCTTCAGAACATTGGGTTGTGATGCGGTAATCGACGCAGGTCCTTCAATGAACGTGTCTTCTCAGGATTTTGTTGAGAAGTTCTCAGGCCTTAACGCGGATAAGATAGTTGTCCTTCCCGACAACAAGAATACAACTCTCGCGGCCCGTCAGGCAGCAAAGCTCTATGCCGAAGAAGGCGGCGAAGATATCGCTTCCGACGTCGTAGTATTAGAGACTTCGAATATGGCTGAAGGGTATTTTGCACTGGCTATGGATATTCAGTCTGACCCTGATGTTGATAACCGTATCGGTCAGATGAAGATGGGTATCGAAGGCGTTAACTGCCTTGCCATGACCCGTGCCACCAAGGCTTTCTCCAACGACCGTGTCAACCTGTCGGAGGGCGACGGATTTGTTGTCTTAAACGATGAGATAATCTTAGGGTGCCCGGCATCCGAATTCGAGCGTGACTGGGCTGATATTCTGGTCCGCGGGATCGTTGAGGTTCCCGATATCACGGATAAAGAGACATGCGTTATCTTCCGCGGTGAAGGCACGACGGATGACGATGAGTATCTTCTGACCGACAAGATCGCAGAACAACTGCCGCTTTTGGAGACCACCGTTATCAACGGCGAACAATCCCTTTACGGCTGGATAATCGGTATAGTGTGATATGGACTGGGTAACTGTATTAATTATTATCGCGGTCGTGATACTTATACTCGTGCTGCCCATGCCGCCTCTTGCCGCATGGATAGTCTGGCGGCTTCTTCTCGTCCGCACCAAGCCCGAGAAGTGGGGACGCAAGAGTTCTTTCCCCAACGACCCCGAATATCAGAGACTCTTTGACGAGGGCGCCGAATGGGGTAAAGCCCATGAGCAGTATAAGCAGCCAGTGACGATCACGTCAGACGGTTTTAAGCTTGCGGGCGAATACTTCGATTTTGGATACGACCGGGCGGTCATCATCATCGCCGGCCGTACCGAGGGGTGCAATTATTCTTACTTTTTCGCGCCGCCTTACGAGCGTTCCGGATTCAATGTCCTTGTTATCGACAACCGTTCCCACGGTCTGTCGGAGGGTAAGTACAATGCCATCGGCTGCAAGGAGTACCGGGACATCATCGAGTGGTCCCGCATGCTTCACGACAAGTTCGGCAACACTAAGGTTGTCTGCCACGGTATCTGCATCGGCGCATCCACCGCCCTCAACGCCCTGGTATCCGATGAGTGTCCCGAGTGGCTTGCCGGCATGATATCGGAGGGTATGTATACAAGGTTCTATGAACCCTTCAAACTCCACATGATCGAGCAGAAGCGTCCCATCGGTCTTGGACTTTGGATCCTGACTCAGTTGGAGAAGCACATCGCAGGCGGTGACATGGTGCACGACGGCCCGATCTTCAGGATCGACCGCCTGACCAAGCCCATCCTGATGATACACAGCCGCAAGGATTCCTATGCCCGTCCCGAGAACGCCGTACTGCTCTACGACAAGTGCGGTTCTACTCATAAGCACATGGCGTGGATGGAGTCCGGCGAGCACTCCAGGAGCCGCCTGGTACACCCTGAAGCTTATGACGGCGCCATCGAGAAGTTCCTGGCAGAAGAGTTCGGAAAGTAATCCCAAGAACAAGATTGTTACTGTAAACTGCGTTTGGTGTTACTACACAGTAACGATTATGCCTGTTTACAGTAATATGTTACGGTAATCGCCGGAATTCGTTACTGTACAGTAATGGTTTTCGCGATTTACAGTAACAAATGAGGAATATCAGAAGCACTGAAAAAGGCTGTCCCGCAACAGGACAGCCTTAATAGTCATTGATAAATTATCAGACCCTGCCGAATCCTACCGCCTTGCGGACCAGTTCATACTTCTCCGCTGCGATCTTGTTAGAGTAGTCGCGGCCTGCGTCCAGGATGTCGTTGATCCTGCCGGATGCCAATATCTCGTTATACTTCTCCTGGAATGCGCCAAGTCTTTCGACGAGGACTTCCGCAACGGCCTTCTTGAGATCGCCGTATCCGCCGCCTTCGAACTTGGCAACGGAATCTTCTATTGTGCATCCCGTGAATGCGGAATAGATGGTAAGGAGATTGGATACGCCGGGCTTGTTCTCTTCATCGAAAGCGACCTTGCCGTCGGAGTCTGTAACCGCGCTCATGATCTTCTTGCGGATGGTCTTCTCGTCATCGGAGAGGAAGACTGATGCCTTGGGGTTGTCTGTTGACTTGCTCATCTTCTGCTCGGGGTTCTGAAGGTCGCGGATCTTTGCGCCGATCACGGGGATCAGGGGCTCGGGGATCACGAACATCTCACCGTAGCGGTTGTTGAAACGCTCGGCAAGATTCCTTGCCAGTTCAACATGCTGCTTCTGGTCGATTCCCGTGGGAACGTACTTTGCATCGTAAAGAAGGATGTCGGCTGCCATAAGGTCAGGATAAGTAACGAGACCTTCTGTGAATGCTTCGTTCTTGGCGGACTTTGCCTTGAACTGATGCATACGGGTAAGATCGCCGTGAGGCGTGTGGCACTCTAAGATCCATGACAGGTTTGCGTGGTAGAGGTTCTCAGACTGGATATAGATATGCATGTTGGGAAGGTCCGGGTCGACACCGCAAGCGATGTACATAGCGATCGCGTTGATGATGTTGCGGTGCAGGGCATCCGGGTCCTGGGGAACCGTGATGGCGTGCATATCCGGGATGAACAGGAAAGTCTCATACTTGTCCTGGTAGTTTACTATCTGGCTGATGCCGCCGCAGTAGTTGCCTATTGTAAGCGCGCCTGAGGGCTGCAATCCGGTTAACAGTCTGTCCATGTTGTTATAAACCTCTTTTCGCGAAAAAATCGTTCGCGTAATTTTATCACTTGAACATAACCTCTTCAAGTTCTGTTATATTATAAAAGTTATTAAGGAGGGTATCTGGGCATGATCTGGCTTGTTACGGCAATGAGATGTGAGGGGGAGAAGATCGCCTCTATGTTCTGCGGTGACATGACTCACATAGTTACGGGAATAGGCCCGGAGAATGCGTCTTTTACCATAAATAAGCTCATTGATTCCGGCGAAGCCGGCCCCTGCGACAAGCTGGTAAATGTCGGTGTGTGCGGGGCAGGAGAAGATGTTCCGGCAAGAAGCATTCACTTCATCGATAAGATCACGGATATGGTCAGCGGCAAAGAGTACTACCCGGACCTGTCGCTCTTCCCGTCTGATACGGAAGAAAGGAATATCTATACAAGCGACGATATTGTAACAATAACAAAGCCGGGAGAACTATACGATGAAGAGGCTTCTGCGATCTTCGAAGCGGGACAGAAGTTCTTCTCGCCGGACTCGATGCTCTTCATCAAGATCGTGTCAGACCACGGCACGGATATTCCGTCCAAATCCGATATCGCTGATATGGTATTTGCCCATAAAGATACCATAAGATCTGCCATAGCCCGGCTTATGGAGAGGGCAGGACAGCAGGAGGATATCTTTATCCCGGATCTTAAGGATATGCTTTGCCTTACAGAAGCCATGAGCCATGACATGAATAATCTCCTGAGATATGCCGCAGCGGGCGGGAAGACCGAACTGATCTTAAAGTACATCGAAGAGCAGAAAGCCGAAGGGAATCTTCCCGCAAAGAATAAGAGGGAAGGAGCAGTCCATGCAGGAAGGATCAAAGACATCCTCATCGGGTGAGATAGCCCGCATCTATATAGAACAGGATCTGATATCGGACCCCGTTGCCCTCAAGATCATGGGGAAGCTTCCTTCCGCCAAGGTGATCCCGATCGGACACTATAAGGATGTGTTCTGCCGCCCCCGTCAGCAGTACGAAGTACAAAGGCAGCACCGTTCCCTGATAATCGCCCGCAATACCGGCCGGCTGATATATGACGGGGCGCCGATGTGTCAGGACTTCGGCATGGAGAATTTCTCTTATGCCAATTCCCTGATGAACTGTATATACGACTGTGACTACTGTTTTCTTAAGGGCGTTTACGACACGGCGAATATCGTGGTGTTCGTAAACTTCGAAGACTATAAGAAAGCAGTGGAAGAAAAGCTCGCCCAAGGGCCTTTATATCTTTGCATTTCTTACGATACGGACCTTATGGCGCTGAACGGACTTTGCGGTCTTTGTGATATGTGGACTGATTACGCAAGGGACAAAGAAGGGCTTACGATCGAGATAAGGACCAAATCCGCGCCTTCACATTTTACTGTGTCCGATCATATCATATATGCGTTTACCCTGTCTCCTGACGAGGTGATCGCAAGGTACGAACACGGCACGCCGGGGCTGGGGTCCCGCCTTGAGGCCGTAAGAAGAGCTTTGGATTCCGGCGCGAATGTAAGACTCTGTTTTGATCCTCTGATGAAGATAGAAGGATTTGATGAGATCTATAACGGGTTCATAGACCGGGTGGCGTCCGAAGTCGATCTTGGCGCTGTCCGGGATATGTCGGTGGGGACATTCAGGATCCCTGCGGATTATCTTAAGAGGATGAGAAGAAATTGCCCGATGTCGGAGGCGGCATGGTATCCTTATGACAATAAGGATGGCGTATGCGGATATGAAGAAACTCTGGCTGCCCGCATGGCATCGCAGGTTATGGACAGGCTTTGCAGATATACCGGTAAGGAGAAGATCTACCTATGGGATTAGAAGGTAAGTTGGCAATAGTTACGGGCGCGTCCTCGGGGATAGGCCGCGCGGTTGCGCTCAGGCTCTCTTCGGAGGGATGTGATGTGATTGGGTTCGGCAGGAGCTTCAAAGAAGACCTTCCCTTCAGGACGGTGGAACTGGACCTTACGGATACGCCAAGGGTGTTAATGGAGATGAGGGATATTCCCCCTGCAGATATCCTTGTGAACTGCGCAGGATGCGCTTATTACGGAGTGCACGGATCCATCTCTTCGGATGAGATCTCCGAGATGGTAAGGGTGGATCTGGAACTTCCAATGTTGCTTTGCCGTCAGTTCCTTCCCGGCCTCCGCGAGAAGGGAGGCATTATAATCAATATTGCCTCGGTAACCGCAACCAGGATCAATACCCATGCCGCGGCATACGGTGCGGTGAAGGCGGGCCTTCGGTCTTTTGGAAGGTCTTTGTTCGAAGAAGAAAGGAAGAACGGGGTTAGGGTCCTGACGGTATGTCCGGATCTTACGGATACGGCGCTTTACAGGAACGCGGATTTTGAGCCGGATCCCCGGTATTGTCTTGATGCGGCAACCGTTGCGGACAGTATAATAAATGCGGTCAAGATGCCTGAAGGTTCTCTGGTAACGGAGCTTGAGATCAGACCGCAGTTCAACAGGATAGTGAAGAAAGACAATGGCTGAAGACAACAATAAGACTAAGGCGCTGCATTATGACCTGCTCGATCTCATCAAGGGGATCGCGGCTATATGCGTGGTGTTTGTGCATATAAGGTTCCCGGGGAATACCGGGTCTATAATGTCATCCTTCGGCACCTGCGGTGTCACGATATTCTTCCTGGTCAGCGGATATTTCATATATGATCCCGGCAATGACCGCAAGAAGATGTGCGACAGGATCCTGAAGAGGGTCGGGCGCAATATGATCATCACCCTGATAGCGATGGTCCTGTACTTCCTGTATACATATAACGAGAGAAGGATGTACGGCGGCCTCTCCGACTGGCTGACCGAATTCACAGATCCCATTACCTATATCAGGATGATGTTTCCCGGAGACTTTGCGGTCATAAGCGGTGAACATCTGTGGTTCATGGCATCACTTCTTTTCGCGTATCTTATCATCTGGTTATTTATTCAGTTCAAGATCGAAGGGAAGATAAAATATATGCTCCCGGTCCTCATGTGTATAAGGATCGGGCTTGAGCTTTATACGAGTTCATTCGGAACGCACTGGCTCATCTGCTCCAATGCTCTGGTGGCAGCCCTCCCCGTAATGGCGCTGGGTTATGTTATCGCCGAGAAGAAGAAGGAAGCGTTTGAGATGACCTCCAGTAAATTGGGTATCCTGGTCATCATATCGGTCGCGCTGATGATCGCATCGTCCGTGATCCGTATAGGAACCTTTGATCTCAGTCCCATATTCAAGATGATGACTGCGGTTACGGTCTTTATGTTCTGTATAGACCATCCCGACTGCCACCCTCCCCGCGCGCTTACGGTTATCGGGGCCAAGGATGCTCTTTATATCTATATTATCCACTACATGATGATCGACCCGATCATAAGACTTGTCCATAAGATCCCCGCTTCTCCCATTCCGGGAGAGTGGCTCGTTCCGATCCTGGTCGCAGTATTTGCCGTTATCGCCGCGATGATCATCAGGATCGTTTCTGATCTTGCGGGATCATTGATCAAAAAACGGGGCTAAAATCGGATTTTTCCGCTCGAAAACAGTACTTTCAAGGCTTTTCACGCAATATTGCATTTGTGTTACATTAACAATATCTTGTGGATTACTGTTGACTCAACCACAAGATATGGTATCCTATATGAGCACGAACCTGAAGAGTAAAAGGCTGAACGGCAAGAGGAGCGGACATGATCATCGGAGGTTTACAGAAGGTTACTTTATTGGATTTTCCGGGGAAAGTCGCCTGCACAGTCTTCACCGTAGGATGCAATATGAGATGCCCTTTCTGCCACAATCCGGGACTTGTCAATGCGATAGGACCCGCGATGCCCCAAGAGGAGTTCTGGGATTATCTCGAGGAGAGGAAGAAGATCCTGGACGGTGTCTGTATAACGGGCGGCGAACCTCTTATCCATGATGACATAGAAGACTTCATCATGAAGATAAGGGACAAGGGGCTGCTTGTGAAGCTCGACACTAACGGATCTTTCCCGGACAGGCTCAAGTCCATCCTCGATAAAGGCCTTGTGGAGTTCGTCGCGATGGACATCAAGAATACGATCGACCGTTATCCGATGACCGTGGGGATCCCGGACTTCGATACGGAACCGATCCTTCGCAGCATCAAGATCATAGAAGAGTCCGGCATCGACCATGAGTTCAGGACGACTGTTGTGGGGCAGCTCCACAGATCCGAAGACTTCGGGCAGATCGCCAAACTCATTGAAGGATCCGACAGATACTATCTTCAGTCATTCAACGACACGGGGGACCTTGTGTCGGACAACGGCAAAGAAGGCAAACAGGAAGTAAGATACGGACCTATGACAAGACCGGATCTTGAAGAAGCTCTGAAGAATGCCAGGACCGTAATACCGACTGCCAAGATCAGGGGCGAAGAAGATTAAGTGAACAATGCAGCACCTAAGCTGCCAAAAATATAAAACACAAAGGGGAGTTAACTTATGTACAAGATCATCAAACGTGACGGTAAGGAAGTCGATTTCGATCTTTCCAAGATCTCAGGAGCTATTGAGAAGGCTTTTATTGCTCAGAACAGAGAGTATAACAGCCAGATGATCGACCTTCTGGCCATGAATGCCGTAGCTGACGTCGAGAAGAATGCCAAGGACGGCAAGGTCGACGTCGAGAGCATTCAGGACTCTGTCGAGTCTACACTTCAGAGAATGGGATATGAGGACGTTGCCAAGGCATATATCCTCTACAGAAGCCAGAGAGAGAAGATCCGTAACATGAACTCGGCTCTCCTCAACTACAAGTCCCTCGTTGACAGCTATGTTAAGATCGACGACTGGCGTGTTAAGGAGAACTCCACAGTTACATATTCCGTCGGAGGTCTCATCCTGTCCAACTCCGGTGCCATCACTGCAAACTATTGGCTGTCAGAAATCTATGACAAGGATATCGCAGACGCTCACCGTAATGCCGATATGCATATCCACGATCTGTCCATGCTTACAGGTTACTGCGCAGGTTGGTCTCTCAAGCAGCTGATCCAGCAGGGTTTGGGCGGCATCACAGGCAAGATCACTTCCGCTCCCCCGAAGCATCTTGCAACTCTGTGCAACCAGATGGTCAACTTCTTAGGCATCATGCAGAACGAGTGGGCCGGAGCTCAGGCATTCTCCTCTTTTGATACATATCTTGCAGCTTTCGTAAAGGCTGACAATCTTGAATACGATGCGGTAAAGAAGTGCGTAGAGTCCTTCATCTACGGTGTTAACACACCTTCCCGCTGGGGTACTCAGGCACCTTTCTCCAACATCACTCTTGACTGGACCGTTCCTGCAGACCTGGCAGAGCAGAACTGCATCATCGGCGGTAAGGAAGCGGACTTCAAGTACAAGGACTGCCAGAAGGAGATGGATCTTGTCAACAAGGCTTTCATCGAGATCATGATCGAAGGTGACGCCAACGGAAGAGGATTCCAGTATCCTATCCCTACATATTCCATCACCAAGGACTTCGACTGGTCTGACACAGAGAACAACAGACTTCTCTTCGAGATGACATCCAAGTACGGCACCCCTTACTTCTCCAACTACATCAACTCCGATATGGAGCCTTCCGATGTAAGATCCATGTGCTGCAGACTCCGTCTCGACTTAAGAGAGCTCCGTAAGAAGAGCGGCGGTTTCTTCGGTTCCGGCGAGTCCACCGGTTCTGTCGGTGTTGTTACCATCAACCTCCCGAGGATCGCATATCTTGCAACAGACGAAGAGGATTTCTACAAGAGACTCGACCGCATGATGGATATGGCAGCAAGATCTCTGAAGATCAAGCGTAACACCATCACCAAGCTCCTCGATGAGGGATTGTATCCTTACACCAAGCACTACCTCGGAACATTCGCGAACCACTTCTCCACGATCGGTCTTGTCGGAATGAACGAGACAGGTCTCAACGCAAAGTGGATCGGTAAGGACCTGACACACAAGGAGACTCAGGAATTCGCAAAGGATGTTCTCAACCACATGAGAGAGCGTCTGGCTGACTACCAGGAGCAGTACGGCGACCTTTATAACCTCGAGGCAACTCCCGCAGAGTCCACAGCATACAGACTCGCAAAGCACGACAAGAAGAGATATCCGGACATCATCACGGCACACGATGACAGCGGCGTTTACTACTACACCAACTCATCTCACCTGCCCGTAGGATATACCGCAGACATCTTCGAGGCTCTCGATATCCAGGATGACCTGCAGACACTCTACACATCCGGTACGGTCTTCCACACATTCTTAGGCGAGAAGCTTCCTGACTGGAAGGCAGCTGCAGCCCTCGTCCGTAAGATCGCCGAGAACTATTCTCTGCCTTACTACACACTGTCACCTACATACTCCATCTGCCAGGCTCACGGATACCTGCCCGGCGAAGTCCACACCTGTCCTCACTGCGGCGCTCCCACAGAGAGCTACAGCCGTATCACAGGTTACTATCGTCCGATCCAGAACTGGAACGACGGTAAGGCCCAGGAGTTCAAGGACCGTAAGGTTTACGACATCCCTAACTCCAACTTCCACGGCAAGCACAACATCAACGGTGTTGACGCTAATGAGGTTTTCGCGACAACGGCAGCTGACGAGGGACTTGATGTTCCCACATTCGGAACAGACACACCTTTGCTCTTCACGACACATGCCTGCCCGAACTGCAAGGCTGTTAAGGGAATGCTGGACTCCGGCAAGTATGCTTACGACACGATCTACGCAGATGACGACGATGCTCTCGCAAGACAATATGACATCATTGCCGTACCTACCCTGGTTGCAGGCGGCAGGAAGTTCACCGGCGTTGCCGAGATCAGAAAGTACATGGCTGAGAATCCTCAGGGCTGATAACTTAAAGGACTTTATAACAACAATAAACCGCATCGGGATCGGCCGGTGCGGTTTTTTGTTAAAAATGCCTAAGGAAATCACCTCTTGCAGGTGTTAGAATAGTGATGTACGGATAAAAAATCAAATTTCTATTGTATTACTAATCGGGAATTTTGCAAGTGTTTTTTTGAAGGCCGCCGGCGCGAGGTGAGACATGGATTACAACATCGGCGAGATTATCGTTTACGGCAGTAACGGTGTATGTAAGATCGATGATATAAAGGAGACCAGTTTCTTCAAGGAGCCCCCCAAGACGTACTATTTTTTGTCGCCTCTTTTTGTCAAGTCATCTTCCGTAATATATGTCCCCTTGGATAACCCTGCACAGACCGAGAAGATCAAGCCCATCATGACGGAGAAGGAAGCTGATGAATTCATTAAGAGCCTTCCCGTTACCGGCATGGAATGGATCGAAGACCGCAACAGGCGCAAGGAAGCATTTACCAAAGTATTGTCATCCGGCACGAGATCCGAGATCGCGGCGTTGATCGAACTGATCATATCCCACCGCAAGCTCCTCGAAGCGGAAGGCCGCAAACTGAATGCCCAGGACGAGAGAGCACTGGATGAAGCAATGCGCAGGATCAATAACGAGCTTGCCATCATCAAGGGCGTGGAACCCGCGGAGATCCAAAGACAGATCTTCGGCATGATCGATACGTAACGGGTACTGTAAGCTTATTTACCACCACAATGATCTGAGATTTCTATCAAATTGTTTATTTTCGGGATTTGATAGAAAGAATCCTCACCTTTTTTCTATCAAATCTTCAGAAAAGGCATTTTGATAGAAAATATTTGGTATTTTTTCTATCAAATACTGTTTTTATGATGTTTGATAGAAAGGTAGCGGTTATTTTTCCTATCAAATCATCGAAAACCGGGTTCTGATAGAAATAGGTATCAGCAGCACTGACAACACTAATTGATCACAGCTCAGCCCTTTTAGCGGCGAAAAGTTGTATAATGATAAACCGCAAGTGAAAAACACCGGAGGCATACAAGATGAATACCCTGATAGGTTACGGCAAAGAGAAGATCGAGATAGAGATACCTGACGACAGATACCTTGGAACCCTCGTACCGAATGAAGTCGAGATAGGACTTACCGGCATGGAAGAAGTTGCAAGGTCACTGCAGGAACCCATAGGGAGCCCCAAGCTCTCCGAGATCGTAAAGCCCGGAGAGAAGATAGTCATAGTAACTTCCGATGTAACAAGACCCATCCCCAGTTATAAGGTGCTGCCGCCCGTACTGGATGAACTCACAAAGGCAGGAGTCGACGATAAGGATATAACCGTGGTCTTCGCTTTGGGATCTCACGGAGGTCATTCCGAAGAGCGTAAAAGATCCCTTGTCGGCGATGCCGTTTATGACAGGGTCAGATGCATCGATTCTGACATGAACGACGTTAAGCGCATGGGTGTCACATCGAGAGGCACGCCTGTAGATATATTCACACCCGTAGCTGAAGCAGACAGGGTCATCTGCTTGGGCAATATCGAGTATCATTATTTTGCAGGATATTCAGGTGGCGCCAAGGCCCTCATGCCCGGCGTATCCACAAGGGATGCCATCCAGAACAACCACAGCAGGATGGTTCAGCCCGAAGCTTGCGCAGGCAGGCTTGAAGGCAATCCGGTAAGAGAAGACATCGAAGAATCCGGCGCGATCGTGGGGATCGATTTCATCGTTAATGTGGTTCTTAATGAGAAAAAAGAGATAATCAAGAGCTTTGCGGGAGACTCCGTAAAAGCCCACCGCGAAGGCTGCAAGTTCCTGGATTCTTTCTATGCGATCAAGCTGGAACAGAAGGCAGATATCGTCGTCGTTTCAGCAGGCGGATTCCCCAAGGACATCAACATGTACCAGGCCCAGAAAGCCCTCGATAATGCAAAGCACGCGGTAAGGGACGGCGGCATAATCGTATGGGTCGCGGAATGCTCGGAAGGATTGGGCGAGAAGCACTTCGAACAGTGGATGACAGGACATGACAAAGCATCCGACATGATAAACCACATCAAAGAGGACTTCGTTCTCGGAGGTCACAAGGCTGCTGCCATTGCGCTCGTTCTCGAAAGAGCGAGGATCTTCATGGTATCGTCATTTGATCCTGACTTTGTAAAGCGCATGTTCCTTGAGCCCTACAGCAATGTTCATGATGCCATAGATGCAGCAATGAAAGCTCTGCCCGACGGCAAAGTCCTTGTCATGCCTTACGGCGGATCCACGCTGCCGAGAACTTAAAAGTCAGCTTATTCCCGAAGCTCCGATCCTGGTGGCGCCCGCGTCGATCATCTGACGCGCGGCATCTTCCGTGCGGATACCGCCTGCGGCTTTGATCCTTACGTTATCCGGAAGATTTGCTCTCATCAATTTAACGTCTTCGACTGTTGCGCCCTGCGTGCCGAAGCCAGTGGATGTCTTGATATATTCTGCGCCCGAATCTTCAACCGCTTTGCAAAGAGCGATCTTTTCTTCTTCAGTAAGATAACAGGTCTCGATTATTACTTTAAGTATCGCGCCCTTCTCATGAACGGCATCTGCGATGAGCTTTATCTCTTCAGAAACTTCTGCCATCCTGCCGGACTTTACGAAAGCGACATTTACGACCATGTCGATCTCGGATGCTCCGTTATCTGCGGCTTCCCTTGCTTCGAAGATCTTAGTTGCCGTAGTGTTGTATCCGTTCGGGAATCCTATTACGGTACAGACCGGGATCCTTCCTGCGGCATATTCTGATGCGAACCTTACATAGCAGGGCTGGATGCAGACCGACATGCATCTATTTGCAATTGCTTTATCGATAAGGGCTTTGATGTCGTCTTCGGTTCCGACTACTTTGAGGTTTGTAAGATCGACATAGGTCATGACGTCTGATGAGTCCTTGGGGTTAAGGTCGCGTTCTTCAAATCTCTTTCCGAAAACGGGTCCTTCCAAAGCGTTGATGACAACTTCGGATATGTAACCGAAACCTAAGATGCTTCCAATGTTGCAGGGAACTTTATGGCCGTCACCGTAGATCAGGACGGGGACCTGTTCTCTTGAATGGTCCGTTGATTCGGTGGAAGGGTCGCAGCCGTGATCTGCAGTTATTATGAGAAGGTCTTCTTCTCTTAGATTTTCGAGGATCTCACCCAGAGCATCGTCAAATTCCGCGAGCGCTTCGGCATATCCTTCGATGTTGTTGCGGTGGCCGTAGAGCATGTCGAAATCTACGAGATTTGCAAAGCAGAGACCCTTAAAATCTTTCTTCAGATATTCTTTGATCTTGCTGATCCCGTCCGTGTTGCCTTTGGTGGGATTTTTCTCCGTAAAGCCTCGCCCTGCGAAAAGATCAAAGATCTTGCCTATCGAGATGACATCGAATCCTTCCAGTTTTAGGTGGTCCATCATGGTGGAAGAAGGCGCTTCGACCGCAAAATCGTGGCGGTTGGAAGTTCTTGTAAAGTTTCCTGACGTTCCGATAAAAGGTCTTGCGATTATCCTTCCCACTGCATCCTTGCCGGTCATGTAAGATCTCATCTCTTTGCAGATACGGTAGAGTTCATCCAAAGGAACAACTTCTTCATGAGCTGCGATCTGCAGGACGGAGTCTGCTGATGTATATAAGATCAGGTCTCCTGTTGTCATGTGCTCATCGCCGAAGTCCGCGATCGCCTGAGTGCCGCTGTAGGGAAGATTGCAAAGGATGCCGCGTCCCGATATCTGCTTTAACTTTTCGGTAATGTGTTCCGGGAAGCCATTGGGGTATGTGGGCTGGGGCTCTGCGGATACAACGCCTGCGATCTCCCAGTGGCCTATGGTGGAATCCTTGCCGCCTTCTGACTCTTCACGCAGGCTGCCGTAAGTTCCAAGAGGAGCCGGGAGTTTGTCCCTGCCGCATCTTGTGATATATTCCGCAATCCTCGGATCTTTGTTTATGTCCAGATCCAGAAGACCCATCTTTGCAAGATTCGGAAGAGGTCTTTTGCATCCTGACAGGACTGCTGCCAAAGTGTTGCTGCCTTCGTCTCCGAATTTTCCGGCATCCGGGGCAGAGCCTGCACCCAGACTGTCAAGGATTATGATAAATACTCTTTTTGCCATATTCAGCGCTCCATATTATAATAAGTTATCTTGTTATGATTATAGCAATATGATATTAAATAACGACAACCAAAAGAAAGAAATGGCAAAGAGAATCGATGGAAGATAACGAGATAATGCTTTTCGATGATATGGACATGTCACCTGAAGTGGCCAAGTCCCTGAAGAAGATGGGGATGACAAGGCCCACGACCGTGCAGCGTGAGGCGATCCCTTACCTGATGGATAACATAAGCGTTATAGCAAAGGCGCCGACGGGAACGGGGAAGACATATGCTTTCGCGATTCCGATCCTGGAATACCTCAATATGAAGGAGGATTATATCCAGGCACTGATACTGGCTCCCACAAGAGAACTGGCATTGCAGATCACATCGGAGATAAAGCTCCTGGCGAAGTTCATTCCGGGCGTTAAGGTCGTCTCGATAATCGGCGGACAGAACATGCGAACCCAGCAGGAGAGGATAAAGAAGCACCCGCAGATCGTAGTCGCGACTCCGGGAAGGCTCCTGGATATGGTCAACCGCAAGATGATAGATATCTCATGTATATACACGCTCGTTCTCGATGAGGCTGACGAGATGCTCAAGATGGGATTCATTAGGGATGTTAAGAGGATAATAGAGATCACTCCCGGCGACAAGCAGATGGCTCTGTTCTCGGCAACTATGCCCAGAGAGATCCAGGATATTACATGGCAGTTCATGGAAGGCGCCGCGACGATCGATGTTATGCCCAAAGCCGAAGACCATCCCGATATCGACGAGTACATGATCGACTGTCCCGACAAAGATAAGACGGCTGCGGTAATAAGGATAATCGCCAAAGAGGATTACCGAAAATGTATAGTCTTCTGCAACACCAAGGATCAGACTTCCAAAGTTGGAGCAAAACTTCAGTCTGCCGGACTTAAGACAGGAATCCTTCACGGCGACATCAGCCAGGGTATGAGAAACCGGGTAATGGATTCCTACAGGAACGGTAAGACCGATATCCTGGTTGCGACGGATGTTGCCGCGAGGGGAATAGATGTAGATGACATAGAAGCTGTATTCAATTACGATATTCCTAACGAGAACGAACTGTACCTTCACAGGATCGGAAGGACCGCAAGGGCCGGCAAGACCGGCAGTGCTTATAGTCTCGTATCCTTTAAGGAAAGAGACAGGATGGAAGAGATCATTCGATATACAAAGGCAGATCCCAAGGAATACGAACTATAAAGATCATCCAGATCACGGGGTATTACTCATGACCGCAAAGACACTTGATTGGAATCTATACAGGCAGGCAGCTTCAGACTGCGCTTCGGAGGGTATCGTCCTTCTTGCAAATGACGGCGTTCTGCCTTTGGGATCCGGGTGCCGCGTTGCCATGTTCGGCAGGGCCCAGAGCCATTACTATAAGTCGGGCACGGGATCCGGAGGAATGGTCAATGTTAACCATGTCATAGATATCAGGGAAGGCCTGGAGTCTTCAGGCAAGGTTACTGTCGATAGTGAGCTTGCCGCGATCTACGATAAGTGGGATGCCGATAATGTCGATTACGATCAGACCGGCTGGGGTAAAGAGCGCTGGTCCATGGAAGAGATGCCTTTGGAAGAAGACATCGTCCGGGCGGCGGAATCCAGATGTGACGCGGCCGTTATCGTTATAGCCAGGACCGCAGGGGAGGACCGCGATAACTCGGCGGAAGAAGGATCCTATTATCTGACGGCCAAAGAGACCGAGATGATAAGGCTCGTAACTTCAGTTTTCGCAAGATCCGTAGTAGTCCTTAACACAGGCAACATCATAGATATGAAGTTTGTCACGGAATATAAGCCTTCCGCAGTTTTGTATGTTTGGCAGGGCGGCATGATCGGAGGAGAAGCCGCAGCCGATGTGCTCACAGGCAAAGTCAATCCTTCCGGATGTCTGTCGGATACTATCGCTTACAACCTGTCAGATTATCCGTCGGATGCCAACTTCGGCAAGAACGGGCTTACCGATTACTACAAGGAAGATATTTTCGTAGGGTACAGGTACTTTGAGACATTTGCGCCGGATAAGGTCATGTATCCTTTCGGCTTCGGCCTGTCTTATACGGAATTCGGATTCGAGGATCCGGGCCTGACCGAAGATGACGGAAAGTTCATCGTGTCATTGGATGTTGTAAATAAAGGAGCGGTTCCCGGTAAGAAGGCTTGTCTCATATATGTGAAGCTCCCGGAAGGTAAGATAACAAAGCCTGCTTTGGTGTTGGCCGGATTTGCGAAAACAGATGTTATCGCACCCGAAGGAAAGGTCCGCGTGAGTATAGATATCCCCCTGTCCCGCCTGGTATCCTTTGATGATGACGGCAGAGCAGGCCTGGGCACGGGTTGGGTGCTGGAAGAAGGCGAATATGAGTTTGTCGCAGGAGGTCCTGCAGGGGATGCAGTTCATATAGGATCCTACTATAATTCCGGATCGGTCCTGACAGAACAGGTCGACCCGGTCGCAGCGCCCCTGGAAGGATTTGAGAGGATGACAAGGGACGGGTCCGAACTGACTCCGGTAAGGCTTGAGAAGTTCCGGGATCTTAAGGGAAGGGTAATACCCGAAGAGATCCCCAAGACAGGTGATAAGGGAATAAAGCTTGCCGATGTAAAGAGCGGTAAGAATTCCATGGAAGAATTCATAGCCCAGCTTACTGATGACGAACTGGCCCTTATCGTAAGGGGCGAAGGAATGGGCAGCATGAAGGTCACCATGGGAACTGCAGGTGCTTTCGGAGGAGTGGCTCCCACTGTCGGAGCCAAAGGAGTTCCTTCTGTCTGCTGTTCCGACGGTCCTTCGGGGATGAGACTGGATTCGGGAAAGAAAGCATTCTCTTTGCCCAACGGTACATGTCTTGCCTGCACATTCAATACGGATCTTGTGGGAAAACTCTTCGAATATACAGGACTTGAGATGGTGTCGGTCAAGGTGGATACACTCCTGGGTCCGGGCATAAATATCCACAGGCATCCTCTTAACGGACGCAACTTCGAGTACTTCTCGGAGGACCCGCTTCTGACAGGTCTCATGGCGGCAGCTCAGGTAAGGGCAATGGAGCTTAACAATGTTACACCCACAATAAAACACTACTCCTGCAACAACAGGGAGAAGGACAGAAGGAACATGGATTCTGTCGTATCCGAGAAGGCTCTGAGGGAGATCTACCTCAAACCCTTCGAGATCGCGGTAAGGGAAGGCGGAGCCCGGAGCATCATGACCAGCTACAACAGGATCAACGGAACTTTCTCCGCCTGCAACTACGAACATAACTATCTGATACTCAGGGAGCAGTGGGGTTACGACGGTATCGTCATGACGGACTGGTGGGCATCCATAAGCAAAGACGGAAAGCCAACAGGAGAATTCTCGCTGGATGAACATTCCGTTATGGCCAGATCTTCCAACGATCTTTACATGGTGTGCCATGAAGTGGATGACGAGTGCATCGGCGAGTCGGATGTCAGAGAGGAACTGGACAAGGGTACCGGTGAGAAGGTAACAAGAAGCGAACTTCAAAGATGTGCTGCCAATATACTAAGATTTGCCATGAATACTCCGGCTTTCGACAGGCTCCGGGGCAATGGGCCGGAAGTTGATCACATCAACAGCGTTTTCGAAGATGACAATGTGGATGTCACGGTTGACAGATATTACGATGTGGATAACGGCTGCGAGTTCGAAGTGGAAGAAGATACTTCCACCGGCGAAGATCTTGTATTCGGTGTTACGGGCAAGATCGCAGGCGAATATGAGATGCTGGTAACCGGAACATCTGATCTCGGAGAATTGGCTCAGATCCCCATGACAGTATATGTAACGGGGATCCCGATCTCGGTCATGACATGGAACGGGACGGGGGGCTCGGAAGATACCAGAAAGTGCAGATTCTTCATCTTCAGCCACAGTTCCAGATCCCTTGCGGTCAGGATCCATCCCACACAGCCGGGAGTAAAGCTCCTGAAGATCAGGATCGCTTATTCCGGACCGCTGCCGGTCAACCCTTTCGGCGATGATTGATTTGAGATAGAATATATTAGTTAACTTTCGGGCTGACATTAAGAAAAAGGGAAGGAGAAGAAGAAGGTCAGATGCGCAGAGATTATTTCACGGTAGTATTCCTCGCGTGTGTTGCAGGGTCCTTGGCCTTTATATGGGCTAATCCTTTGTATTTCACATACGATGCTGTCGTTCCCCGCGCTTTCGGAGTGCTCGAGATAATACTGAGCGCATTCTACACCGTTTTCTTCCTGCTCATAATCCCTCTCGTTACGTCTTACTACCGCAAGCCCTGGGTTTGCGTAGGCCTGGCTTTCTACGGAGTCATGGCATATCTTCCGCTGATATTCCTCCCGCGCCTCACGGCTCCGGGAGCATCCGACGGGATCGCAAATGTGGCTCTGACATATCTCTTCCGCGGCATGTACGACCTTCTGAACGCGCCTTTTGCTGGAATGTCCAACATGATAGGCTCGGATGCCGCATCACATCTGTCCTGCTGGATAATGCCGATCGCCATAGCAACTCCGCTCCTTATGAAATATGCCAGGTTCTGCAGACAGGCTTACATAACGGAGAAGCTCGCGCCTTCCTCTTCAGACAGGCCGCAGGCTGCTGCCCGCCAGGCCAATGTGGAACCGGAAGTTATCGGAACCGTAATCTCTGCTCCGGCAAAACCCAAATCCCCGGAGGAAGTGGAGCGCAAAGCAAGAGATGACGCTAAGGTCAGGATCAGGCCGTCAGAACGTGCACACCGTCTGGTATCTCACGACAAGCCTGCTTCCGTGCCGGAGGGCAATAAGGTAAGACAGCCCAATATCACCGCGCCCGAAGGTCCTGCACCGGAGAGAGTAGAGGCCCCTCAGGGACCTGCTCCCGAAAAGGTTGCAGCTCCCGAATCGGCTTCTTCACCCGCATTGGGCGCAGGAGATGTGATACAGCTGGGACCGGGAGCTGCTTTTGGCGATGTCATCAATCTCGGACCTCCGCCTCAGGATAACTGAACGCGGTATCTTATAAGTTGAAAATAACGGGCACAGCCTGTAAAATACTTTAGGTAAAAAATAAAACATGATCGGAGCGATCAATGGCAAAGAATGATAAGTATTGGAAGAAAGTCCTTGCGAGCAGTGAGGACCGCAAATATGCCAAGGATACGGGCGACCCTTTGGAAGAAGGGCTCGAGCGTCTGTCCTGGCATGAGAATTCCAAGCGCATCATAAAGAACGGTATCAAGAAGACCCAGGAGACTTTCGGTGAGGAAGTGGGTAACTCCATCACCGCCGGTGTCATGGCTCTTTATATCCTCTGCATCATCCCTTACGCTTCGATAATCGCATATAACAGAGTTGAAGAAGGCAAGATCATGTCCGTACTCGGAATGAGCGCGTTCCTGATCACGTTCTTCCTGTCGCTCCTGTTTTCCACCGTCTATCACTTCATGAAGAGGGGAACCGCCCACAAGAGAGTCATGAGCAAGCTCAACAGGATCTTGTGTTATTTCGCGGTCCTCGGTGTCTATACACCTATCTGCATCAACTTCTTGGGACAGATCTCGGGACCCGTGATCTTTGCTTTGGAAGCCGCGATAGCTCTGGCAGGTGTATTCGTTACCGCCTTCTGCTACAAGACCAATAAGGTGGGGACAGCTATCTCCAACATACTGTTTGTTCTCCAGGGATGGCTCATCCTTCCTCTGATCGGACTGTTCTACCAGAAAGCATCGCATCTTACTTTCTGGCTCATAGTATCCGGTGCGATTGTTTACACCATCGGCATGCTCTTCTTCAGTTCCGGTAAGAGATTCAAGTTTTCCCACATGGTGTGGCACTTCTTCGTTCTCGTGGCAGGCGCCCTCCACATCCTGGGAATAGTTTATTTCTTCGCGTGATCCTTATGAGAATCCGTATAGCGACAGTTCTCCTTATTACCGTGATGGCGGCATCTTTTGTTTTTGCCGGCTGCGATAACAATAAGGGCAAAATGGTGCCGACTTCCGATACGGAAGAGACATATATCGCGGATCAGCTTTTCAAGACAAATGAATCTGATGTGGAATTTGCCATATTCAAGATCGGTGATTATTGTTTTGAGGTATTCTTGCAGGACGGTCATGTTCAGATCAGGGATATCGTAACTGATCCCGGCGAGTTCGGGATATATATGGAAGACGGGCAGGCGGCGAAGATCACAGCCGATATAGTAAGGTACAGCGGCGGAGAAGAAGGTTTCTGGGGGAATATCGAGATAACCGATCTTAAGGTTTTCGATCTGATCTCCTATGAGAAACTGTTCGATACGGTGGATATAAGGGATGCCAAAGATAATGTTTTCGATGCCCAAAACGATATCCTTAAATATCAGGGATCTGACGGCAATTATGTCATTGTCCCTTTCCGAAGCGAAGTATTCTTCTACAAAGACGGCACGAGGTATAAGACCGTTTCTTTGGATGAGATAAAGGGTCAGGATAACCTCGTGGAGTATCTCGAAAAATAAGAAGCGGAGTTTGTTATGAAAGAATATGATCACTTGTCCTTCGGACGCAGTATGATCAGATCCTTCGTGCTTATGGCGGCTGCGACATTGTCGTAATCCATGAAGACTATCTCCATCAGTTCGTCACCGGGAGTATCCTCGACATTGATGGAATTGAACTTGATATTGCGTCCCACATATTCGTCAATGACAAAACCTGATTCCTTGGAGATCTTGAATACGATATGGTCGGAATAATCGCAGGTCCCGAACCAGGGATGGCTGATGACGGACTTCGAAGGCTGATCCTTATCCAGGGATTCGAAGGTTCTCGTGATCGTGACCTTATAGGTTTTCTTGAATTCCTTTATGTTGATCTCATAGAGGCAGTGCGAGTGGGATCTTATGAATTCGATGAGAAGATTTGGAGCCTGCGTCGTATAAGTATCTCCGAGCATGGGCGGGAGATTTGCCTGTGCGGTATCGATAGCGCTTTGGATATCCGCCATGAGGGAATCGTCTCCCGGGCGTCTTCCGTAATCGCTCCTGATCAGTGAAGCACACCTTGCTTCAAGCAGGTATTTATATGCAACTCCGTAGAGATTGACGGAATCGGATCCCGGGATCTTGCCGTTGCCGTTGAGGAAGAACATGCCCATCTTGTAAGCGATCTCGGGGAAATAACTGCCCTTGTTGCCTGACTCAAAACGGTATCTCTCGTCGTTATACAGATCGTTGATCAGGTTATATGCCATCTCCTGATCCTGCGACACATAAAGCCCCTGCATATACATGTCGGCAAGCTTGAACTTGGATTCGGCTATGTCGAACAGCGTTGCGGCGGAGAAATAGAAATATGCTTTCTCATAGTCCGGCCTGCCGTCGATCTTGCCGTCAAAGTATATGTATCCCAGAGTATTTGCCGCGTAACCGAAGTTGAATTCCCGGAGGAGGCGCTTTAAGAGGACTGCCGCTTTGGAATAGTCCTGACCGTACACGGGACCGCCGGAAAAATAAGCATATGCCTTGAACTTTATGGCCACAAAACTGTTCTGATCGGCAAGTTCGTCCGCGAATCGCCGGAACAGCAGCTTATTCTCTTTATTGAGGTCCGCGATCACGAGTTCGTTGTCGCGGTGCATTATGAAGTTTTCTTTGATCTCGGGAATGAAGCGTCTCTCGAGAACAGGGAGGTCTTCCTCTTCGTCTTCCCGGAAATAATTAATCTGGGTGAGCATGGAATCGATATCGAAAAGGTCGTTTATCGTGCTCTCGACCAGGATCTTGTTGTCGCCGTTGGATTTGAAGAAATCGCCGATCAGCATGTCGGCTTCCCTTGCGATGATCACGAAGATCCAGAACATCAGGTCTTCCGCGGTCATGGGAAGGTCGGGCTCCGCCGTATCGGGAAGCTCCTCGAAGGCGGGAGTCATTATCTCGTGGAGACATAAAGGCTCGTAGAAGAACTTGCCCAGCGGGATCCACCAATCCAGGAGGAACTGGGCGGGAGGAAGGCTAAGGGCATTCTCCAGCGCCTCTTCCAGATCTTCCAGTGTCATGGGATACTGGGTCTCGAATGAGACATTGACGTCAGTCATCAGAGGAACATTGCCGCACAGTTCAGACCATGTGGTCCGAAGACACGCAAAATCCTCCAATTTACCTGACGTGATAAACAGTTCCATGGGATCAGCAGACATAAAGGTCTCCAATCTGTTCTTATTATTCTACGGTAACGCTCTTGGCAAGGTTGCGGGGCTTATCCACATCAAGACCTCTTGCAACGGAGACATAGTAGCTCAGAAGCTGCAGAGGCACTATGGCAAGAGATGCCGCGAAGAGATCATCGATCCTCGGAACATAGGTTACGAAGTTGGCTGTATCTTCGATGCTGTAATTGCCGAATGTGGTGATAGCCATCGTGTAGGCTCCTCGGCTCTTGACCTCGACGAGGTTGCTCAATGTCTTCTCGAAAAGACTGCTCTGCGTAAGAACGGAGATGACCAGGATCCCGTCCTCGATAAGACTGATGGTCCCGTGCTTGAGTTCGCCTGCGGCATAAGCTTCGCTGTGTATGTAGGAAATCTCCTTGAGCTTAAGGCTTCCTTCCAGACAGATCGCATAATCGATGCCCCGGCCGATGAAGAAAACATCCTTCTGGGCTGCTACTTTGGACGCAAACCACTGCAGTCTCTCCTTGTCGTCTATAACCGCCTTGATCTTATCGGGCAGGGAATAAAGTTCATCGCAAAGATGAGTTAATCTGTCTTCATCTATGGTCTTCTTTGCAAGGGCCAGCTTGATCGCCAGCACATAAAGGGTAATGAGCTGGGAACTGTAAGCTTTGGTAGTTGCAACGGCGATCTCGGGACCTGCGACAGTATAGAGGACACTGTCAGCTTCACGGGCTATGGAAGATCCGACTACGTTGACGATGCCCAGTGTCTTGACTCCGGCTTCCTTAGCAAGTCTTAATGCCGCGAGTGTATCGGCAGTCTCACCGGACTGGCTGACCGCAACGACCAGAGAGTTGCCGCAGAAGGGAAGATTCCTGTATCTGAACTCGGATGCAAGTTCGCACCTTACGGGTATACCGGTCAGCTGCTCGAAAACATACTGGGCGGCGATCCCCGCATGATAAGTGGAGCCGCAGGCTACGATGTAGATATTGTTGATATCGGCGAGGAAATCGTCTGTCAGGGAAGTCTCGGACAGATCGATAAGGTACTTGCCGTCGTCGGTCTTGGCGATCATGGAATTCAAGGTATCCAGTACAGCGCGGGGCTGCTCGTGGATCTCCTTGATCATGAAGTGCTCATAACCGCCGCGTTCTGCCGCTGAAGTATCCCAGTCGATCACGACGGGTTCTTTGGCAACCTTGTCACCGTCGAGGTTATAGAAGACAGCGCCGTCAGCTGACAGTTCGGCCATCTCCAGATCGTTCATGTAATAGATATTCCTGGTGTATTCGAGGATAGCGGGAACATCTGATGCGCAGAAAGATGCCTCATCCGTAACACCGACGATAAGGGGGCTGTCTTTCCTTGCCACGTATACCTTGTCCGGGCACTCACGGAAGATAACTGCCAGAGCGTAGGATCCTCTTACACGGACCATGGTCTTGGCCAAGGCCTCGATGGGATCGTGGGTATACTTCTTGTAGTAATAGTCGATTGTCTTGATGGCGACTTCCGTGTCGGTATCCGAATAGAATGTATATCCCTTGCGGACAAGCTTATCCTTGAGTTCCTTATAGTTCTCGATGATGCCGTTATGTACGCCTACGACGTTGAAGTCATCCGTTGCATGAGGATGCGCGTTCTCAACTGAAGGTTCGCCGTGGGTAGCCCACCTTGTGTGACCTATTCCGCAGTTGCCCTTCATGCTCTTGCCGAAGTTGGTCTTCTCGGCGAGGATGTGAAGGCGGCCTTTGGCCTTTACGATCTCCGGGTTGTCGGAGTCATGCCTTACGGCTAATCCTGCTGAGTCATATCCTCTGTATTCAAGTTTGCTCAATCCTTCGAGAAGGATCGGGGCAGCCTGTTCCTTACCGCAGTAACCGACTATTCCACACATGCCAAAAGTTCCTCTTTTCGATAAATAATAGGACTATTTTATCATAGAGTGAAAATAAATGTGAAAAGGCGGGGGTTTGCGAGTAAAATATTCGTGTTATCATCTTAGTCGAAAAACAAAAGATATTGGAGTTTATTGATCATGAAGGATTACAGGATCGAAGATTTTATCGATGTTTTGAATTCTGATGCGCCAACCCCGGGAGGCGGAGGAGCATCGGCCCTCGCGGGTGCCCTGTCGGCAGCCCTTTGCGGCATGGTCGCATGCCTTACCACAGGCAAGAAGAAGTATGCCGAATACCAGGATGAGATCGATGAGATCATCGCCGCGACAAAGGCCTTGTGCGTTAAGATGGAAGACCTTATCGAAGAGGATGCCAAAGCTTTCGGACCTCTGGCTAAAGCCTACGGGATCCCCAAGGATGAACCGGGCCGGGATGAGGTATTGGAGAACGCTCTCGTCGCCGCGGCAGAACCGCCTTACAGGATAGTTGAGACCGCAGGCGAGGTGCGCGATATCATCGTAAGGCTTGCCGATATCGGATCCCGCCTTGCCATAAGTGATGTCGGTGTCGCCGCAGCCCTTTGTTCGGCAACTGCCAAGGGTGCCGCGATGAATGTTTATATCAACACTAAGCTCATGGCGGACCGGAAGACGGCAGAGCGTGTGAACGAAGACACCCGGGATCTTGTCAGGAGTATATGCTCCGATTGCGATGCGGTTTATAACAGGATAAAAGGAGACCTCCAATCATGACGGAACTTAAGGGGAAACCCGTAGCTGACGGGATCATTGCCGCAAGCCGCGGGAAGATGGAACAATACGGTGTAACACCGGTCCTTGCGATTGTCAGGGTGGGGGCAAGGCCTGACGACCTTGCGTATGAGAGAGGCATCATCAGGACCTTCGACAGGGCAGATGCCAAAGTTGAGATAAGAGAACTTCCCGAGGACGTGTCCCAGGAGGATTTCGATAAGACATTTGATGAAGTCAATGAAGATCCCGGCATAAACGCCATACTCGTAATGCGGCCTCTTCCCAAGACTTTATCTGCCGAACATGCCATGAAGACCATAGATCCCGGCAAGGATGTGGATCTGATGAATCCCGCCCACATGACGGGTATCCTTGAAGGTAAACAGGATGCATACGCGCCCTGCACCGCTGCTGCAGTCATCGAGATTCTGGATTACTACGACATACCCATCTCAGGCAAGAAGGCAGCCGTGATCGGCAGGAGCCTTGTTATCGGCAAACCCGTGTCGCTCCTGCTCATGAACAGGGATGCCACTGTTGCCACATGCCATAGAAAGACCCCTGATACAGAGGGCATCTGCAGAGACGCGGATATAGTCGTTGCCGCTGCGGGACGCGCCGGCATGATGACTGCGGATTATGTCCGTCCGGGACAGGTCGTGATAGATGTCGGCATGAACCTGGACGATAACGGCAATCTTACGGGAGATGCCGACTACGATAAAGTCTCAAAGATCGTCGATGCGATCACCCCCGTACCGGGAGGAGTCGGAGCGGTTACCACCTCCGTGCTCCTGAAGTACACGACGGATAATGCCGTAAGAATGCAAAAATGACTTCCTCGAAGATAGACACGAGCGGCATAGCTTCCAATGTCCTCCATTCCGCAAATGACTGTCCCCACAAGGCAAGATGCGGCGGATGTGTTGATTCCTGCGGGGAATATATCGACGAGGCTAAGGCGAAGTTCGACACGGTAAGGAAGCTTATGCCTGATACATGTTTTCCTCATCCGATGGTGCTGTGTGACAGGCCGTTCTACTACCGCAACAAAGTCCATTCGGGATTCTTCCTTACTTCTTCGGGAGAAGTGATATGCGGTCCCTATGAGGACGGAACCCACAGGATTATAAGGACCGACGACTGCAAGATCGAGAACAGGCAGGCTTTCGCCATAATAAGAGATACTGCCGAACTTGCCAAAAAGTTCAAAGTCAGGATATATAACGAGAAGACCGGAACCGGTCAGCTTCGAAGGATACTGGTAAGGACTGCCGACGGAACCGGACAGGTGATGGTGGTCCTCATAACCGGCGCGGAATACTTGAAATCCAAGAAAGCCTTCTGTAACAGCCTTCGCCGCATGCACCCCGAGATAACTACGATAGTGACCAATGTCAATACCAGATCGGATTCCATGATACTGGGACGGGACAGCAGGGTCGAGTACGGCAAGGGATACATAACCGATACTCTCCTGGGAATGAAGTTTCGGATAGCGCCTGACACCTTCTATCAGGTTAACCGCGCTCAGGCGGAGAAGCTCTATTCGACCGCGATCCGCATGGGCAGGATCGGACCTGACGATAATGTGCTCGACGCGTACTGCGGGATAGGAACGACGACCCTGTCTTTTGCCAAGATCGCAGGAAGCGTTACCGGTGTTGAGATCAACAAACGTTCTGTTGAAGAAGCAAAGCGCAACGCATCCGCAAACGGTTTCCTGAACACTTCTTTTGTATGCGCCGATGCGACTGAATATATGAAGGATATATCCGCTCATAAAGGTCACTTCAATGTGATCGTCCTCGATCCTCCGAGGACAGGAACGACTACATCATTTATCAATGCATGTAAGGATATGTATCCTGACAGGATAATCTATATCTCCTGCAATCCCGAGACTCTGGCCCGAGATCTTAAGTCTTTCTCCAAATGCGGATATGAAGCGAAAGAATATACGGTAGTGGACATGTTCCCCTGGACCGGATCGGTGGAGACGGTAGTATTACTTACCCGTTCGTGACGGGACTCTCAGGACTTTCTTCCTCTTTCATGTCCTTGCCGGCAGAGGCCATAATGGCATCGTAAGCGATACCTGCCCATACTATTACCATCAGGAGCGAGAAGGGATAACAGGGTGCGTTGAGCCTGTGGAATTCCGCAGGACCCGCAAGGATATTTACAGCCAGCTGCCCGCCGATGATCAGGGCTATCATTATCTCAGACCATAGGATATGCTTCTTTCTGACCGCGACAGCAACGATCCCGATCGCCGACAGCAGGAAGATGAAGTAGACATAGTTGACATTGAAGTCCATCAGGTCACCTGCCCATAGGATCTCCTTGTTGCCTTCTTCCTTGAAGAAATATGAGTCATTCGACAGATTATATTCCATGTGGTTGTAGCCCATGGTAAGGACTTTCTTGGCAAGATAATAGACATACTTTCCGGTGTTCTGATCGATGGCATTCCTGTTGAATTCGATGAGCCTGTCAGGTTCCGTATCCATATTCCTGAAAGCAAGTTCAGTATCGATGGCAGCAGTAAGCGCTCCGGCACCCTCATCGAATTTCTGCTGGATCGCCGCGACCATCTCCGTGTCCGGATTGTCATGCCAGATATCAGCCTGAACCACATCGTAGTACTTGTTCATCTCAGATACATAGCTCAATCCGAAGTAATTGTTGTAATCCCGGTTCATCGACATGTATCCCAGAAGAGATGCAAGGCAGATCGCAAATGCTATCGGGGGAGCAAGGAATCTTTTTTCTTTCCAGTTTATCTTTTTGCGGATGATGTCGATCACGGAGGGTATCGCAGCGCATACTACGACCACGAAAAGATAGACTGCGGAAGGTCTGAGCAACGTCAGGAAAAGGGTCATCGCTATGCAGACAGTGTACATCCAGACTTTTCGCTCCTTGATGAACAGGACAAGAAGATATGCGAAGATGACCAGTCCGCTTATCGAAAATGATTCCGTCAGCATAAGGAAATTGAAAGCCGTGATCGGGGTCATGCAGCCGTACAGTATGGTTCCTGCCGCGCACAGGACGGAGTTGGATGTGAACTGCCTTACAAGGCGGAAGAAGAACCACATGCTGATGAAGAATACGACTATTTGGATCGTTACAGCCAGGCGGTTAACATTCTCGGGGCTGATCTTCTTGCATAAGTGGAGGAACAGGGGATATACCGGAGTCCTGAGAAGATCCGTTCTGCCGGCGATGATCTCTTCGGCAGCCGAAAAGTAAGATGAAGTATCGTACAAGGATACCGCTTCATACTGGCTGTAGAATATGCTTCCGTATATGAGGTTGAATCCGAATGCTATAAGGAATGACAGAGGGAACAGGGACTTGAGCTTTTGGACAAAGGGAACCTGTTCTTTTTTGTCCGAAGATGCCTTCTTGGAAGGTTCGCTCTTTGCAGGGGAAGAAGATGCTTTCTTCTCTTTTTTGGCAGAAGACCGGATGGTCGGCGCAACACGCCCGTCGTCATCAAGATCCAGATCGGGATCCACGTAAGATTCCGGGTTTAAGGTCTCCTTATCCTCTTCTGCGGGAGCTATAGTTTCGGATGACTCTTTTGCGCTTTCTTCATTTGTGCCGGTCACGGCCTTGACCCGGCCGCTCTTGACGGCATTCTTGTTCTTGTTTTTGTTCTTACCCTTGGACATAGAAGCTCTCCCCTCATAACGGTATACGTTAAGCACTTTGTTATTCTAACCGATTTTGAGGCAAATCTACAGAGTAAATTAAGTGATTACACCAAAGGGAGCGTGATGTCATACGGGGGTAACATAAAATCCGGACCTTTAAGGTATAATTAATATTATTTTATAGGGGAGTACTATGCGCAGACTTCTGATGAGAGCCTACATATCTCCGCTCGACACCTTCACCACGCAGGATATCATCCTCCGTGACAGGATCGGCACCAACTCGGGGAACATGCTTTACGCGTTCTCCGTAATGCGCACGCTCATGACCGAGGATACTGTTATCGACATTGATAACTACTATGCCGAGCGCGGTCTTTGGACAAACGAGGATATCGAGAGGATCAATTCAGAATATGATGCTTTCATCCTGCCTCTGGCGGATGCTTTCAGATCCGACTTCCGCATGCAGCTCCGGGATCTGACCAATTTTATTAAGAAACTTACCATCCCCGTCTATCTCATAGGTATGGGCGCAAGGCTCAATCAGTGTAATTTTGGTCATCCGTACGATTACGACAAGGAAGCGGAAGACTTTATCAGGGCTGTCCTCGACAAGACCACGATCATCGGTGTCAGAGGACACCTTACCGCAGGATATTTTACGAGGCTGGGATTTAAGGAAGAGCAGGATTTTACCGTTATAGGATGCCCGTCTCTTTTCACATACGGCGAGCACCTGACACAAAAGCCCTTCGAGCTCAGGCCTGACAGCAGGATATCCGTTAATTATTCAAGCTGGGTTCCCATGTTTACTGTCCTTACGATCTGGGATGTCATCGAGAGATATCCGAATTCGCTTTTCGTGGGACAGAACAGTACCGAGTTGGAGTCTTTGTATTTCGGGATAGACAATCCGGATTTTGCCGCGAAAAGGGCACGTGTTTACGAATATCTTGCCAATAACCCCAATCCCGATTTCTCCATTGAAGGTCACGAGGAGTGTCATATAGACAAGTGGACCAACAGGGTATATCAGCAGGACCGCATGAGGTTCTTTACCGATGTTCCCTCCTGGCTCAATTATATGAAGGATATCGACATCAGCTTCGGTGCAAGGCTTCACGGCAACATCACGGCGATCCTCGCAGGAACCCCTGCGGTCATCATCGCCAAAGACGGAAGGATAATCGAACTGTGCAAATACCATAACCTTCCTTCCTTAACCTACAGGCAGGTGCCTTATCAGACCAGGTTCGAGGATATCCTTGAACAGGTCGATCTTACTTCACACCTTAAGACCCACAAGGAGAAGTTCGGCCATTTCATAGATTTTCTGGATAAGAACGGGCTCGAACACATATACAAGGAAGACCGGAGCAGGAAGGATGCCCCCATGGATTCCAAACTCCCGCCTCCGGCAGAACCCGTAAAGCCCTTCGTGTCATTGAGCGATGCCGAGAAGATACAAAGACTTCAGGAGCAGTATCAGCTCTGCGCCGAATATGGCAAGTCCGTAAAGTCTTCCCGTCATAAGTTCGCAAGGAAGAGTAATAAGCTGGATTCCGAACTTAAGGCAACAAAGACGCAATTGACAGATAAGAAGAAGGAACTTGCGGACTGCAAAGAAGTCCTCAAGAAGACGCAGTCAGAACTCAAGTCCGTGACCAAGACTTTGGAGAAAACTCAGGAACATGTGGCAAAACTCGAGAAACTCCCGAGCTACCGCGTATACAAGGGTGCAAAGAAAATAGTAAAGAAAGTGAGAAAGAAGTCGTAATGCCGGGATTTCCCGCATATACGACATTTATGAGGAATATCCTATGAACCTTCGAAAGATAGCCGTATCAGTATTAAGCTGTATTATTGCCGTGACGATCATCGGAACGACGATCCCCGCAGGCGAATCCATGACTTGTGAGCGGAGGACCGGATTTGGGAAGGATCTGGCATCCGCCACCATCGGCGATTCTGAAGAAAGCTATGAGTTCGGTCCTTCCGCGAAGGAACAAACCGAAGAGCAGGATGAAGCTCAGAATACCGCAGCCTGGAACAAGATATCGGCCCGTGAATATGCTTTTGTCCCCAAGGGATCTTCGGATAAGAAGGCTCCCGCAGCGGCCAAGACATCTTTGTCCAAGAAGGCGGCTGCAGATAAGGCGCCGGGTAAGACAAAGGCTGATGGGGATAAGGAACCTTCGGGCGGCAATACCTTGGGATCCTCCTTCGACAAAGAGGACGTGTCCGGCAAAAGCCTGGAGACTGCATATATCCGTGATAAGTACATGACAGCGCATAACGGTATAGATATATCCCAGTTCAACGGCGATATCGACTGGAAGAAGGTGGTAGATTCCGGGATAGAGGCCGTGATCATCAGGGTCGGAGGAAGATACGGATCTTCCGAAGGCGGGATCTATAAGGACAAGAGGAGAGAAGAGAACCTCAGGAATGCCATAGCTGCGGGTCTTTCCGTCGGGGTGTATTTCTACAGCCAGGCCGTGACCGTGGAAGAAGGCATAGAAGAGGCTAAGTTCTGTCTTGAGGCTGTTGACGGTTATGATATTGATCTTCCCATCATAATCGATTACGAATGGGAGCCCGGATACAGGCTTGCGGACGGAGGAAGCAAAGAGCAGAGGACTGATGTTGTTAAGGCTTTCTGCAAGACCTGCACCGATGCCGGATATAAGTCAGGTATCTACGCCAGCGACTACTGTTTCAAAGATTACCTGATCCCGGATCAGATATACGGCAAATACTATATCTGGCTGGCTCACTGGACATCTGCGGAACTTCCGGGAATCTCTTACTTCGGACCTTTCGACGGATGGCAGTATTCATCCGTGGGTTCTGTTCCCGGTATCTCGGGCAATGTCGATATGGACAGGTTCTATTGGATCGACAGATTCTTCGTTAATTACTATGTGGAAGACAATCTCAAGTACGATTCCACCGAGATTACTTTGGGGGTGAAGACCAAGACCAAGACTGCCGAAGAACTGGGCATCACAAGCGGTGACTCCCGTCTGTTCGCCGGCTGGAACGTGTTCAGGGAGAGGGATAACCGCTGGGCTGCTTATTTGCTGACCGATGAGACCAAGAAGACGGTATGGGTCGAGCCTGATGAGACAGGCAATCTCCCGGAAGGCTACGGATACAAGATCTATCCCGATGGTGTTGCGATCTCTTCTACCGCCAAGGGAGGCAATGTCAATTTCTATGCTGCCTGGACCAACGAGGGATTCGTCGTCAGGTACCATACGGGCAAGACCCTGTCCGATACAAGGACACCGGTATATCTGGGGCGGCAGACTCAGACCGTAAGCGTCAAGGATCTGGGATTTGCCAAGGACGGGTATAAGTTTGCCGGATGGAAGGTCTGCCGTTCCTGTGACAATACCTGGGCTGCATACGAAGAAGGCGATGAGTCCCGTAAGACCGTATGGGTCGAGAAGGTCAATGGGGAGCTTCCCGAGGGGTATGAGTATAAATATTATCCCGACAAGGTCAAGGTCTCTTCCACCGCTCCCACGGGTTATGTGGACTTTTACGCACATTGGGAGAAGAAAGCCTCTAAATAAAATAATATTTTTGACAATAAATATAGGTTTTTCGCCCTTGTATTTTACAATCCCGTGTCATAAAATTATCCGTGGAATGTAAAACCGCGGCATTTTTCGTGCCGTCATTTGCAAAAATATCCCTATAGGAGGTCATTTTTATGGCAAACATTGATCTGACAAAGTACGGTATCACCGATACTACCGAGATCGTCTATAACCCTTCTTACGAGATGCTTTTCGAGGAAGAGACAAAGGAAGGTCTTACAGGTTATGAGGTTGGTCAGCTGACAGAGCTCGATACCATCAACGTTATGACAGGTATCTTCACAGGTCGTTCCCCTAAAGACAAGTACATCGTAATGGATGAGAACTCCAAGGAAACGGTTTGGTGGACATCTGATGAGTACAAGAACGACAACCACCCTATGTCTGAGGACACATGGGCAGTTGTTAAGGATATCGCTCAGAAAGAGCTTTCCGGCAAGAGACTGTTCGTAGTCGATGCTTTCTGCGGCGCTAACAAGGATACCAGAATGGCTATCCGCTTCATCGTTGAGGTTGCCTGGCAGGCTCACTTCGTTAAGAACATGTTCATCGTTCCTACAGACGAGGAACTCGCTTCTTTCGAACCTGACTTCGTTATCTACAACGCTTCCAAGGCTAAGATCGACAACTACGCAGAGCTCGGCCTCAACTCCGAGACATGCGCTGCCTTCAACATCACATCCCGCGAGCAGGTTATCATCAACACATGGTACGGCGGAGAGATGAAGAAGGGTATGTTCTCCATGATGAACTACTATCTGCCTCTCAAGGGCATCGCTTCCATGCACTGCTCTGCCAACACAGATATGGAAGGTAAGCACACAGCTATCTTCTTCGGTTTGTCCGGTACAGGTAAGACAACACTTTCCACAGATCCTAAGAGACTCCTCATCGGTGATGACGAGCACGGC
>JAGCSR010000043.1 GCA_017964005.1 Clostridiales bacterium
AATATCATCAACATCTATACGCCGTTCCTGAAGGACCTGGGACTGACTTACACACAGTATCTGGTCATGCTGGTCCTTTGGGAGAAGGACGGGATCACGGTCGGAGATATCTGCGAGAGATTGATGCTGGATAATGGGACATTATCTCCTCTTTTGAAGAAGATGCAGCAGGCAGGACTGGTAAGCAGGGTAAGGAGCGATCTGGACGACCGGGTGGTCCTGATATCTCTTACCAAGGAAGGTAAGGCTTTGCAAAGGAAGGCCAAGGATATCCCGCTTAAGGTGGCAGGATGCGTGGATCTTTCGGAGGACAAGGCGAAGCAGCTTTATTCGCTGCTATATGAACTATTGAATAATCAAAGTTGCAAGACGAAAGGAGAAACAAGATGAGCACAGTTTACGATTTTAAGGTTTTGGACCGCAAGGGCAGTGAAGTAAGTCTTTCTGACTATAAGGGCAAGGTCCTTCTTATAGTCAATACCGCAACAGGCTGCGGGTTCACACCCCACTACGATCCTCTTGAGGCAATGTATAAGGAGATGAGAGATCAGGGTTTTGAGATCTTAGACTTCCCCTGCAATCAGTTTGCAAACCAGGCCCCTGGAGACGCAGACGAGATCCACGATTTCTGCACACTGAAGTTCGGTACGGAATTCCCTCAGTTTGCTAAGATCGACGTTAACGGAGAGACCGCAGATCCTCTGTTTGTATTTCTTGCAACAGAGAAGCCTTTCGAAGGATTCGGCAAGGGTATCAAGTTTGCCGCTCTTAATAAGTTCGCAGACATGAACAACAAGAAGTTCGGCGACAAGGCATATATCAAGTGGAACTTCACCAAGTTCCTGATCGACCGCGAAGGCAATGTCATCTCAAGGTTCGAGCCGACAGTTGAGATGGATGAAGTAAAGGAGGCCGTGAAGGCTGCATTGTAAAAACTTGTCCTTGTCTGTCACAGGTTTATGACGGTGATAAATACGATCAGATGAGAGCACAGTCTTCACGGGCTGTGCCTTTTCTGTAATCCCGCAAATATATATGCCGGTCTTAAGGCAAAACAGTATAATCTAAAAGATATAAGTTCTTCCTTGGTGGCAAAGGTGTCAAAAACTTCTATTTGTTTATCAGTATTTCACCTGTTGTTGGTGGTTTAATTTATTGGACATAGTATGCTCCTTTGCTGAGATGATAGAACATCCTCATGATTATATTTTCATCGCTTGAAAGTTCCCTCATAAAAATGAGACAATAGACGCGGAGACAAAATATGAACAAGAAAGCTTATCAACAATAAGTGCGTCTATAACAACTATATGCTCAAGGAGATCATTCTATGAGACCGAATGAAATGAACGAAGATATGATAAAGGAACTGCGTAAATGTAAGTCGGCTGAAGAGGTGAACAAGTTCATCAGTGATAACCAGATCGAACTTACACCTGAACAGTTGGAAGCGATTTCCGGGGGGAACGTCACATCAAAGGATATCTACAATTATGTAGGGGATTGTCCTGTCAGTGACGACGGACAATGTGTATTTGAATATACGGGCAAGACCAGGCCGGGAGCGATTTTCGGTGATCTGTGGCCCGATTATGAGGCGAAATGCAAATACTGCGGCCGTATCGAGTGGAATCTCTTTGGATTCTAGTATTTGAACATATATTGAGGTTTTAAATGGGTTTATTGGAACTTGCCAGCGGTAAATCAATATGGAAAGGATACGACTATTACAAGGAAGGTAAGGTCGTATCTTGTGAGCAGACCGGAAGATTTAACTACAAAGGAACGGTTAAGGGGAGCGGAGAAGAAGTCTACGAAGTTGCGTTGGATATAGATCACCCCAAGAGATCTGTCTGTAATTGTCCGCATTCCGATGGCAAACGTCGTATCTGCAAACATAAAGTGGCGATGTACTTTTCCATTTTCCCTGAGGAGGGTGAGCGGATCGTTCGTGAAGCGGAAGAATGGGAGGCTGCCGAGAAGCAACGGGAACAGGAAAGATACGAAGAAATAAAAAAGTATGTATATTCGCTTTCAAAACAGGATCTCAGAGATGAACTTGTTTTCAGGATGATGAACGAACCGTACGAAAGGTGGTAAAATTAATATATGTTTAGCGAGGGAAACATATGTATTACTTAAAACAGTACGATACCATATTACTTCAGTTCGATATTTTGGAGGATCCTTTAGAGGGACAGAGCTGCAGATTGATATCTGTTTGTGAGGACAACAGATATCTTTTGCCCACAGGGCTTCAGCTGTCTGACAGTGGAATGATGTCGTGGCTTAGGACACGGGTCATTCCGAAGAACAGGGAATTTGTTGATGCTTTCCTTGCTAAAAACGGATTGGCTCACAGCGATGTAAAGGGGATAATCGATATTTGTCTCGGTTTATCGCTTAATGACAGTTATTGGGTAGTGCCGGCCGATTTTGACGGAGTATTTGCAGATTATAATCTTTACGAGAATGACTTTATAAAAGCCTTGTCTCTCATTGCATATACCGGTTATGGCACATCCAGAGTACGCGGATTTACATCCTCCCCGGAATTTACCACTGCCGGGATGCTCCGCAAGGGGTGGCGAAGGTTAGGAGGCAAGACTTTGCTCTTTAAAGGTGGCACCAGTGGCGCCGCGAACACCGGTAATGAGCCTTATTCTGAATTCTATGCGTCTCAGATCGCCGAGAGAATGGGTGTTGATTGTGTGCATTATGACCTTGCTATGTGGAAGAAAAGCTTGTGTTCTACGTGCGAACTGTTTTCGGATATAGATCATTCTTATGTGCCTATGTACCGATTCGTTGAGGAACCGACCGTCCGCGGTGTCGCCAAGTATCTGAAAGGACTTGGTGAAGATTTTTATGATCGATATGTTGACATGCTGATATTTGATGCCGTTATCTGTAACGAGGATCGTCATTACGGAAACTTCGGTTTGATGGTCGACAACAAAACAAATAAACCGTACGCATTTGCGCCGGTGTTTGACAACGGTCTGTCATTATTCAACTATGCAATGCCGGATGATCTTGTTGATATATCCGCTTATGCAAAGACAAGACAATCCCATTCAGGAGCGTCTTTCGATAATATAGTTAGGGAGTTTATTACTGACAGACAGCGTAAAATGCTTCGCAAACTGATCGGATTCAGATTTACTGATCACCCGTCGTATAAATGGTCCGCCAAGCGCAAGTCTGTCATCGAGAAGTATATACAAGAACGAGTTAACGAGTTGTTGGGAGAGAACTTACGATGATCCGACGCTTGAGAGAATGGTTTAGTATAAGGCTGGCAAAGAATCCGGGGCAGATAGTGTTGCTGGCGATATTGTTGTTCAATATCGTTTTCCTGTTGTTGTCGGCATTGATCATCAGCAGTATGTCGCTGCCCGGGACGGAGCATCTGGGATTTTTGGAGGCCGCTTATTACACGGTGACCATGATTCTGGATGCGGGGTGCGTGTCTTTCGTGGTGCAGGAGATAGGGCCTTCGAATGTGGCCATATCCATCGTGTGCCTGATCATAATCATCATCGGCATGATCTCTTTTACGGGCGCCGTCATCGGTTACATCACAAACTACATCTCGGGCTTCATCGATAACTCCAACGCCGGTAACCATAAGCTGGTGATATCCGACCACTTCGTTATCCTGAACTGGAACTCCCGAGCCCTGGAGATCGTTAATGACCTTCTGTACAGCGAGAGCGTGGACAAGGTCGTGGTGCTGGTGGGGTCCGGTAAGGACGATATTAAGCGGGAGATCTCAGAGTGCCTGCAGGAGACCGTAAAGCGCGAGAACATGAAGGTCAAGGCCGAGTGCGAAGGGATGTCGTTCTTTGCGGCGAGAAGTTACTACCGCCGGCATAAGCTTCGTAACCGCCTGACTGTTATCGTGCGCGAAGGAGACGTGTTCTCTTCGAAGCAGCTGTTCGATATATCGCTGGATAAGGCGGTGTCTGTTGTTATATTGGGGAACGAGCAGAGCGATGCACCCTGTAAGTTCCAGGCTCTTGAGAATGCGGAGAAATACAGTAACGGCAATTCCTTGACGATAAAGACTCTTATGCAGGTGTCGGACATCACGTCCGCGGCTTTCTCTGCCGATAACCAGAGGATCATTGTGGAGGTCACGGACGACTGGACATGGAATCTGGTGCAGAAGATCATTCGGTGCAAAGAGGTGTCCGGCAAGTGCAATATCGTGCCAATCCGGGTCAACCGTATCCTTGGCCAGCTCATGTCCCAGTTCTCGCTCATGCCCGAGCTCAATACAGTCTATAACGAACTGCTGTCCAACAAGGGTGCGACATTCTATTCCGTTGCGTCTTCCTACGACGATGAGGTGCCTTATATCAAGGATTCCCTGGACAACAACTGCCGCGTGATCCCGCTGACCGTAAGGAATGAGAACGGCGGCAACTACTGCTACTACATGGCATGCGAAGAAGGCGATGCGGGAAGGCGGCACAAGGTGGAGTGCGCGCCTGCTAAGACAGTTCTTAATAAGGACTACTGGGTCGAGAAGAAGAACATCCTGATCCTGGGGCACAACAGCAAGTGCAGGGAGATCATGGAAGGGTTCTCGGCTTTCGTGTCTGAGTGGGGATATAAAGATTCGGACGAGAACCTCTTGAGCATCGTCGTGATCGACAATGCCAAGAGCCTCGAGAAGATGGATTACTACAAGGATTACCCCTTCGTCGTGGGTACGGTTGCTGCCGAACTCTTCGATAAGGATCTGATCTGCGATTCCATCAACGAGTTCATGGAGATGAACGACGAGGATGTAAGCGTTCTGATCCTCTCCGACGACCAGGTGCCGGGCGCCGAGACTGACGCCGACACTCTGGCAAATCTCGTCTATGTTCAGGACATCATCAACGACAAGAAAGACGCCAACCCCGACTTCGATGTGGAGAGCATCGATGTCATCGCGGAGATCAATGATCCCAAGAACCACGATGTTGTCTCAAGTTACAGCGTAAAGAATGTCATCATCAGTAACCGATATATAAGCAAGATGATCACCCAGATCGGCGAGAAAGACGCGATCTTCGATTTCTATCAGGACATCCTGACTTACGACACTGACTGCGAGGACGGCTACGACAGTAAGGAGATCTATGTAAAGAAGGCACGCGACTTCTTCTCCGAGCTCCCGCCCGAGTGTACAGCGGAACAGCTGATAAGGGCGGTTTTCGAGCAGTCGTACGATCCGGCTATTCCTTCGGACCGCCAGAATATCTCTCTTGTCTTAGGCTATGTTAAGCCCGGTCAGGATGTGGTCCTCTTCGGCGGAGAACAGTCGCAGATAAAGGTTAAGCTCGAGGCGAAAGATAAGATAATCGTATTCAGTAATCACTGATGCTATTGAAAGATATGAGACTTCAAAGGAGGTATGAAAATGGATATACGAAAGGAAATAGATATACAAGCTCCATTAACACCTGAACAGATTAAGATGCTTGATAATCTGGAAAATCGACCTATTGAATTTGATGATGATTGTCCGGAATTAACGGATGAGCAACTATCTGAATTTAGGCGTGTATAGAAACTTAGTATAGATGAACATTGTCTGTTAATTTGCTAAACTCAATCGTTTTCGTATTGCAAACTTATCGATTTCAGTCCCGATAAAGATACTTTTCGGGGCTTTTTTGAGGGTTGATCTCGTTGATTTTCGGGGTTAAAAATGGTATAATCTAACCAGTTCGGAAAGCAAGAAATAAAGGCTTCGGAAGCCTTTGGGAGGGTGAGTCTAAAGACTTTCGCAGCACCTCCGCGGAACATTCACAAATCAATAGAACAGAAGGGTTTGAAGCACCGAGTGTCGCAAACGTAAGCGATACCGGTGTTTGGTATCTTATGCTCTTTTGAGCGGAAAGGAACGATTATGAGAATAAAGAAAGTTATAGGTTACGATGACCTCCTCGAGATGCAGGAGACTGTGATGGAAGATGAGGAACTTTGTAAAGACCAGGAGTTGCAGAACATGCTCTTTGCATATTGCTGGCAGGCCATCGAATATGTGGACATGATGACTGAGCACGGACTTCGTGCGGACTTTAAGAGGGATTCTCTCCTTGACTTGGTCCCGGCGATCGGGATCGCTTATGCGGAGGACAGCCATTGGGTTGACGGGGATACTTACGATGAGAGGTTCTGTGACATCAAAGAATTCTTCTGCGGGTATGTTATGTTTACACTCTATAACTGCCATGTGCTGGCCGGAAGGGACGTCAGGTACGAGCTCAACGGTTTTGAGACGGGGCTCTGTCTTATCACGCCCGACGGCGAAGACGGGGAAGAGTATGAGTTTGATGTCAGGGAGGCACTAAACCGCGCGTTCTGCACGGTAAAGGTCGAGAAAGAGGACTGCGATGAACTGAGGCACTTCGTGTTCAACTGCAATCCGATGGAGTTTCTGAAGGAGTTGTTGATAGGGTAAGGAGAACCGGGATAAGTTTAGCGACAATGGGAAATCTTAAAATGTTATAGGTTGAATTTATCCTAGAAACGAAGTATTATATTTCTAACTGAAAGGGGTGATCCTATGACTATCAATACAAATAATCTTGTGTCAATTACTGAGGCCAATCAGAATTTTTCCCGGGTTGCCAGAATGGTGGATGAGAAAGGTGCCGTTGTTATCCTTAAGAACAATAGCCCCAGATATCTTCTTATTGAATTTGATCAGTTCGAGAGAGAACAAGTCGCCCCGGATGAGGATATCCTGGCAATATCCAAACGCCTGATCGACAAAAACCGGAAGGCTTATGAGGAGTTGGCAAAATGATCATTTTGTCTAAGGAACAGATTATCGCACTTCATTCGCATTTGATCGCTGAGACTGGTGGCATAGATGGTCTGAGGGACGAAGGATTGCTTGAATCTGCGCTAAACGCTCCTTTTCAAGCGTTTGGAGATATGGAAGCATATCCATCAATTCAGCAAAAGGCAGCCAGACATGTGATTTTGATGAACTTCTTGATTGGATTCTTGACCATCAAGTGTAAAGTGTCAAACATTTAGTAAGTGGAATGATGTTTACTTAGGAGGATACCATTATGACATGTCCAAGATGCGGTACGAGGATGAACGGCGGTGTGTGCCCCGAGTGCGGATTCCCTGTTAACATGGTCCGCAGGGTCAACGGGGTTAAGGTCGGCGGATGCAGGAGGTCTTTACGGAAGAGGTGATCCTTTTCCCGGTTTTCGAGATAAATGACTTACGACAACATAACTCCTGCAAAGTTTATATCAAGACCTAACCGGTTTATTGCCAAGGTTGAAGTCTCAGGCGCGGTAGAGACCGTACACGTCAAGAATACGGGAAGGTGCAAAGAGCTCCTTATCCCTGGGTGCGACGTGTGGCTTACCGCGCCTTCTTCGCCCGGGCGCAAGACCAGGTACGATCTGGTGTGTGTCAGGAAGAGCAACGGGCTGCTCATCAATATCGACAGCCAGGCTCCCAACAAGGTGGCGGGAGAGTGGCTTGCCGGTCAGGGGTTCGATGTGGTGGTTCCCGAATATACATATGGTGATTCCAGGATAGATTTCTATATGTCTAAGGGTGACGTGCAATATCTTATGGAAGTCAAGGGGTGTACTTTGGAAGTAGACGGGATAGGGTATTTCCCTGATGCTCCTACTGAGCGGGGCGTCAAGCACATCAGGGAACTGACCGGAGCTTTGGAGGACGGGTATCGCGCGATACTGGCTTTCGTGATACAGATGGAAGGGGTGGAAGAAGTGCGCGCAAATGTTGCGATGCATCCCGAGTTCGGAGAGGCTTTGGATGAAGCCGAAGCTGCCGGAGTTGAAGTGCTGTTCCTGCCCTGCCGGGTTACTCCTGATATGCTCAGGATCAGGGAGGATATCAGCCGGATCTGATCTTGCGTCTGGGTCAACGGGCGGTTGACCAATTTGTCCTATGGATCTCCTACAATGTAATCAACAACAAAGAAGGAGGATATGGACATGACAGAACCTGAAAGATATGAAAGACACGATATCGGGCAAGAGCCCGACAGCTATGCCAACAATAAGTATATCCGGATGGCGGTGGAGCGCATATATGAGACGGATTCCGTATCTGACCGGAAGAAGCTTTTGGCGGTGCTCCTGAGGATAATGGAAGAAGAAGGCGAGGCCCCTATGCCCATGGTGGATGTGAACGGTGTGTTGGACGGTATAACCATAGAAGATATCGAGGTGGGGAAGACCATTCAGTTTGACCGGGACTTAAGGCTTAGGATGGCAACTGTAACCGACAACTGTGGCAATGAATGGTTCCCGCTCTTTACTTCTGAGGAAGAATGCCAAAAGAAGTATGTATCCAATATCATCATCAATGTTCCCGTTGAGGTGATATTGAATAACGGCCGTACAAGTGACAGGGTAACGGGTGTGGTAATAGATCCTTACGGAGTCTCCATGAAGATACCCAAGGACATCCTGGGCTTACTGTTCAAAGTTTACGGGAAATGACCTATAATATGGGAGCGGGGTGCTTATGGAAGTAATCGACGGACAGTGGTATATAGAAGGACTGGACTGGGACGATCCCGGTTGTGTTCACAGTGCGGAAGAACTCCTGGATGTTATCGAGGAGGTGGGATTCCTGCCGCTGTTTGCAAACGATATCCCCGGATTTTCCGTAGAGAATATGGCTGATGCGACGAGCTGGTGGACCGGCGATGAGGAACTGGACCCCTGGGAATGGAGAGTAGTGCTTGCCAGGACCGGGCGGGTTGCCTACGGGAAATTCTTCTCGGGGCGCGCAGGGTTTATATCGAAGAAGTGGTTTCCTTATTTTGCCAACTGCCGCCGTGACGGTTACGACTTTGATGCGTTGTACGAAGAAGGCAAAGCGGAGTTCCGTTCAAAACTTCTGATGGACCTGTTCATGCCGGAAGGTGTGGAGCCTCGGGATATTGATGTCGGTGCTTTGGAAGACTTGGGGTGTTCTCCTGCTCTTTATACATACGAGATGAAGGAACGCGCAGGCTTCGGCAAGGGCGGTCAGAAGAACTTCGAAGGAGTCCTGACCCGCCTTCAGATGCAGACATATCTTGTGGCTTCCGACTTCCGTCCGCGACTTAACAAGAAGGGTGAATCCTACGGGTGGTCCGTTGCCCTCATGACGCCTCCCGAATACCTGTGGGGTTATAAGTTCGTAACTTCCCGTTACCGTGAGAGCCCGTCTGAATCCCGGGCGAAGATCGTAAACCAGATAGGGAAGTACTTCGAGGCAGATGAGAAGGGACTTAAGAAGATAATCTGAAGTCTGATGTGTGGTTCGGGGCTTGTAACAATGTTACAAGCCCTTATTTTGTTTGGTTCTTGCGGTGATTGGTGTTTGATCGATCGCACCCCGTGATGGTGTATGTACAGATCCGCCATATGGCCGTCAAGGCTGCCCGCGCCGGTGGCGCGGGCACATTCTTCGAATGCTTGCGGTCTTGACTGCCTTCGGCGGATCTGTTCTTCGGTGTTTACACGGGATGCGACCGATGGCGATCTGGTTTGAGTATTGGCGTGGACGGTTGGCTGGGTGGGGAGTGCAGTGTGGTGAAAGCGACCTTGACGGGGGAGTTCAGTAGGATTGTGTTTCACGTTTTTTGGGGAAAGTCAAGCGATTTTAGAAGATTTAAGAAAAATTGAGACATTGTAGTTTTTTGTAAGTATTTCGTAGTTTTTACGGCGGTTTGGCGGAGTATCATTTGGGTACGAAGATAATCACGAAGGAGGACCGGTTATGACAGATCCAGTATTCGAGCCGCATTTCTCGGCGGAGCATATGGCGCGGAAGATACAATACCTGAAGGGGCGGTTGGCGGAGCTGCCGAGGGGGACGTTTACGGTTCGCAGGGGAAAAGAGTATGTAAGGATCTTCGGTGAAAACGGGGGGGCGACTTTTGAACGGCGAATAGATACCGAGGAAGGAGCGTTGTTGGCTCGGCAGGTATCTGAATATCAAGTAATGAAGAGCGAATATGATGCCGCTATGAATAGTTTTAAGATGCTTTACCCGAGAACGATACCTGAATCACAGGGGGAGATTCAACGGGCACTTCCGATACCGGAGGTTATGACTCTCGCTTACTATGAGAATCCGCCTGACATAAAGGATCCGTATGAACCCCAGACACCGTATGTTTTCGAGGGGATCATAATGAAGTCGAGGTTTGAGGTGTTGGCGGGAGATGCTTTTCGAGAACTCGGGTTGGAGTTCAAATATGATGTGCCGATAGTTACACCTCAGGGGAATTACTTTATCGATATGATCGTACCGGTGCCCGAGCGCGGGCGGTGTGTCGGTTTTGAATTTTGCGGGAAGGTTGATAACTTCAAGTATATGAATTCCAACTGCACGAAGAAGTTGGCGTATCTGGAAGTCGGGCTGATCCCGAACCATGATGTGATATTTGTGTATGGTGGTCAGAATTGGATGCCGCCTATGAGAGAGATCAAGAATGCGATAATCTTTGGGGTGGAGAACTGCTGATGGTTTTATTGGCGGTTTGCTCACGGATGTGCTCACGAAAACGAGATTCATGAGCAAATCTGTGAGCAGGAAGGTGAAATGAGGTGTTTGCTCACGGATGTGCTCACGAAAACGAGATCCATGAGCAAATCTGTGAGCAGAGGTACCAAAGCGAATAAACCGCGAAGAATCTGGGAAGATTCCGTGAACAACGGGGGCGGGGCGTGAATTACGCGCGCGGGCGTAGTATAATAGGTGTGTCGGAATATGTGCGCGTGCGGGGGGAATGGTGCGCGCCTTTGCGATATCCTGGGAATCGGAGAGTTGCGGCATGAGATATTGTTTATTTATCGGTGATATGTACAGGGAATATTCCCTGAGGATCATAAGGTATATGGATGAATACGCGATCAAGAACGGGCACAGGGTTGATGTGTTCGGTGTGTGTTCATTGCCTTCCACTAACCCCCTTCACGTAATCGGGTTCAAGAGTATATTGTCGCTGCCGCCTGTCAAGGAATACGACGGCATCATATTATGTTATGACACTCTTATCCACGAAGGTATGGCCAAGGATCTGGTGGAGCACCTCCTTAACGATGAGGATACTCCGCCGGTCGTTTGTATTCGTGCCGAGATCTCCGGATTCTATAACATCATTCCCGACAACAGGAATCTTATGCATGAAGTGGCAGAATATGTTCTGTCGAAGTGCAAGAAGGGTGATGTGGGCTTTGTTACCGGAAGAGATGATCTTATCGATTCCGCCGAGAGACGTGCGGGATTCGAGGACGCTATGCATGAGGCGGGATTCGAAGTCGATGAGAGCAAGATCTTCCACGGCAACTACTGGATCGATCAGGGCCCCCAGATGGCAGACTTCTTTATCCACGAAGACGGATCTTTGCCGGAGGCTTTTATCTGTTCCAATGACTATGAAGCGATCGCTCTGTTCGATGAGCTGATCAAGAGAGGTTATACGATCCCCGACGATACCATGATCAGCGGCGTCGACAACTGTTCCGATGCGGCAGACCATGTGCCGTCTCTTACGACCACTGCGATTCCCGAAGAAAAGCTGGTCAATGTGGCCATGGGCGTGTTCGAGAAACTTAACAACAAAGAGACTCCCGATATGTATATCCCTGTTCCCGGGAAACTGATCCCCCGAGAGAGTACGGGCGATCCTGTGGACCGCAGGGATGTCTATAAGATCCTCCACGAATTGAAGCAGTTTGAGACCAACTCCATGGACTTCATGAGAGAGTATGTTGTTATGAGCATGCTTTTCGAGGGGGCGCTGACGATGGATGCGGCGATCAAGGTGGCGCTCGAGAAGTTCAGGGAAGTCGGGTCGGTTAAGTCCTGTTACCTCTGCAGATATTGCGAGAACGACAGGTCCCTCATCGGTTACTATCAGGACCAGGGTGAGATCAATGTCAACAGCGTCTCGTTCCCCAACGAGCGCCTCCTGCCGGAAGGGTTCGAAGAAGAAAGCCTCGGCGCTCTGGTATTCCTTCCAATGTCGTATAAGAACGAAGTTTACGGATATGCCTGCCTCGACTGCGACACCGCACTGGACTACTACATCAACTTCAAGATCGAGTATCTTTTGTCCCAGACCGGACAGAGCATCAACAGGCTGGAGCTGTATGAGAAGCTTTTCGGTATTTCCGACGTTATAAGCCTCTACATCAAGGATCCTCTTACCGGGCTCTTCAACAGGAGAGGATTTGAGAAGAGGATCTCCGAGATGTTCGGCGACGATGGCAAGAGCACCAAGGATCTGGCCATCGTATCCATCGATATGGATCTTCTCAAATATATCAACGATAACTTCGGACACAATAACGGCGACGAGGCCATCAAGGAACTTGCAAGGTGCGTCGATAACGCTCTGAAGGCCGGCGAGTTCGTGGCCAGGATGGGCGGTGACGAGTTTGCCGCAGTCCTCGTGCTGTCTGACGTCGGCCGCTTAGGGCAGTTCATCAGGAATGTCCGTAACAACATAAAGGATGTCAACGAGTCCAAAAAATATCCTTTCGAGCTGTCGGCCAGTATCGGCACCTGCGGGCTCACTACATGGAACGAGCTCATGGACTGCATGAACAAAGCCGACAAGGCCATGTATCTTGAGAAGAAGGCCAAGAAGAGAGGACGTTGATCCCAATTAACAAAATATAGATATCCGTCTATATAAAGTAAGGAAAAAAACAATAAAGGAGAGTGTCAGTATGTTTGATTTCAAGTATTTCACGCCCACCAAGGTCGTGTTCGGCAAGAACACGGAGTCCCAAGTAGCAGAGCTCATCCAGGAGTTCGGCGGCACCAAGATCCTGATCCACTACGGCGGAGGTTCCGTTGTAAGATCGGGATTATTGCAGAGAGTAACTGACTGCCTCGATGCTGCAGGTATCGCCTATGTAACTCTGGGCGGCGCTGTTCCGAACCCTCATCTCTCATTGGTATATGAGGGCATTGAGTTATGTAAGAAAGAGGGAGTCGATTTCCTTCTTGCAGTTGGCGGCGGTTCTGCCATCGATTCTGCGAAAGCCATAGGTTACGGTGTTGCTAATCCCGACTTTGACGTGTGGGAACTTTACGACTACAAAAAGCAGGCAAAGGGGTGCCTGCCTTTGGGCGTAATACTGACCATCGCTGCAACAGGTTCAGAGATGAGCGACTCTTCCGTTATCACAAAGGAAGAAGGTCTCGTAAAGCGCGGATATTCTTCCGACTATTCCCGCGCGAAGTTCGCGATAATGAATCCCGAACTTACCATGACACTGCCTGACTATCAGACTGCCTGCGGCTGCACCGACATCATGATGCACACCATGGAAAGATATTTCACTAATGGCGGCAATATGGATCTTACCGACGCTCTTGCCGAAGGACTTCTCCGTACCGTCAAGGATAACGCTGTCATCCTGCGCGACGATCCTTCTAACTACGATGCACGCGCCGAAGTCATGTGGGCCGGATCCCTTGCCCATAACGGACTTACCGGATGCGGCAACGACGGCGGCGACTGGATGACCCATAAGCTGGAGCACGAGCTGGGCGGCCTCTACGATGTTGCCCACGGTGCAGGGCTTGCGGCCATCTGGGGAACATGGGCAAGATATGTAATGGCAGATTGTCTGCCCCGCTTCAAGAAGTTTGCCATCAACGTCATGGGTGTTGCCGATTCCGGCACGGACGAAGAGATCGCCATTGCAGGTATCGAAGCCATGGAAGACTTCTACCGCTCCATCAACATGCCTACCAACCTTCGTGAACTGGGTGTTGAACCCACCGAAGAAGAATTGGTTGAGATGGCACATAAGTGCGCTGTCGGAGTAGGAGGCGAGATGGGTTCCGCAAAGGTCCTGAACGAACAGGATATGCTCAATATCTACCGCGCAAGCATGTAACAAAAATCAATAACATAAAGGGGAAAGAAACAGATGTCAGACAAGATCTATGCAGTAAATCCGATCATGCCTGGGTTCTATCCGGACCCTTCCATATGCGCCGTCGGAGGAGATTACTATCTTTGTAATTCCACCTTCGCGTATTTCCCGGGACTGTCCGTGATGCACAGCCGTGACCTGGTCCACTGGGAGCAGATCGGCAATGTCCTGGACCGTCATTCGCAGCTGCCGCTGGAAGGTGTCGGTCACTCGGAAGGACTTTTCGCTCCGACCATAAGATTCCACGATGGTGTGTACTACGTGATATGCACAAACATATCCCGGGGCGGCAACTTCATAGTGACTGCCGAAAGTCCCGAGGGCCCCTGGTCCGAGCCCCACTGGCTGGAGGACGCCGACGGCATAGACCCGTCTTTGTTCTGGGATGAGGACGGCAAGTGTTACTACATAGGAACCCACCCGAATCCGGAGGGCGTCAATTATAACGGCGACTGGTTCATCTACATCTCGGAACTCGACCTTAACGAGTGGAAGCTGGTAGGTGAGAAGCACAATGTCTGGAACGGTGCGCTCAAGGGCTGCATCTGGCCTGAAGGTCCCCACCTCTATTTTGAGAACGGTTACTACTACATAATGCACGCCGAAGGCGGCACCGGCCCCGAGCACTCGGTCATGGTCTGCCGCAGCAAGTCGATCTTCGGACCCTACGAGAATAATCCCAAGAACCCTATCCTGACCCACAGGCACTTGGGCGCCGATTACCCCATTAAGTACGTGGGCCACGGCGATCTCATCGAGACGCCAGCAGGTGAGTGGTTCATTACGGTCCTTGCGGTAAGGCCTCTTAACCGCTTCACCACCATGGGCCGCGAGACCTTCCTTGCCAAAGTCATATGGGAAGAAGACTGGCCGGTTGTAAATCCCGGTGTCGGCATGCTGACCGATAAAGTTGAGATCGACCTGCCCGAGTGGGATCCTGCATCCGACCCGGATTCCTATACTTCCAGAACAGGCGGCAAGACCTGCGTTCCCGGATCTTCCCGCACATATGATTTCGCATCGATGGACGTTCTCGGAGACGAGTTCCTGATGCTCCGCAACTTCGCATCCGACATGTATAAACTGGATGGCTCAGGTCTTAAGCTCAAGGCCGGGCGCGACGATATCAAAGCCCAGGCTTCGCCTTCCTTTATCGCGATCCGCCAGCAGCACCACACCTTCCGATCGGAAGCTGCATTCGATGCTGCAACTCTTAAATCCGGCGAGTCCTGTGGCCTGGTACTCATCCAGAACAACCTCTACAACCTGCGCGCCGAAGTCACAGACGGCGAGTGCCGGATGGCGCTCTGTAAAGACGGGACCGACGAGATCCTGGGCAAGGCTCCTGTCTCCGGCGAAGCTGTTGTCGCAATCGAAGTGGATGGCCTTGTCGCCAAAGCATATGTCAACGGCGCGTGCCTCGGCGAAGCTTCGGTATCCGACCTGTCAACGGAAGTCGCAGGCGGCTTCGTCGGCTGCTGCATCGGGATCTATGCTTCCGCCAACGGTTCCGACTCAGATACGTATGTGAACTTTACGAGATTCTCATATGACACCTGACCCCGGCATTTTGACAGATCCGGTAATTACGGAATTTGACTGCGGCAGGATGAAGAGGGAACAGTGGTTCCATCTCATCCTGTCCTTCGTTATCTTCGCCGTCGTGATCGGCTCGGGGATCCCACTCATGCGGGTACATCCCCTGTTCGGGCTGCTGTCTTTCTTCGGTGTTATCTACTTTATCTGGTGGCCCGCTTCCTTTATCGCCGCTCTTGTTCAGATGCGCCGTCCTTTGCGGAAAGTCGAGATCGACTGCAACCTGGGCCTGGTCGTCCTTAACGACGATCCCTACATGATCCACGAGCAACGCCTCTATGTAACGGTCGAATCCAACATCAAGAAATTCATGCACTACTGCACCCTCAATCTGATCGTCCAGGACGAGTACGACAAAGTGGTGGCAAGATACTTTATGGGTCCAGCAGGAGGTAAGTATTCCCGGAAGGCCCGCCTTGATGTCAACGGGATCATCCCGCTTCTGAACTTCTACATGATGCAGAGCGGCTCCGCAGAAGACATCAAGAAAGAGAAAGAAGACAACACCGGCGTCGTCAGGATCGAGTTCCCCGCCGCCAGTATCCGCAACACCTTCTACGGCCTCGGCGCACTGATCCTAGGCATCGGCGACTTCGCGCTCCTCTATTCATTTCTGCCCGCAGAGATCTACGGTCAGGACGATTCCGCCTTAAGACTTATCCCGCTTCTTCGTGGTCTGTCGATAGGCATTATTGCCGTGGGTATCTTCATGTCCATATCCTTCTTCCTATGCTACCGGCGCCTCGCCCGCATCATCGAGATCTGGCCCTACAAGATCAAGGTCAATAACGATGAATTCTACAAAGAAGATATCGCCAAGATCGGCGCGACCCACGCCGTGGAGAACCCCGACTATTCCGGTGAGGAACAGACCTGGTTTTATATCTTCAGCAAGAGAGGAGTCTACCGGTACTATCTGGGCCAGGCCAGGAACAAGAAGTGCTTCGAGCCCCGCCGCAGGCTCCGCATCGCAGTCACCGACATGTTCAAAGAAGATAAGCTCTGAGCAGTCGCTCCGCCGCGGCGGCCGCTTTTCGAGCTTCTACTCACTGAAATGCTCACTCAGAATGAATTGCAGTGAGTGATCGAGTGACTAACCGTCCCCATACAACCGATATGACACCATCACCCCGCATTTGTTATAATATCAGCGGCCGCAGGACGCTCTCCGGCCGACCGGACACACCATGTCCGGCCCGAGATCACGGAATATCTCGCTTTGTGTCGTGGTCTGATCCGGGATGACCCGATAGAATGTCAGCACGAAAGGAGGAAACTCAAATTGGATCAGATCAAAACAGGCCGATTTCTGAAAGAACTGCGTAATGAGAAGGGTATGACGCAGGAGATGCTCGCAAAGCATTTTAATGTGAGTTCGCGCACGGTATCCCGCTGGGAGACCGGCACAAACCTGCCCGACATATCGCTGCTGACAGAGATCGCAGACTTTTACGATGTTGACGTAAGAGAGATCATCGACGGAGAAAGGAAAAGCGAGATGATGGATAAAGAGATCAGAGAAGTCGCCGACAAGATGGCGGACTATTCGAACAACGAGAAGAACAAGCTTCTTAGGGTGGTGCAGGTCGCAAGCATCGCGGGTATCGCGATCACGGTCATTGCACTGGTGCTGCAGCTTATCGCATACGAGCCTGACTTAAGGCGCGCGGTCGCGATCTTGGCAACCTTCATAGCATTTATAGTAATGGGTATCATTACTTTATATGTAACGGGGCTCCTTCAGAAGATCACCCGACACAGGAAGCTGGTCAAGGGCATAAAGATCACAACCATTGTGGTTATGGCGGTCGTGACCCACGTCGTACTGGTAAGCATGTTCGTTGTGTGTTTGGCGGGTGCAAGTTTTCTTTCGGCACAAAAGTATGTGATCACCGATACAGCCGAATACAAAAAGTACATCCATAACGGCCTGACTCCGGCATCGGAATTGGGAATGGGAGAAGACCCGATCTTCGACGTGCTCCCCGAGAAGATCGACGACGTTAAGGCGGATGAGTTCCAGATCTTCTACTATAACCCCTGGGACCCCCAGTACATGATCTACATGACACTGGACTATGGCGATAAGTACGATGAGGAGATCGCAAGGCTCAAGGGCATCGGCATAGAGAACTATAAGGATATCTACAGTGTAACGGACGAGCCGGAAGGCTACGATCTGGTGGCGATGGATTCCGACGTCTACTACGGATTCGTCTATGCCATGGTTCCCGAAAATGCGGACAGCAACACCAAGATCACCTATGTTGCTATCGTATTCTGCAACTACGCTCCGGACGTTGACGTGCATGAATACATTCCGGATAAGTACCTGCTCAAGGGTCTGGACGTATCGGACAACAGCCCTTACCGGACGAGCATGATGAAGGAGAACAATTAATATGGTCAGGCCGGCACGAACAACTGACATCCCTAAGATATTGGAGCTCCTCGTCCAGGTGGACATGGTGCACCACAAGGGGCGCCCGGACTTATTCCGCGGCCCCGCTACCAAATACAATGCCGAAGAACTGCAGGCGATCTTGGGTAATCCCAAGACGCCTGTCTTCGTCTTCGAAGATGAGTCCGGAGTGGTTTTAGGACACGCTTTTTGCATGGAGAAGCAAGTCATAGGCGACTCTGTCTTAACTGATGTAAAGACTCTCTACATAGACGATATCTGCGTGGATGAAAAAGCGCGGGGTAAGGGCGTCGGAACAGCCCTCTATACACATGTCAGGGAATACGCTAAGGCTTGCGGCTTCTATAACATCACGCTTAACACCTGGACCTGCAACCCCGGTGCCTGCGCCTTCTATGAGGCGATGGGCTTAAAGCCCCAGAAGATCTCTATGGAAGAGATATTGTGATAGAATCTATATAGTTTCTTAGAAGTGCGAAGGATTCAAAAGGATGGCGCATTACAATTGTCTTATTGTTGATGATGAAGTCGAACTGACGACCATGACGGCCGAATATTTCGAGATGTTCGGCATCACGTGTTCTGTTGCAAACGACCGCGACTCCTGCCTTGCTTTCATGGCGGAGAACACCTGCGATGTGGTGCTCCTGGACGTTAACCTCAAGGACCAGTCGGGGTTCGAGCTCTGCAAGAAGATCCGCGAGGATTCCGATGTGCCGATCCTCTTCATCAGCGCCCGCCAAAGTGACGACGATGTCCTTATCGCCTTGAACATCGGAGGCGACGACTACGTCAAGAAGCCTTATTCCCTGAGCGTTCTTTTGGCAAAAGTGAAAGTTATACTGAGAAGGACTTCAGGCGACCATGCCGAGACTTCCGCTTCCGATAAACCTTCGGATGATTTCATAGATCCCGCCACCATGTCCGTCAACATCGACGGCCGCCACATACAGCTCAAGGCCCGGGAATTCGCGCTCATTAAATATCTTTACGAACACAAGAATTCCATCGTATCCAAGAACGATATCTTCGAGGCGGTCTGGGGCGATTCCTTCTACAGCGACGGAACCCTCAACGTCCACATAAGAAGGCTCCGAGAGAAGATCGAAGAAGACCCCAACAACCCCAAGTACATCAAGACCATCTGGGGCACAGGCTATATCCTGGAGATCTGATATGAAGCTCCGGGTCCTGATAATCTGCCTGATCGCCCTCCTGGGAGTTACCGCTGCAGTACTCTTCTGGCCTCAGTCCGAACCTGCACGGGACATGGTCTATTATGCGTCCCGGGTTGAAGGGATCGCACGTGGCGGACAGGTTCCCGAAGGATGCGAAGTTATAAGCATCGACGATCCCTACTATGTTGCGAAAAATAACGAGGCTCTTAAGCGCAATGCAGTCGTGATGGATATCATTGAAGATGGCGTCATAACCGGCAAAGCGATCTTTTACGACCACGATATAGCAGCTGCAGAATCTGCCCGCAATACGACCGTCCGCAACATCGTGATCCTTGCCGTCATCGCAGCCGGCGGCGCAGCGCTCATCGCTGCAGTCTATGTAAGGTTCTTAAGGCCCTTCAATAAGCTGGAAAAGTTTGCCGGCGAAGTCGCGAAAGGCAACCTCGACTTCCCGCTTGAAGCCGGCCGCGGCGATTTCTTCGGGTCCTTCACGGAGAGCTTCGACCTCATGCGCGAAGAACTCCTGGCCGCCCGCGTCCGCGAAGCCGACGCCCAGAAAGCCAAGCAGGAGATGCTCGCCGAGCTCTCCCACGACATCCGCACCCCGCTTGCCACGATCAACGCCACCTGCGAAGTCCTGGAAGTCAAGAGCGGCGACGATGACGTCCGCACCAAAGCCGGCGTCATCCGCTCCAAAGTCGGCACCATCGACAGCCTTATCGCCAACCTCATGAGCGCCTCCCTCGACGAGGCCTCCGAGCTGTCCGTCACCCCCGCCGAGAACTCATCGCTCCTGATCGCCGGCATGTTCGACAACCTCAAAGACGCCGCCGAGCTCAACATCACGGACCCCGTCCCCGAGTGCCTCCTGTACTTCGATCCCCTGCGCCTGGAGCAGGTCATCGACAATATAGTCGGCAACTCCATCAAATACGCCGGTACCCCCATCACGGTCTCCTTCTCGAAAACCTCATCCGGCGTGGTCATCCGAATCTCCGATGAAGGCCCCGGTGTCCCCGAGGACGAGCTGTCCCTTCTGACACAGAAGTTCTACCGCGGCGGCGACGCCAAAGGCAAGCCAGGCTCCGGCCTCGGGCTCTTTCTGGCCGACTCCTTCATGAAGAAGATGGAAGGCGACCTCAATGTCTATAACGGCAACAAGGGCTTTGTCGCCGAAGTCTTCGTCCGCAAAGTATAAAGCCCCGCCATATGTAAGAAACAGTTAAGAAATCCGTAAACCTCAGGTTAAGACTTCTAACCGGCACTGTCATAGAATAAGCTCAAGAACAAGGGATGATCCCGGCAAAGGAGATTAATGCTATGGCAGACACAAGCACAAAGAAGGCAATACTGGAGGCGGTCGATCTTTGCAAGACCTATTCCAACGAGAGCGTGCAGCAGCATGTAATAAAGAACTTAAATCTCAAGATCTATGAGGGCGACTTCACGGTCATCATGGGTAACTCCGGATCCGGCAAGTCAACATTGCTCTATTCGCTCTCCGGAATGGACAGGCCGACGCTGGGTCAGGTCAGATACGGAGATGAGGATATCTCACAATACTCCAACGATAAGCTGGCGGTGTTCAGAAGGAACCACTGCGGATTTGTTTTCCAGCAGAATTACCTGAATGACACCATGAGCGCTCTGGATAACGTAATGGTCAGCGGCCTTCTGGTTACAAAGGACAGGCAGGCGCTGGCGGCAAGAGCAAAGGACCTCCTGACCAAAGTCGACATGACCGAGCAGGACTGGCGCAAGTTCCCCACACAATTGTCGGGCGGACAGCAGCAGAGGGTCGCCGTAGTAAGGGGCGTCATCAATAAGCCGGAGATACTTTTCGCGGACGAGCCGACGGGCGCTTTGAATTCACAGAACACGGAGAACGTTCTGGATATCCTGACGGAACTTAACAACGAAGGTCAGTCGATCGTCATGGTAACCCATACGATCAAGGCGGCGGAGCGCGGCAACAGAGTGCTGTATCTTGCAGACGGCGTGGTCAAGGACGAGATCGACCTGACCGGGACAGAAGGTGCCGAGCGCCACAAGAAACTCAAGGACTTCCTGTCGGAGATGGGGTGGTAATATGTATCATATTTTCTTTATCGCTAAGAATAACGCCAAAAAGCAGAAGGGCGACATTATAACTCTGGCGGTGCTGGCGCTCCTGGCGGCTTTCATGCTCTACTCGGGTGTGTCGGTGCTGGCGGGCCTCGGAAGTGTCATGGATACTTCGGCCGACGTCCACAACACGAGCCATGTATATTACTGGGTGCCGGAAGTTCTGGCAGACCCTCTGGAAGACGAACTTAAGGATACGAAGGAAGTCAGAGAATACGACCGCACCCGTACGGATATGGTAAATGCCAGGTATCGGAATAAGGACAAGGGCGACGGCGAATGGTCTTTGTTCCAGTTCTACTTCGGGTCTTTGGACGAAGAGCGCAAGATCAATAAGCTGGGCGTTGATACGAAGGATCTTACGGATAAGGATATTCTGATCCCCTACTATCTTAAGCCCCAGTACGCGGTAGGCGACACCATCGAGTTCAATCTGGACGATGAGGTTTTCGGATTCAATGTTGCAGGGTATGTGGAAGATCCGCTTTTCGCGACGTCCATCAACATATCGATCTATAACGTGTACATCAAAGGCGATGTGCTCGACGACATGTGCGACAAGCACCCCGGGCTCTTCGTCAGAGGCGAGTCACTTAAGTTCAGGGGCGACAAGGATGCTGATATCTATGAGCTCCGCGATTCTCTCTGGAGCAAATACCAGGCTTATACATCCCGCGAGAATATCCAGAACACGAATGTGCTCGAGGTCAACTGGTGGGACATGAAGGGTGGCGGAATGTTCATGACCGAGATCGTTATGGCAGTCTTCGCGATCTTCGCGATGCTGATCATGGTCATCGCCCTGATCATCATAAGCTTCTCCATCCGCAACTTCATCGAGCGCAACATGAAGAACACCGGAATATTGGAGGCCGCAGGGTATAAGACAGGTGAACTTGCAGCGGCCATCGTCATCGAAAACGCCATCGCTGCTTTGACCGGCGCCCTCCTCGGCGTGGCACTGGCGGCGCTGACAAGAGAAGCATTCGGATCTGTAGTGGCGCTCGTTCAGGGCCTTCCCTGGAATCAGCCTTACGACTTCGGCGTCGCGGCAGGTGTTGTCCTGGGCATCGTTCTGCTGGTGGTCATTGCCTGCCTCGTATCTTCAAGGCAGTACATGAAAGTATCCGTACTCGACTGCTTAAGAGGCGGCATCAGCAACCATAACTTCAAGCGCAACCGGTTCCCGTTCGAAAAGGCTTTCACCCCGGTTCCCGTAACCCTCTCGCTCAAGGAACTCTTCGGGGACAAGAGGCGCAACCTGGTGCTCGCGCTGATAATCGCCATCATCGCCATCTCCACCAACCTGGGCTTTGCCATGGTGGCATCTTTCGGCGACAACAATGACGGTACCCTCAAGCTCGCGGGCATCGAGAAGCCGGACGTTCAGATCACCGAGTCCCGGGACATCGAAGACGACCTCAAGAAGGTCGACAAGATCGACAAGGTGTCTTTGTACTACCAGATGGATCCGACCATGAAGTCCGCCGACAAGGAAGCGACCATCAACTGCGATGTTTACGACGACTTATCCGTTCTCGAGAACTACATCATGATCGAAGGCCGCATTCCCGAGTCCGACCGGGAGATCTGCCTGACGAAGAAAGCCGCAAAGCAGCTTGGCGTCGGTGTGGGCGACATCATCTATATCGAATACGGCGACAAGCACGCAGACTTCATGGTGTCGGGACTCGACCAGAAGATCAACCACATGGGCCTTAAGGGACTTATGACTTACGAGGGCGCGCAGCGCTTCCTGGATATGAAGGATGAAGTGATGTTCTACATCTGGACAAAGGAAGGCGTGACCTTCGACGAGATCAAGGCCGAACTCGGCAAGATCACCGACGCTTCCGTCGACGATACCGCGAAGATCATAACCGAGACCACATCCACGGTCTCCAACTCCATGTACATCATCTGCTACTCGATCCTGGCGGTAACCTTCATGATCGTCATCTTCGTCGAGATCCTGCTGGTCCGCTCCAAGATCATCCGCGAGTACAGAAACTACGGCATCAACAAAGCCATCGGCTTCACCTCCGGGCAGCTCATGATCCAGACCATGATCTCCAACATCCCGGCGATCCTCCTGGGAATCCTTGCAGGATCACTCGTGGCCCGTCCCGTGTCCAACGTGGTCATGAGCGCGGCGCTGATGTTCTTCGGTATCGAGAAGATCGAATCGGAGATCCCCTTCTACGGCCTGGCCATCACCCTCGTCGGGATCCTGGCTGTGGCCCTCATCACAGCCTTCTTCTGCTCGCTGTCGATCCGCAAAGTCGAACCTGTTGAATTACTGAATGTCGAATAATACGGAATAAGGGATAGAAAGGCCGCACCTCTCAATCGGGGTGCGGTCTTTATTTGCGGCAAAAAGTGGAGGGCGCGACGGGGGGAAATATGTCGCGCCCTCCAGTTTATTTGGGGAAAGAAATCCGTCTATGTTATTCGATAGTTCCTATCCGTTATTCTTTTTGGAGGTATGGGGGCACGGCTGGGGGGGATGCCGTGCCCCCGTTTTATTTGGGGAAAGATATCTGTCTGTTTTATATCGCCTTACCGTTTCTTCTCACTTCGGGAAGCTTCTGCTTTACCCTTCGTGCCTTCAGATTATCACTGCCTTTTTATTAATTCGATATTCAATATGTTCGGATTTTGTAGTTAAAACTACACTTTGCGGGCAGTGTGTCGCTTTTCGCGAAAAAATATGTGTTGCATTCCCCGGTTAGGAGGGCGCGGCGGGGGGAAAAGAATGCCGCGCCCCCCACAGGTTTATTTGGGGAAAGATACCTGTCAGTGAATTGTAACAGCAGCGCCCTCCGGGTTCATCGCCGGCGCAAAGCCTCTCTGCTGCTCTATATAGATGATCGCCTCATCGCGTGTCCCGAACTCCGCGAGGATGCTGTTCGCCGGATTGGCTAAAGATTCGTCCTTGAGCTCTTCGGTTGTCTTGGCTCTCAATACCCTGTAGATCTGGGTCCCGTTGACCGCTGCCGATCCGATCGCGTATCCGCCTGCCACCTCTTCGAGCTCTTCAAGATCAAGTGTGTTGTCAAGTTCATTCATACTTTCTGTCCTCCTTATCCTCACGTTTTTGCCCCGGGGGACCTGCTCCCCCTGATACAACCATAGCGTATCATCACCCCCGCATCCCTTCCATATTCAATGTCCTGCGTTTGTGTAGCAAAAGCGACACTTCCAGCGCCCCGTGTCGCTTTTGCCCGCAGCCGCAGCCGCAAAGTCAGGCTTTTCGCTCCGGATCCGGCTGATATTCTTAGCGCTCATCTCCCTCAAAAGCGAGTAGGCGCTCTTTACGACCGTTACTCACAAAAACACTCACAAACACGCCCCTTTATTTGTGAGTAAAATTGTGAGTAAGTGCTCTATACGGCATCAACTCACAAAAGTGCTCACAAAAACGACCCCATTTTTGTGAGTAAAATTGTGAGTAAGCTCTCTATACGGCCCCAACTCACAAAAATACTCACAAAAATACCCCCATATTTGTGAGTAAAATTGTGAGTGAACATTCAGTCTATAACCGGTCAGCAGTTTTCGACGGCGAAGATGATAATGTTTTGAAGTTCGGTTTTTGTGGGCAGCCACTTTTCCCCGCCGAAGACATAGAACACATCGTGATTAGGCACCATTCCCAGATCGGCGTAACTGATCATCTTGGCCTGTATGTCGTGCATGTACTTGTGGTTCTCCATCATGCCGCAGAACTCGAAGCCCACGCACCGTCCGCGCTCCGGGACCGGGATCACTATGTCCATGAACAAGTAGCCGTTATTTGAAGTCAGGATCGGCAGTTCGGATCTGAACGGGAGCCCGAGTTCGGAGATTGCCTGAGCAGCTATCAGTTCAAATCGCGACTTGAATGATATAGCTCCTAACACATACCCGCAGTTAGGATAAGGGTTAGTGACCTCGGGCGGATTGTTGTAGTAATCCAAAGTCAACTGGAACGGTATTTGGGTTGAGCGTATGATTGGCGGTAATGAACGAGTGACCTTGGGAGGAGGATCATTCAGAAACCGGACTATTGATTTGACTTCTTTTTTGAGCGTTTTTCTCCTGTCGATGAGGTCAGAGTAATGCTGACCGTCTTTACTGGACAGTATCCTTTCGAATGTATTGTTCTCTGGGTCGGTTACCCTTATGTATTGTTGTTCATCTCTGATTATAACCGAGCCTGTCGGCAGGGAGGAGATCTCCTGCTCCAGATAATGTATCCTGCGGACCAGGTGTTCGGGCGAAAAGCGGGGTTCGAATGACGGGGTGTTCATGGCGGGTCCTCCTTGCTTTTTGTTTATGATACCTTCCAGGACACCCCGAAAATCTCACAAAATCTCACAAAAACTTACAAAGTCTCAGTTTTGCCCGAAAACCTTGACAAATCGAAAACACTCGTTCCGCCGAATGATGGCAGGGCCTGGGGCTACACTCCCTCCGGCAAGTGGTGTAAAATCTGCAACAAGATGTAAAAACATAAGGGAGACCCGAATGAGAAAACTTACGGCCGCCGTGCTGATAGAGTTGCTGCTGATAGTGTCAATACTCGCATCCTGCGGGGCGGCGCCACGCGCGCGGAAGATCGGGCCGGCCGATTATACAGTGGGGAAGCCTCAGGTGACTTATGTGTCGGAGAGTGAGGCGGCGGTGGTTTTCGAGAGGGATGACAAGAAGATAGAAGGGAAGATAGTTTTCCCGGAAGGCGAAGGGCCGTACCCGGCCGTGGTCATGGTGACGGGGCTTTACGCGCTCTATCCCGAGTATGAACGCAAAGCAAGAGGGTTTACCGAGCAGGGGTATGCTGCGGTGTTGTTCAATTTCGTGAGTAATGCCGATGCCAATTCGGATAAGGTCGTGAAGGACCAGGACGTGACGGGGCTTCTGAGGTCGCAGGTCATGGATCTTGCGGCGGTGCTGGATTCTTTGAGCGAAGTGGAGAAACTCGACACAGCACGGGTCTTCCTGTGGGGCCACAGTTACGGCGGGCTGGTGTCGGCTTATGTCGCCTGCCGAAGACAAGATGACATTCGCGGCATGATGTTGGCGGAGCCCAGTCTGGATAAGGCGGCAATGCCGCTGGTGCCGGGGGATGAGAGCACGACGGTGGATATATATAAGGACCTGGAGCAGTGCAGGATTAACACTGTTATATTCGTCGGAACCGAAAGCGGCGCGGGCGAAGATCCTCATGCATATGAGGCTGAGGCTGCGGCCATGCCGGGCGGGAAGGTAATAAGGATCGAGGGTGCGGACCATTTGTTTGCCGGAGAATATGGTGATAAGATAGTCGAAGAATCCCTTAAGTTCATTCGCTCCCGGGAGTAACTATGATCACACTGAGGCCTGACTATTACGATGAATTCCGATGCATTGCCGACGCCTGCCGGCACACTTGCTGCGCGGGCTGGGAGATCGACATCGACGAAGATTCCATGGCGCTCTACCGCGACTGCCCGGACATCATGTGCCATATCAAGGATTCGAGCTTCATCCTGCAGGGCGAAAACGAGCGGTGTCCGTTTCTTAACGATAAGGGCCTGTGTGACCTGATCTTGAAGTACGGCGAAGACATACTCTGCGATGTGTGCACCGAGCACCCCAGGTTCTATAACTATCAGGATGACAAGGAATATATCGGGCTGGGGCTTTGCTGCGAAGCGGCCTGCGACCTGATACTAGGAAGGCAGGGGGAGTTCAGGCTGATCAAAGGCGACATCTCCCCGGAAGGCGAGATATTCGGCAGCACCCCTTATGACGGGCTGCCGTTCGGGATAGATGAAGTCAACAACCATAGCGGCAGGATCTCGGAATTGGTCAGCAGCATCTTGCCGGAGGACCGGGGGTGTGAAGCCAGGGCAATGGCCTACCTCGGATTGGAGCATTTGGAGTCCGATTGGGTGGATCTTCTTAATGCCGTCCGGGAAACTCCTGTTGTGCCTGATGCAAGAGATGCATATATAGACGGTAATTCAAGAGAATTCCGGAATCTGATAATTTACTTTCTTTACCGCCATATGGGACACCGCAAGATCGCGGCGGAAAGCGTGCGGCTCATTGCGGAGATCGCCGTATCGTCGGGCCTCGCTCTTGCGGAAGTCTGCCGGATGTATGCTGCCGAGATCGAGTACTCGGACGTTAATGTTGATTTGATAAAGGAGTAAGATCATGTTCGGCAAAAAAGATCACGCAAGCAAGATAGAATACGACCCGAAGGTGTCCGAGCCGGTGCTCAAGAAGAGCATCTGCACCGGTGAGACCACCGCGGGCCTTGTCGATATCGCAACCGGCAAGTACCACGAGATGCGGCTCATCGCCAATGACGCCGACTTGAGGCAGTTCCTGGCCGACTGCAATGTCAGCAAGGTCAGGACGATATATTGACACTTCCGTAACGGGATACCATCATAATACTATCCGAAAAGGAGCCCCCCCATGACCATTCACACCAACGATCCGATAAACCAAGACTCCGCCAGAGAGATCTTCAACATCATGAGCATGTATGCCACCCTCAGGAACAACCCTGAGGCGAAAGTCAAAGACCTCATCAAAAGCTCTAAGTTCTTCCTGATCCTGTCGATCGCAGGCATGGCCATAGTAGGAATACTCATCGTCCTCAAAGGCTTCGACATACCCAATACCGTGATGCTGGCGATCTGGGTAATGTTCTTCTTGCTGCTGCTCACGTTCAACATCACCGCCAACAAGAGGGTCAAAGAACTCATCGCGAACTTCTCCGGCAAGGAGTCCGACATCATCCTTGACGAAGAGGGTATTGAGATTCAAAGCGACCTCCAGAACGTAAGGATACAGTGGAAGAACGTTGCCAACGCAAGAGCCTTCGACCACATCGTCTGCGTCTTCTCCAAGGATGCTTCCGGCTTGTCGATCATTGCTCCCATCAGGTACAAGGACGGGATCTTCGGCTTCATCCGGGACAACAAGATAGACATTCCCGTGGTGGACAAACCGGCCTGAACGTTTTTTCGCGAAAAGCCGGACCCCGCAACATGTGAATATTTATAAAATATAAAGTTACAAATCGCGCCCCGAGGTTAACAAACAGCCCTATCCGTGATATTCTGAGGACATTGTGAGATGAGGGCTCATCTGGAGTCTTCAATGTTTGAGTATCTATATCCGGAGGCATCGTATCGGGTTACAAGGATAACACATTCAAGCCCGAAGGCGATTGCGCTCGCCGCCAGATGGTAACGTTCCTGTACAAGTACGATAAGTATGTTAACGGGAAAGGCTGATAAGATCTACTGAAAAAACATACTCCCGCTTGCGACCTGTCCGTCTTGAACAGTCTCGCGGGCGGGAGTATTCAGTTGTCTTGTTATATAGTGTTACCCGGGTTCAGATATCGTCAACGATCCCGGTCAGATATTTACCGTATGCGGTCTTACACATATCATCTGCAGATCTTGAGATATCATCTAATGTGATCCACTGATTGTGAAGTGCGATTTCTTCCAGACAGGCGATCATCTTACCGGAACGCTGTGCCGAACGGATCTGGCCTGCAGCCTCATAGAGACTGTCGGCTGTACCTGCATCGAACCAGGAGAATTCGGATTCGAGAGGGATTACATGAAGGGTGCCTTGTGCCAGATATGCGTTATTTACTGATGTGATCTCAAGTTCTCCTCTTGCGGAGGGCTTGACTTTCTTGGCTATGGAAATAACCTGGTTATCGTAAAAATACAGTCCGGGAACGATATAGTTGGACTTCGGATGCTTCGGCTTCTCCTCGATCGACAGGGCCATTCCGTCTGATGAGAACTCAACGACACCGAAGGGTCTGGGGTCGGGTACATAATAACCGAAGATCGCAGCACCCTCGCTGCAGTATTCTTTGGCTTGCTTTAAGATCTTCCTGACCCCGGGTCCGTAGAAGATATTGTCTCCCAGTGCCAGGCAGCAGCAGTCATCTCCGATGAATTCATCCGCAAGGATGAAGGCATCGGCAATTCCGCGCTGGACAGGCTGTTCTTTGTAACAGATGTTGATCCCGAATCTGCTTCCGTCGCCCAAAAGGTCTTCGAAAGGTTTGGTGTCATCGGGCGGAGTAATGACCATGATATCGCGGATCCCTGCATTCATAAGTACCGCCAGAGGGTAGTAGATAAGGGGTTTGTCGTAAACCGGAAGCAAGGGTTTACATATGGGAAGCGTGATGGGATAAAGCCTTGTTCCTTTGCCTGCTGCAAGAATTATGCCTTTCATGGGGTTCCTCCGATGTTGTTATTCAAGTGCGTTGATTATATGACTATTGGAGATGCCGGTCAATATAACTTGGTATTATTGGCGGTTGACATACCCTTTATAATATTATATATATTATTGCGAGAAAAATCGGGGGTGCTTGTATTGCCTGAGCCCAAAGTGTCAGTAATAATGCCGGTTTATAATGCTTCAGCGCATCTTAGGGAATGCCTGGACTCTGTTGTCGCGCAGACATTTGAGGATATCGAGATAATACTGGTAGATGACGGGTCCACGGATGATTCGGTCAGTATTATCGGGGAATATTCGGCCAAAGACCCCAGAGTAACATTGTTACAACAGCCCAAGAGCAATGCCGGAGCCGCCCGTAATAAGGGGATAGACAGGGCCTGCGGAAGTTTCCTGATCTTCTGGGACAGTGATGACATCTTCAATGCATCGGCTATTGAACTGCTCTTAGACCGGGCAGAAGAGACCGGTGCCGATATCGTGGTGTCCGGCGCCGACCAGCTGGATGATGAGACGGGTAAGATCCTTCCGGCTCCCCATTATTTTGTTAAGGGCAGGACTCCCAAAGATACAAAAACATTCAACAGGACCACAAATCCCGACAGGATCCTTAATTTCACTACTTCGGTAGTCTGGAACAAGTTGTTCAGGCGCAGTTTTATCATGGACAACGATATCAGGTTCCAGGAGATAAGGAATGGCAATGATGTCTTCTTTACTGTTACGGCGCTCTGTATGGCTGATAAGATCTCATATGTCGACAAGAAGCTCATGACTTACCGCAAATGCCAGAAGTCCAGTCTTGTCGGAACCCTGACATCTGCTCCGCTGGTTCCGATCAACGCCTGGCGTGATACGGCAGAGTCTCTTCAGGCAAAGGGGATCTTCCCGAAGGTCAGTTTTGCCAATAAGGCAATAGACAGCATGGTCTATCTTCTGCGCAACCTTCCCAGTCTTAATGCGTTCACCGAGGCAGTGGATTATCTTAAGGACGGGGTATTGGAGACTCTCGGTTTAACGGATCTTGACCGTGAGGATTACATAGTAAAATGGCATGCGGACTTCGTTGAGGTCCTGATGACCGCTACGCCTCAGACCGCATTCGAATGGATGTACGAGTTTGACTATAAGCATATGGCATCTGCCAACTCCGAGATCCTTATACTCAAGAACGACAAAAAGAAGCTTAACAAGAAGATCGAATCTTCGGAACAGAAGATCGAGTCTTTGAATGACAAGGTAAAGCAACTGGAAGATGATATTGCAGACCTGAATAATGACATAGATGACCTGGAATCCGATCTGGAGATGAGCAGGAAGAATGAATCAGAGCTTAAAGATCTGAACAGCGGGCTTAAGAAAGAGATATCCGATATCCGAGGTTCCGTATCGTTCAAGATAGGAAGGTTCTTTACGTTCATCCCCAGGAAATTGAAGAAACTGTTCAAAAAGTAACGGTCCGGGTCGGTAAGAGGTTTGTTGAAGTTATATGAGACTGAGCGTTATCATTCCATGTTATAACACGGAAAAATATGTTGAGCAGTGTGTCAGGTCGGTCGTTGCCAGTACCATCAAGGATATAGAGATCATATGTGTAATTGACGGTTCAACCGATGCCACATTATCGATACTACACCGTCTTCAGTCTGAAGATTCCAGGATCAAGATCATTGAACAGCCCAATATAGGATTGTCGGAAGCCAGGAATACCGGGTTTGAGAATGCAGCCGGTGAATATATATTTTTCCTGGACAGTGATGATCTTGTCGCATCTGACAGCATCCTCGAAAAATGCATAGACATAATGTCCCGGGATGATCTGGATCTTATTATCTGCGCTGCCGAACCTTTCTATGAGGATGACAGGGCAAGGCTCATCTACGGGGATTTCGATAAGAAATACTCTATCACGCATGAGTATCCTGATATATATTCCGGACAGGATCTTGTATATTATCTTCGCAAAAATGATGAATGGCTTGTAACTGTTGCCTCGCATATTTTCCGTAAGGATTTTCTTGTCGATAATGGTCTTTCCTTTGCTCCGGGCCGGATCTATGAAGATGTTCAGTATATTTATAAAGCTAATTGTCTGGCAAAAAGAGCCAGAGTTTTAAACGATGATCTGTACAAAAGGCGTATCAGAAATAATTCTATCATTACATCACGAATGACACATCAAAACGCACTGGGGTTCTTAAGGGCTTTTATTGATTCCATAAGATTTGCGGATAAAAAACGGGAGAACAATCATGAACTCGATTACGATACGGACTATACACCGATCGGAGCGAGAAAGAATACCATCAGGACATATCTTGTCCTTAATGAAGATGAGCGAACAAAGTTTTATGAACAGATGACCGGGGAAGAGAAATATTATTTTGAAGCACTGATCCATGATGAGATCCGTGAAAAAGACAGATCGGTCCCTGCCCGAAAAGGGTTTGATGAAGAAGCGGATGTTACCCTTGCTTTTGTTTGCGATGACGGCTTTTTCCTGCCGTTGTGTGTTGCGTTACAGTCTTTAAGATCGTCCAGGAACCCTGAGTCGAAATACAGGGTATATGTTATAGCCGCTGAGCTTTCTTCCGAATATATATATTCGTTGAATATGTTTACTGATGATTGTTTTGATCTGCGGTTTGTCGAATTCAAATCTCATAAATATGACCGGTTCGCTTCGGAAAAGAGCGGAAACATGAGCAATGTCACTGCTGCGGCACTGATCAAATTTGATATCTGCAGATTGTTGACAGAAGATAAAGTCTTATATCTGGATGGTGATACGATAATAAGATCTGATCTTAGGGAACTGTTCAAAACCGATATCAGTGATGTCCTTATGGCAGCGGTGCCGGATTCGAGCACTATGTATGTGACTAAGGAAGATATTTATGATAAGGACCACTACTTTAATTCCGGTGTAATTCTCATGAACCTCAAGAAGATGAGGGAAGAGTCCATAGATAAGAAATTGTTTGAGGTTAAAGTATCCATGACAGATAAAAGCCTTATGGATCAAAATGTATTTAACCTGGTAGTAAGGGAACGGATGGTCAAGCTTCCGATAAAATACAACCTGATGATAGTCAACCTGGACAGAGCTGCCGGTCAGTGGAGTGTGGATGAACTGAACAGTAAATATCACACTGATTATAAGACTCTGAATGATGTTGTTGATGATGCAGTGATAGTTCATTACGCATCATGTGATAAACCTTGGAAGAATACGGATGTTGCCGGGTTCGATATATGGTTTGGCGAATTGGAGATGCTGGTCAGGAACATCAATGCACTGAATGACAGATCGGTGTTGACTTATGAAGTTCTTGAACTGTACGGACAGCTCGAAAATATGATGATCAAAAGATCGGAGGACGAGTACAGGAAAAACATCACTGAACTCAGAAGAGAAGCCGAAGAACAAAAGAAGATCGCAAAAGCAAAAGATAAATCTATTCAGGATCTGAGAGGTTCGGTGTCTTTCAGATTGGGAAGGTTCATTACTTTTATTCCGAGGAAGATCAGGGATGTGTTTAGGCGATAAGTTTTCGGCCTTATGATAGAATATATATTTAGGAAATACGTTTTACAGGAAGGTATTAGTGATGGCACAGTATGATTATCTGATAGTTGGAGCAGGCTTGTTCGGTGCGGTATTTGCTCAGCAGGCAAAAGAAGAAGGCAAGACAGCTTTGGTGATCGATAAGAGGGATCACATTGCAGGCAATGTTTATACCGAGAAGATAGAGGGTATTAATGTACATAAGTACGGAGCCCATATCTTCCACACGAACAACAAGAAAGTATGGGATTATGTTAACCGTTTTGCGGTATTCAACAGATTCACCAATTCTCCCGTAGCCAATTACAAGGGTGAGCTTTACAGCCTCCCGTTCAACATGTACACATTCAACAAGATGTGGGGTGTCGTTACGCCTGAAGAGGCTGAGGCGGTCATCGAGGAACAGAGAAGAGAGGCTGTGAAGGGATTTGCCAACGGCGAACCTTCCAATCTGGAAGAACAGGCGATCTCTCTTGTCGGTAAGGATATCTATGAGAAACTGATCAAGGGGTATACGGAGAAACAGTGGGGAAGGCCCTGTAATGAACTTCCCAGTTTTATCATCAAGAGGCTCCCGGTCAGACTGATCTTCGATAACAATTACTTCAATGCCCTTTATCAGGGTATCCCGGTAGGCGGTTACACAAAGATGGTAGCAAATATGCTGGACGGGATCGAGGTCAGACTCGGTGTTGATTATCTCGAGAACAAGGAAGAGTTAGATAAGCTGGCTGATACCATCGTTTACACAGGCGCTATCGATGCTTACTTCGGTTATTCTCTGGGTAATCTCGAGTACAGATCCGTAAGATTTGAGAACGAGTTATTGGATAAGCCTAATTTCCAGGGCAACGCGGCCGTGAACTATACGGACAGCGAGACTCCCTGGACCAGGATAATCGAACATAAGTGGTTTGAATTCGGTAAAGATGAGGACGGTAGTGATCTTCCCAAGACGGTTATCTCCAGAGAATACAGTTCCGAGTGGAAACTTGGAGATGAACCTTATTACCCGGTCAATGACGCGAAAAACGGGGATCTTTATCAGGAATATCGTAAACTTGCGGAAGAAGAGAATTCCCGTCTGGCTGCTGAAGGCAGAAAGATCATATTCGGAGGCAGACTCGGCGAATACAAGTATTACGATATGGATCAGGTAATCGATGCTGCCTTGAATTGTAAGAACAGCAATTAACCTGATGATATGGTATAATGTCCATTTAGCAGAAAACTGAATCAGAGGAGCCTAATATGAGCAGATTATCCGTGATAATTCCGGCAACAAAGAAGTTGTCGGTTATAGAGTCTTTGCTTAAGCAATCGGTCGAGGACATAGAGATATTGTGTGTTGTCCCGGACGGTTCTGAAGAAGATATATCCGAGACCGCAGGATCAGATTCCATAAGGATAGTCAATTCCGATAAGCGTTCGGTCGGCGAACTCCTGAATAAAGGTATAAGCGAAGCGTCCGGAGACTATGTCTGCTTCTTAAGGCCTGACTTCGAACTGCTCGATTACTCTCTGGAATCTATTGTGAACAAGTTAAACAGGTATGATCTGGATGTTATCCGTTATGCTTATGTTGCTGTAGATCCTGATACGGACACGACTGTTGACTATAATGACTGTCTGTTGAGAAAGATCAGGCCCGGAGATTTCCACAGAGCCATAGATCTTCTGGATCCGGTGATCAATAAGGTCAACAAAGAGGTCTGGTCCGGAATATCCAGGCGTTCATATCTTATCGACAATGGTATCTTCCTGTCCGACAGCGACTATCTGTTTGACAGGGCTTTTTACTATGAGACATACGGCAAAGGCGGTCTTACTTACATCTGCAGGGATATGCTTTACAAGGTGGAAGTAAAGGATGATATAGAGGCTGAAGTGGCAGGATATGCATCCAGGCTGCAGGAGATGAAGAGGATCGACGGATTCCTTTATGGTCTCGATCTTGACAGGGTTGACTTTGACAGGATCCTCGGATACGAATATGAGGAACTTTATTCCTGGACTTCATTCTATGCAGGTCTGACTGATGACCGGGATAAGATCATAGAGGATACGAGGACATATATCTCTGGTGTTCCGTACCGCTTCATCAGAAATTATCTTAAGCGTTTTGACGGAATGGTCGAGAAGATCCCCACAGAGGTACCGGAAGAACTGCCTTTACATAAGTACGGCAAGATATCTTTCTATCACGAGAAATGCGATGCCCCCAAGGTGTCAGTGGTAATACCGACTTATAACCAGGAAGAATACCTTAATGAGGCTCTGGCAAGTCTTACCACCCAGACTCTTGAGGAGATGGAATTCATATGTGTCAATGACGGATCTACCGATAAGTGCATGACTATCTATTATGAGTACGCCAATATAGACAAGCGTTTTACTCTGATAGATAAAGCCAATTCCGGATACGGTCATTCCATGAATGTAGGTATAGATGCTTCCACCGGAGAGTATCTCGGGATCCTGGAGCCTGATGATTATGTTGTTCCCAATATGTTCGCAGACTTGTATAAGATCGCCAAGGCAAAAGACCTGGATCTTATAAAGGCAGACTTCAACAGATTTGTCGTTAATCCTGACGGTTCAACAACTTCCAAGCGCAATAACCTGTCTAATGACAAGAGCTACTATAACAGGGTCCTTTGCCCCGGAGATGAGCAGAAGACATTCCTGTTTATCATGAACACATGGTCCGGTATCTACTCCATGGCTTTCCTTAACAAGTGGAAGATCCGTCACAATGAGACGCCGGGTGCATCTTATCAGGACAACGGCTTCTGGTTCCAGACATTCATCCGTGCAAAGAAAGCTTATTTTGTTGATAAGCCTTACTACATGAACAGGAGAGATAATCCGAATTCTTCAATGTTCAGTAAGGGTAAGTTCTATTGCGTAACGAATGAATATAAGTTCATTTGGGAGATATTGGAGAAGGATCCCGAATTGGCCGAGAAGTTTGAGCAGATATTCTACAGGAAGAAGTTCGGCAACTTCCTCACAACTTATTACAGGATCGCTGCGGACTGCAAGAAGCAGTATCTTGAGCATTTCAGGGATGAATTCCTTCCGCTTATGCAGGGAGGCCTTTTGGACCGTGAATGGTATGATGATAACTCCTGGACTATCTTAAGTGAGATCATCGAACAGGGCGGAGCGTATTGGGATAAGATACGTGTGTCGGTAATAATGCCTGTGTACAATGCGGAAGAGTGGATCAGGGATTGTCTTGATTCGATCTTTGCCAAAGATGAAGTCCACACGGAATGCATCTGTGTTGATGACGGTTCCACGGATAATACCCTCAGCATCCTTCGCGAATATGAAGAGAAGGATTACAGGATCAAGGTAATCACACAGGAGAACGGAGGCGCCGGCAAAGCCAGGAATAACGGTATGCAGTATGCTTCCGGTGAGTACTGGATGTTCCTCGATTGTGATGATGTTTTTGAAGCGGATACATTGAGGATGGTCTATAATTTCTCTCACTGCCGTCAGTCAGATATTACGGTGTTCAGGAGCAATCAGTTTGCTACTGAAGTATATAAGGCTTCCCCGATGCAATATACGATCAAGCCCGAGTGGCTTCCTGCCGAGCAGCCTTTTGCCGGAACAGATATCAAAGACAACATATTTGCGGCGTTTGTGGGCTGGCCTTGGGATAAGATGTTCAGAGCAGACTTCATCAAGGAGACAGGCCTGACATTCCAGGAGCAGAGAACCACAAATGACTTGTTATTTGTATTCTCTTCGATCGTTAAAGCTGAGCGTATCTTCACCATGAATACCGTTCTTGCCCATCACAGAAGACTGACCGACAGCCTGTCGGTTACAAGAGAGAAGAGCTGGTTCTGCTTCTACGATGCTCTCTGTGCCCTGAAGAAGCAGCTGATCGAATGGGATCTTTATGACAGATTCGAAAGAGACTTTATCAGCTATTCTTTGAACTTCTCATTATGGAACCTTAATTCGCTCAAGGGTGAAGCATACTATAAGCTGTATGAGAAACTGACGACCGAATGGTGGGATAACCTGGGTGTTACGGGCAAGCCGGAATACTATTTCTATAATTCTATCGACTATGTCCAGTATCAGCAGGTGTTGTCGATGTCTGCCGAGGATTATCTGTACTTGAGGTTCGATCAGAATCAGCAGAAGGTACAGGCCCTGAATACTTCCAACACCAACAATCTCAAGAAGTTCAAGGACAGTGAGAAGGTGCTCCAAAATACCAAAAAGGATCTTCAGAAGGTTAAGAAGGATCTGGATAATGCTAAGAAGGAACTTCAGAAAACAAAGAAGGAACTTAACACTGCCAAAGGTGACCTGAAGAATATCAAAGAGAGCAAATCCTATAAACTTACTTCGAAGATGAGAAAGGTGAAGAAAAAGATCTCCGGCAAGTAATTGCCTGCAACAGATACTTATGAATGAAACAGGTGCATATGACTATGGGTCATGTGCACCTGTTGTTTTTTGGTATAGATCGTGATGACGGTTTATCTTGCTTTCCACTCGCAATGTAAGTACAGGATCTGTCCTGCCTCAACGGGAACATCTGTCTTAACGGGACGGTCGTGCCACAGACAAACGGGTTCTCCGATCTTCTCTTCAGAATCGATCTTGAATGATGTTACCTTCAGCCACTGCGGTATCTTCTCACCGTCAACAACCTTATTAGGGCTTCTCAAGGCGATATTAAGGGTTCCGGCAACATTGGACCTGACGGATACATCCAGGATACCGGCTGTGGATTCGACGGTCGTTCCGACACCGTTCTTCTGGAACCACTTAGGATAGCCGACCAGAGAATCAGGATCCGAAACGGTCAGAAGATCATAATCTTTGCCGCATATATCCAATCTGGACTTGTTAACCAATACGGTATCATCAACGGCAACACCGAAAACATCAGTCTTTTTCTCTTCATCGGAAATGGAAGCGGATTCACGGTTGGCTTCAACATCCCGGATCAGTCTGTCAATAGCGAGGACCGCATGAGCAAATCTCAAGGGGAAATAGGGATTGTTTCTGGCAAAGCTGTCTGCATAATCATAGATTGCTTTATCGAACCACTTCGTGAAACGCTCAACCAGAGCGGCATCGTGGAAGACCTCAAGCTGATATTTCTCTGTATCTGCACGCAGCAATTCGGTATTATCGGATCCTTCGATATTCTCGCTCATAGGAGCAAAAGTGAAGGAGCTGTCAGCAGGAATATCCTTCTTCTCATAAGGAAATTGCGCATTGATCCTGTCGGCGAATTCAACCGTATCCTCGTTGAGCTTTCTGCCGCTGTCAAATCTGGTATCCAACAGGAATCTTGCGTATCTGCTCATTACGATAGTGTAAAGGAGGTTGGTATCCTCGCACTCGGCATCGTTCAGTGTCAGCTGCTGAAGCATAGGATCCATTACCGGGGACAGCTTCATTGAGCCTGTAACATATGCTTCAACACATATCCTTCCGAAATGATTACGGGAATAGCATTCTCTGAAGAGATCGAAGGAATACATGGAAGAATCAGGTTCGTTAAGCTGATATTGTTTATCGATCCAGGCAACAGTCTCATCCAGGACTTTCTTGCAGGAATCCCTGTTCCCCTTGGACACGCGATAAGGATATCTGTCTGCGCTGCTGTATTGCTTTACATAGAATTCCTTAAGCGGCATGTACCAGTAAGGTCTGATCATCTCTCCGCCGAATCCGCCAAACCAAATATATTTGTCGTTATATGTCCAAGCGGGGTAGGTCAATTCTTTCTCGCTGTACATCTTGATGTCATATGCGACGTTGAGAACATCTTCTTTGCTCATGTAGATGGACTTTGTATCGAAAACATGATCATTTAGTTTGAAACCGTATTTTTCAGCCATCTCGCTGGCGATCTCAAAGTCTTCCACATGGGTATGCTTCCCGTCGTTCAGTGATCTTATGCTTATCTTGCTGAGATCTACCCCTGAGGTAAGGAAGAACAGGAATACGAACCTGCTGTCCATTCCGCCGGACAGATCGAACAGGATCTTGTCAGTATTGAGGGAAATGTTCTTAATGATCCTTACCCATTTCTCGTACCACTGATCCAGGATCTTCAGGCCTTCTTCAGACGCAACGGGGACCTTATTGTATTTGTAGTCGGTATATTCGTAATCGACAGTCCCGTTCTCGTTTATCCTGACGGTAGCGTATGAGGGGACCTGTACGATCTCATTGATATAGGTCTTCTCATAGGATAACGTTGTGATCCAGGTTGACAGATAGTGATTACATACATCACGGTTCAAGGATAGATAATGATCCTTCTTAACATGGTCCACCAGCTTAATGTAGGAATTGCTGACCGCAAAATATCCGTCATGCTGATATATGTAAAGACCGAAATTGCCGGCAAAATCCTGTCTGATTAAGACCTGCCCGTTCTTATTCTCTATGTGCACATAGGTTCCGACTCCGTCGAGCTTCGAAGGATCGAGTTCTCCGGCCCTGTCTGCTTCGTACAGGCCGTCGTTTTGAAGAATGAATCCGTAGATCTTGTTCTCGACGGTTTTGTAATTGTTGCTGTCAACAACAAAAAAATACTTGTCCTCGTTGAATATATTCATAACAGCTTTGTCGAGAGATGAACAGTCCCGACCCTCCCTCTTAATTTGATTTGTAAATTATACAATAGTGTATGGCGGATTTCTATCAAGAGGGAAGATGCAAGGCTATGTTATCTGTAAATAACAATCATTTTTTCGATTTTTTGATCTTCCTCTTGATGAACCTGAACGGTTTGCTCAGGCCCTTAGCGAACCTGTATGTGGAAGAATTCTTGATATCTTTCAGTTCTTTATTGGATTTAGACAGACGTTTATTAAGGTCCTTTACCTTGGCATTCAATTCAGCCTCATGCTTTACATGGCCTTCATTAGACTTTGTCAGATCCTTTATCTCGCCGGTATATTTGGAGATGACGTCTTTCTGGCGGGATATCTTCTTCTTCTGCTCTTTTATGGTTATCCCGCGTTCGGCTTTCTCCTTATATGTCAATTGGAGTTTGGCATTGATCTCTGATTTCTCGTCATAGGTCTTCTGCAGCAAAGCTCCCAGTTCGGATTTCTCCTGATATGTCTGCTGGAGCTTGGCATTGATCTCCGACTTCTCGTCATAGGTCTTCTGCAGCAAAGCTCCCAGCTCGGATTTCTCCTGATATGTCTGCTGGAGTTTGGCATTGATCTCCGATTTCTCGTCATAGGTCTTCTGCAGCAAAGCTCCCAGTTCGGATTTCTCCTGATATGTCTGCTGGAGCTTGGCGTTTAACTCGGATTTTTCCTCATAGGTCTGCTTGAGCTTAGCGTTGAGTTCTGACTTCTCATCATAAGTTTGCTGTAGCCGCGAATGCAAGTCAGATTTCTCCCGTTGATATCTTTCTTCGTTATCATTTCTTAGTTTTATTCCTGACCGGTTTGCGAACTCAAGAAGGGTTTGAAGATCGTAGTGTTTTTGACACAGTTCGAACGCGCAGGTCCACCAAGCGGCTGAATAATCAGATCCGAAAGTTTCCCATGGTTTAACCCTGTCGGCATAGTGGATGATTACAGGATCGCTGCATGCTGCAGCCCATTCGTCTTTGGAATAGCAGCGGGGAAGGAAAGAATAATCCTCCTTCTCATAGCATTCATCTGAGGAGTTCCTGTACTTGGTCATTGAATTATATATCGGCGGCAGGACCATGATCTTGCCGTAACATACTTTGTTCAATATATCCTGGTCTTGGGATTTGAAGTTAGCCGAGACATATTTCTCGAACTGTTCGGACAGATTATCTTCTCTCATTTGTTTTAGGTTTATCAGCAGGACACCGGCATTGACATATTGGTCGAAAGCGGCGATCCCGAGATACTCCGCCAGATTCTTCATCCTTTCTTCGGATGAATAGTAACCGGCAGCTTTTACTCCGGCCAGGTAGTTGCTGCCCATATCGGTCCCGAACAGAGGCAGAAGATCTTTCCTGACTACGATATCTACATCAAGATACAGGCACTTATCCGCATCCAGGATCTCGGGCAATTTGAGTCTGTAGTAGGTAGGGATGGTGATGTGCTGTATGTTGATCGAGGCATCCTTGTACTGATCCTGCATGTTGATGAAGGTGACTTCGCTGTTATTGAAGTCGTTTGCCAGCGAGTTTATAACATCTTTGTTCTTTTTGTCAAAATCATCAGGCACCAAAACAGTAACAACATAATCTGTATTTTCGCCCTTGCTGGTCAAAAGTGAATAAAGTGTCACCAAAAGCGGGATGAAATACCCGTTATCAGAGGCAAGGACGATATTTACCCGATCTTTCTTATCCATGTTCCGGTACTCCTATTACTTTTTGGCAGTTGTTACATTTATCCAAGGTATTATAGCACAAAAATATTTACGGAAATGGTAATCACGTATGTTAGTCTGCCATCCGTCCGAGGTTATCTGCAGGTATGATCCGGGGATTTATTGAATTAGCTTGTTCCTGCAGGAAGTATTATGCCTGATGAACAAACCAGGACCCGATTATAACGAAATGTTCGTTGTTGTGCTGATTCCCGAGATTGAGCAAGTTTCGGGTTTAATGGTATAATCTTACAGATATAGTCAGCTCGAAGGGAGAGGACATTCGTTTGTCCGGTATCTGTATGAAAGTAGTTCAAGTAGGTTATGGTTATTGGGGAGCCAACATCTCCAAGAAGCTTGTTGCTTCATCTAAGTTTGAATTCAAGGCTTTATGTGAGATATTGCCTGACCGCGCGGCGAAGGCCAGACGTGAACTCCCTGATTATGTGGAGATTAGCGATAATTACGAGAATTATCTGGACGATCCCGAGATTACGGGTTTTGTCATCGCGACGCAGACCGTTAATACCTTTGATATCGGAATGAAGGCTATGGCGGCCGGCAAGAATGTCTTCATGGAGAAGCCTCTTGCTACAACTGTTGAAAGATCCTATAAGCTGAAGGAGCAGGCTGAGAAGTACGGCGTTATCCTTCACTGCGACCATATAATGCTCTACAATCCCTATTACCGCTACATCAAGAAGATGTATGACGCAGGTGATCTGGGTGACCTTATCGGTTATGATACCCAGAAGCTCAATCTCGGTCCCATCAGGAAAGATGTGGATGCCCTGATGGATCTTGCCGTACACGACGTCGCTGTAATCGACTGGCTTTCCGGGGGTAAGGAACCTTTGGAACTGTCTGCCATCGGACATATTCCGTTCGGCGAGCACGAGACCAATACTTACCTTACGATGAAGTATGACGGCTTTGTAGCTCACCTTCATTCTTCCTGGATGTCCCCTCTGAAGATCAGACAGACCGTGATCACGGGTACGAAGAAGACTGTCATTTTCGATGATATGGCTCAGGACAGGGTAAAGGTCTACGATTACGGTATCAATGTAGAGCCTGCAGACAGATACGAAGACTATCAGTACACCAACAGGAAGGACGGGATCTATATTCCCGAGATCCAGTTTGAGGATTCTCTTCAGAACAGCCTTGAGTTTTTCGAGAATTGTGTACAGACGGGAACGCAGTCACTGTCAGGTCCCGATCCGTCAATCCGTGTAATGAAGGTTCTTGAGTGGGCCGAGAAAGATATGAAACCTATGTTCAGAGAGAAGGTATAACAAGATGCGTAAGATCCCTGTTACGATCCCGTACTTTACGGATGAAGAAGAGCAAGAAGTGGCAAAGGTCCTGGCTTCCGGCTGGGTTGCTCAAGGCCCCACTGTCGCGAAGTTTGAGAGGGCGATCGCCGAACATGAGGGTGTAGCGGAAGGTGTAGCTACAACTTCTGCCACAACATCACTTCATCTTGCGATGATAGCTAACGGTTTGGGAGCCGGCATGGATGCCATAGCTCCCGCTTTCACGTTTGTAGCAACCGAGAATGCGATAGTCATGACAGGAGCGACACCTGTCATGGTGGATATCCATCAGGAGACATTCAATATCGATACCCGTAAGATCGCAGAAAAGATCGAAGAACAGTATGAGTCCAGGGACGGGAAGCTGGTTAACAAGGATACCGGCAATATCCTCTGGGGTATCGTACCTGTTCACGAATTCGGCCTGTGCTGCGATATCAATGAAGTTAACGCTATCGCAAAGGAGTACGGTCTTAAGGTAGTGGAAGATGCGGCCTGCGCGCTGGGCGCCATGGTCGGAGGTGTTCACGAGGGCGGTTTCGGCAATTGCTCGTGCGTCAGCTTCCACCCCAGGAAGTCCATCACTACCGGCGAGGGCGGCATGATCCTCACGGATGACCCTGCTCTTGCCAAGAGAATGAGAGAACTGAGGACCCATGGCAGCACTGTATCCGCAGATGCCAGAGATAAGGGCCACGGCTTCCTTCTCCCCGAATATAATGAGGCCGGCTATAACTACAGGATGACGGATATCCAGGCTGCAGTCGGTATGGCTCAGGTCAGGAAGTTTGAGGATATCCTTGCCTGCAAGCGCAGGAGAGCCGCACTCTATAATGAACTTATTGCAGCGAAGCTTCCTGAGTTTATTACCCCTGTGGAACCTGAGGGTTATTATCATACATATCAGTCATATGTCTGCATGTTGAATATCAAAGAGCTCGGGATCGCAAGTACTGCCGAAGGCGGAGCTTACAGGAATAATATGCTGCAGACGCTCGAGGATATCGGTATTGCTACAAGACAGGGCACGCATGCTGTTCATATGCTGGGCTACTACAGGAACAGATTCGGTTACAAGCCGGAAGATCTTCCGAATGCCTATGCTTGTGACCATCTGTCGATCACTCTGCCTTTGTATATGCAGATGACCGATGACGATCAGGAATATGTTGTGGATACTATCCGCAAAGTTATAGACGGGAGGATCTGACATGGCAGATATCAAAGGTAAGAATGTTCTTGTTACGGGCGGCGCAGGCTTTATCGGAAGCCATCTGTGTGACGGTCTGTTGGAGAAAGGCGCTGCTAAAGTAGTATGTCTTGATAATTTCTTCCTCGGAAAGATGGAGAATATCGAAGAGGCTATGAAGGATGACAGGTTTGTCCTCTATAGAGACGATGCAAGAAACTTCGGCGTAGTCCAGGCTATTCTTGAGAAGGAGCAGATAGAGGTAGTCTTCAATATGGCCACGATCGCGCTCAATTATTCCTTCTTCAATCCTTTCGACGCATATATGGTCAATGTCGAGATCGCCAATACCCTGCTGGAATTGCTGAAGGTTGGCGCATATAAGACGCTTATCCATACATCTTCTTCGGAAGCATACGGTACAGCACAGTATTCACCTATGGATGAGAATCATCCTACCGACCCCACTACTCCTTATGCCGCAGGCAAAGCAGCTGCAGACCTTATGGTTCACAGTTTTTATAAAGTCCTGAACCTTGATATATCTATCGTAAGGCCCTTCAATAACTACGGCCCGAGACAGAATGCGGTGGGTTCGCTCGCAGCTATTATCCCGGCAACCGCCAGAAGGATCAAAGAAGGCGGAATGCCTATGGTCGAAGGCGACGGTGAACAGACCAGGGATTTCATCTATGTTAAAGATACGGTAAGAGGACTTATCCTCGCCTATGAGAAGGAAGAATCCAGAGGAAAGATCATAAACTTGGGTTCCGGCAAGGATATATCCATCAACAGTCTTCTTCAGGGAATCTGTGATTACTACGGCTATACCGGCGAGTGGGAGCACAGACCTGCCAGAACAAGTGATGTCAGAAATCTGTGTGCAAGCTCGAAGAGAGCCAAAGAGATCCTGGGTTTTGAACCCGAGATAAGGTTCGATGAGGGGATCAAGCTGACCTTGGATTGGTACAAAGAGAAGGAGTTCTGATATTCCATGACTGACGAAGAGTTTGCCGCATTGTTCGAGCGCTATATGGCGCGAAAACGCGATGAGATGAAAGAGAAGTACAACCGTGTACTTCCCAGTGGCGAACTCATTTTCAACCGTTTTGACAAATCTGAATATCTCAATTGCAAGGAAGGATCGTCCATCTACGATACCAGTGTCGTGATGGGCGATGTAAGGGTCGGAGAACATGTGTGGGTAGGTCCCTATACTTTGCTGGACGGCAGTGCTGCGCCTCTTACCATAGGTGACAATACCACCATAGATTCCGGGGTAATGATCTATACGCATGATTCCACCAAGAATTATGTTTCCGGCGGAGTGAATCCTTTCGATAAAGGAGAGGTCAGAATAGGCAGCAATACGGTAATAGGCAGCACATCGATCATCACATGCGGTGTAACCATCGGAGATCATTGTGTTGTAGGTGCAAACAGTTTTGTGAATAAAGATGTTCCCGACTACAGTATAGCGGCAGGCTCTCCTGCCAGGATCATCGGAAAAGTAATCATAAATGATGAAGGAGAAGCGGAATTTGAGTATTTCTGATATTGATGATAAGAGGAACGGATTATCGATAGTTGTTCCTTTCCTGAACGAGGAAGAAGGCATCGTAGCATTTTGCGATGCAATTGATGAGCATTCCACGGTTTTGGATTTTCCGATAGAGATAGTATTTGTCAATGACGGTTCCACGGATAAGTCGGTGGAATTGATCAGGCAGTATGATTTCAAGAACCTGAAGAAAGTTAAGGTAGTCGACCTGTCCAGGAACTTCGGCTCGCATGCCGCGATAAGGGCCGGAGTCGCGAATGCCTATTATGATAATTGCACCTGGATGGGAAGCGATCTTCAGGAACCCATCGAGTTCCTTGCCTTGTCATTCGAACAGCTTAAGGCAGGATATGATGCCGTATATATTGAGAAGAAGACCGTAAAGGTATCAGTCTTTAACAGGGCTTTCTCAAAGATGTATTCCAGATTGATGCGTAAATATGCAGTCAGCAATTATTCATCAGACGGGATCAGCGTAATAGTATTCAACCACAAGATCAAGAAGCTCTTGAATGATAATATAGAATCGAATTCATCCATTATGCTTCAGATAATGAATTCGGGATACAAGTATACGACTTTGTCTTTGGATTTCCATGAGAGATCAGCGGGCAAGTCCAAGTGGACTCTTTCCAAGAAGATCAAGTTGTTCATCGACTCTTTCGTTGCTTTCTCGTTCATGCCCATCAGACTGGTCAGTATAATCGGTATTATCATGTTCTTCGTCGGCCTGATCGCCGGTATAGTGGTCGTTGTTAATAAGTTCATTAATCCGAGTGCGCCGTTAGGATATTCAACGGTTGCGGTTATCCTGCTGGTCGGATTCGGCATTACTAATATATCTCTCGGTATAATAGCCGAATATCTTTGGAGAGCTTATGATGCCGCAAGGAAAAGGCCTGTATATATTGTGTCTGAGGTGTATGATCTGACAGATGAGCAGTGAAGGTAAGATACAGACCGTAAAGAAATACGGGTTACTATACGGGGCATTTATCATCTATTCCTTAGTAGCGGTTTGTTCCAAGATCGCATCTTTTCAGCCCGATCTGTTCAGGACATGTCTGTTTCTCGGCCTTGAGGTCGTTTGCCTCGGAGTCTATGCTCTTGTCTGGCAGCAGGTGTTAAAAAGATTTCCTCTTGTTACGGCAATGGCTAACAAGGGAAGTGTTGTTATCTTTAACCTGATATGGTCAGTAATATTGTTTTCCGAGCATGTGACGATCTTCAATATGGTCGGCGCGGCGATTATTATCTTCGGGATTTGGATGGTATCTTCAGATGGTTAAGTATTATGTGATCATGATCATATCCGGGATATTGTCTTCTTTCTCGCAGATCCTGTTGAAGAAGAGCGCTGAGAAGAAAAAGGACTCCGTAATAAAGGAGTACCTGAATCCGTACGTAATAATCGGATATCTGATCATGGCTTTCTGCATGGTTCTCACTATGATCGGATTCAAGGGAGTTCCGTTCAAGTACGGGGCTGTGCTGGAATCATTAACATAGATATATATCATGATATTGAGCAGGTTGTTCCTTGGAGAAAAACTGACGCTCAAAAAAGTGCTGGGAAACATTATAATAGTCGCAGGCGTAATAATATTCAGTTTGGGCAAATAAATTTGAGAGGTGAATACAATGAACGTTAAAATCTTAGATCTTACAAGACAGTATGAGATCATCAGGGAGAAAGTGGAGGCTGCAGTTCTCGAACAGATGGCAAGCGGCGCCTATATCGGCGGTAAGGCCGTTACTGATTTTGAGAGCAAGTTTGCGGGCTACGTCGGTGCAAAATACGCCATTGCCCTGAACAGCGGAACGGACGCCCTTGTTATCGCTATGAAAGCGCTCGGGATAGGTCAGGACGATGAGATCATTACAACACCCTTTACCTTCTTTGCTACGGCCGAGACGGTTGCTATGGTAGGAGCAAAGCCCGTATTTGTTGATGTATGTAAGGATACATACAATATTGATGTTACTAAGATCGAAGAGAAGATCACCGACAAGACGAAGGCTATCCTTCCGGTCCATATTTTCGGTCAGCCCGCAGATCTTGATGCGATAAAGGAGATAGCTGACAAGCACGGTCTTTATGTTATTGAGGATGCCTGCCAGGCTGTAGGTTCTGCCATCGGTGACAGGAAGATAGGTTCTATCGGCGATGCGGCATGCTTCTCCTTCTTCCCTACAACGAACCTCGGAGCTTTCGGTGACGGCGGAATGATCACGACTAACGATGAGAAGATAGCCACGATCTGCAGAGCGTACAGAGAGCATGGCGGCGCTCAGAACGGCGCAAAGGCCAGATTCTATCTTGACGGCGTTAAGGATGAGCTTGCGGACAATACTTCCAACGATCCTCTCTATAATCCTTACAAGTATTACAACTATCTGATCGCGTATAATTCCAGGCTGGATGCCATCCAGGCCAGAGTTCTCGATATCAAACTTGATTATCTGGACGGGTTCAATGCCAGAAGGACCGAGATCGCCTCTTTCTATGAGAAAGAATTGGGCGGCATTGACGGTGTGGTTACACCTCAGGTCAGACAGGGAGTTACTCCTGTTTGGCACCAGTATGCGATCTGTGTCAAGGAGAAGGATGAACTCGGAAGATTCCTGGCATCCAAGAACATCGGCAGCGCGGCATTCTATCCTGTTCCCCTTCATCTTCAGAAGGCATTTGATTATCTCGGATATAAGGAAGGTGACCTTCCTGTGGCTGAAGAGCTTACGAAGGAGACAGTATGTCTTCCTATATTCCCCGAGCTTACTTCAGAGGAGCTTGACTACATAGTTGAGGGCATTAAGGAGTTTTACAGGAGGTAAAGATGTCTGTATTTATTCATCCCACGGCAGAAGTGTCTGACGAGGCGGTCATTGGGGACGGCACTAAGATCTGGAATCTTGCCCAGGTAAGAGAAAAGAGCGTTATCGGCAAGGATTGCATTATCAGCAAGAATGTCTATGTCGATACGATGGTAAAACTCGGAGACCGTGTCAAAGTTCAGAACAATGTCAATATTTATCATGGTGTTGAGGTCGAAGATGATGTATTTCTGGGCCCTTCAATGACATTTACGAATGATTTCTACCCCAGAGCATTCAACGCTGATTGGGAGATAACATACACAAAGGTCAAAAAAGGCGCTTCAATTGGTGCAAATGCTACCATAGTTTGTGGAAATACCATAGGCGAATATGCTATGATAGGCTCCGGGAGTGTGGTAACCAAGGATGTTCCGGCTTATGCTCTTGTTGTAGGGAACCCTGCCAGACAGATAGGGTGGGTCTGCAAATGCGGAGTTAAACTGGACGACGGGTTCAAATGCCCCAAATGTGGAGAAGAATACAAAGCGTTAGCGTAGTTAAGGAAAGGACTTTACAATGATAAAGATAGGTATTATCGGATTCGGATACATGGGGCACTTCCATTATGAGAAGGCCGGTCATTTTGATGATGTTAAGGTAGTTGCGGCTTTCGATGTGAATGAAGATAACCTGGCCGAGGCAAAAGAACTGGGAATGGAGACTTTTGACAATCTTGATGAATTCCTGAAGGAAGACATGGATCTTGTTGTTGTCGCAACACCGAATCAGTGGCATGCACCTTACTCGATCGCTGCTATGAAGGCGGGAAAACATGTTCTTTGTGAGAAACCCGCCACCATGTCCGTTGCTGAGATAGAAGATATCATCAAGGTATCTGAAGAGACAGGTAAGATGTTCACCGTTCATCAGCAGAGGAGATTCGATAAAGACTACAGAGCGCTTTGCGAAGTCATAAGAAGCGGTGAGATCGGAAATGTCACCACTATAGAGTCGAAAGTACTCGGAGAACGCGGTGTCTGCTTCGGTTGGAGAGGAGATCCGGAATCAGGCGGAGGAATGCTCTACGATTGGGGTGTTCATCTCATTGACCAGTTATTACAGTTGTATCCTGATGAGAAAGTCGTAAGCATCTACGCAAGGATCATGAGTATCCTTACACCTGCTGTTGACGACAGTTTTGAGATCAATATGAAGTTTTCAAATGGTGTTTGCGCAAAGGTTACCGTTACCACATTTGCTTTGGAGAAACTTCCGAGATGGTATGTGTTCGGTGACAGGGGAACGCTTCGCATCGAGAATATCATGAGCACGGAGGGCAGAGCCCGTCGTATCAAGGGCGATGTTCAGGGATTCGACAGTGTTGTCGGCAAGAAAAATCTCGGACCCAGCAGAACGATGGCTCCTCTCAAGCCTGAATTTATCGAAGAGATAGAGATCCCCGATCTTCCTGATATGACAATGGAATATTGGACAAACCTCATTGATGCGGTCAAGGGTAATGCCGAGCCTCATGTTAAGCCCGAGCAGATCTTAAGACAGATGAAGATCGTTGAGGCATCGTTTGAATCAGCAGAGAAGAACGAAGTAGTTAAGGAAACGATCTGACCGTAAGGACTGTACCTCATGGAAGTGTTGGCTGCAAAAAAGCGCAAGTCTGTGTTCATATCAGCGGTGGTTTCGTTTGCCGTTGTATTCATATACATGCTTGGGTTATTTATCCTTAAAGGCTTTGCTCCATTTGGAAACAGATCGCTTGTTTGGGCGGATGCCAATAACGACTATGTGGACTTTTTCGCATACTATAAGGATGTTCTTTCGGGAAAGAGCAGTCTTGGCTATTCATTTACAAAAGGTTTGGGAGGCAATATGTTCGGTGTATTGATAACCGGATATTTCTCTCCTTTAAACCTGATAATCGTTTTTTTCGATAAGGCACAATTAAACAGTTTTTTTGATATCCTCGTGGCTATCAAGGTTGCTTTGGCAGCATTCACGATGTCCTGGTTCCTTCAAAGAAGGTTTGCTAAGTTGCATCCTGTTTTTGTTCTGTGTCTGTCTATAGCATACGGACTTTGTCAGTATAACATCGCGCAGGCCAGCAACATTTTTTTCCTGGAGGGAATGTATATGCTCCCGCTGTTTATGTTGGGAACATATTACATCGTAAAGAATGATTCTCCGTATTTACTGATTTTCAGTGTGGCATATAACATCATGTTCAGTTGGTATACAGGAGCATTCAACTGTATATTCACTGTAGTTTGGGCAGTTATTGAATTCTTGTGGTACGGGTTTGAGAAGAAGCAGAGTATTAAGAGTTTTCTTTTTACCATCAAGACGTTCATCTATGCAGCAATATCGGGGATCCTGATAAGTCTGGTCCTTTTTCTTCCGACAATAGTGTGTCTGGGGAACAGCACTGAGGGAAGCCTTGAATTCGATATGTTCAAGGATTCCAACGAGTTTATCGGTAATATTGTGACCGTGTTGTCCAAATACACTTGGAATTCCCGCAGTGAGTATTCTGCTGTTTCATTGTTCTGCGGCTGTATTTCTTTGGTATGTTGTGTAGCCTTTTTCTTCAGTTCACGGTTCCGTGTAAAGCAGAAGGCGTTGATCGGTGCAGGATTGGCATTTGCGCTCCTTATCTACTACTGGAAACCGTTGTATCTGGTTTTTTCGCTTTTTAAGCCGGTCAGGAGTTTCTGGTCAAGATACGGATATATCGGTATCTTCGTTATCATTTTTATTGCTGCTCTGTTCCTTAATGATATTGAACGTGAAAAACATGCTCAGAAGAAGATGATCGGCGCATCCGTTATCGTTTCGGCTGTTATACTGCTCTTCTATAAGGACACTGAGCCTCAGTATCTGAAATGGATATATGCAACTGTTATTGTTATGTTATTGATGTCGGCTTTGGTTACCGCATACATAATGTGTGATAAGAGTAAGAAGAAAACGGGAATTATAATCCTTGCTTCTGTTTTGTGTGTTACTTCATTTGAAATGTGTTTCAATACGCATTTGCTGATGAATTATTACAGCATTAAGGATATTGATAAAAGTTATATTGATTATGTTGAGAACGGGATTCAACAAATCGATTCCATCAAAAATAGTGATCGCGGTTACTACAGGATAACACAGACCAGTACCCGTAACAAAACGGATGGCAACCTTACTGCAAATTATGATGAGGGAGCTTTATTGAACTATTGGTGCATAGAAAGTTATACTTCGGTTCCGGATGACAGCCAGCGTGAGTTTTTGGATCGTGCCGGGTACAGGATCAACGGAGAGGACATGATCGTTGCCAATACCTCGATCTTGCCGTTGGACTCCTTAGTCGGAGTTAAATATGTTCTTTCCAAGTATCCTATAGAAGGTTTGATCGAAAATCCGAATGCATATTCTTTCGGTGACAAGGCGGTATATACCAACCCATATGCACTGCCAATGGCTTTTGTTACGGAAGATATAAATCCCGGGGTTTCTTACTTTGTCTGGCAGAAAGATTATGAAGGAAAGACCGTAAATAATCCGTTTTTGTATCAGAATGAGTTATTCAGCCAGTTGGTCGGACGTAAAGTAGAGATCTTTAAGCCTGTTGAATATGAACTGACAGAGAACAATGGCGTAAGACTTTATAATCTGGTTGTCAGTAACGGAAACAATCCGATATACGGAAATTTCCCGTGGGCGTGGGATGCGAATGAAGAGATATATGCAGATGGTGAATTATTAACCCATTATGCAAGGCACTTATCTCCGTCTGTATTCTATATTCCGGCCAAGGGAGATACCGTTGAACTGAAGGTTACATCCAATGGCGGATCATTCTCCATATTTGAAGACCAGTTTTACTCGGCAGACCTTGAATTGCTGGGCCAGATATCGGAAGAGCTTCAGAACAGGGAAGTATCTGATTATTCCATTCGAGACGGTTATGCTGAATTTGATATTGCTGCATCATCGGGCACAAGGTTATTTACATCTATTCCATATGACAGACATTGGACTGTTGAGGTTAACGGAATGCCTGTCGAGCCTGAACTGTTTGGTGACTGCCTCTATACCATTCCTCTGAACGACGGAAACAATCACGTAGTCATGCAATATCATATCGGCGGTATCGGTGCCGGGATCGCGGCATCTGTCGCAGGTGTTCTTATGGTTGCCGGCTGGTATATGTACAAGAAGATCAAGAGCCAAAAGAATAAGACCGCCGCGAAACCCCAAGAGAGCAAAGCATAGATCAGCCTCCGGTATTATCTTTTCGGGGTGAGGATTTCTTGTTTTTTCCTATAATATGTTGACATATTACGGTTGCTGATAGTATACTTATCCTCGAAAACGAGAGCGTTTATCGCGGCATTTGTTGCCTGAAGCAACATAAACGGAGGCGAACCATGAAGAGATTATCAGCAGAAAAGCTAGCTTCGACGGTTATCTCGAAGCGTAAAGAGAAGAAGATCACCCAGTCGGAACTTGCGGACGCGGCTAATATCAACAGATCGATCTTAAGCCGCCTTGAGAACGGAGATTATCTGCCGTCTATCCCTCAGCTTGAAGCGTTGGCGGAAGTCCTGGATTTTGACCCCACTGAACTGTTTGCCGAAGAATACGGTAAGTCGGCCGCTATAGGCAAGAAATATAAGATCGCGGTTGCCGGAACCGGATATGTAGGACTGTCGCTGGCAGTGCTCCTGTCTCAGCACAATACCGTCACTGCGGTTGATATCATCCCCGAGAAGGTTGAGAAACTTAATAACTACATAAGTCCTATCCAGGATGAATATATCGAGAAGTACCTGGCTGAGGCTAAGGAAGGAACAAGGCCGTTGGATCTTACTGCCACGGCCGACGGCGCATCGGCATACAAGACCGCTGATTACATAATCATCGCAGCTCCCACCAATTACGATCCCGCTACGAATTTCTTTGACTGCTCAGCTGTCGAAGCGGTCATCCAGCTTGCTTTGGAATCTACAGCTAAGCGCAAGGATAAGCCTGTTATCGTTATCAAGTCGACCATACCTGTCGGATACACAGAACATGTAAGGAAGCTTTTCGGTGCGGAGAATATCATATTCAGCCCTGAGTTCCTGCGTGAATCCAAGGCTTTGTACGACAATCTTTATCCTTCGAGGATCATTGTCGGCTGTGATGAGAAGACCCGCTGTAAGGCCGAGATCTTCGCAGCCCTTCTTCAGCAGGGAGCCATCAAAAATCCTGTAGAGACTCTTCTTGTCGGATGCACGGAGGCAGAGGCTACCAAGCTATTCGTTAATACGTATCTTGCGCTTCGTGTATCTTACTTCAATGAACTGGATACATATGCTGAAGTAAAAGACCTTAATACGACGGATATAATCAAAGGCGTCTGTCTCGATCCCAGGGTGGGCGACTACTACAATAATCCTTCTTTCGGATACGGCGGATATTGCCTCCCCAAAGACACCAAGCAGCTTCTTGCCAATTATCAGGATGTTCCCGAGAATCTTATACAGGCGATCGTGGAGTCCAATACCACCAGGAAGGACTTCATTGCCGACCGTGTGCTCAAGATGGCGGGATACTACGGATACAGTGAGGATAACAGATATAACAAGGATTCGGAGAAAGAGATTACAATCGGAGTATACCGTCTGACGATGAAGAGCAATTCGGATAACTTCAGGCAGTCTTCGATACAGGGCGTAATGAAGAGGATCAAAGCCAAGGGCGCTACTGTTATCATCTATGAGCCTACTCTTGAGGATAATTCCACATTCTTCGGAAGCCGTGTTGTTAATGACATAAAGAAATTCAAGAAGAAGTGTGACTGCATCATCGCAAACCGCTATGACTCGGTTCTTGATGATGTCAAAGATAAGGTTTATACAAGGGATCTGTTCAAGAGAGATTGACCGGGAGTCGTTTGATGCAGGGAAAACTGCCTGAAGAAAAGATACAAGATCTGTTTAGCATGCCGGATGACTCGATCGATGATGCGGTCAGAGCGATCTGTTCCTCGTGGCCGGCCGTAGATCTTATAGGGCGTGTTGCTGATATGTATTGGGATGATCTCCCTCGGATAAAAGACGCTTTCGAGCATATAAAGACTACACCTTTAGCCGGGAAAGAAGTAAAGACGATAGGTCTTTATTACTATGATATGCATATCGGAGGTGCCCAGAAGGTTGTATATCTTATGGGAAATATGCTCGTCAATATGGGTTATAAGGTCGTTCTCATTACTGATGATGAACCCGGGCCCTGGGATTCGGTGATCGAGGGGGTTGACAGGGTTTTCGTTCAGTGCCCCGGGAAGACTAACCGTGAGAATTATATCCTGCGCGCGGCTATGTGGGATAAGATCATTGATGAATATAAGATCGATCTTATCCTGAACAATACCTGGACATCATATCTTCTTATGTTTGATACGGTGTTATTTAAACTCAAAGATATCCCATCCATAGCCTATACTCATACTGTGTTTGCGGCGCTCCTTTCTAATCTTGGGAAGGCATTCTATAACCAAACTTATTCTTTATCTATGGTGGATGGGATGATCGTTTTGTCTGAGGCAGATGCTGCTTTTTGGAGTGTGTTTAATGACAATGTTTATCATCTCCCTAATCCTGTAGATCCTAAACTTCTCAATATCAGTCATGTGGAGAAGCCGGAGGCAAGATCGATCATCTGGATAGGGAGGATTGCCCCCGAGAAAGGGCCGATGGATGCGATCAAGGTGATGGATCTTGTAGTTAAGGAACTGCCGGATGCGGTCATGTATATGGTCGGAGGTTCAGTAGAGGGGAATTATACTGAAGAGTGTGTGTCATATATTGATGACCACGGACTTAAGGAGAATGTTATAATGACCGGTTTCCAAAGTGAGCCGGATCCGTTCTATCAGAGATCCAAGATCCTGCTGAATACATCCCGCTTTGAAGGATATCCGATGGTCCTTATTGAGGCCGCAGCATATGGTCTGCCCGTGGTTATGTACGATATCTATCACATTGATCTGGCAAAAGATGCTTACGGTGTTACCACTGTTCCTCAAGGAGATATTGAAAGTGCTGCCTCTGAGATAATCAAACTGTTGTCGGAAGAGGATTATTATCGGGAGCGGCATGAATTGGTTGAAGAGTCTTTTTCCAACCTTCGTGAATTTGATTTTGAGGAGACTTGGAGGAACATAATCCGGGGGAAGAAAAGTGATGTTCGAACAGACCGCAAGACATCAGACATGGTCAGACTGGTCAGGGATTTTTATATGAAGGGTTGTATTGCTTCCGAAGGTAAAGAAGGTGCAATTAATGATATACAGATTACGGACTTGATCCGGGAAAACAATAAGCTGAAAGATCAGCTCATAAATGCTGAAGAGAACAATAAGGCTCTCGAAAAGAAGTATCAGAAGAAGGTCAGGACGATTAAGGAGAGCAAGTCGTACAAACTGGCTTCCGTGTTCAGAAAGATAAGACATCCGTTCAGGTAAGCGGCTTGGATCTTTTACATATTCGTGGGATTTTTCGAGACTAGGGTTATAATAGATATACTCAGATCAGACAATAATTGAAAGGAAACAATAATTATGAAGATCACAGTTGCAGGTGTAGGTTATGTAGGACTTTCTTTGGCGGTCCTGCTGGCGCAGAATCATGAGGTTACGGCGATCACGACAACCCCGGCCAAGGCAGATAAGCTCAATAAGTTCATAAGTCCCATCCAGGACGATGAGATCGAGCGGTTCTTCCGTGAGGCAAATGCCGGAGAGCGCAAGCTCAACCTGAAGACAACGGTAGATAAGCAGGAGGCTTATTCGTCCGCGGAACTCGTTATCATCGCAACACCCACCAACTACGACGATGTCGGACATTTCTTCGACACTTCCGCCGTTGAAGATGCCATCGAATGCACTCTGAAGTGGAATCCTGATGTTCTTATGGTTATCAAGTCCACGATTCCCGTAGGCTATACCGATTCTGTCAAAAAGAAGTACGGGATCAACAATATAATCTTCAGCCCTGAGTTTCTGCGTGAGTCCAAAGCCCTGTATGATAATCTCCATCCTTCCCGCATCGTTGTCGGTGCCGATTCCGACAGGGAAGAAGAGGCTAAGATGTTCGCAGATCTTCTGCTCGAGGGCGCACGCTGCGAAGAGGCCCGCGCCGGCCAGCCTGAGCAGGATATACCGATACTGATCGCGCCCCCGACTGAGGCTGAGGCGATCAAGCTCTTCGCCAATACTTATCTTGCGGTCCGTGTTGCTTACTTCAATGAGCTCGACACTTATGCTCAGGTCAAGGGTCTCGATTCTGCAAAGATAATCGAGGGCGTTTGCCTCGATCCCAGGATCGGATCCCACTACAACAATCCTTCTTTCGGTTATGGCGGATACTGCCTGCCCAAGGATACAAAGCAGCTCCTGGCTAACTACAAGGATGTTCCCCAGAATATGATCGAGGCAGTCGTAAGTGCCAACAAGACACGTAAGGACTTCATCTCCGACAGCATCATCGCCAAGAAGCCTTCCGTTGTAGGTGTGTACCGTCTCACCATGAAGAGTAATTCCGATAACTTCAGGGCTTCCGCTATACAGGATGTCATGAAGAACATCAAGTATGCGGGCATTCCGGTGATCATTTATGAGCCGACGCTGGAAGACGGAAGCAAGTTCTTTGATTTCGATGTTGTCAATGACATTGAAGCTTTCAAGCAGAAGAGTGATGTGATCCTGGCTAACAGGTTCGATGCCGCAGTCCTCGGGGATGTCGAGGATAAGGTCTATACCAGGGATCTGTTCAGGAGAGACTGATATTGGAGAAGTCAAAGGTACAGCTCAGCGTAACCGAAGAATTGCTGGATCGTGCGGTCTGTATATCCAAGGCCAGGTCTGTCATCGCTGACGGTGTGGACATGACTTTGGAAGAATGCGCCGAAGAGATATATGCGCATACATGGTTTTTCTACCGGCTGCCGTTCAAGTGGGTGAGGAGTCACGCTGATCCGATCGATCTTCATGACGGCGGTGACACCAGGTTCAGAAAGTGGGTCTTCAGGCGGATCTGGAGGCTCGGGAAGTGATGTAACACTGTTACAAACCTAATGAATACAAGCCCCTGCGAGTTTTTCGCGGGGGCTTTTGCTTTGAACAGGCAGATCTTCCGGGACGGCTCCGGCGATGGAATCAAGCAACCTTCTGATTTACAATTAATACATACTTGGTAACAATTTGTACATAGGTGTTTACAAATTGTACACAATTTGATATGCTTATTAGCGGTTAGGTTTTTTAAGGTTCAATACGGTTGGTTTTAGGAGAGGAAACTGTATGAAGAATTCATTTGTTGCCGGAGCAGTCTCCGGTCTTGTTGCCGTGAGTACGGCATTAAGTGTTTTGGGCGTTTACGGATCTTGCGTATCTGCTGCAGAAGGTATAGCGATCAATGAGCTGAATTTCCCCGATCAGAATTTTCGGACATATATATCCGATAACTTCGATAAGAGCGAACCTAAGGACAGGTTCCTGTCGCAGGAAGAATTGGCTGCGGTTACCAAGATCAATATCGACAGAGGTTCCGTTTTCGATCTTACGGGTATCGGATATTTCACCGAGCTTACTAATCTTAATGCAGAAGCCAATGTTCTTGCTTCTGTTGATCTCAGCAAGAATGTGAATCTTCGTTTTGCGAAGATCTCTCATTCACAGGTCAAGAAGATCGATCTTAGCGGATGCAAAGCTCTGGAGGAGATCGATCTGTCGTATAACTACCTTACGGAACTGGATGTATCCGGATGTCCTGCGATGAGAAAGCTTGAGGCCGACAAAAACAGCATAACGAGCCTGAATATAAAGGGATGTACTGTACTCAAAGAACTTCATCTGTTTGATAACAGATTAAGAGAGATCGACGTTACCGGCAGCCCGAAGATCAATACACTTGATGTCGGAGGCAACAGGCTTACATCCATCGATCTGTCGAAGAGTGTGGATCTCATGGCACTGTGGAGCGACGGCAACAGTATCGATTCGATCGATATCAGTGCCAGCAGTTACTTAAGGAACGTTGTGAACAAAGGTGAGATCAAAACATACACACAGACTATCGGGGAAAATACATATGAATTCTATGAGATCCGTTATAACGGAATGTTCATCACATATAACCCTGATACGAAAGTCGGTATCGGAAGAACTGTAGAAGAACTCTTCCCCGATGAGAATTTCCGTAAGTTCGTATCTGAGAATTACGATACGGACCATGACGGATTCCTTACTCAGAGAGAGCTCAATACCGTCAGGGAGATAAACGTCAGCAATCAGGGCATCTCCGACCTTACGGGAATAGAGCATTTCCCGTATATCGAGACCTTGGTCTGCTACGGCAACGACCTCAGATCTGTTGATGTATCCAAGAATACGAAGCTTAAGATCCTCCAGTGTAACGACAACAAGATCACGGACATTGATGTCAGCGGATGCCCCGAGCTGATAGCCCTGATCGCCATGAAAAATAAGCTTGACGGTATTGATGTCAGCAATAATCCGAAGCTGGAACTCATGATGCTCGGAGACAACAATATTGTCAGGCTCGATGTAAGTTCCAATAAGAACCTTAACTTCCTGGAGATCTATGACAACAATATCACCGAACTGGATATCAAATACAATAAGTATCTTACGGATCTGTACGCTAACGGAGACATGGAGAAGCTGACTTATGTATCCGGTCAGGATTCAATAGAGTACATTGATTATTCCAATAACGATTCCAAACATCTGTCATTTGACACTGATGTTGCTATCGAGTGCGGCCTTAAGATCTCCGAGGTTTTCCCTGACGAGAACTTCCGCAAATACGTATTATCCGATATCGACACAGACCATAACGGATTCCTTACTCCCGAGGAGATCGAGGCGGTAACTGCGATCGATGTCCGCAAATTGGGCATAACGGATCTTACCGGTATCGAGATCTTCACGAATCTCGAAAAGCTGGACTGCTCATCCAACAATATCAAATCTCTTGATGTGTCCGGCAATACGGCGCTCAAGGAACTGGACTGCAGCAAGAACGGTATGACGGATCTTGATGTCAGCGGCTGCTCCGAACTCGAAAAGCTCAACTGCTCAGACAACAAGCTTACCGAACTGGATGTAAGCAAGAACCCGAATCTTACTTATCTTGACTGCAGCAACAACGAGCTGGATGAACTGGACGTAAGCAAGAACAAGGATCTTACTTATCTTGACTGCAGCAACAACAATCTGGAAGAGCTGGATCTTAAGGAGAACAAAGATCTTGTCACGGTAATCTGCGATGGCAATGACATAGATAAGGTTTATGCTCCTGATGGCCCCGTTGAAGTGACAGCTGACGATGATACGATCGTATTAAAGCTTAGTAAGGATTCCTGGCATTACGAAGGTGTGGTCTGGTCCGGCAGTGAGGTTGCAGGATACGAAGCCAACGCATATTATTCCTGCACGATCAAGGGAGAAGAAGCCCTCACGATCTATAAGAAGATGACTGTCATCAAGAACCATACGCTTCCGACTTGCGACAAGAATGGTGTTTCTGTTTATACCGCATCTATCGCAGCTTCGGATTCGGAGGACGGCAAAGATCATCAAGAGACAAAGACCGTCACTGTAAACGCAAAAGGCCACATGTGGGGTGATTGGGAGATCACGAAGAATGCGACCTTGGAGGCGGAAGGCGAGAAGGTCCACACATGCTTCGTATGCGGCAAGACCGAGACCGCAAAGATCGCAAAGCTCGGACAGACCGGAACTTCCGATCCTGCAACATCTGCAGCGGATACCGGCAGCAAGGCCGGTACAGCTGCTGCCGATAAGAACACCACCGGCAAGGCTTCGGTAACTGCAGTTCAGCCTGCAAAGAATGCCAAGGTATCCCTGGTGCTTGATAAGGCTTCCGGCAGCGTAGTCTGCGGCAAGTCCCTGTCCCTCAAGGCAACCCTGAAAGAATCGGCAGAGAAGATCACCTGGAAGTCTTCCAATACCAAGATCGCTACCGTAGATGCTTCCGGTAAGGTCAAGGGTAAGATGGCCGGCACGGTCACTATCACTGCATCTGCCGCCGGCAAGACCGCAACATGCAAGGTCACGGTTCTCTATAAGGATGTAACCAACAGCAAGGACTTCTGGTTTGTTCCCACAAATCATCTCACGGCTGAAGGCGTCGTCAAAGGTTACGACAACCAGACGAACTTCAAGCCTGCCAACGAGTGTACCCGTGCGCAGATGGTAACATTCATCTGGAGACTCATGGGTGAACCCGCTCCCAAGACAAAAGTCTGCAAGTTCAGTGATGTCAAGAAGACTGACTACTACTACAAGGCATGTCTGTGGGGCAACGAGAACCACATCGTCGAAGGCTATAAGAACGGAACATTCGGTCCCAAGATCGTATGCGCACGCCGCCATGCCGTCACATTCCTGTGGAGACTGGCAGGTCAGCCCGCTCCCAAGACGAAGACCAATAAGTTCTCTGATGTTAAGAAGAACGATTACTTCTACAAGGCAACCCTGTGGGCATCCGAGACCGGCATCCTGGCAGGATACTCCGACGGCACGTTCCGCCCGGACGGCGACTGCCTGAGACGTCAGATGGTTACGTTCCTCTATAAGTACGAGAAGTTTGCCAACAAGAAGTGATAACACCGGGCGAGACAGCCGCCCGCGAACGGCTTGTGTCGCGTGCGGCTGACTAAAATAAAAAAGCCTCAAAACACTTTTTTACTATCTCCTTGGCACAGGGCCGTCCCCCCACGGGCGGCCCTGTGCTGATTTTATGTTGAATGCATTTTGTATATATTCTTTTTCTATGATCCGTAAAATTCTCTTGACGGCTAATTCTGATTAGCCTATAATCTGGCTAATTAGAATTAGCCAATCGGGTCAGGAGGCGAAAATGGATACCAAACAAAAGATACTGGATGAGGCGCTGACGCTGTTCTCGGAGAAGGGCTACGCGAATGTTTATGTGGCGGATATCGCAGAGCGTGTGGGCATCAAGGCGCCGTCGCTCTATAAGCACTACAAGAGCAAGCAGGCGATCTTCGATGCGATCATAGATGAGATGAACAAAAGGTTCGAACAACAGGCGCAGGCCCTCAATATCAACGGGTCTGATGCAACAGCTGATTCGGAGATCTATAAGAATATGTCCGAAGATGCTCTTCTGGAACTGGGACGTCAGTTCTTCCTGTACTTCCTTCACGACGACTACAACAAACGTTTCCGGAAGATGCTGACGATCGAGCAGTTCAACAATAAGCAGCTGGCGGATATCTACACTAAACTCTATGTTGATGATCCTCTGACTTACCAGGGGGCGCTTCTCGGTATGGTCGCATCTGCAGGGCTCCTCCATACGGACAATGTGGAGATCATGACACTGCATTTCTACGCCCCGATCTACTATCTTCTTACGGTCTGCGACCGGGACCCCGCAAGGGAGAAGAAGGCGCTTAAGACTTTGGATGAACATATCAAACAATTCAACAGAATATACGGGAGGAATAAATGATGAAGATCACGGTTATAAACGGAACGGAGAAAAAAGGCGTAACCTACAGGCTCAAAGAGATCTTTCTTGAGGAGTTTAAAGGAAAGGCAGAGATAACGGAGTTTTATCTTCCGAGGGACTGTCCCGCATTTTGCGCCGGATGCACAGCATGTTTCTTAAAAGATCAGAACCTCTGCAAGGACGCCTTGTATGTGCAGAAGATCGAGAAAGCCCTGTTGGAAGCGGACCTCCTCGTGTTCACATCCCCGGCATATGTTTTCCATACAACGGGCGCGATGAAAGCGATGCTGGACCACTTCGGTTACAGATGGATGCCGCACCGTCCCGCCAAAGAGATGTTCGGCAAACGCGCAGTCATAATCACGCAATGCCTGGGCGCCGGCGGATCTTCCACTTCCAAAGACATTAAGGACAGCCTGTCCTGGTGGGGGGTAAGTTATATCCGTAAGTGCACGTTCAAATTGATGGGTGATATCAATTGGGATAAGCTCACCGACAAGAAACGCAGCGAGATGACCGGTAAGCTTACTTCTTTGGCTCGAAAAATGGCTTCCGTTGATTACACGAGACCCGCTCATACAAATCTTATCACCAAGGCCAAGTTCTATGCCGTCCGAATGCTGCAGACCGGCCTGGGCAAAGACGATCCGGAATATACCGATTACAAGTACTGGAAGTCCATGGGCTGGATCGATAAGGTCAGGCCCTGGAAAGCGTGAACAGAGGAGGGATGGCATTTTCGACATAATGGGGCCTTAATGTTGCTGCCTATTTGTGTTGCTTTACAAGATGTATAAATATACAATAGCGCCGGTGTCGCAAGATGCCGTAAAGAATAAGATTGGAGATAAAAGATGAAAGGTAAAAAGACATTAGTCAGCGCAGTCCTTTTGGCAGCTCTCGTCCTGGGCGGATGCAATGCACAGGCTCAGGATCCGACCAAAGCATCAGAAGATAATACTACAGCAGCAACTTCCGAGTCCGCCGAGACTTCAGCTTTCGAAGACACGAAGGCTTCTGAAGATCCAACGGCTTCCGAGTCTTCCGAAGAGACGAGTTCTGCCCAAGATCCTAAGTTTGATAAGTATAAGGAACTTACGGACATCATCAAAGATTTCATCGAAGCAAACGAAGGAACCGACGATCTTGACGATTCTTCCAAGATCTATGACCTGCTTGATCCCACGGGTTTGATGGAGCAGATCAAGACAGGCGAAGCATACAACATGAGATATGCTTTCTACGATGTTGACGGTGACGGCACGGATGAGCTGTTTGTCATCAAGGATTTTGTATATTCATCCGGAAGCATTGAAGAAGCTATTCACGATACCAGTGTTCTTGCAGTCTTCAGTATCGGTAATGACGGAAGCTATGTCGGCATAACTTCCGGGTGGGAGCGCAACAGGCTCCAGTTTATGAAGGACGGAAGATTCTACCGCACAGGCGCTGCCGATGCCAACACGATCGTAATGGAATATCAGGAGATGGATCCTATCACCAAGAAAGTCGAGAGCAAAGAGACATACTTTACTGACGGCACAAGGGATTCCGACGGCAACCTCGTATTGTTCCAGGCCAAGAACCCCGCAATGCCCGCTTTCGGCAGAGGCACCGACGAGAATGTCGGCATCTACCTGGAGCCCCAGATCGCAGACGATATCTATCAGTTCACCGAGTCCGTCTCTTTGGAAGATTACTACGGTATTTGATCAGGCACAGCCTGTCCTGCGCCGCCGTTCGCATGAGTTGCGGGCGGCGGCTTTTTATGTGATAGAATATTTGTGATCGAAAACTTTGGGAGGGATAATACTATGCGCAAAATAATCTCAACGATCCTTATCGTCATCATGCTGACATCCATGGCATTCGCTTTCACAGGGTGCGGCGAGAAAGCGGACTATGAGTCGCCCCAGGTCATGTACGATGCACACCTGGCCGGCGAAAACGTTATCGGCAAGACAGTAGATGTAATGGCAACTTACGATTACACTGAAGGGCAGATCTTCGATGGTCCCGCCCACAACCTCGGCCCCACGATCTACATCCAGCTGACCGGCGACGGCGCTGAGAAAGTCAAGAAAGGGAACGACATTATAGTCAAGATCAAGGAGATCGAATACGAGAGCAGATTCAGCGTCTCATTCATTTGCGAGAAGGCCGACTGATCGCATTCCCACACTTTTGATGAGAACAATTATATAGCCCCGCATTTTCCGCAACCCTGAGCAAATAATAAAGTCCCCGCGACTTCTGAAGTTCTATGAGAACAATTATATAGCCCCGCATTTTCCGCAACCCTGAGCAAATAATAAAGTTCCCGCGACTTCCGCAGGAGGGCAGAGCCCGACGAGGACTTAAGCGGGGACTTTATTTATTTGCGATCTGGTCGAGGTGACAGGATTCGAACCTGCGACCCCATGCTCCCAAAGCACGTACGCTACCAACTGCGCTACACCTCGATGCCTTAAGGATTGTATCATAAATCCTGTTATTTACAAGCAACAGCGGGCGCGCTAACTGGTCTCACAGTACTGTATGGAGATTTTTCGAAAGACTGACTTATACTTTGTCAGGAAGATCTATGATCTGATAGCCGTATGCGTTATAGATCAGGGTGCCGGATTCGTGCGTCTGGTGCATGGGGATGTTGACGCCGTAGTTGGCATGGACATGGCCGTGGAACATGTAGGCCGGCTTATATTTGTTCATCATGGTGTTGAAGGTCTCAAATCCTCTGTGAGGGAGGTCTTCCAGGTCGCCGTAGCCTGCGGCGGGGGCGTGGGTCACGAGAACGTCGAGGCCGCCTGCCAGCTTGATCCTCGGTGCGAGTTTGGCGGCGCGCCAGCGCATCTCTTTCTCAGTGTACATGTTGCGCCCGTAGGGGTTGTAGCGGAAGGATCCGCCGAGTCCTGCGAAGTTATAGCCTTTGAACTTAAAGACCCGGTCCTCGATGCATTCAGCACCGCCGACCGGGTCCTTGATAAGATTTCCGTCGTGATTCCCGCAGATATAGATAGTGGGAACGTTTACCATCGTGATGAGAAAGTCCAGATAGCCGGTCTTCAGGTCACCGCATGCCACGATTAGTTCCACACCTTCAGTGCGGTCCTTGCGGTAGTAGTCGTAGATGCGTCGATCTTCGATATCGGCGACTATCATTACTTTCATTGATCGTTGCTCCCGGATGATAACGGTATTCCATTGGCCTTGACGGTCTTCTGGGCTGTCTCCGTCAGTTCGTCGAATGACGGGATAGAACCTTCGATGTTGTCATTGAGCCAATTCATATTTATTATATCCGAATTTGACAAACGTGGTGTGTCCATCTCTTTAATAATCGATGTCTGAGATCTCAGTTCGCCCTCGAATGGGTTGACCGAGTCAGCCGTGATGCAGCGGCGGAGACCGTCGATGAGCTTTCTGGTCGAGTAAGGGATGTTATCGGCGCAGAGGTTTACATCGATGACTCCTGATGTCATGCCCCACCAGTAGTTGAGGGCGGAGTCTTTGGCATCGCCGGTCTCGGCATCCCAGGCGTTGTTGAGGATGGCCTTGACGATGAGTTCGTAGTACTTGCCCCACTTCCATTCCGCGAAAGCGATATTCTTGATCTGACCGTCATCCAGGATCTCGTATAAGCCATACTCGTTGTCCAACTTCTTGGGGCTGATGAGGTCAGGGCCTGATACGATGCGGAAATTGTTTTCGCGCACATATTCGCGCCAGTATTCATCCTTTAAGCAGGACCAGGTAAGGTGGATCTTTGCCTTGGGGTCAACAAGGGACGCACCGATCGCGAAGGCGTTGATGTTGGCGATGTTGCCGCATATAGGATAAGTGGACACATAAGCGATCCTGTGGTCGGGCGCAAGGCTTGCCGCGACTGCGCCGAGCATGAACTTGGCTTCATACATCCTGCCGTAGTACGTCCTGACGGCGCCGTGGGAGAAGTGGACCGAGCAGTTCATGAACTTTATCTCGGGGTGTGCGACTGCTGCCCTGAGTGCTGACTCCATCTGGATCGGCGAAGTCGTGAATATCAGTTCCGCGCCTGCTGCTGCGGCTTTCTCGACGGCCTCGTCGAATTCCTCATCGTCTGCGGCACCTTCGATCGCGAAAGTCTCTACGACTCCGGGATATACGGATTCCAGATACAGACGTCCCATCTCGTGGCCGTTGACCCAACGTGAAGTATCGGAGAATCCCGCGTACAGGAACCCGACCTTCAGGGGGTGCTGTTCGTTATAAGCCGGCTTATCGAAAAGCGTATCTATGATCGGAATAGTATTCTTCTTATGGAGCTGAGGTTCCTCGGAGAACGTGATCTGGTTGCCGTTGGCGAAGATCCTGATCTCCTGCCAGATCGGTCCTAAGTTCTTCTTGATCTCATCTGCCGGGGTATTGATCAGGCTCTCGTATTTATACGATTCGATATAGATAAGGAAAGCGTCGCCTGCCGATATGGACAGGGCTTTACCGCCGCCTGCTTCATATGCTTTCGAAAAATTTAAGAACGCGGACTTAAGATCCATTATGATGTCTTCGTCCCACTTGCCGTCGTCGTAGCTCAGGCCGAGGGCTTCGGCCAGCTTATCGTAGGATCCGGGGCGTGTGAAAGTGATGTTGTAGATCCCGGTGCAGCGGAAGAACTTCAGGAATTCGTAGTATATTACGACTTCCGGATCATCCGATTCCGGCGGGATAACACGCGTTACGGTCGCAAGGATCGTGGGTTGTTCAAGATATTTGAGAACAGAGACACGTTTGTTGCCTTCCATGACATAGAACTTGCCCATGAACTCGATGCAGGTGATGGCATCCGAGATGCCTTCCTCCATCTGGTATTCGATGAGGCTGATCCACTTGGAAGCAAACTCCGAATCAATGGGGTGGAGAGGCATGAAGTTCCTTGCGAAGGACTCCTGCCTTCCTTTCGTGACCGTCCCGACCACCTGGGCCAGAGGGATCTCGCGCGTTCCCACTGACTCCTCTTTCATGGTAGTCCTCGAGGAGATCATATCGTCCAAAGCGTGGAGGTAAGGGTAGCGGCCCTGGCTCAACGCCTTGTGCTGTTCTTTGGTTGCAAGTTTTCTTGCCTTTGCGTATTCTTCGGCTCCTGCCATAGTAATTCCTCTTTTCCCTTATTTGCTAAGTTTAAAGTGTCGTTCCTTAATGTTTTACGGTCGCCGAGTCGAGATTTGTTTTGTATCAGTCGTCCAACTTCATGTCGCCCTGCTTGATCCAGCCGACTTTACGCAGAAGCTCGGAGATACCGAGAGATACTGCTGCAGGGAGTATGAAGTACATAACGACGATCTCGATAACGACGATCCATGCGGGTGTCGTCTCGATCATTGTCGTGAATGTCGATATAGGTCCTACAAGACCTGCGGTACCCATACCGGATCCTACCGCGTTGGATGTCATCTGCAGTACGCAGGTGGACACGGGTCCCAATATCGCGGAAGATACGATGGAAGGTATCCAGATCCTGGGGTTCCTGATGATGTTGGGCATCTGGAGCATGGAGGTTCCGAGGCCCTGAGCAAGCAGTCCGTTGACCTTGTTTTCGCGATAGGAAGCAACTGCGAATCCGATCATGTTGCAGCAGCATCCGATGGTCGCGGCTCCTGCGGTGATGCCGTTAAGTCCCAATGCGACGCCGATGGCGGCCGATGAGATAGGCAGTGTCAGGAAGATGCCCATGAGAACGGATACGACGATACCCATGAGGAATGGCTGCTGTTCGGTGCCCCAGTTAACGAGGCTTCCGAGCCATGTCATGAACGCGGATACGTAGGGTCCCAGGAAGATGCCTGCAGCGCCGCCGGTCGCGATGGTGACGAGAGGCGTTACGATGATGTCAACCTTGGTCTTGCCTGCTACCAGGTGTCCCAGTGTGATTCCGATGAGGGCTGCGATGAAAGCACCCAGAGGTTCACCGGGGGAGGGCAGGAGTACCTTGCCTTCCTGAAGAAGGGGCGCTGCCGCCGTAAATACCTTGGCATAAGCACCGATCATACCGCAGACTGCCGCGGATATGGTGACCAGAGGTGACTCTTTGAACTTGATGGCTACACCCAGACCGATGCCGGCGCCCATCAGGCACTGGCACATCTTGCCTACGAGTGTGATATATGTTCCGACAGGAGCGGGGATGTATCCGCCGATCGTGCCGATGATCGTTCCGATGATAAGGGTTGCGAACAGACCCGTAGCCATACCTGACAGACCATCGATGAAGATCTTGTTCAGGATCCTCTTGGCCTTGGAGTCGGACTTCTTCTTTTTGGACTTGTCGGAAGTCTCGGAAGCGGCAGCCGTCTCCTTTGCGGCGGTTGCGATCTTGCCCTGACTTAGTTGTCTGTTCTTCTTGCCTTTGTTCTTGGCAGCCATGGTATTACCCTCCTTGAAAGGTCGTTTTTCCTGCTTTCGGTGGTATTTTATTATTTTTCCGCTTCAAGTTCTATTGTCAGAATCAATATATTACCGCAATTTATGGGGAGGATTTAGGGACATTTGTTGATGTTCGGTTGTATATTTATATATAGAGCGATGCAAGATGCGGCAGATGTTTGTGAGAAAACATCCCGTAGATGCGTTTTATCTGTATAAGTTATCTTTACGAAGGAATAAGGGAGGATAAGACAGATGAGAAGATGTATCAAGTATTTTATGGCGGCAGCGGCCGTCCCGGCGGTCGCTTTGGCGGCAGCAGCCTGCAGCAGTCTGAAGGATCTTCCGGTTACGGAAGATAAGGCGTCCGAAGCTTTGACATCCGCGACATCGGCTGCTGATACGGAGCCTTCGATAAGCGGGACTTCAGACGATATGTGGGGATTCATTCCTCAGTATTCGGATAACGGGGAGGAATCCGGAACTTCAAAGGACAATTCACTTCCGAAGTCCGGGATCCCTCTGATGCAAGACGCGATAGAGGACTACTGCAGGGCGGCCATAGATTTTCTCAGCGAACAGAAGTTTACCATCGGTTCCGCACAGCCTTTCATGCTGATGTCCGACAAAGACGACATCAACAAGGAAATTCAGATCGGTGAAGTTGTCGTTAATAACGGCTTGTTGTCATTCAATGTCCTTACCCGGATCGAAGAACTCGTGCCCGAGTATGAGACGGATTATGAGACGATCCTGGTCTTGCAGGTCAACGGAAAGATCTGCGATTTCACATATGACGGGCAGAAGAGCGAGGGCGGCATGCTCAGGTTCAAAACCCGTACCAATACCGACTATGCGGGGCTTTTCGAGGCAAAGGATGTTCCGATCCGCAAAGGTAAGAATTCCTTTACGCTCATCGAGTTCTATTACAACCCCAAGCTCAACACCTACCTCCACGATATGTGCATTCCGTGCACTTTTGTCTCGGATAAGGACTACGAGGGCAAAACCGTCAAATGCACGCCGGAGAAGAAGATCGGCAAGATCACTACGATCACAGACGAAGATGATGTATCCAAGGACGATATCTATTATACCAGGATGATCACTGATAAAGACTATATCAATTTCGATGTTGATGATTCCGATATGGAGATCTTTACGTTAAGACCGGATCCCGACCTTCATTACTTCATCATCAACGACAACGATGACAAAGGTCCGTCCAACCGCGGAGGTCTCCTGTTCATGCTTGACAACGGCGAGCTCCTGCCGGTATGGGGCGGCAATAACTTCGGCGAAGTAAGCCTTACGGATAAGATACTCCGTAAAGAGATAACTATTCCGACTGACCTTAAGTCAGATAAGGAACACAGTATCTACTGGGGATATATCGAGACTTATAACGACAAGCTGGATTGTTATACACACACCGAAGACTTCAAGATCGTAATCGGCGGGTGATATGATCCTTACTTCAGCATGGAAGTGTATGTCTTGAGGGATTTTTCCGTCTGAGCATATATCGTTACCACGTGGAAGTCCACATCCGTGGGGATGACGATGAACCTCAGGTATGAAGTCATGCCGCCGCCTGTAAGCTTGATGTCGGAGGACTTATAGTTCCTGCCGCCTATCTTGATCTTGTCTTTCTTGACGGTGGTCTTATATCCCATGGTCTCGTACAGCTCCTTGCGGGCCTCGGTCATGTAATCCCGGATCTGCTCGTCGGTTACCTTATCACCTGAGTGGGCGTAGTCTGCGAAGAAGACGGTCAGGCAGTACAGGAATTCGAAGGAGAAGTCGCCGTCGTCATCCGAGACGATGAATTCGACCTGATCCTTGCCGAAAGTCTTGAGTATGTCGTTGCCAAGAGAAGACTTCGCATCAACGAAGAAGTAACCGTCAGGCAGCTCTACTTTGACATCCGACAGCTTGATGTTGTAAGACTTGCCGTCGGGACAGCGGAACACGCCTTCCGACAAGTCTTCCGGTTTGTCAACTACATTGCAGGTGTATTCAGTCTGCTCCCCGTCGTACTTCAGCACGATGCTGTATGTTCCGGCCTTCAAGACCTTGCCTGTGGCGTAATTGATCAGTATGGATTCCGATCCGCGCCCTGCTTCACCGGAGTCTTCCGCCAGGACTTCTTCTTCGCCGAGGGTTCCCTTGTATCTGACCTCATAGTCGTAGACCCAGTCGAACCTGGAGCCTTTCTCGTCCAAAGCTATCTCCAGGCTTATCTTCTTGGGCTCTGTATATGTGTCGTTCTCGGCGTCAACGAAAGTATATCCTGTCAGATATTTGGTAAGGTTATCCGCCATTACGATCTCATCGAATTCCGCGAAATCAAAGATATTCTCAAGCATCTCCGAATTCTCCCAGACCGCCTTGCCGTCCTTGAAGACGAATCTCATGGGGAGCGTATATATCAAGACATACTGCAGAAGATCATACTTGTTCACTGCTTCTTCCAGTGCCCCTACGTTGCGGTAGTACTTGTTATTCTTGGCAAATCCCTGGTAGTCTACGATCATGAACTTGACCTTGATCGTGGCAAATCTGTCTAAGTACCCGGAGAATTCTATGGTGTCATTGAGTATCTGCGATCTCATAGTCGCAGCTATTGCTTTCCGGACTGCCACGGTTTCTTCGTCATCGCGGCCTTCGCCCAGAGTAAACCGATCGCGGAGCTTTTCGTTATCTTCGTACAGATATGCCGAGAGGGAAGAATAGTCTTGTGACGTAACATATTCGGTGATCTTCTCACAGCTGTTCAGCACCATGGCCTTGCGCTCTTCATTGTTCCTCACGGCGCACCCCGCAAGGTTTAAGATAAAGATCGTGCAGATAATGAGACAGACTGTCCTTTTGAATCGTTCCATATGATTCCCCCCCCCGCGATATTTCTCCAAGCATTATAACACCGTATGCGCAAAAAAAAGCCCCCCGTATCGGTAGGGTTAGGTTAGAAGTTGGTATAAGGTGATACGGGGAGCCGGAGAGGGTATATGAAAAAAGTGCAAAAGCGAGACATACTCTGGAGTAGTGGGGGCTACAAAAGAGCTACCGTCCGCTTCTCGACTTCTTTCATGCTTAATGTTGGTTCGAACCTTGCGACAACATTGCCCTGCCGGTCAATCAGGAACTTCGTGAAGTTCCACTTGATGTCGGGGTTCGACTCGTACTCGGGATCGGACTTCTTGAGCATCTTATCCAGGACCTTCGCCATCATGCCCTTACCGAACCCTTCGAATCCTTTCTCAGACTTAAGGTATGTGTAAAGCGGCAGTTCATTCTCGCCGTTTACATCTGACTTCCGCATCTGCGGGAAAGTCGTGTTGTAGTGAACCTGGCAGAATTCATGTATCTCCTCGTCTGTACCCGGCGCCTGGTTGCCGAACTGGTTGCAGGGGATATCCAATATCTCAAGTCCCTGGTCGTGGTACTTGGTGTACATCTCCTCGATCGGCTTGTACTGCGGTGTGAATCCGCACCCGGTTGCCGTGTTGACGATAAGGATCACCTTGCCGCGCAGATCACCGAGCGAGAAGACCTCGCCTTTAGCGGTCGTGACATTGTAATCATAGATCGACATGAACCCAACCTCCGTTAACTACCTACGCATATACTTTACCGCGAAAAGTTTATGCCTGTATTGCCGCGAAAAGTACATTTTGCAAAATTTTTGTGAACACGGTGTCATCCGGATCTTACCTGTTGACCTGAATAAGCGCTCCATATGGCCTTCAGTCACTAAATTGTTCACTAAAACATCTTGTATAAGTGACTAAACCGGTGACTGAATGGTTGCTCACTCGATTACTCACTGAAAAACGTTCTGAGTGAGCAGAGCAGCATCCACTGACTTTGTATCGCTGTTACATTACTCGAAAACCCTCTTTTCGACACGTATGGGAACAATAACCTATTGACTTGGTAGGTTTGACATGCTATAACCTACAAAATCACTAGGTTATTCGTGTGAAGATAACTTGGTACGAGTAAGTTTCCTCACAAAGGAGGACAAAAGAAATGGGTATTAAGAGTGAGATAAGAGAATATTTGAAGAGCGGAGAGTCCTATAGCCGTGATCTCGGGCTTGAGATCGAGCATTTTGTCGTTGACGGGAACGGCGATCAGATCGGTTTTGAGGAGATCTCCAAGCTGATCTGGCAGGTAGGAACGTATCTGAAAGCCGATATTACTTATATGGATGGATTCCCTGTGGGCTATGTAACGGAGGACCACTCCATAAGCCTGGAACCGTCCTGCCAGTTTGAGATCAGCATAAGCCCTTATCCTGACACGGCTTCTATCAGAAGAGTCTATGATACTTTTTTTAATAACTGGCAGCTCATCTTCGCTACCAGGGGATACCGCATGATCACCGCGGGTAATCTTCCTAAGGTGGAAACGGGAAATATCACTCCCGATGATATCCCGTTGTCGCCAAAAAAGAGATATAAATACATGGATCAGTATTTCCTCAAGTCCGGAAAGTACGGCAGATACATGATGCGCTCATCCGGTTCGGCCCAGGTGTCGATAGATTACAGGTCGGAAGAAGATATGGTAAGGAAACTTCGGATCCTATCCAAGATCTCACCTGTCCTGATGATAATGATGGAGAATAAGACCGATGAACTCTCGACATTGCCCGAGCACCCCGATAAGCCGCATCTGCTGCGTATACAGGAGTGGGACGATCTTGACCCTTCCAGAACGGGGTTCGTGCCGTACTCTTTGGAGGAAGGCTTCGGATATGAGAAGATGGCGGATGTTATCTACAACACGCCGCTGATCCTGCTTACCGATAACGGCGAGACAACGTTTGTGGATTCTAAGAGTGCCAAAGACCTTTTCAACGAAGGCATACTCAATGAGGCAGATCTTACACCTGAGCGCAGGATCAAGCTCATCGAGCATTTTATGTCCATGGGATTCTTCCACTTCCGCGTGAAAAAATACATCGAAGTAAGGGTTGCCGATGCAGTGCCGATCGATAAAGCTCTGGGATATGTGGCGCTTCTTAAGGGGCTTATGTACTCGGATGAGAATCTGGATGTTCTTGAGAAAGCGTTTTCGCGCGTAGGATCGGTATCCGATATACAGGATGCAGTCGAAAGCATTGAGAAAGACGGGCTTTCGGCTACGATCTACGAAGGGAAGACTGCCGCCGAATGGGCTGATCTTCTCGTTGAACTTGCGGACAGGGCGCTGCCCGAAGATGATAAGAGGTATTTGGAAAATGTGCGAGTTGTTCGGAGTTACGTCTGACCGGAAGGTCGAACTTAATAAGCTGCTGCGGTTGTTTTTCGAACACAGCAGCGAGCATCCGAACGGCTGGGGTCTGGCTTTTTTTGACGACGGAAATATCTCCATTGAGCGCGAGCCTGTTAAAGCATCAGACAGTCACTATCTTAAAAACCGCCTTACGGGCGAGATCTTATCTTCCCGTATGATGGCGCACATCAGGCGCGCGACTGTAGGTGAGATCAGTTTCAATAATACACATCCGTTTACAGGCCGTGATGATACCGGCAGACAATGGGTCCTTATGCATAACGGTACGATCTTCGAATCTTCGGAACTTACGAGATACCAATGCTTCCAGAAGGGGTCGACCGACAGTGAGAGGATACTGCTCTACATTATCGACCGGATTAACACGCTGCACCGGGAGGACGGTGATGTCGAAGCCCCTGAAGTCAGGATAAATGTGATCGATGATGTCGTGCACAAACTATCCGAACATAATAAGATCAATCTCATGATCTTCGACGGCGAGAATTTCTATATTCATAAGAACGAAGCAGGGACTTTATTCCGATACAGTCACAACGGTACCGTGATCCTTTCCACCAAGGCACTAATGCGCGAAGGGTGGGAAGAGATACCGCAGAACCGGCTGCTCGTATATAGGGACGGTAACCTTGTTTTTGAGGGGGATCCGCATGACAATACTTACGTCATGAACGAGGAGAATATGAAGACTTTGTTTATGGGGTATGCCGGGCTTTGATATTTTCGACAAAAACAGGGCATAAGAGCTGCAAATCCTTGTAATTGACTTATCGGATAAAGAAGTATAAATTATGTTTTGTTTGAGACGAAAACACAATATTTGAAAAACAATTCGGAGGTGCCACATGGCAGCAGAAGAGATCAAAAAGAATGTAACCGAAGCCGTTAAGAAGGCAGAGGTCAAAGTAGAGACAAAAGCCGCAGAGGTCAAGACCGAAGTCAAGGAGAAGGCCGCTGAGATTAAGGAGAAGACAGTCGAGGTCAAGGATAAGGCCGTAGCTAAGACTGTTGAGGTTAAGGACAAGACTTGCGCCAAGGCAGCAGAGGTCAAGACTGAGGTCAAAGAGAAGGCAGCTGAGGTGAAGACAGACGTTGTTGCAAAGAAGGATGCCGTTAAGACCTGCGCTAAGGCTAAGGTTAACAAGGTTGCCAAGAAGGTTGAGAAGAAGACAGAGCCCAAGGCTGAGGCAAAGGCTGAAGTTAAGGCAGAGCCCGCTAAGGCAGCACCTGTTGTTGCAGCAGTAGCAGCAGCTCCCGCAGCAGCACCCGTTGTTGCCGCAGCAGTAAAGAAGGCAGAGGAGAAGAAGCCCGCGGCTAAGAAGGCTCCCGCCAAGAAGCCCGCAGCTAAGAAGCCTGCAGCAAAGAAAGCTGCTGCCAAGAAGCCCGCAGTAAAGGCTGAAGCCAAGAAAGCAGAGCCCGCAAAGAAGGCAGCTCCCGCAGCTAAGAAAGCTGCTCCTGCAAAGAAAGTTGCAGCTAAGAAAACTCCCGCTAAGAAGCCCGCTGCAAAGAAGACCGTTAAGGATGCAGACAAGTTCGTTATCCAGTATCAGGGCAAAGAGACCGACTTCAAGACAATCGTCAAGAAGGTCAATGCAGTTGACAGCAATATCAAGACAGTTGATGTTTATGTTAAGCCCGAGGATAACAAGACATACTATGTTATCAACGGCACAAACACGGGTGCAGTAGATCTGTTCTGATCAATAAGACAATAGGATATAGAGAATGACGTCCCGCAGTAATCTGCGGGATGTTTTTTTGTTGTGGAAGTCTAAGGGGTTATCTTTTCGCGAAGATCTTAAGATCACGCCAATGGATCTCGCCGACCAGGAGTTTATAGAGCTTTAAGTGCCGGAACCAGTTGCCGAAGGTAGTGGAGGCGCGGCAGAAGCACAGGGCCGCCGCGAAGAAGAACGGGACCTGGGGGACTACGGGTATCATGAGCCCGACGATGCCTACAAGGATCAGAAAGACCGCGGCGATTATCCAGATGACCTTGCCGAAGATGGTCTTGGATGCCTTCTCGTCCGGGCCGCTGTCCTTATAGTACCTCTTCATGATCACACCTCATATCCTGCATCCGCCATCTCGGAAGCAGAAGGATAGGACGGGATCGCGCCGGTCGAAGTAACGCTCATGCCGCTGTATGCGCAGGAGAACCTGAGTGTTTCTGAAAGCTCTTCGGAGGACAGGTCGCCAAGTGTATCGGTTGTAACCCCAAGGCTTTGAAGCCTGCGCAGGAATGCGCCGATGAATGCATCACCTGCTCCGGTTGTATCGACAGCATTCACCTTCAATGCAGGAGCATAACCGGAAGCAGACTTCGTATAGGCGTAAGCGCCTTCTGCCCCGCATGTATATAAGACCAGCCTGACGCCCGAATCAAAGAGCGCAGGCAGAGCATCATCTATCGAAGACCTTCCCGTTATAAACTCCAGTTCCTCATCTGATATCTTCAGGATGTCACAACGGGGAATGAACTCATTAACTGTCTTTTGCAATGCATCCCGATCGTCCCAGAGCATAAAGCGCAGGTTCGGGTCGAAGCTGACGATGACACCGTTTGTCCGGGCATACTCTATTGCTCGGATGTGCGCTTCCTTCATGGGAAAGTCACCAAGAGATACGCTGCAGAAATGAAGTGCAAAAGCGCCTTTGAAGACTTCGGCAGGAACGGACTCCTCCCGGTACAGCATATCGGCGGAGGGGTTCCGGTAGAACGAGAACGACCTGTTGCCGTCGGGCTCAAGGCTTACGAAAGCCAGTGCCGTGTTAGCTTCATCCGTAAAGAGTATGTGCGATGTATCGACTCCCGCCCCCTCAAGATCTGATGCGATCTTCTTCCCGAAAAGGTCATCTCCCAGCTGTGTAAGCATAAGTGAAGATCCTCCGAGCTTTGCGAAAGCCGCGCACACATTGGCAGGCGCCCCGCCTGTGCGCGGTGCGAAGTTCTCGATCTCGCTGAAAGCAACCCCTGACTTATCGGGGATCATGTCGATGAGCGCCTCGCCGATACCGATGAGAGCTCCCGGATATCTGTTCGCCATAGTATTCATATCGTATCCTCTCTTATCTATCTCATTCCCGAGGATAATTTTACTTGATAGAACTTACCGAGACAAGAGGTCCGGCGCAACGTTAATGTTGGCTTAAGATTAAGGGGGCGCCTTTACTTAAATAAAGAGGGATTGTATAATTAATGATAGGTGTAATCTGTTTGTAACATCCGTTTCCGCATAGCAGGAACCGGAGGTGAGGCAAATGGCACTGAATACTTTTCGAAGGGGGCTTAATATGCACAAAAGATTAGGCGGCATTGTTGCCATAATGCTTCTGTCTGCTCTGGCTTTCGTCCTGGCCTTAGGGATCGTGATGATTCCGGGGAAGAATGTAAAGGCAGACGAGAACGACATGGGAGAAATAAAAGATGGTCAGCTGATCAGAGTTTATTGGGATGATACTGATCCTGTCTACGTCTTCAAATTTACCGTTGATACGCCCGGCAAATATGCTTTCTTTACATCCAGCAGTAGTGACGATTCATATGTAGATGTATATGATTCGTCAAATACCTGTATCGCCGGTAATGATGACGCAGGTTATTTGTATGATGCCTATGTTTTGAAAGATTTGGAGAAGGGGACCTATACTATTAAAGTTGGAACAGCGGGAACATGCAATTCCAATGATACGGTGGTTGGTGTAGTCCGGGATGACGGTTCATCTGTCAGCATTATTCCTGAGGTTTTTCCGGATGATGTTTTCAGAGAAAATGTAGTGAGACAATATGACTATAACAGTGACGGTAATTTGTCCGGACCTGAATTCGCTGCATCATGTTATATGTCATGCTATGGCATGAACATTGAGAACATTACGGGTATAGAGAAGTTTACAAACCTTATGTCTTTGAATTTCGGTAATAATTCTCTTACATCTGTCGACCTTTCAAAAAATACAAAAATCAGATATATTTATTTATACTCAAGCACCGGCATAAAGTCGCTGAATCTAAGTGGCTGTAATGATCTGGAGTATCTTGATTGCTCTTATTGTACAAATCTGAAATCTTTGGATGTAAGCAATAAGACGAAGTTGAGAAGTCTATATTGCTATAATTCCGCTATTGGAACACTTAATGTATCAGGGTGCACATCGCTTAACGATTTATATTGTGAGAGTAATGAGTTAAAGACCTTGGATGTCAAGACGTGCAAAAAACTCCGAGAATTTGATTGTTCATACAACAATCTCAAGTCTTTGGATGTCAGCGGTCTTGAGCATTTAGTTGAACTTTATTGTTACGATAACAGGATCACTACACTCAATTGCGGCGGATGTACGCAGCTTGACCTTGTTGAGGCAGATTATAATCATATCCAAAATGCTGACTTCAGCAAATGTAAGTACCTTAGATATCTGGAGATTGATGGTAATCAGCTGGAAACATTGGATCTCAGTTCCTGTAAGAACCTGACTTATCTGGATTGTTACAGTAATAACCTTACGAGCCTTGATATCTCCGGCTGCCCGCGTCTTTATTATGTAAGCGCCAAGCTTAATGATCTGACAGACCTTGATGTAAGCGGGTGCCCTATCCTTTCTGAAGTCTATGATGAGACAAATTGGGATTCCTCAGATAAATATTATTATTCCTACATTCAGGGTTATGATGCTTATCTTAAGATAGATCTCGATGTGAAGGTCAAGAAAGCAGCAGAGACACATATAGATATCAATGAGACCAATTTCCCTGATGCTGCATTCAGGTCATATCTTTTATCTTCAGGTTATGATCAAGACTCTGACGGTAAATTCAGCAAGAAGGAAATCCTTATGATCAAGGATATTGACATTCCTTCTGCCGGTATAACAAAGCTTGATGGTATCGAATTCTTTACTGAACTTGAATATCTGGGATGTTCCAGTAATTCTCTTACAAATCTTGATGTCAGCAAGAATACCAAACTTCAGGTCCTGAGTTGTGCTGAAAATCAGATCGCATCTCTTGATCTGTCGAACAATTCATATCTTGTCCGCCTATACTGCATGTACAATAAGCTCACTTCTCTTGACATAAGCAATAACGAGGATCTGACCTCGCTCGGATGTCATGGGAATAACATCAAGGAACTTGATCTGAGTGACAATCCCAAACTTGCGGCTGTCTATAAGAATCCGTTTGCGACTAATGAGACAACCGACGCAAAAGAATATAGTAGTGAAGACGGAGATGTTTATCTCAGTCTCGACAAGAAGCAGGTAGTAAGGACCGAGAAGCCTACACCTACTCCTACGGCGACACCTACCCCCAAGCCTACCGCTACCGCTGCGCCTACCGCAGCTCCTACGGCTAAGCCTGTCGAAGTCAATCTGACACTTGATAAGAATGTGCTCAGCATCGTCTGCGGCAAGTCCGGTTCTTTGAAGGCAACTCTTACCGGTGCAACAGGCACCATCGCCTGGGCGACTTCGGATAAGAAGATCGCAACAGTCGACGGATCCGGCAAGATCACTACAAAGCAGGCCGGAACGGTCACCATCACTGCAACAGCGGCTGGCAAGAGCGCTTCCTGTGTTGTTACCGTTCTCTATAAGGACGTAACAAAGACAAAGGATTTCTGGTTTGCACCTACCAACTATCTGACAGCTAAGAATGTCGTTAAGGGTTATGACAACCAGACAAAGTTTAAGCCTGCCAACGACTGTACGAGAGCACAGATGGTAACATTCCTTTGGAGACTTGCAGGAGAGCCTAAGCCTAAGGCAACGACCACCAAGTTCAAGGATGTCAAGAAGAGCGCTTACTACTATAAGCCGGTAATCTGGGCAGTGGAGAAAGGCATCACCACAGGTGTGTCCAAGACCAAGTTCAATCCTTCCGGCGTATGTACGAGAGCACAGACGGTTACGTTCCTGTGGAGAATGGCGAATAAGCCTGCACCTAAGACGAGCAAGAATCCGTTCAAGGATGTAAAGAAGAAGGACTACTTCTACAAGGCAGTCCTCTGGGCATCCGAGAAGAAGATCGTCGCAGGTTATAAGGACGGAACATTCAAGCCTCAGGGCAAGTGCTTGAGGCGCCAGATGGTAACATTCCTTTACAAGTACGATAAGTACGTAAACGGCAAGGGATGACATCCGCAGTTTAAATGACACAGGGCCGCTCCGGCGGCCCTGTTTATGTGATGACAAAATATCACGCAAATATCATACATAATAAGGACATATCGTGCCGATTATAATGTATACTCAAAGTGCAATATAAGCGGGGGTTATCAACATGGGGAATATAACTGACAATATTGTTTTTGAAGTAAAGAAAGTCATATGCGGCAAGGATAATGTTATTGCGCAGACGTTGACGGCTATCCTTGCGGGCGGCCATATACTGATGGAAGATGTTCCGGGAGTCGGCAAGACCACGATGGCTCTGGCGTTCTCCAAGACCATGGGACTGAATTTCGGAAGAGTCCAGTTTACGCCAGACGTTTTGCCCTCGGATATAACGGGATTCTCTTTGTACGACAAGGCATCCGATTCCATGAAATATCAGCCGGGCTCGATCTTCCATAATCTCTTTTTGGCAGATGAGCTGAACCGTGCCTCGACACGTACTCAGTCGGCGCTTCTTGAGGCGATGGAGGAAGGCAATGTCACAGTTGACGGGCATACATATATGCTGCCCCATCCGTTCACCGTTATCGCGACACAGAATCCGGCAGGCGCATCGGGAACGTCGCTTCTGCCTGACTCGCAGGTTGACAGGTTTATGGTAAGAGTATCGATCGGATATCCTTCCGCAGAAGATGAGAAGGCAATGCTGTCCCGCCGAAGGAACGGCATCAATCCGATGGATAATGTTAAGACCGTATGCAACGCGGATGAGATCCTGAAGATGCAGGCCGAAGTCAATAAAGTATTTGTCCATGAGAAACTTGCAGATTATATAATCACGTTGATCAACGGTACCCGCGAACATAAGGATCTTCTGCGCGGCGGAAGCCCCCGCGCGACTTTGGCCCTGACTTCTATGGCCAAATCCTGTGCTTATCTGAACGGCAGGAACTATATCGTTCCCGGTGATGTCCAGAAAGTCTTCCTTCCGGTTATCACACACAGACTTATACTTACCGCAGAAGCCGAGATCAATAACAGGCGCGTGGAAGATATAGCGCAGGAGATCGTTAAGTCGGCAACGCCTCCAAAGGTCTGACCGGCCTATGTTAAAGACCTGGGGCATATATATCGTCACACTTGTTTCAGCCTTCGTCTTCTTCCTTTGTTATAAGATGTGGGTATCCTGGTATTGCCTTATCGCAGTGCTTATGGTCCCCGTGTTTTCGCTTATTGTTGCGATAGTTGCTTCCTTTACATTAAAGTTCGAGACGGAGAGCCCCGTAAGTTCCGTGGTCGGTGAACCGAATCATATGGTAGTCAGGGTCGGGGGATTTGCTTCATATCTTTCCTTTTCGAGACTTAGGATCACGGTGACCGACCGTATGGTCGCAAGATCACGCAAACAGGTGTTCAGGATCCATGATACAGGTGTTCTGGAGATCCCGTTGGATACTGACCATTGCGGGGCTTATGTTTATAAGCTCACAAAGCTTCAGATATATGATCTGTTCGGATTCTTCCATATCAACAGACGCATCAACAGACAGTATGAGATCCTGATCAAGCCTGCACCGCAGGTGCCGGATCTCATGCCGAACACATACGGGTTCAAAGCCAAGAACCTTCGCAAATCCAAACAGCCGGGCTCCGAGATATATGACATAAGGGATTATCAGACAGGAGACCCTGTCAAATCCATTCATTGGAAGATGTCGGCAAAGAAAGATAAGCTCCTGGTCAAAGAACCGCTGGAACAGTACGGCGGCCATTCCAGGCTTATCCTGAAGCTTTGTGATGACAGGGACATCCTCGACCTGCACCTCGGCCAGATCCTCTTTACTTCGAAGTATCTTCTGGACCACGATGTTCCTCACAGGATAAGGGTAATACCTCCGGATTCCAAGGAGATCTCTTATGAGGTTGAGTCCCAGACGGATCTGGATAAAGCAATGATCAATATCCTTCGAATGAGGATACCTGAGGAGGAAGCTCATGAAGACTGAGAAGATGATATCAGCCAATGAGAAAACTTCTCCGAGGATAATGTCCGCTGTTATTGCCGGATTGATCTGTTGTTGTCTGAGTTACGGATTCATCATGACGATCGGGTCGGCATTCGATCTCGATTTCTCAATATGGAGAGTTGCCTTGTTCTCTGTCATCGCATCGGCTGCATTTGCTGTTCTTCACTACCTTAACAGGAAGTGGATAACATTGACGGCAGCGGTATTGCCTGTCCTGATATTGGCAGTGCTTCTAATCTTTGATATCCGTGATGTCAGGCAGGGGCTTCTGTCTTTCATAGAGCAGTATAAGAACTCCATCGTATTATGGTATCTTGATAACGATCCCGGAACTTTGCCGGAACGAAAAGCGATACTTGCATTCTTAACTTCTTATAATCTCATAGCGCTCAGCGTTACGACATATACTCTTATCAGGCGCAGATTCATTCCGTTGTCTCTGATCTTCTATCTGCCGTACTTTATCTGCTCTGTCACGAATACAAGGATGGTGCCGGATCAGATCCCTGTTGCCGTCGCTTCCATAGGTGTGTTCATGGCTTTGTTCGTTCATGTATTCAGAAGGAAAAGGAAGGATATCGCAGAGAAGATGATCGGGATCCTGGCAGTTCCTGTGGTGCTGTTCGGCGTATTGATGGTGGCGGCGTTCCCCCAGCAGACATATGACAGGAATCAGCTTGCCACGGATATATTGAACACCGCCCAGGAGACGATCGAAAAGGCTGTCAATGACAAGGATTCGCTTATCGGTAAGATAGTCGACATTGCCAAGAACGGATGGAGGAGCAGTGTTAACGGCAGGAACGGCAGCAATTTCATGTCCTTATATGCTTCTTCCACGGATCTTGATGATGTAGGTCCGTTCAATCCTGATCAAACCGATATTCTGAAGGTATATAAGATCGATAATCCCGATATGACAAGAGATGACTGGGTGGATTATATTGAGAAGTATATTACGGATGATACGGATTTTTACTTCCGGAACCACACCCTTTATCTGAAGGTCGAATCGCTCGATACATATGAGGATAATAAGCTTACGGCATCACAGATAAATATGGATGTCTATTCATCACTTGCCGGAAATTCCTTAAATGAGAAATCCAGATATCTCATAACGGTAACTCCGATAGTGACATCATCGGTGGATATCGTGCCATATTATACAGACGGATATTTCTCCAGCGGAAGATCTTCCCTTAGGGTAAATCCTTACAACACGACTTCCAGATTCGATTATGTTTTCGCGTCTTCTCCCGTTCCGGTAAAGACAGGCAACATCTATTCCGATCAGTATATTGATGAATATGTTAACTCAAGGGCTCTTGCTGTCCCCGAATCTACCGAGCGTGCTTTGATATTGAGCGGTGATCTTCCCGACTGGTATCTTGATGTTTACTACGGGAAAGCAGCCATGACCGATGCCGACAAAGTCCGCAGGGTCACGGAATTCGTAAGAGACCTTCATCCTTACGACAAGGATACGGATTACCCGCCGAAAGGCGCGGATTTTGTTCCGTGGTTTGTAAGTGATGCCAAAACCGGTATATGCGTACACTATGCCGCGACCACCGTTATATTGCTCAGGATGATCGGTGTTCCCGCAAGATATGTCAGAGGTTATCTGGATACCGGTTCCTTTGTTGATAAAGAGAGTATCGTCAAAGGTACCAATGCTCATGCCTGGTTCGAGTTCTTTATTCCGGATTACGGATGGGTAATAGGAGATTCGACCCCGGGATATGCTTCTGATGCATCGGATTATAATATCGATGCCATTGCAAATACGGACCCCTCTGTTGAGTCGGCGGTCTTTGCGGTCGACAGGACCCCTGCTGTTCCTCCGGCAGAATCAAACTATAAGAGCAACGACAGCGGACAGGATCCGGCAAAGCCTACGGTCACTCCGGCACAGGGTAACTCCGCTCCGACTGCAACTCCTTCCCCGTCGCCGACACCATATGCTTACAAAGCGAATATCAAGGTCATCACTATGGATAACGGGCTGACTTACTGGCTTAAGCTAATCTTCCTTATATTGTTCGGCATCTTGCTCCTTATGGCCATCATCAAAGCTGTTTTCGCTTTGTACTGGACGCGAAGGTTCACGTCGGACAGCATTAATGACAGAGCGATAGCTTATTACCACTATTACAGTTTCACAGCTAAGTTCGTCGGCGCCGTGCCATTCTCGGAAGTGACAAAGATCGCTCAGAAGGCGGCCTTCTCCAATGAAGACTTAACAAAAGAAGAATATAACGAACTTCTGAGCTTGTGCAGAAGATATACTTACGAGATCTCAGAGACACTCAAGGGTCTCAAGTGGTTTGTATATAAACTTCTGACTATAAAGATCAAAGAGGAACCCGACTCATAATAATTCTTGTCAAGGCTTCGACATGTGTCGAAGGCATATTGCTCCTAAAACTCTGATCCGTTGCTCCTAAAAGCAATTATTTGCGCATTTGGAGGCAATAATGTCAGCTATTGCCTCCAAACATCAGTTTTGTTGCTTTTAGGAGCAACAAAAAAGCAATATGGAGGCAATACTATATGTGATCGTGCAATGTCTTACGGACGCTGCCTGCTCCGCCAAGCATCCCGCGGAGCAAGGTCTTGATCTTGTCGCCCAGGCCGGCCTCGATGAGGTCTGTTGCAAAGATCAGGGAGTTGCGAAGTATGGGGTCTGCCGCATCGCCTAAGGTGTCAGGATCGTTCCACTTAACGTCCTTGAGGTGTTCCTGGAGTTCGGCAAGCATCGGGTCTGAACTCAATTCGATCGGATCACCCTTATCGTCAACTGCAAGAAGATAACGGATCCATGCTGCGATGACAAGAGGGATGCATTCCAATGAAGCAACATCAAGATCCGGATCTTCAATATAGGACTTGATCGTCTCGCCGAACCTTATGGGGAGCTTCAGCGATGTATCGGTTGCGATCCTCTGGGGAGTGTCCGGGATATAGGGGTTCGGAAGTCTCTCGTTGATGACTTCGCTTATGAACGCGGAAGGTGAGATTATTCCGGGGTCGGTAACTACGGGCATCGCTTCGTCGTATCCGAGCCTGGTGATGAGAGCGAGAAGATCCGGGTCCTTCATCTCGTCCGAGATCTTGTTATATCCTGTGAGACATCCGAAAACCGCAAGGGCTGTATGAAGAGGATTAAGACATGTCGTGACCTTCATCTTCTCCACTTTATTTACGGTGTCGCGGTCGGTCATGTAAACGCCTGCCGCTTCAAGCTTTGGGCGCCCCTGAGGAAACAGGTCTTCTACTACCAGATACTGAGGGATCTCGGCATTGACGAAGGGCGCGATATAAGTTCCTTTGGATGTCGTGACCGGAGCCATGCCATCAATGCCGAGGGCTTCTATCTTTTCTTGTACTCCGCTGTCGGGACGGGGAGTGATCTTATCGATCATGGAGAGAGGGAAAGATACATTCTCACAGATCCAGTTGATGAATTCTTCTCCGACATGACCCTGCTCATGCCATTCTGATGCGATGGTCAGGATACTGTCCTTGAGCTTGTCTCCGTTATGGCTGCAGTTGTCCATGCTTACGAGGGCAACGGGTCTGCCGCAGTCTTTGTATCTTTCGAAGAGCAGGGCGCATACCCGGCTCATGGCATGGACACACTTACCGGGACCGTTGGTGATGTCGCTCTTTACGATATCAAGATAATCTCCGTCCAAACCCTTGAGCGCATATCCTTTCTCCGTTATGGTGAAGCTCATCATCTGAAGGGAAGGAGCGATTGCGATCTTCCCGAGGGAGCCGTCGTTCGTCACGCCGTTGACCGATCCTGCGACGGATGCGATAACTCTGAGATCGATATTGCCGTCGGCGCGCATGCCCGCTGCGAGTGTCAGGTTATCGTGGGGTTTATAGATGTCATCGATTATCTGCCCGTCGAAAAGGTCGGCTGCGATGATCCCCCGGTCGATAAGACCTGCGTTGAGGAGGTCTTCTGCGATCCCCGCGATGAAGATCCTGAAGATATTGCCGGCGCCGAAATGAAGCCACAAAGGTTCTTTCATTGTCGCTTCGATCATGCTGCCGATATCATATGAAGGGACTTTGACCGGAAGTCCTTCGAAGGCGCCGCTTTGTAAAGATCTTAGATCCAGTGTTGCCATCTGTGTTACACCTTCTGTTTGGAACAGGCTTCCCAGAGTCCCGTGATGTAAGCTGCGCCCAGAGCCCTGTCGTAAAGACCGTACCCCGGACGGCTCTCTTCATCCCAGATCTTGCGGCCGTGATCAGGTCTTATGTATCCGTCGAAACCTGCGGACTGTAAAGCAAGAACGATCTCATACATATCGAGGTCGCCGCAGTCTGAAGGATGAGCGCTCTCGTGGAAATCCGTATCCGATGTGTGTTTGATGTTGCGAAGATGTACGAAAGGGATCCTTCCTTCCGATGCGAACTCTTTTGCAATAGCAGCAACATCGTTGCCGCGGTTCGCGCCAAGGCTTCCGGTGCAAAGTGTAAGTCCGTTCCTTTTGCTGTTGTTGAGGTCGAGATATCTTCTGATCGAGTCTTTGCAGTTTACGACTTTAGGGAGATTAAAGAGCGGGAACGGAGGATCGTCAGGGTGAACGCCGAAGTCCATGTCCAGTTCTTCCGCGTAAGGCATTATCGCGTCGAGAAAATATTTGATGTTGGAGAAATATTCGTCCTGTGATACGTTCTGATAGAATTCGATATCTTCCGCCATCTTGCCGAACCGTTCGGGCTCCCAGCCGGGCAAAGAGAAATCTCCGGATCCCCGCATCATGGAATCGAGCATGTTGTCGAGAGTCAGTTTTTTCGCGGCATCGTGTGAGTATGCCATGGCAAAGGACCCGTCTTCCAAAGGAAGGAAGAGGTCTGATCTGAACCAGTCCAATACCGGCATGAAGTTATAGCAGACACACTTTACTCCCGCTTCGGCAAGGTTCTTCATTGTCTCGATGTAGTTTGCGATCAGCATGTCGCGGGAGGGCAGGCCTTTCTTGATATCCTCATGGACATTGATGCTCTCGATGACTTCCATCTCAAGACCGGCCGCACGGATCTCATTCCTTAATGCATAAACACGCTCCTTTGGCCAGACTTCACCTGCGGGGATGTCGGGAAGGAATGTTGCGACGCCTGAGACTTTGGGAATCTGTCTTATCTGATCCAGCGTTACGGTGTCCCCGTCGGGGAACCATCTTATGACCATCTTCATGTCGGATACCAGCCTTTTTTTCGAAAATACGAGATTAGGATACTAGTTTGTGGGTATATGGTCAATCGAATATTGTATAATCAGGATGCATATTAATTTGCGAGGAGAGCGAATATGAAACTGGCCGGAATTTTCAGCGATCGGATGATCCTGCAAAGGAATAAGGAAAACCACATTTGGGGCAGCGATGATGCCGATACCGTTACAGTTACTGTAGACAAAGACAGGTATGAGGGCAAGGTTATTGACGGCAGGTTCGATATAGTGATACCGCCACACGATGCTGTGAAGGATATAGACATCACTGTTGAAGGAAGCAGTAAGGTTATATTGCATGAAGTATGCTTCGGCGATGTTTTCATGCTGGCAGGACAGTCCAATATGGAACTTCCGGTGTACCGCACACTGGATGTGACCCGGGATATAGTTGATGCCGCAGACTATTCCTACATAAGGCAGTACAGGCTGGTTCCGGATAACGACTATAAGCCGATGGAAGATTATAAGCTTTCGGAAGATCCCTGGATCCGCGCGGTGCCGGGTGAGATCGACGAGATGTCGGCTCTCGGATTCTTTACATTCAGGCATATCTATGAGAAGACAGATATTCCGGTCGGGCTGATACTTAATGCTCAGGGCGGCGCAACTATCGAAGCCTGGATGAGAAGAGAAGATCTGGAAGACTGCTGCGATGAACTTAACCTGATAGAAGAGAACTGGGGAGAAGGATATCTGCCCGCCAAGGTCACGGCCCAGTATGAAGACGGTGAGAGATGGAAGGACAGAGCAAGGATCTTTGATGCAGATGAATATGCAAGATCCGTTCCTTCGGATGCCTTAGATGTTCAGGTGCCCGGAATGTACCGGGATCTTACGGGGTGTTCCTGGTTCTATAAGGAATTTACTTTGACAGAGGATGTTAAGTCAGACAGCGCATTCTTATATCTCGGTGAACTTGTCGATATGGATGTTACATATATCAACGGGCAGCAGGTGGGTACAACAGGATATCTTTATCCTCCGCGCAAATATCCCTTCGAAGCGTCCGTTCTCCGCAAAGGCAAAAATCTCATTGCCGTAAGGCTCATTACCCAAAGGGACTGCGGAGGCTTCATGCCCGAGCATCCTTACTACATCGAGGTTGACGGGAAGAAGACGGATCTTCGCGGATCCTGGAAGACGGTAAGGGAATCTTCAACTGATAAAGATGCTGATGTCAGGATGATGGTAATGTATCCGGTTGTCCTTTACAACAGTGCGGTCAAGACTCTTGAGGGGATCGGCATCAGGGCGTTCTTCTGGTATCAGGGTGAATCCAACTGTCTGAATGCTGACAATTATAATCTGAAGTTTACGAGGATGATCGCAAGCTGGCGTGAGATATTCGGGAATGATGTTCCTGTAGTCGCGACCATAATGCCCGATTATATAAACCCCGAATCGGAGGATGTGTCCTTCGTTCCTCCCGAATGGAGAAATATGCAGATGCTGCAGTCCGAAGCCCCGAAGATCGTGGATAACTGTTATGTAGTGGACGGGTCGGATCTGGGAGAGCCCTATGAACTCCATCCTCAGCGCAAGGCTGAACTGGGCGACCGGGCGGCCATAGTATTCTCGGAGGTTCTCGGTATCGATGGGTAAACTCAGACTTGTTAAAGGATCTTCCGGCGTTACGGTCCTCGTAAGCGGGAAGGATAAAGGAGTAACGATGATCGCCCAGACCCTGGTCGATGATATCGTCAGGATCGCAGATCCCCTGAGAGGTTCCGTCCGCGTATTAAGAAGTCCCGGCTGCGATGCTGCAGGATCTTCGAATTCCGCGGTCATAATCGTTGCGGGTATACTCGGAGAAAGTGAAGTCTATGACGGTTTCGCAGAACTTTTCCCCGAAGCGTGCGGCGCGATAAAAGGGAAGAGGGAATGTTACTTTATAAGGTGCGGGAAGAATGAACTTTTCGGTGATGCGGATGTGATATATGTGTTCGGTTCCGATAAGGTCGGATGCGAATACGGACTGTTGTATCTGTCGGAGAAGGCGGGAGTTTCACCCTGGCATTACTGGGCGGATGTTATTCCGGAGAAGAAGGAAGAGATCCTGCTGGATGCCAAGGACCTTAATGTGATATCCCGTGAGCCTTCTGTCGAGTACCGCGGATTCTTCCTTAACGACGAGTGGCCGTCTCTGGGAACATGGGTTACCAATACTTTCGGAAGGTTCGACGAGAACTTCTATAAGACAGTATTCGATCTTCTGCTCCGCCTCCGCGGTAATTTCCTGTGGCCTGCAATGTGGGCGGAAGTATTTGCGGAAGACGGCACTTCATATCCCCAGGCTTCGGCGGATCTTGCAACGGACCTCGGGATCACTATGGGAACATCCCACCATGAGCCGCTGTTCCGCGCAGGAGAGGAATTCTCATATCTCATGACAGACAGCAATGATGTAGGATACGGCAAGGACTGGAGTTACTACACCAACGCCCGGGGGATATATAAGTTCTGGGAGGATGGTGTTAAGCGCGACCGTGACCACAAGGCACTTGTTACCATCGGCATGCGGGGTGAGCGTGACAGTCTCCTTCTCGGAGAAAATGCCACAATGAAAGACAATGTGGACCTTCTCAAGAAAGCCATAACCGACCAAAAGAAGATACTTGCGGATAACGGCCTTGCCGGCGCGACGAAGGTGCTGGCGCTCTATAAGGAAGTTGAAGATTACTACTACGGAGATAAAGATACCGAAGGACTTTGCAGTTGGAGCGAGCTCGACGATACTTTGCTCCTTCTGTCTGATGATAACTTCGGCAACTTAAGATCCGTTCCCGATCCTTCGACGCGTAACCGGAAAGCTGGTTGGGGGATATATTATCACCTCGATTATCACGGCGATCCCATCTCCTACGAGTGGGTTAATTCCACGCCGGTCGCCAAGGTCCGCGACCAGCTGACCCGCGCTTACGGATACGGGATCAGGAGATTATGGATAGTCAATGTCGGAGATCTTCGTCCTGTGGAATTGCCTCTTAATTACTTCATGGATCTTGCATATGACATCGACAGGTTCGGCAAGCCGAATACGACATTCGAATATATGAGAGACTGGACTGCAAAACAGTTCCCCGGCCTGAGCGATGAACTTGTTGATAGAACCTGCGCGCTTTTGGATTCCTATACGAGATTTAACGGCGACAGAAGGCCTGAAGCAACCCATCCCGATACATTCTCTTTTGTTCAGGATGAAGAGGCTCTTGCTGAATTGGAGCGGAGCAGGAAGTTATATTCCGAAGCTGTCTCTCTTGATCTTGAGATACCGGAAGAATACCATGACAGATTCTACGGCCTTGTTGAATTCCCTGCGAAGGCATCCGCGAATCTCCGTAAGATGATGATACTTGCCGGAGCATACGATATAGCATCTGCCCGTGGCCTTGCCGTTGCCAACAGGCTCAAGGATGAGATCGATTACTGCGTTGCTCTCGATAAAGAACTGGTGAACCGCTATAACGAAGAGATGTCCGGCGGCAAGTGGAGAGGCATGATGGGATCCAAACATGTGGACTTCAAACACTGGAACGATGAGGAATCCTGTTATCCCGCTCCTTCTTATATCGAAGCCGGAACCGGTGATGACATACCGATCGACTCTTTCCTTAAGAGCCTGTCACAAAAGCACGGCAAAGACGTAACTGTCCTTACCGCAGATGAATTTATATCATGTTCTTCGGAAGAAGACTGGCTGATCCTGCAAGACTACGGCAGGAGCGGAGTGTCTGTAACCTGTGCATCTCTTATCGAAGATATTGATGACATGAAGTCTTCTCCCTGGATCGAATTCGGATTCGATGTTCCGTCTGAAGGTGAATATAAGATCATGTTCTTCACGGCGCCTTCCAATAATCCGTACAAGGGTAAGGGGTTAAGGTTCGGATATGCTGTCGATGCAAATCAGCCTGTTGCTGTGGACACGTTGCCTGAAGGATATATGGCAGGATACGGTTCGGATAAGGAATGGTGCCGGGGCGTGCTGGATAATGCCCGCCGCACGACAGTACCGGTGACGCTTGATGCAGGTCACCACACTCTGCGGTTCTTCCATCTTGACGCAGGCATGATATTGCAAAAGATAGATATCGGTCTATCTGAATCTGTGTGCTTCTACGGGTATAGAAAGTAATCAGTTGAAATATCTTGCCGCGTTATCGTGGCAGACATTCCTGATTATCGTTTCCAGGGTTTTATCGTCATCAGGGAAGAGACCTTTGTTGACAGACTCTGCGAGCATGTTGCAGAGTATCCTTCTGAAGTATTCGTGCCTGGGGTAGGATGTGAAACTCCTTGAGTCAGTCAACATCCCGATGAAGCCCGGGAAGTAACTCTGCATGGCAAGGCTCTTCATCTGATCTTTCATGCCTTCTATGTTGTCGTTGAACCACCAGGCAGATCCGTGCTGGATCTTCATGACATCGGGACCCTGCTGGAAGCAGCCGATGAGAGTATCGATCTGTTCGTTCATGTTCGGGTCAAGGCTGTATATTATCATCTTTGGCAGAAGACCTTCTTTATCGAGGTTGCTCATGTATCTTGACAGGGTTGCCGTTGAATTAAAGTAACCGGTTATCGCATCGCATCCTATGTCCTTGCCGAGAGCATTAAAGAGTCTCTCGTTGTTGTCTCTTCTGCAAGCGAAATGAAGCTGCATCGTCCAGCCTGTCTTTGCGTATTCTTTTGCAAGGAAGATCATCATGGCGGGTTCAAAAGCTCCTGCTGAAATGCAGTTTATGCTGCCCCCTTCAAGCCTGCGCATAAACACTTCGCCGATGTCCTTATCAGATATGAAGATCGGGGGGATGTTTTCCATGCCGTGATCTGCAAGACGGCAGCCCATGGAATGAAAATATTCGATCCTTGAAACGAGAGCCGCCTTGAAGCTGTCTATGTCATTTATCTCTATGCCGCTTACGCGGGACAGTTCCTTTATGTATTCAAGATAGTCGGGTGATCCGATCTTAAGAGCTCTGTCGGGACGGAAGGTCGGAAGAACGCGCGTAGTGATCTTGCCATCTTCTTTGATCTTTTTGTGGAAACTGAGATCGTCCGCGGGGTCGTCAGTCGTGCACAGGAGTTCAACGTTTGAGACCTTCAGGAAATAAGATGCGGTCATGTTCTTTTCGGAAAGCATTCGGGAAGTCTTATCCCAGATCTCTTCTGCGGTAGATTCGTTCAAAGGTTCGTAGATGTCAAAGTATCTTGCAAGCTCCAATGCGGTCCAGTGATACAAAGGATTCCCCCACGCCATGCCGATAACCTTGGCCCATGCGAAGAATTTATCTTTGGCAGGAGCATTCCCTGTTATCAGTTCTTCATCGACGCCTGCGGCTCTCATGAGCCTCCACTTGTAGTGGTCGTGGGAAAGCCACAGGTCGGCCAGGTTATCGAATCTTATGTCTTCTGCGATATCGCACGGGGATAAGTGGCAGTGGTAATCGATTATGGGAAGATCTTTGGCATAGCCGTTATAGAGTTTTATCGCCTTATCTGATTCAAGCAGGAAATCGTCGGTTATAAAAGGGTTCATATCAAGACCTCACAGGTATGTTCTGTTATTGTAAAAAATACTACATCGCAGTCATTAAAGCAAATCGAAATGTGATAGAATGATAAGGCAAAAACTGATGGAGGGGACAACACTGAATGGATTTTTTCGACAAGGTTTCAGAGGGGCAGATCGTGCCCGTGGTTGTGATAGATGATGCACGCAATGCAGTGCCCTGTGCAAAGGCTCTTCTGGAAGGCGGCATCGTTTTCATGGAGATAACCATGAGGACTACCTGTGCTCTTGATGCGATAAAGGAAGTCGTGTCGAATGTTCCCGGCATCACGGTCGGAGCGGGAACTGTATTATCAGTTGATAACGCGAAAAGCGCAATCGCCTGCGGGGCTTCATTCATCGTATCCCCCGGGTTCTCGGCGGAGGTTGCAGATCTTTGCGTTGCTGAAGGCATCCCTTATGTTCCGGGCTGTGTTACTCCCACCGAGATAATGGCTGCCGCCGCTAAAGGTCTTAATGTGGTCAAGTTCTTCCCCGCGAAGGTTTATGGCGGCAAGAGCGCGGTAAAAGAACTTGCGGGCGTGTTCAGGAACGTAAAGTTCCTTCCTACGGGCGGCATCAATACGGATAACCTCGAAGACTATATCGGAGAGCCGTATATCGCGGCTGTCGGAGGAAGCTGGGTATGTCCGTCAGATATGATAAGTGCAGGAGACTTTGCGGGTATTACCGCAAGGTCCCGTGAAGCTAAAGGTAAGATCAAGGCGGTAAAGGAGGGACGTTCATGAAGGTTACTGCACTCGGAGAGATAATGCTGAGGCTCAAGTCCCCCGGCAAGGAGAGATTCTTCCAAAGCCCCGCATTCGAAGCAACTTTCGGAGGCGGTGAAGCCAATGTTGCCGTATCCCTTGCAAACTACGGCATGGCAACAGATTTTGTAACAGTGTTACCGAACAATGTTATCGCCGATGAGTGCATCAGAGAGCTGGCAGGATTCGGAGTCGGGACCGGCAACATCATGCGCGGCGACGGCAGGATGGGTATCTACTATCTTGAGACCGGGTCGGGACCCAGGCCAAGCAAAGTAGTATATGACAGAGAATATTCTTCTTTAGCTTTAGCATCTGTCGATATGTACGATTGGGATACGATATTCTCTGATACTACCTGGTTACACATAACGGGCATTACTCCCGCGATCTCACAAAAGGGAGCGGATGTCGCGCTCCGAGCTGTAACCGAAGCGAATATGAGAGGTATAACGGTATCGTGTGATCTCAACTACCGCAAGAACCTGTGGAAGTACGGTGTTGAAGCCAAAGAGGTAATGACTAAGATCGCTTCCATGACAGATGTCATCATCGCCAATGAGGAAGACTGCCAGAAGTCTCTTGGCATTGCAGTCGATGTTGATGTTACCGCAGGAACAATAGATGACGATAAATATATGGAACTGACCGGCAAGGTGATGGAAGCTTATCCAAATGCCAAGATAGTTGCAGTCACTCTGCGCGAGAGTATCAGCGCGGACCATAACGGGTGGCGTGCCTGCATCAACGACGGCGAGGAATTCTATGTATCCCGGCGCTATGACATAACCGATATCGTTGACCGTGTCGGCGGCGGGGATGCCTTCGCGGCAGGCCTGATCTACGGACTCAATACCTACGATTCAGATGAGAAGGCATTGGAGTTCGCAGTTGCGGCAAGCTGCCTGAAACATACGATACCGGGAGACTTCAACCGCGTCAGCGTTTCCGAAGTCGAGCGCCTCATGACAGGCGACGGATCGGGAAGGGTACAAAGATGATATGCTGACCGAGAACATCTGGAAAGACGGAGAATATACATACGAAGCAGCGTACGGGTTTGTCCCGAACCTGGCATTCTATCTTCACGAGGAAGATGACTCTGCCAGACCGTTCATGCTGGTGGTGCCGGGCGGCGGATACTGCATGGTTGTGCCGCCGGAAGCAGAGGTGGTGGCAAAGGAGTTTTATGCAAGGGGAATGAACTGCGCGGTGCTGACTTATACTACGGACATCACGTTTTCGGTGCCGCTTAAGAAACAGCCCCTCAAAGATATCGCGAGAGCCGTAAGGTACATAAGAGCAAACAAGTCAGGATACTGCAAAGATAAGTTCATTGTCTGCGGGTTCTCCGCCGGCGCCCATGTCTGCGGAACCTTGGGCGTGCATTATGAAGACGTGACAGACACGGATCCTGAACTTTCTTCTGTCTCATGCCGTCCGGATGCTATGATCTTATGCTATCCGGTTATAACAAGCGGCGAATATACTCACGACTTTTCGATGCAGGCGCTGATCGGCAAAGACGGTCCTTCGGAAGAATATGAATACTTCTCTCTCGAAAAGAATGTTACGGATAACACACCGCCAACATTCTTATGGCAGACCGTAACTGACGATCTTGTTCCCGTCGAAAATTCTGAGATGTTCGCATCGGCGCTTCGGGCCGCAGATGTACCTTATGCCTACTATGCTTTCCCCCACGGATTCCACGGACTGTCGGTCTGTAACGAAGCCTGGTTCCGTGGCGACTTCGGCGAGCCTTATACAATGGACCAGGTTATGCGTGCCGTTGCAGCAGTAAAAGAAGGGCGCAGCATTAATGTGTCTGATGCGCGCAGGCAGGAGATCATCGAGCAGTTCGCTGAAGAACCTGCCCCTCCTCCGGAAGCGCCGGATATCAACGACTATAAGGATGTCGCCATGTGGCCTGATCTTGCCATGGCGTGGCTGGATCGGATCTGAGCTTGTACCGTCTATGTAACAAGTGATGTTATTGGTGTTCACATCACGGAATACAACTTGTCATGCGTATACCAAATCAGATAAATCGCAATTTTGGTATATCGGTGTTATACCTTAGTTGGGAATAATGTATCCTGGTATACTAATTCTTATCCCGAAGTTCCTGTTTTCAGTATTTGGTATACATTTTTCTTTATTATCTTCGATGAAGGATATGATATCGCAAACACTGAAGCTTATTTGTATACCAACACATGTTTTTCTCCGAAAATGATATATTGTGAATATACCGTTTATAAGAAAAACGGCTGAATGGTATACCGAGAATATACCATTCTCAATAAAATGCTAAAAAGATATACTGCAGCGTCGCACATCCGGCGCAATCCGAATATAATTCTGATTACATAATGATTACCCCCGGGCCTTCTCGACATGAAGACCCGGGGGTATGACTGAAAGGAGCTTTATTCCACTATAATCAATGTAAGAATTCAAAGGCCAGAAGGGATTTGCTCCCGTCTCCTTTGAACGTGAGGTAGAGCGGACTTGGACCGTCGGGCAGAGTAAACGATGCTGTGCCGTCTTCCCAGACTGTGCAGAACTCCGTTCCGATGGAAGCAATGGGATCGCCATCTGCGGAGGTCCTTATCTCGAACTGTCCCTTGCCGTAGCCGCGGGTCGTGATACGAAGACCTGTTACACCCTTAAGGTCAAAATACTTGAACCCTACCGTGGTGCCGTCAGATATGTCGCGGATGTAAGACGGGCTCTTGTCACCCTCATACGGATCCATGGTGATGTTGGCAGCATGTGCTTCGCCCACATACATCTTGTTATTGTTATCGAAAATGTTGCACGCGATGTGCGCGGGATACTCACAGGTATCGGACAGAGGACCGCCGTTAAGTCCGCAGGATGTGATCTCGACCTGAGGTATCCTGCCGTCTTCGGTGAATTCGATCTTCTCTGCGCACCCCTGGCGGGAATACCAGTCGTTGTTGGTCTGGCGGTGGTAGAAGATGTACCAGTCAGATCCGATCTCGACGATACTGCCGTGGTTGTTGGCGCCAAAGCACGCAGGTTTGTCAGCAGGCTTATATGTATCTATTCCGATATCGCAGTTGGATACAATGACTCCACCGTATGAGAAAGGTCCCAGAGGATCGGAGGATGTGGCGTAGCACAGCTCATGCATTACCTGTGAAGAATAGATGAGGTAGTAGATACCGTTTCTTTCGCGGATGGAAGGTGCTTCGAAGAAAGCATGGCCTTCGTATTCCGTTCCGGCGGAATGCTGTGTGGAAGGGATCACGAACTCGGGTGCGCGTTTTACGGTAAGCATGTCCTTATCGAGAACTGTCACCATGCAGCCGTGGCGTGACTTATCGCCCTGTCCGCAGAAACCGGTGTAAAGATATGTGGTATCGCCGATGGTCAGTACCCCGGGATCGAACTGAGGCTCATCGCCTTCTTTCTTGCCCAGGAGCTGCCCGTCTTCGTACTTAACGTAACCTAAGAATTCGAACTTGCCCGAAGGAGAATCCGAGACGGCAACGGACACGATGTTTTCGCGGTCCAATACATAGTAGAGATAGTATCTGCCGTCGGGACCGACTGTTACGTCGGGAGCATAAAGGCAGGCGCGGTTCTCCGAATTGGCAGGATCGTCCGTGCGCTTATAGATAACGCCTTCGTATGTCCAGTTGCCGAGATCGTCGACGGGCGCGGACCAGGTAACATAATCTCTTAAGCAGAATGCGTGTCCTCCGAAAGTATCGTGGGACCCGTAAACATATACGCGGCCGCCGAATACATAAGGCTCGCCGTCGGGGATGAATTCCCAGTTGGGAAGGTATGGATTGAATGCCTGCTTCTTCGGAACTTCGTAGAGCTCTACTCGGGGGATCGCGGTTGACTCGGAGACAGTAGCCTCGCCCAACGCGCGGCGCTCCAGGTGTTCGGTCATGAATGTAAGGAATGCCGATCCGGGCCTGTCATCCTGAAGTGCGGGAACAGAACCTTCGCGGGTGAAATACATCCCGTTCCTGTAGGAGGGGGAATAGGGTTTCCACAAGGGAAGTGCGGTGCCGTCGGCATCGTCGCCGTTGGGGTCGCCGGACTTTATGAAGTTTACGAAGTAAGTGCTCATCTGTCTTGCCAGATCGAAGTGACGCCCGGTCATGGGACGCCAGCACTTATCGAGGTTATCGAAGAAGAACCAAAGGTCCACCGAGTGGAATGTACCCGGGTTATCCCAGCCCGGGATATCCGGCTCGAAGCTGTAGTAGTAACAGGGTTTATCGCAGTGAGCGAACACAGCCTTGACCGCGCACTCGATGGCGCGGACAGAAGCATACATATTGTCCTTATGTTCACGGGCTTCCGGGAAGGACAGGAACTCTCCGGCTCGGTCCCCGAAGATATCCTTGGCAGTCTTCTCGAATTCTTCTTCTGAATCTGCGGCGATAAAGCTCGGGAACTCGTCGAAAGTATTGCCCGACATGATCGGCACCTGCGCGTGCTTACCTTCGGTCAGGAGCTTGTTGGGGTCGTCTTCCATGAAGACATTGTCGATCATGGGGGTGAAGAAGAAGCCTTCCTCCTCACGGAATTTGGCATAGACTTCACGGATGAATGAAGCATCGAGCTTACGCGCTTCTTCGACAGTCTTAACACCCAGTTTCTCGAAAAGCTTAATTCCGTAGGAGCATGCCTCATCGATGCTCTTGGCTGAGATTATCCTGTCGGGGATATAAGGGAAATTGATGATGCCGGACAGGATTATGGCTTTCTGATAGAGACCTATCGATGACTTGGCGGTCAGGTGGTTGATAACGGATCCTCCGCCTGCGGACTGTCCCGCGATTGTGATGTTCTGCGCATCGCCTCCGAAAGCTTCGATATTATCTACAACCCACTTAAGGCCTGCCTGCTGATCCAAGATACCGAAGTTTGCAGGAGCTTCCGGAGATTCTGCGAAGAGGTCCGGGTGTGCCAGGAACCCCAAGGCTCCCAGCCTGTAGTTTACGGATACTACGACGATGCCTTTCTTAGCAAGGTTCTCGCCGTTGAATTCCATCTCGGCGGTGTAACCCCACTGGAATCCGCCGCCGAAGAACCATACCAGTACGGGGAGCTTCTCGTCGGCGCTCTTTGCGGGTGTCCACACATTCAGGTAGAGACAGTCTTCGTCGATCTCGATGTCGGGATCGACATGCCATTCACGGCAGTATATATCGGTTCCCACTCCGGGCCGGTCCTGTACGGAGATCGGCGCGAACTTGTAAGCGTCCAGGATGCCGTCCCAATCGGAAGCGGGCTGAGGAGCTTTCCAGCGCAGATCCCCTACAGGAGCCGGTGCAAACGGAATGCCTTTGAAAACAGAGATACGGGTATTATTGCCGGGCAGACCTCTTACGAGGCCGTTAGCGGTCTTAACGATCTTTAGCATATCTGACTCCTTAAGAAGGGATACTTCTATGTTAGAAAAACCAGGACCAATATTCAACGGGATAAATTACAGATAACACCCCGAATAAATACAACACTTTGTTCTGCCTTCTTGCATTTTCGGGCGAGCTAATGTAACTTGAAAACATTCTGAATATTTTTCCGATCACGGAGGGGAACTATGTACAAGCTGATCATCAATCCCGCAAAAGAGGAAGGACACATCAATCCCGAGATCCAGGGACACTTCTCGGAGCACCTCGGAAGATGCATTTACGAAGGTATATATGTGGGAGAGGATTCCGATATTCCCAATACCCGCGGCATCAGGAATGATGTGGTGGAAGCCCTCAGGGAGATGAAGATCCCGGTCCTCCGCTGGCCCGGCGGTTGTTTTGCCGACGAGTACCACTGGAAGGACGGCATAGGTCCCAAGGAGTCCCGCAAGAAGATGGTCAATACCAACTGGGGCGGTGTCACTGAGGACAACAGCTTCGGAACCCATGAGTTTTTCGATCTGGCAGAACAGATCGGATGCAAGACATATGTTAACGGCAATATAGGATCCGGTACGGTCCGCGAGATGAGCGAGTGGGTGGAGTACATGACCTTCGACGGTGTATCTCCCATGGCGGACTTAAGGCGGGCCAACGGCCGCGAGAAGCCCTGGACCGTCGATTACTTCGCGGTGGGCAATGAGACCTGGGGATGCGGCGGCAACATGGTGCCCGAATACTATGCCAGCCTCTATAAGCACTATCAGACTTTCGTAAAGCAGTATAACCCTGACAGGAAGATCAAGAAGCTTGCGGTCGGCCCTTCGGACAAGGACTACAACTGGACCGAGACATTGCTGCGCGAGTGCTTCCGCCAGCAGGGAACATTCCCCCAGAACTTCGGATACATGGACGGACTGACACTCCACTACTACACTCTCCCTTACGACTGGGATGCCAAGGGTTCCGCGACCGACTTTAACGATAAGGAATGGTATATGACCTTATCCAAGACATTCGCAATGGAAGAATTCATCGAGAAGCATTCCGCGATAATGGACAGGTATGACCCCGATTGTAAGATCGGCCTCATGGTTGACGAGTGGGGCACATGGTACGATGTGGAGCCCGGCACGAACCCCGGATTCTTATATCAGCAGAATACGATCCGCGACGCGCTCATCGCAGGCATCAACCTCAATATCTTCAACAAGCACTGCAAGCGCGTCAAGATGGCAAATATCGCACAACTGGTAAACGTCCTTCAGGCCGTGATCCTGACAGAAGGCGATAAGATGATCAAGACACCTACATATCATGTCTTCAAGATGTACAGCTGCCATCAGGACAACGAGCTCCTCCAAAGCTCTGTCGATACCAAGTCCATAGGCCTCGAAGAGCAGTATATGGTTCCTAACCTCACGGAATCCTGTTCCCGTGACAAGGACGGCAGGATCCATATCACATTGACAAACCTGTCTTTAGATGAGAGCTACGATGTCGAGACTACTGTGGCAGGACTTTTTATCAAGAGCGCATCAGGCGAAATGGTCGGAGGCGCAAAGGATGCCAAGAATACTTTCGATGAGCCGGAGAATGTAAAGACCGAAGTTTTCGATGACATCAAGATCGAAGGCGATAAGCTGAGCTTTAAGATCCCGGCTTCCACTGTCCTTCATATCGAAGTCGTTGCATGACGAAGATCTGCACCAGATGCCTGCTTGCTGACTTTGACCGCGTAAAATACGAGCAGCTGATAGGCAAGAGCCTGAACGATCTTCCACCCGAAGATCTTACGGCAGATGATATCCGCGGCAAGCGCCTTGATATATGCCGCGAATGCGACAAGCTTAATCAGGGAACCTGTCTTGCATGCGGATGTTTTGTGGAGATCCGCGCAGCGCTTGTCCGCGGCAAATGCCCCTACAAGAAGTGGTAAGATTGCAAACACCTTCTGTTTCTTATATTATAGTGGGGTATCTTAAACGGGAGTTCGGACAAGCACGGGTAATATGCGCAAAGCCTTATGGGAGAAGATCCTCGACAGACTGAAGATCACCAAGATCCTCGATAAGCTGAAGCTCAACGAGAAATTCATGATAATGTATATTCTCTGCGTTATCGTGCCTCTCGTGGTTACGGACGTTATCCTCTTCCGTTCTCTTTACAAGAACGAGCTGGAGAATCAGAGCCATTACAGGAATGCCGCGATCGAGGCTTACTCCAACTATCTGTCCAACCTTCTGTCCTACGATGCCGATCTGTCTTCGGCTATGGACATCAACAAGAATCTCAATTCGTTTATCAACAAGTGGTACAGCCAGCCTTACGATTACTATGATGATCTGGTCAGCAACATCACAAGTTCCTACTTCTCGACACTTTCTGACCTGAATCAGGACAGGCTCGTTATCTATTCCGATAACCCCACCATTCTGTCCGGTAACTATTTCCACAAGATCTCCGAGGTTGAGAACGAGCAGTGGTATAAGGAATTTACGACCGGATTCAGGAATGAGACAGTTTATGCTTATTTCGAGACCAATCCGGCCCTGAAGACCTTTGACCAGAACAGGTTCATCTATGTAAGAAGGATGAACAATGTCAAGTCTTCCATCGAGAAGATAATCACCATCGAGCACAAGAGGAGCAGGATATCCAGTGAGCTCGGCAATATCCCGGTCAACTGTTCGATGTATCTTTGCTGCGGCGATCATGTGGTCTTCGCAAGTGACGGCACATCCGAATACAGCAAGATCCTGGAGATGGCAAGTTATGAGCCTTATATGACGGTCAGGGACTATAAGATGTACGGCAATACCTTTACGATCTATGCATTCACCAAGAATCTGGACCTTGCCAAGATCATCCAGGACAACATATGGACGATAATCCTCCTCATGCTGTTCACGCTCCTGTTCCCGGTCATCCTCATGAGGCTGTTCGAACGGTCCATAACGAACAGGATCAGCATATTGGGGAAGGCCTTCGGTGAAGGAAGCAACAAATATTTCCAGCCAATCAAAGAGATATCAGGTTCCGATGAGATATCGTCTCTTATGAACGACTACAACAGGATCGTTGACATCAATAACGATCTTACGAATACCATCTACAAGGATAAGCTCCGAAAACAGGAGTCCGACCTTGCAAGAAAGAACGCGGAACTCCTGGCCCTTCAGAGCCAGATCAATCCCCACTTCATGTTCAATGCTCTTGAGAGTATAAGGATGCACAGTATCCTCAAAGGCGAGAACGAGACTGCCGATATGGTCCAAAGACTGGCCGTAATGGAGAGGCAGAACGTCGAGTGGAACGAGGATGCGGTTACCATTGCCGAGGAAGAAGAATTCATTGCGGCATACTTGGAACTTCAGAGCTACCGCTTCGGTGACAGGATATCCTTCAATATCGATATCGATGACGACTGCAAGAAGATCCTGATCCCCAAGCTCACCCTGGTTACCTTCGTCGAGAACGCCTGTGTTCACGGCATCGAGTCAAAGGCAGCCCAGGGCTGGATCTTCGTAAGGGTCTACAAGAATGAAGACAAGCTTACCATAGAAGTCGAAGATACGGGGGACGGCATGGATGATGATGCCGCGGCAAACTTAGAGCGTAAGATGAATTGTGTTACCATAGATATGATAAAGAATGCAAAACATGTCGGCATACTCAACGCGTGCCTGAGGATAAAGATGATGTTCTCCAACCGCGCCAAGTTTAGTGTCGAGACCGAGAAGGGCATCGGGATGAGTGTTATTATCACGATACCCGAGAATATGTTGACTGTATCAGACTGAGGTGGATCATGCTTAAAGTAATGCTCGTAGACGATGAACCGTATATCCTGCAGGGCCTTAAGGTCCTTATCGACTGGGCCGGCGAAGGATTCGAGATCGTTGAGACCGCTCCCAACGGCAAAGAAGCATTGAAGTATCTTGAGGATAATGAGGTGGATCTCATAATCTCGGATATCAAGATGCCGGAGATGACGGGCCTCGAACTCCTCGAGACGATCAAGCGCGAGAAGATTACTGATGCAGGCTTTGTCCTTCTTACGGGATTTGACGATTTCTCCTACACCCAGCGGGCGATCAGGAGCGGGTGCCTCGACTATATCCTCAAGCCGGTTATCGAAGAGGATCTTATTGCTGTCTTAAGGAAAGTATCCAATCTCAACCGGGAGGCGATAATCCTCAAGAAAGACAGGGAGAAGATGGAGGATGCCTATACGGCAAGGATCATTGGCCATCTTATCAAAGGTGTGTTCAGCAACGAGGATATCGAATATATATCGGAACACCTCCAGCTCTCCGGAAGCCTGAGGTTCATATATCTGGAGACCGTCCACAGGGAGTCTGCCGATGAAGATGATGATTCCGTAAGTCAGCAAAGACAGCTCTATAATGCCGCAAGGGAAGTCTTAAGGGAGAATATCAATCACTTTATTCCGGATATCTCTTACGATGATGACAACTATGATGTGGGATTCATATTCTGCGAGAACATGGCAGCGGTCCGAGGAATGACGGAGACTGAGTTCCTCGAGAGCCTGATAAAGAAGATCGAAGCTATCGTAACAAGACCCGTAAGGATGTTCTGCGGTGAGGAGGTCCCCGATATCTCGCTCCTGTCCAAATCCTTCGGGTCCTGCCGGAGACTTAAGAGTATCGCGGGATTCCACAATACCAAGAATCTTTACTTTTTCGAAGATTCCGAGGTTGATCACCAGAATGTAACACTGTGCAAGAATACGATCGAGAGGATCGTTGATTCCATCGAGAAGAATGATACCCGGGCAATCGAGTCCGGCATCGATGAGCTGTTCGAAGAACTCCACGGCAAAGAAGGGAATAACAGAGCCTTCGACCTTAATATCAACTATCTGCTGTTCAGGCTTATCCACCTGGCCAGCGAACAGGATGATACCGTCAACCAGGAAGAGATAGTCCAGTTCATATCCGAACAGACCTCGGAAGATGTGTTCGTCCGCGGTTCGAGCCAGCACATGAAGAAGTTTGCCACCGAGTATGCGCTGTATCTGTCCGAACTCCGGAAGAGCATCTCCCGCGGACTTCTGGCAGATGTGGAAGCCGACATCAGGAAGAATTATTCCGAGAACATAAGCCTTAAGGATCTGGGTGACAAATATCACATCAACAGTTCCTACTTAGGACAGCTCTTCAAGAAGAAGTACGGGATGAGCTTCAAGAATTACCTGACAAATTACAGGATCCGCGAAGCTGCAAGACAGATCATCAATACTGACAAGAAGATAAACCGGATAGCCGAAGATGTAGGTTATAAGGATAGTGATTATTTTATTAGTAAATTTATAGAGATCATGGGGTGCACTCCTTCCAAATACCGCAAGACGAACCGCGGCGAGTAACCCCTTTGTTGAATGTGCACCAAACCTTTGTGCGTTGTGCACTAATATGCTCGAAAATCACCCTCCTGATTTATGTAGAATTTATCGGTAGTTTTATAAGAGTTTCTCGGGTTGTGGCAAAAATGAGGCAACCATATAATTAAAGTGCTTAATTAATCGTGCAAACGAGAATCCATTTCAGGAGGTAAACTAATGAAGACAAAGAAACTCATGGCATTGGCTCTTGCGTCCATGATGGCTGTTTCTGTATTTGCAGGCTGTACTCCCAGCACACCCGCAGCAACAGATGCTACCACCGGCGACACAAAGGCTACTGAGGAAAGCAAGGACACGGAAGCTACAGAAGCAACCACCGAAGCTCCCAAGGAGTATGCTGATGACGAGATCATCGACATGACCATGTTCGCAGCTATGTCCGGTAAGGAGAAGAACTCCAACAACGAGATCAAAGAGATCATCGCTAAGAAGACCGGTGTCCGCGTTCAGGAGTCCTGGCTGACAGGTCAGCAGGCTGGTGAGGCTATCGGATCCATCATCGCATCCGGTAAGCTCCCTGATCTCATCGACGGTGGTGACGGTTCTGTCCAGCTCTACGAAGAAGGACTGCTCGTACCGTGGGATGATTATCTTGAGAAGTATCCTAACCTCAAGGAGATGTACTCCGAGAAGGATTGGGATAAGTTCCGTATGGACGATGGCAAGATCTACTGGGCCAACGTTTTCGGTAACTACTATCAGAAGGATACAACAACAGGCCAGAACGGTGAGGCTTTCTGGATCCAGGTTCGTGTTCTTGAGGATGCAGGCTATCCTAAGATCGAGACCCTTGATCAGTACTTCGAAGTTATCGAGAAGTATGCTGCAGCTCATCCTACAATGCCCGACGGAACACCTGTAATCGGTTACACCGCTCAGAGCAATGACTGGTATTACTTCGGCGTTGAGAACCCTCCTATGTTCTTGGATGGTTATCCGAACGACGGCTGCGTCATCGTTAACGTTGACGATCCTGCTAACCCGAAGGTTGTTGACTACAACACAACACCTACAGCAAAGCTTTACTTCCAGAAGCTGAACGAAGAGTTCGCTAAGGGTATCGTTGATCCTGAGTTCGCAACACAGTCTCACGACGAGTATCTTGCTAAGCTCGCTACAGGTCGTGTACTTGGTCTCTGCGATCAGTATTGGGATTTCGCATACGACATCATGGGACCCTTCTCTCAGACTCTCGAGCTCAAGGATGGCACAAAGTATCGTCTCGACGAGCTCGGCTGTGACTATGTACCTCTCGGACTTAAGGCTCCCGGCGTTTCCGATCAGCTCTACTACGGCGGACCTGAGCTCAACGTAGCTTCCGGTTGTGCAGTTACAACATCTTGTAAGGATCCTGATGCAGCATTCAGATTCCTCTCCATGCTCCTCGATCAGGAAATCCATGACCTCCGTTTCTGGGGTATCAAGGACGTTGACTACATGGTAGACGAGAATGGTCTCTACTACAGAACAGATGAGCAGAGAGAGAACTGGAAGAGCGACGACTACAAGGCAGCTCATTCCTGCGAGTATTCTTACTGCCCTCAGTGGCTCGGTATGAGCAAGGACGGCATCAACCGTATGCAGCCTTCTGAGCAGATCTCCGAGTTCCAGAACGGTATGTCCGAACCTTTGAAGAAGTGCTTCGCAGCTTACGGTGCTGAGACATACATCGATTTCCTCGGCTCCAGACAGTGGGAGCAGACAGCTTGGTATCCTCTGTGGTCCTGGTCAAACAACATCGGTGCTGACACAGACTACGGTAAGGTTTGGAAGGACATGGCTGAGGTTAAGCACACATGGCTGCCTAAGGTCATCATGTCCAAGGACTTCGAAGGCGATTGGGCTAAGTATCAGGAAGCTTATGCAGGCGTTAACCCTCAGGTATTCCTCGATGCAGCTCAGGCTGAGGTTCTGAGAAGATTGGAAGCTTCAAAATAATCAATGATTTAGAAGCACACTGATCTAAGCTAAACGATGTGGTGGCAACCATGGAACATAACTACTGTGGTTGCCACCACTTTTTCTTGAAAAACCCTCTTTATCTCTACATACAACCCGGAGAGTAACATGGAAAATCAAACTTCAAATTCTGAGAAGAAATTAGATTATTATGAGCTTAAGGCAGCCAATGATGCCAAGCTCGCAGCAAAGAGAGCTGTTGCCGAGACCGAATCCGATGAAGGATCCGGCAAGAAAAAGAAAAAAGAAAAGACCGGGCCTAAGTTCACCAAGAAAGAATTTAAGAGACAGTGGATCCTCGTCGTTATCGGCGGTGTCTATGTCCTTTACGGCCTCATCTTTAACTATCTGCCTTTGATAGGCTGGATAATGGCATTCCAAAACTTCAAATACAACAAGGGTATCTTCAAGTCTAAGTGGGTAGGAATGGACAAGTTCAAGTTCCTCTTCAGCGATGAGAAGTTCATCCTGGTTATAAGGAATACGTTCGTCATGGGTGTATTGAACCTTGTATTCAGCACCATCGTTGCGATCGCATTCGCTATCCTCCTGAACGAGGTTAGAAATAAACACTTTAAGAAATCAATTCAGACGATCTCATACCTGCCTCACTTCCTTTCATGGATCATCGTTGTTGCCATCGTAAGTGATACGGTCTCCAACACAGGTATCATCAATGAGATCCTCCTGAACCTTCACATCATCGATAAACCGTATACGTTCCTTGCCCATCCCGGGTGGTTCTGGCCTTTGGTCACATTGAGCCATCTTTGGAAGGAGACAGGTTGGAACGCTATCATCTACCTGGCAGCCATCACTTCTATTGACCCTTGTCTTTATGAGTCTGCCTCCATCGATGGTGCAGGACGTTTCCAGAAGATGAGATATATCACTCTCCCTTCACTCCGTCCTACCATCATCATCCTTCTTATCATGAACATGGGTAATGTTCTTAACGCAGGATTCGAATTGCAGTACTTGCTCGGTAACGACCTGGTACGTGGCGTATCCCGTACGATCGACATCTATATCCTTGACTGGGCTATGGACGGACGTAACATGGACTACTCCCTCGGTACCGCGGCTGGTATCTTTAAGACGGCCGTATCGATCACCCTGATCGTGCTTGCCAACACCATCGCCAAGAAGAAGGGCGATGAGCGTCTATTCTAAAGAAAGGAGTGAATCAAAATGGCTGAAGTATCAACTGAGGTAAAACTCGAAAGACCTTTAAAGAAGCATAAGAAGAAGATGCCTAAAGAAGATGTAATCTTCTACATCTTCAACACCATTTTCCTTGTATTGTTTGCAATCGTGACTTTGTACCCTGTTCTCAATACACTGGCTTATTCCTTCAATGACGGTAACGATGCTATAAGAGGTGGTATTCACTTCCTTCCCAGAAGATGGTCTATCAAGAACTATAATTCCGTTCTTACCAAGGAGGGTATCCTTGTAGGAGCTAAGATCACGGTTCTCAGAACCATCCTTGGAACACTTACATCATTGTTTGCAAATGCGTTGCTCTCATTCATCCTGAGCCGTAAGAAGTTCTTGTTCAAGTCTTCATTGTCACTGTTCTGGATCATTACGATGTATGCATCCGGAGGACTTGTACCTACCATGATCCTCTTCAGGTATCTCCACCTGACAGAGAGCTTCTGGGTATACGTTATCCCCGGTATGGTATCCGCATTCAACGTTATGGTCATGAGAACCTACATGGAAGGTATCCCGGATTCCCTGGAAGAATCTGCAATGCTCGAAGGTGCAGGATACATGACAGTATTCTCCAAGATCATATCGCCTTTGTGCAAACCCGTTTATGCCACTATCGCGCTGTTCGTAGCCGTATATCACTGGAACGCATGGTTCGACGCAATGCTGTATAACAGAATGAACCCTGAGTATACAACACTGCAGTACGAGCTTATGAAGCTTCTCAACAACGTCTCGGCTACATCATCCGGACCTGTCGGAGCATCCCAGGGCGGACAGACAGCATCGGCACAGACGGTTACCCCTATAACGATCAGAGCTGCTGCTACCATCGCTACGATGGCACCTATCATCGCTTTGTATCCGTTCCTGCAGAGGTACTTCGTTACCGGTCTTACGATCGGTGGTGTTAAGGAATAAGATAATCCTTCTACAGTCACAATATTTCTCAAGCTGCCCCGGTCAGACGGTCGGGGCAGTTTTTTCGAAAAGAATATGTTATTATTAGTCGCGTCAAAAGATTTTCGAACACAAAGGTATAAAGACAGATGAACTTATTGAAGCCCGACAGCCCTCCGATGCAATTCCTGAGCACATTGGCAGATATCATCATATTGAATCTGCTGTTTGTGATCTGCAGCATCCCCGTCGTAACTTTCGGCGCGGCGTTCTCTGCCAAGTACTATGTTGCCATGAAGATCATGAAGGGGGAAGACTCCGGCGTTATCGTGCCGTTCTTCAAAGCCTTCAAGCGCAACTTCAGGCAGGCAACGGTCGTGTGGTTCATCCTGATCATCGGCATCGCCCTGATCCTTTTGGACTGGCGCTGGGTCATCGTCTCCGGATGGAGCACCACACCATTCTTTTATAAGTTCGGCGTCATCGTCATGAGCGTTTTTGTGTGGCTCATGACCATCACCATATTCCCTCTGATCGCAAGATACGAGATGAAGATATCGGAACTCTTCAAGGGAGCTCTGATACTGATCATCATCCGCTTCATCCCGCTCATCCTCGTCACTTTGTTCATGATCGCATCCGTTATCGCATGCATCTGGTACTCACAGTGGTTCCCGCTGATCTACGTGTTCTGTTCTACGGCGATCACATACTTCCTGTGCAGGGTATTCATAAAGCAGTTCGATAAGCTGGAGAAGAATCAGAGCGAGAAGGCTCAGGATGCGGAAGGGCAGAGCGAGGGTACTCCCGAAGAAGGCGAATGGGATTACAAGGTCGATACTGCTCTGGAAGCTGACGGCGGACCGGATGCGGCCCCTCAGCCTGCCGAGGATAAAGTCCTGTCAGAGGATATGGACAGCACCGCACTTGCCAAGTCCAAGATGGAAGCCAAGGATCTCGAAGAAGATCTTGATAAGCCCCGGGAAGACGCCGAAGAGGATAAGTCCGGCAATAAGCTTACCAGATTCATAAGGCAGGAGAAGAAAAATATGAGAGGGCTTTCTTCTCAGCAGAAAGTCGTCTATTTTGTCAGGCACTATCTGCCCGCGATCCTGGTGGTCGTCCTGGCTATAACGGCCATCGCCTGGTACGCATCCGACATCTATAAGTCTAAGATGAATGTCGTCAGCGGAGGCCTCATCAACGCTGCCGTATCTGATGAAGGGCGTAAGTATGCAACGACCGACTTCCTTGCATGGGGAGGGTACGGCAAAGGACGTACCGCGGAGCTTCTTGATACAGACCTTAACTTTAAGAATGACCTTGACTATCAGGAAAGATATCTTGATATAGCTTTCCGCGCTTCTATCCTTACTGGTGCTTACGATTACCTGATCATGCGCGAGGACGCGGTCTATAACTACTCCACTCCTGATTACTTCCAGGATCTGTCGGAACTTTTGGATATCAGCAAGTTCTCTGAATCGGATCTTTACTACTACGAACCGACTGACAAGGAGAAGGAGAACGGCGCAGATGACGAGCGCTCGCTTCTTGCTGTTAAGCTTACGGATGAGATCAAGCAGAATCTGGGGCTCAGCCCGGATCACACTTACTATATCGCGTTCGCTTATCCTAACGCTTCAGACGACTTCGATAACTATACGAAGTTTATTGAGTATCTGTTCGGGGACAAGTGATCGTATTTGCGATTTGTTACTGTAAATCTCTCCCAATAATACTGTACAGTAATGACTTTTCTTGATTGCAGTAACATATTACTGTAGTTGGCAGTATTTGTTACTGTACAGTAATTACATGCGCAGTTTACAGTAACAAATCAGAGGATCGCAACCCGTGATCGTGTATAAACAGATCAGAACGTTTGCCGTCAACCCTGCCCTTTGGGCACATTCTTGCGAATGCTTACGGGGTTGACTGCAAGTGAATTAGTGTTTACACGGGTTGCGATCAATAGCGATCTTGGAAATTCTTTAAGCTGCTTTCTGCCTTAAAAGAAGGTTACGCATAATAACTGTCTCGATCTCTTCCATTATCATCTCAGGAAGGATTATCTCATCGCCGTAATGATATAACGACAGCATGTTTCTGCCCGGTATCCATCCTGACATCATATAATCATAGGTCCGGTCGCGTATTGTTGCGATATAGTTTGTCTTTTCGCTCAGACCGTATATCTCAATAAGGATGATCATATCGACCCAGGGAAGATATATAACAAAATCAGGATAACGGTATCTTCCTTCGATTACGGCTATCTCAGGCTCGTACTTATAAGGGATTCCGTAATCATCCATCAGCTTGGCGAATTGAAGTTCCAGGTTTGAATTGAACAAAATGTCTTTATATGAGAGCTTGTAGTCCTTATTGTACGGATTCCTTCCGCATATAAGAGAATCAAACAACCGGCGGTTATAAGTATTGTCATAGGGTTCCAATTCCAAGGGCTCGTAAGGAGTCCTGTATCTGGAGTTCCACTCAGCTTCGAGCTTTGACAGGACCTGTTTATCCTGCTCGCACCTTGTCAGGAGGTTGACAAGTTCTTGTCCCCTTCTGGTGTGAGACCTGTGTGTTTCTTCCCGCTTGCCGTCAACAACAGTCCAGACAAACGACTTGTTGCCGGACTGTGATTCCCATGTTCCGCTGCGTATATCTGCGTAAGAATCAACCTTATGCCTGTAGTACGATATGTGCATCTGTCTTATTAGTTTTCTCATGCGAACAGTCTACATCTTCAGCTACAAAGAAAAAACTACGAAATACCTACAAAACCTGCAAAAACCACTATTCCTGCAGATTATTTGTAGTTTTTGCAGGTTTTGAATAAGACGCCGCGATCGATTTGTTACTGCAATACGCAAAAAATATTACTGTACAGTAATGACTTTTCTTGATTGCAGTAACATATTACTGTAGCTGGCAGTATTTGTTACTGTGCAGTAACGACTTGCGCAGTTTACAGTAACAATTATTGAAAGACTCAGATGCTTACACTTCCGAATAGCTTCCGAGGAACGTGAACTCATTGGAGGACGCGTCCAGTTCGCAGAGCATTGCCAGGACCTTGTCTGAATAGACAGATGCTTCCACATCCAGATAGAACATGAATTCGAAGTCGCGGCCTGAGATGGGGCGGGACTCCAGCTTTGTGAGGTTGAGCCCGAGAGACGAGAACCTAACGAGTGTGTCTGACAAAGATCCGGGGGTATGGCCCAAAGAAAGCATCATGGAGATCTTGGAAGACCCGGGGAAGATCTGCATGTCCTTGGAGATGCAGATGAATCTCGTGTAATTATGATCAGTATTCTGGACGGAATCCGAGATCACGGAGAGCCCGTAGAGGGATGCGCAGTCGGGGGAAGATATTGCCGCCACATCCGTGCGGTCGGAGTCTGCCACCATCTTGGCTGCGACAGCCGTGTTCTCGACCACCGTTATCTTGATGTCGCTGTGCTCTTTAAGGAAGTTGCTGCACTGGCCGATGGCCTGCTCGTGGGAGAAGACCTCCCGGATACCGGACAGATCGCATCCGGGTTTTGCAAGAAGCCTGTGGTTGATCTGAAGCTTTATGCAGCGGACGATATAGAAGCTGTGATTCTTCATGAGATCGTATACTGATGTGACAGATCCGAAGGAACTGTTCTCAATGGGCAGGATACCGTATTTGCAAAGACCGTTCTCGACCGCCTGGAATACGCCTTCGAAAGTCCTGACATACATGATGTTGGCGCTGCGGAACAGTTTATCTGCCGCTATCTGGGAATTTGCGCCCTCAACGCCCTGGCACGCGACGAAAGCCGTCTCGGGGAACTGTTTGGGTGTTGACTCCAGTGCGGAAGTGATCTTGTCGGCAAGATCCGTCTTGGCGCCGTAACCTGTGAGCTTATAGGCATGGCTCAAGTTAAAGAGGGTGGAGAAGAGCACGCGCTCGTATCCTTCGAACTCGCCTTTGTCTTCGGCGAGGTTAACAAGAAAGTCGCGCTCGTATTTTCTGCACTTCAGGGCGATCTCGGAAGGCAGCATTCCCTCGTCTGCCTTGCGGCTCTCTGTCAGCCTCTCCGCGAAAAGCTCCGCGATCTTTTTGTCGATGTTCTCGATGTTCTGCTCTTCTGTCTTTTTGTCCTTGTTCATGTGAATCCTTCCTTTCGATAAAAAAAGTCCTGCGATGCTTCACCGCAGGACCATTATCAGTTTTCTAATCTTAAAATCAGGCCAAGTGAAGCATCAACGCACTTTATAGGTAAAGGCGAAGTTAAACTCAAATCCGAAGCCTGTAAAAGATCTTGTAATCATGGGATGCATTATATACTTGTTGTGGGAGTCTTTCAAGCATCAAATTCCGATTCGCAAGTTCACCGCTAAAATGGTATAATAGCAAACTGATCAACTTATGGAATGGGGGAGTATTAGATGGCTGATACCATTAAATGCCCGCAATGTTCTGCCAATCTGATCTTTAATCCGGACACTCAGAAACTGGAGTGTGCTTTCTGCGGCGGCGCTTTCGATCCGTCACAGATCGAGTCGGTAGTTGAGGAACTGACAACTGACAAGAAGATCGGCGCGACAGATCAGGCTCAGGCTTTTGAGGGACAGAAGGACTCTGTGTTCGAAGCAGAGGCCGATAATGCCGAATTCAATGTATCCGAGCAGCAGGGGGTTGTTGAGGATAATTCCGACAAAACAGAGTTCGTCTGCAATGCCTGCGGCGCCAGGGTCGTTACGGATTCACATACATCCGCGACTTTCTGTGCTTTCTGCGGATCGCCGGCTCTGGTGGGACAGCGTCTGGCCGAGAACTTCAGACCTAAGTATCTGATCCCGTTCTCCGTAAGCAGGGAAAAGGCTGAAGAGAAGTTCATCACCTGGGCGAAGGGCGGACGTTGGACACCTATGAACTTCGTATCCCAGAAGAATATCGAGAAGCTGACAGGCCTTTATGTGCCGTTCTGGCTTTTCGATTACAATATCAAGATGGATGTAACGGGGAAGGGGACTACGAGTTCTGTATCCGGCAATATCAAGACGATCCACGAGTATGAGGTGACCTGCAAGGGCCCCATGAAGTTCGGAGGAGTTCCTTTCGACGGCGAGACCAGGATCGACGATGAACTGATGGAGGCGATCGAGCCTTTCCACATGGACAAGATGATCCCTTACGACTATAAATATCTGCCCGGATTCTTCGCCGACAGGTACGATCTTGATCCGGACGGGCTCAAGGACCGTGCCGTAAAGCGCGGACGCGAGTACATCAATCAGTACATCAACAGCAAGGTCAAGAAGTATGACACCTTCTCGATCAAGCAGAACAACAGTGTCTTCACCGAGATCAAGGCAGACTATGCGCTTCTCCCGGTGTGGTTCATGTCCTATAAGTATCTCGGCAAATATTATTACTTCGCGGTGAACGGCCAGACGGGCGAAGTTGCGGGCAAGCTTCCTATCAGCCCGCTTAAGAAGCTCATATTCTTCTTCGTGCTCCTGGCGATAATAGCCGTGATAGTCCGTGCCGGCCTGGCATTATATCTGGGAGGTACGTTCGGATGAGTAAAGAGAATAAGAAACCCAAGCTCTCCATATGGGGAGAGATATCCACTCTGTCAGTCGTGATGATCATCGTGCTGGCGGCCGTTGTCGTAGGATGCCTCATCTTGTATGTGGTTATGAACATACCGCCGAAGAAGTCCGCTTATATAGTGGACGATGCCAATATCTTCACCACCGAACAGGAGGCGCAGTTAGGCTCGACCATCTCGCAGATGTCCCGTGAGAAGGATATCAATGTCATCATCATCACTACCCGCGACAAGGGCCCCGGATACACTAATTCCGACGACGACTGCAGGCAGTTCGTAACAGATTATTACACCAAGAATATCGTGGATACTCCTTTCCGTAACCATTCGGGATTCTGTATCCTGGTCGACCTGTCCATCGATGAGGACGGTCAGAGGTTCTTCTGGCTCTATACCTACGGTTCGGCACACTTCTCCGTCGATGACGATGATGTAGGCAGCATATTCCGCGGCCATAAGCCCGAACTTCAGGAGCAGCAGTATGCTCTTGCGCTCCAGGGAGTGCTGAACGACCTTAATCGTTACGACTACAGGAACCAAAGCGGGATCGTGTTCTTCTCGCTCATAATCCCCGCCGGCCTTGCTGCGCTGATCGCGTTTGCCGGTGTCAAGAGCAAGAAGCTGGACCCGAAGCCAAAGTACGACCAGTATATCGATAAGACCCAGGTACTGCCCCAGGTTACCGACAAAGTTACCAAGACCCGCAGGATCGTTATGTCCGACGGCGGCGGTGGCGGAGGCGGAATCTCGGGCGGAGGATTCTCCGGTGGCGGCTTCTCGGGAGGCGGCGGTTTCTCCGGTGGCGGAGGCGGCGGCTTCTCAGGCGGAGGCGGCGGCAGATTCTGATGTTTTCGATCGTAGTCCCGGCATATAATGAGGGTGACCACATCTTCGACAATCTCAAGGTGATATCTGACACGGTATCTTCCTTTTGCGACGACTTCGAGATCATCGCCGTCAACGACGGATCCCGAGACCGCACGGGCCTTGAGATAGAGAGAGCTTCCAAGCTCATTCCCGGTGTAGTTGCCGCAGGTTATGAAGTGAACCGCGGCAAGGGCTCGGCCATCGTCGAAGGTGTCATGAAGAGCCGCGGCGACATAGTCGGCTTCTTAGATGCCGATCTGGATCTGATGCCCGATATGTTTGAGGGGTTCCTTAACAAGATGGAAGAGACCGGCTGCGATATAGTCATCGGCTCGAAGATGCATAAGGAATCCAAGCTCGACTATCCGCCTCTCCGAAAATTCGTCTCTTTCGGTTACTTCGTTATGCTCAAGGTCCTGTTCGGGCTGTCCTGCCACGACACCCAGACCGGCATCAAGGTATTCCGCGGCGACCTTATCCGCAAGATCGTTAAGGTCAGGCAGATCAAAGGCTATGCTTTCGATATAGAACTTCTGGCCCTTGCGTCCCACATCGGAGGCAGGATCGAGGAGATGCCGATAGTCCTGCACTACACCCGTGAAGAGTCTTTCTCAAGGATCAGGATCCGCGACATATGGAAGATGTTTACGGATACCTGGAAGGTCTGGTGGAGGCTCCGCATCACGCATAAGTATGCTCTGTGATGTAACACATTCTTATTGTTGACCGGTGCAAGAAAGTATATACTAATAGACGGAGCGCTGCCCTGGAATTAAGATCCGAGATGCCGTGGCGCGAAGGAGACTGCATTGGATAAAGATAAGAAGATAACCGAGTATAAGCTTGCCAAGGAGATCCTGTCTCTTGGCGGTGATATACTTCTCGATCCCAAAGCTCAGCAGACAAAACAGTTCATGCAGCACGGGACGACTTCCGTGTTCGAACATTGTGTGTCCGTTGCCAAGTTCTCTTTGCTGATGGCGCACTTCCTGGAGAAGACCCTGCACATCAAGGTGGACCGCAAGAGCCTGGTAAGAGGAGCTCTCCTTCACGACTATTTCCTGTACGACTGGCACGAGCCGGTTCTCGCACATAAGATCCACGGGTTTACTCACCCGGGCATTGCCTGGAGGAACGCAGAACGTGATTTCGATATGAACCCCGTAGAGAAGAATATAATCAGAAGGCATATGTTCCCTCTGACTCCTATCCCGCCTGCGAAGATCGAGAGCATCATCGTCTGCATCGCCGACAAGCGCTGCGCGCTCTGCGAGACCTTCAAGGTGGATATCTCTTCCTACATCATCGAGCGGGTCAACCACTATATCGCTATTGCCGAGAGCCTCGACTGGAACATGGATGTTATGGCTCTTGATACGCTCCTTGCGATGGAGCCCGTCTGATAGATGTCTCATGTAACTGACGTTCAAGCTACTACCCTGGCATATATAGTCTGCCGGGGTAAATGTTTATTTATCCGCAAGACCCGCAAAGGCGACATGAACCTCGACAAGTGGCTCGGGATAGGCGGGCATATGGAACCGGGCGAATCCCCGGAGGACTGCATCGTCCGGGAGATCGAAGAAGAAAGCGGGCTTACAAGGGATGATCTTACAACTCTCGAATACCGCGGTCACGTTACCTTTGTCTCAGATAAGTACGGCACGGAATATATGCATGTGTTCGCAGGGACTGTTGAAGACTTCCCGAAGCTCGCCCCCTGCGATGAGGGCGACCTTACCTGGGTAGATCTTGCAGACATATATGACCTGCCCGTCTGGGAAGGGGATAAGATCATGTTCAGGCTGCTTTTCGATGAGGTACCGGATAAGTTCTTCAGCCTGAAGCTTTGCTACGAAGGCGAGACGCTGGCAGGGTGTGAGAAGAACATCTATTGATGATTAGAAATTATGCACTAGTATCTAATCTCAACTTAAATGTCGTCATTATCTTCAGCTTCCATCTCGGCATCGATATCATCGCTGATCTCATCGTACATTTTATCCAGATTTTTGATTAATTCAATCGAACATTCTTCGTTATCGAGTTCGTATAATCTGGCCTTAATACCAAGCTTTTCAAGTTCCTCATAACACTTTACTATGTTTTTAATCCCTTTTTCATCAGTATAATCATAGGAAAGGACATATTCATTGTTATCGATTGCAGTTCTGATGTCTGAAATAGATAAATCCGGCTCGATTTCCCTTATGATCGAAACGCACTTTGCGATGGGGCTTTCTGATGAGATTTTGATTCCAACCGTATCACACATATTCATTCTCCTTTTTTCTTGTTTCTTTTGAACGGTCTTCCGGGAAGGCTGTTTCGGAAATTGCCACCATGCCAATAGTATAGATGTTCTTCAAAAGTAGCGGGAAAGATTATTTCCCCCTTGTTTGCCAAATGAGGATATGATGAGACACTATACGTATGATGCCCTTGTAGGCTTTTTCCTCCTATTTTTGGAATCCTGTTGTTAAGAATATCATTACGTTGTTCGGCAGTCCAGTTACGTGTGGTGGTCTCACCGGTTTTTATTCGTCGACGTTCTTGTTTCCAAAAGGTTTCAACTCCCTTTTTGCGCCTTTTTGCAAGTCTTCTCATGGTGTCATATTTCTTGTAATCGTCTTTACTTGCCGTTCTGTTATTTACCTTTTCTTTTATTGCCTTGATACTCAAAACGCTCTTGTGTTTTACAGGATGTTCCCGCAAATCAAGTTCACGAATTCTGTGGTTTATTGTATTTTCTTCAGATTGCTGATGAATGATGGGGAAGTTTCTCTCTCCGGTTGTTCCGTGAAAGTGATTACTTAATACTTTACTCATGATTTCTTCACCTTCTTATATGCCAAACTTGTTTTGCTGTCGAATGAAACAATATTGATTCCTTGAGTGCGAAGATCACTGAATAGATCATAATGATCTGATCCGTATATGATTATCGTGTGAGGTTTGAGAGTTTTAATTGCCATAATAAGACCGTCTTTGAAGTACGACCTATTACATATTTTATTAATTCCGCTTGCAACGACTCCGATTGCTATGATTCCATTTAATGGAATCCCATCAAAACAATATGACCAAGTTTCTGATGTTCCCCATCGAACATTATGTATTACCGGTATATCATGCATTTGGAAAATATAATCGAAGGCTCTCATACGGTAGATGTTGTAGCGTTTCAATGAATCAGGGAAATCTGCATATGTTGAAAAATCCGGGCTTATAACTCCTGAATAATGGTGGAGTAATTCAATAAGCTTTTCTGGATGTAGCCATATACTTTCTCTGTTTCCGTCAAACTTTTGATCATCAATAAAGAAATGAACAGTCTTATTGATATGGTAATCCGGTTCCTTTTTGACTGTTTTTTTGTGAATAGCTTTTGCTTCATCATAGGAAATAAGATCCATCGGAATAATACCGGTGCATTTTTGACAGACAGGTATATCGTTGCCTAAAGTGTAGGTAGCGTCTTTAAGAAGAGAAGCATTCCAAAGATCTATACAGCCCTCTCTGGGTTTATTGTTGTTTGCTAAATCATTTCTAGTCATTTTGTGACCTCCTGTACTAATATTTGCCGGTCCGGATTGACAAGAATATGGTAATATTGATTTGGGGAAATATCGATTCCCAAATTCTATACATTTTATTTTTGGAGGAATATAAAAAATGGAAACAAAACTTCCACTTAAAAAATTGGGTCAATTCGTAAAAGAAACTCGAAAAAATATGAAGATGAGCCAAGTCAAATTCTATCGTTACCTTTTTCCTGAGAAAGATTTTGATGACGAGAATATAAAGAAGAAAATGTATGTAATTGAGAACGGTAAAGGTAAGGAAATGAATTATGAATTGTTGTTCAGATTACATGATATGTTTGACCTAAGTATGGATTACCTGTTTGGATTTGAAACAGATTATCCTAACTATGAGAACAAAGCGGTATGTAAATACACGGGGCTATCACCGGAATCCGTCAGACAGCTTCACTTCTGGAAATACTATCTTCTCAAAGAAGAACCAAAGTATTCGAGTAAGATGACAAAACAGCAGTATAAGGAATATGTAACGGAGAAAACCAGGATAAATGAGGCAAAATGGTTTTTTGAGATAGTTAATACATTGCTTCAACCCAAATCGGTCGAGGACAAAAAATCTGGTGTTTCTGATCTGTCGGTCTTATACGACATCTATATGTTGATTACTGACAGAACAGAAAAGATAGTAGGAATACCAATGGAAGTCGCAGAAAAAGACATTTCTTGGCCTGACAAGACAGCGAAAAGTATTGCTGTTTCTCCCGACAGTCTGTACTTTTCGGATTCAATGAATGAGACACACAGGGTTGATATCATTGAGGTTAACAGAAAGATATGGGAGGAGCGATTGCTGAAAGATATAGATGAACTTGTTCAGGTTATAAGAGAAAAAGGATCGTAAACTAAGATGCATAGCAGTAAAGTACTACAACGGTAGTAATGTAGAAAATGAAAATCAAATGAAGCCCGTAATGCCGTTTATATGAAAATTTGAGTGCCGAAAAGCTCAAAATCGGCATTTTGAGGGCTTTTTGTGACTTTACTATTGTCCTGCGGGATAAGATAATTCAATCGTATTAAGATTGCCTTATGGAGGAGGTACATCATATGGATAACAACCATTATGAGATCACGGATTCTGTTGAGTCTTTTATGCAGCTCTTGAAGAGAGTGCGCAAGGCTCAGGAGAAGTTCTCGCACTACAGCCAGGAAGAAGTGGATAAGATCTTCCGTGCGGCGGCGACTGCGGCCAACAGGGCCAGGATCCCGCTTGCCAAGATGGCCGTCGAGGAGACGGGCATGGGCGTAGTCGAAGACAAGATCATGAAGAATCACTACGCATCCGAGTATATTTATAACAAGTACCGCGACGAGAAGACTTGCGGTGTTATATATGAGAACAAGGAGTACGGTTTTACTCAGGTCGCAGAGCCTATCGGTCTGATCGGCGCGGTCATTCCGACCACGAACCCGACATCCACTGCGATCTTCAAGTCCCTGATCTGCCTTAAGACCCGTAACGGCATCATCATTAGCCCCCACCCGAGGGCCAAGAACAGCACGATCGAGGCAGCCAAGATCGTGCTCGAGGCTGCTGTTGCGGCAGGTGCTCCCGAGGACATCATCGGCTGGATCGATGTTCCGAGCCTTGAGCTCACCCAGATGCTGATGAGAGAGTCCGACACGATCCTCGCAACAGGCGGCCCCGGTATGGTGCACGCTGCATATTCTTCCGGCAAGCCTGCTCTGGGCGTCGGCGCAGGCAACACACCTGCGATCATCGACGAGACAGCCGACATCTTACTGGCTGTCAACAGCATCATTCATTCCAAGACTTTTGATAACGGCATGATCTGTGCTTCCGAGCAGTCGGTCATCGTTCACGAGAAGATATACGATAAGGTCAAGAATGAGTTCGCGGCAAGGGGCTGCTACTTCCTGTCCGACAGCGAACTTACAAAGGTCAGGAAGACCATCCTCATCAACGGATCCATCAATGCCAAGATCGTTGGCCAGAAGGCAGCGCACATCGCAGAGATGGCAGGGGTCAAGGTTCCCGAGGGCACCAAGGTCCTGATCGGTGAGGTATCCAGAGTCGATATCTCCGAGCCTTTCGCACACGAAAAGCTGTCGCCGGTACTTGCGATGTACAAGGCTACAGATATAGAAGACGCCATGAAGAAGGCAGAGCGCCTTATCGCTGACGGCGGCTTCGGACATACATCTTCCATCTACCTCAACGTCGTAACAGAGCAGGAGAAGATCGAGAGATTCCGCGAGCGCATGAAGACCTGCAGGATCCTGATCAATACTCCTTCTTCGCAGGGCGGCATCGGCGACATGTATAACTTCATGTTAAGACCGTCGCTTACCTTAGGGTGCGGTTCCTGGGGCGGCAATTCCGTCTCCGAGAACGTCGGTATCAAGCACCTTTTGAACATTAAGTCCGTTGCTGAGAGGAGAAATAATATGCTCTGGTTCAAAGCCCCCGAGAAGGTATATCTCAAGAGAGGTTCCACACCCGTTGCCGTTGAAGAACTCAAGGAGATGGGTAAGAAGAGATGCTTCATAGTTACAGATGAATTCTTATATAAGAACGGCTTTACAAAGCCTGTCGAGGACAAGCTCGAGGAACTCGGTATCGCTCATACCGCTTTCTTCGATGTACAGCCTGACCCGACTCTGGCATCCGCCGAGGCCGGCGCAAAGCAGATGCTGTCCTTCGAGCCTGATGTCATCATCGCGATCGGCGGCGGTTCCGCAATGGACGCAGCCAAGATCATGTGGGTGCTTTACGAGCATCCCGATGCTGACTTCGAGGATATGGCAATGAGATTTGCAGATATCCGCAAGAGGATCTACAAGTTCCCCGTCATGGGACAGAAGGCTTACTTCGTATGTATCCCTACATCCGCAGGAACAGGTTCGGAGGCTACGCCTTTCGCCGTTATCACGGATCAGAACACGGGCAATAAGTATCCTCTGGCTGACTACGAGCTCATGCCTGATATGGCTATCGTTGACGCAGACTTCCAGATGACAGCACCGAGAGGTCTTACATGCGCATCTGGTATCGACGTCGTATCCCACGACTTAGAAGCCCTGGTATCCACAATGGCTACAGACTATACCGATTCTCTGGCGTTGCAGTCGCTGAAGATGGTTTTCGATTACCTGCCCAGAGCATACGATCTCGGCGCCAAGGATCCGGAAGCAAGAGAGAAGATGGCAAATGCCGCTACTATGGCAGGTATGGCTTTCGCTAACGCCTTCTTAGGCATCAGCCACTCTCTGGCACATAAGCTCGGCGCGTTCCACCATCTGCCTCACGGTATCTGCAACGCATTGGTATTGGAAGAAGTAATCAGATATAACGCCAGCGAAGTTCCCGGCAAGATGGGTACATTCCCTCAGTACGACCACCCGATGGCACAGCATAAGTATGCTATGGCAGCTGATGTCTTAGGCCTCGGTGGCAGGAACGATGAAGAGAAGGTTAAGAGACTCATCAAGGCTGTCGCAGACCTCAAGGCCAGGATCGACATCAAGCCTACCATCAAGGATTACATTCCCGACGAGAAGGTATTCCTCGCAACTCTCGACGAGATGAGCGAGAAGGCTTTCGACGATCAGTGCACCGGTGCCAACCCCAGATATCCTCTTATCTCTGACCTCAAGCAGATCTATCTTAACTGCTACTACGGCAAGACTTTCGTAGAGGAAGCAAAGCCTTCCGCAAAGGATCTTAAGGCTAAGGCTTCCAAGAAGGCAGCTCCCAAGGCAAAGGGCGCGGCAAAGGTCCCTGCAAAGGCATCCGCAGCTCCTGCAAAGAAGGCTGCATCCAAAAAGCCCGCAGCCAAGAAGGCGGCACCTGCCAAGAAAGCTCCTGCCAAGAAGACGGGACGTAAGGTAAAGTGATATAATATCTGAAAGATCCCGGGAGGAAACAATATGGAATTAACAAATGTTATTGCTAAGCGTACACATAAGAAGATCTACCGCGACGGTGACAAGTGCATCAAGATGTTCGACGAGTCTTTCTCCAAGGCGGACATCCTCAACGAGGCACTGAACCTTGCGAAGATAGAGTCCATCAGCATCCGCACCCCCATCGTTCTCGAGGTATCCGTGATCGATGGCAAATGGGCGATCGTAACAGACTACATCGAAGGTGAGACCATGATGTCCATCATCGAGAAGAATATGTCCAAAGTCAACGAGTACATGGATAAGTTCGTTGATCTTCAGATCGCCGTTCACAACGAAAAGTGCCCGATGCTCAACAACCTCTCAGACAAGATGGAGCGCAAGATCTCCAAGACAGAGTTTGATGCCACCACAAGATACGATCTGCACATGCGCCTGTCCGGTATGGAGAGACGCGATCAGGTCTGCCACGGCGACTTCAACCCGGCCAATGTAATCATACAGCCCAACGGCGAGATGGCAGTCATCGACTGGTCCCATGCAACCCAGGGCAATGCCGCAGCTGACGTTGCAAGGACATTCCTGCTGTTCAGTCTCCGTTCCACCGAGGAGATCGCGGAACTCTACCTTGATACATACTGCAGCAAGACGGATACACCCAAGCAGTATATCCAGTCCTGGACTCCGATCGTAGCCGCATCCCAGTCTGTCAAGGCTATCGAGGATGAGCGCGAGTTCTTGAAGAAGTGGGTCAACGTTGTAGATTACGTCTGATATTTATAAGGATGAATAATCAAGCCCGGCAGGAATGACCGCCGGGTTTTTTATTTGCCTGAAGAGGCAATAAATTATTGTATTGAAGGGCACTAAGTGCTATCCTACGGATGTGTGTATTTCTTGGCCTTGAGGCCATATGATTTTCAGGAGGATCCTATGTTTAGTTTGTCGGGTAAGTTGTTAGGCGCTCTGACAGGTATTGCTGCGGCTGCGGTTATTGCTGCTATGCTGCCGGCAGGACAGGTCAGTGCTGCGGGAACGGGAAGCGAGGTCGAGGATAACGATTCTATCTTCAAGGCTAATACCATCGTTGAGGATACGGAATATTCTGCTTCGTTCTCTTCAAAGGATGACGTAGACTATTTCAAATTCACTCTTCCCAAGTCCGGAAGGGTTGCGTTCACCGGAACCTTTGATAATTCTCACTATTATGCTGTTTACGATTCCAGCGAGAAGGTTCTGTATTCAAATTCCATCTCGTCTGATTCCGGAGAGAGAAGATTAACCTGTGATCTTACCGCGGGTACATACTATCTCAGGCTGAAGAGTGTATATTATACGGGAAACTACAGCTTCCACTTTGCATATACTCCCGCCAATGAGACATATGAAGAATCCGGCAACGGTACGAACAACACGTTCAGTACGTCCAATCCGATCGCGCTGGGGACTACCTATACCGGGCAGCTGGCCAGGAACGATATGATGGATTACTATAAGTTCACCATATCTGCTGTCGGAACCATGATCTTGAATACCAGTTCGGATTATTCCGCATCGTATTATATCTATGATGTCAACGAGAAGCAGCTCTACAACAGCTCGACATACGACAAAGAGCATAAGTTCTC